>JBKJKE010000091.1:0-17644 GCA_046597605.1 Limisphaerales bacterium | reverse complement strand
CGGCCCCTCCGGCGATGGAACACGTTCGCGTGAGCGAGGAGGGAGGTTTTGTCGAGCACGGCATGAGCCGCGCACAGACCGACAGTGGCGTGAGCCAAAAACCGACCGAAAGTCGGGGGTGTGAACATTCCCCAGGAACACACAAACCTATTGTAACGACTAGCGCATTTCACAATGTCACCTGTCGCTACTGAGGGGATGGGGGTGGGGATACCTGATTAGGCCCCATTTTCATCGAAATAAGTTCTAACTTTATCCAATAAGGCCCACCATTTTCTTCCAGTTCGCAAAACTCGCTTTATCGGACTTCGAATCCTTTGCTCCCGGTCTTAATGTTCCTTAATCTCAGTCCGAAAGGTCAATCGATCAATCCAGGCAAGTGACACAGCAGAAAGAAGGAAGACGATATGAATGATCACTTGCCAGAGGATTTTGAACTGGGCTTGAGTTTGGGCCGCGGCCGCTTGATTAATGTCGATATTTTCAACCACTGGATTAGGTGTAACGTCTCCAAGAAAGATGAACGTTTTCAGAAGGTGGATGGAAGAGATACCAATTAGTGCTGTGGCGAGCTTTACCTTTAATACACCCGCGTTGACGTGGGAAAGCCATTCCGGTTGATCCGGATGTCCTTCAAGATTCAAGCGCGATACGAACGTTTCGTATCCACCAACGATGACCATGATCAGGAGGTTCGCGATCATCACTACGTCAATCAAACCAAGAACCAGGAGCATGATGGCTGATTCGTTAACGGCGGTGCCCGTAATGGTAATGAGGTGCCACAGCTCGATCATGAAGCGGTAGACGTAAACACCCTGGGCCACAATCAGTCCGAAATACAAAGGTGCCTGGAGCCAGCGACTCAGAAAAATAAAGCTGCCGAGCGTAGTTTTATAATTGGGACCACTCTGATTGTTCATATCGCCTGCTTATGTGCAGCACACAATGGCCATTGTCCAGAGCAGGATGTAGTTTCTGTTTAGGTTGCTTGAAATCTGTGCGAGCAAGGCGGATAACTGAGTCATAGCATGCATGCACCTTTTGCAATCCGAACAGCGACCGAAGCCGATCTTCCCATCATTCTTCGCTTTACCAAAGACCTCGCCGAATATGAGAAGCTTCCGCACCACGTGACCGCGACGGAGGATCTCCTGCGCCGGAATCTTTTTACGGAACGGAAAGCGGCTGAGGTCCTCCTGGCACTTGCGGGGGAAGAGTATGTTGGATTCGCTGTGTTCTTTCACAACTTCTCAACCTTTGTAGGCAAGCCGGGGATTTATCTGGAAGACCTTTTCATTCGACCGGAGTTTCGGGGGCGCGGCTATGGGAAGGCAATGATGGTCCACCTCGCAAGAATCGCAAAAGAGCGGGATTGTGGTCGGTTCGAATGGTGGGTGTTGAATTGGAATGAGCCATCGCTTGAATTTTATCGCTCTCTGGGGGCTGCCCCAATGAGTGAGTGGACCGTGCAACGGATCAGCGGCGAAGCGCTCGATGCGCTGGCGGCTCGGAAAACAATCGGAGAGACCTGACGAGTCGCAGATGAGCAACGATCACCGGTTCAGCCTTCGAAACCAGGAAAGATACGTCGGGCTCGGTCCAGATAAATAGACCACGCATCGTGGCCATAGCAGACAAAAATGATTTTTGCGGGGAATTCGTGCTTTTGCAGAAATTCGGAGGTCTCCATTAACGCAATGTTTACGGCGCTTTCCATGGGGAACCGATAAAGGCCGGTACTAATGGAGGGAAATGCGATGGAGTTAACCTTGTGCTCAACG
The DNA here is from genome assembly GCA_046597605.1 of Limisphaerales bacterium. Classification (GTDB taxonomy): domain Bacteria; phylum Verrucomicrobiota; class Verrucomicrobiia; order Limisphaerales; family JACDHS01; genus JACDHS01. The sequence continues at coordinate 15,860 of JBKJKE010000091.1, read as the reverse complement.
GCTAACTGCAGGGTCCCGCGATAGCAATTCGCAAGGAGTTCCTTTTCATTATTTTTCCCCCCGCGCCAAATGGGGCCAACCGTATGAATTACCCATTTGGCAGGAAGATCGAAACCTCTGGTTATTTTAGCCTCCCCGGTTCGGCATCCACCCAGTTTTTTACATTCCTCGAAGAGTCGGGGACCTGCTGCCTGGTGGATTGCCCCATCGACGCCGCCTCCTCCAAGCAGTGATTCATTGGCAGCATTCACGATGGCGTCAACTTTTTGGTCGACGATATTTCCCTCAATAATTTGTATTCTTTGAAAGGGTGATTGCATCATGAATGTACTAGAACTCTCGATCGATTGAGAAAATAAAAAAGCTCGCTCCGGAGAGCGAGCTTTTCGTTCTAAACTTTGCCCTGACTATTCGCTAGTGCGGTTGTCGTGCGGAGCAATGATTGCGATACTGCGGGTGGAGCGATTGCCAGCATCATCAATGCTTTCCACCGTAACAGTATAAACGCGATCCCGCTTGCTGCCTTCGCGTTCCGCGCGAAGTTCGCAAGTCATCAGACCCGTGATCCGGAAGTCAGTCGTTGTATTCCCGTCGCCGGTGCCGTTATCAGGTTGGCTGGACGTGATCGCTAGAATGCGAGTGGAAACCGATGAGTCGCAGGCATCGGAGACGGCTGCCGATAGAGTGACGGGTCTCATGGTGTGATTTACCGGGGCCAGGTAGTAAACACTCGCGGTAAGACTGCTGATCACCGGGGCTGTCGTATCCACAACTGTCACTGTGCGGGTGGTGCTGGATGCATTGCCCGACGCATCCGTCACGCTGTAGGTAAGTGTGTAGGTGCCCGGGGCGTTGGCGTTGACTGATCCAGTGATTGTCACCGAACCAGTGAGGTTGCCGGAGCAGCTATCCGAGGCGCTGGCACCAGCATCAACAAACGTGCTGTGGCACTCAACGATTACCGAAGCGGGGCCATTGAGAGTGAGAACGGGTGCTGTCGTATCAACAACCGTCACAGTCCGTGTTACAGTTGCACTGTTACCAGCTTCATCCGTCACACTGTAGGTGAGTGTATAGGTGCCGGGAGCGTTGCCGTTGACGGATCCAGTGATTGTCACCGAACCAGTGAGGTTGCCGGAGCAGCTATCCGAGGCGCTGGCACCAGCATCAACAAACGTGCTGTGGCACTCAACGATCACCGAAGCGGGGCCATTGAGAGTGAGAACGGGTGCTGTCGTATCAACAACCGTCACAGTCCGTGTTAGAGTTGCACTGTTACCAGCTTCATCCGTCACACTGTAGGTGAGTGTGTAGGTGCCTGGAGCGTTGGCGTTGACTGATCCAGTCACAGTTACCGAACCGGTTAAATCGCCTGAGCAATTATCAAGGGCGCTGGCACCAGCATCAACAAACGTGCTGTGGCACTCAACGATTACCGAAGCGGTGCCATTGAGAGTGAGAGCTGGAGCAGTCGTGTCCGATACAACAACTGTTACTTCAGCCGAAGCCGTCCCACCGAAACCGTCGTCGACTGTCAGTGTGATGACATGTGATCCACGGCTCAGAGTGACAGAAGGAGTTACTCCGGTTACCGTGCCGAACGATCCGGTCCAGGTATGGGTGAGGGTGTCACCATCGATATCGGATGAAGCACTGCCATCCAGGACGACCGTTGCATCACAGTTCACACCCGCTGTTGCATTGTTCGCTGCGGCACTCGCGCTTGGATTTGTGTTCGGAGTGTTTGCGGTGGCCGATGCGGAATCAGCGTAGCCTGCGTAGTTGGAGGCTCGAACAATATAAGAATATGTATTGTGAGCGGTGACAGTTTCATCAGCGTAGCTGGTTGAGTTCGATACGAGGGTCGCAATTGCGCTGAAGCCGTTGCCGGCATCCCGCAGAATGATCACGGAATCTTCGTTTGATGCATTGTCAGTCCAGGTTACCAGCACGCGAGTGGCCGCAGTGGCATTGGCGAACACCTGGCTTGGGGCAGCGGGAAGGTCTGACAACGTTGTTGCAGTAGCGACATTGGAGTTGTCGGAAACCCCACCCGAATTCTGAGCCCGGAGTTGATAGAAGTAAGCTGTGACTGGCGAGAGGCCAGTGTCAGAATAGCTGGTAACGCGGGCCGGAATATTCGCGACATCTGCGAACGGGCCGCTTGCGCTGGAACTGCGGGAAAGGATGAAGACCAATTCACTGTTTCCGTCGTTGTCTGTCCAGGACAGATCAATTTGCGATGAGCTGCTGGCGCTGGCAGCCAGATCCGATGGCGCAGCAGGAGCTAGCGGTAAAGTTGTTGCGCTGGCTTCACCCGAGTTGTTGGAGGGTCCACCGATTCCAACAGAGCGGACCACGTAGAAGTAACTCTTGGCGGCAGTGACACTGGTGTCTGAATAGGTTGTGATATTGGCTGGCACTGTGGCGATATCGTCATAAGGACCACCTTCAACCTGGGAACGTGCTACCACAAAGTTCAAACCACTGGCACTGACAGTCCATTGGAGATTGATTTGCGTAGCGCTGATTACGGTCGCAATCAAATCAGACGGAGGAGCAGGGGGCGCTGGTGGTGGGACATAAGCGAGGCGAATTGCATCAGCCATGACCACACCGTTTGTAGGTGTGGCGAACCCATCAGTAATACGCACCGATCCGTTGCTGCCTGCGGTGAAGCCAAAGGTGCCGATCAGATTCCAACGACCACCGTTGATCTGTTGGTTCACCGGCAGGGATTGTGTGCCGGTTGAGTGGGTAATGACGTGTGGAACGTTCAATCCGCGGTTTGATCCAACCGGGTGCCATTCGTAAACCTGGTAATCGCCCGATACGGCGACGTTGGGGGTGAACCGAGCAGAGTTAGCGCCATTGGTGCTGCGGCTGCGGAACAGGTAATTAGAACCAAACTTGTCCAGCGCAGTGGTTTGAAGAGACCAGGCTCCGGTCAACACCGCTGCAGGATTATCCACAATGATATCGCTGACGGGTTGATTTGGCAGATAGATGAACCGGACGGCATCTGCCATCACCACGCGGCTTGCGTTCGTATCAGCGAAGCCGTCCGTGATGCGCACGTTGCCGCCTGCGTTGGCCATGAAGTAGGTGGTTCCAACGTAGTTCCATTTTCCACCATTGGTTTGCTGGTTCACAAAGTAGGTTTGAGTCCCGGCAAGGGAGGTAACAACAACCGGAACGTTCGTTGCGCGGTTTGCGCCGGCTGAGTGCCATTCAAACACCTGGTAATTGCCGGAGATTGCAAACTGAGGATTGAACTGAAGGTAATTGGCTCCCGTGCCTTTTCCTCTGAAACGATAATCGGCTCCAAACTTGTCGGTCGCTGTGGTTTGCAAAGTCCAGGGGCCCACGACAGTGGCTTCCTGCGTGTCGACGATCAAATCGGATTGTGTCGGAGCCGTGGTGAATTGTTGATTCGCTGAAGCCGATGCATTGCCCGCTGCATCGCTCGACAGAGCTCGGTATTGGTAAGTGGTTGCTGGTTCCAGGCCAGACAACGTTACGGTGTGATTTACCACCCTGGTCGAATTGTTGGTCGAGGCGCCGTAGGTCGATGTCACTCCATATTCAACAGTGCTGTCGGAGGACTCATCTGTGGTCCATGAAAGCACGCAACTGTTGGATGTAACGGAAACGACACGGAGATCTGAAATGGTAGGCGCGGTGTTGTCTGGCACCGCCGGAAGATTAATTGTCATGTCGACCGTGTAAATGCCGCCCGCAGCGACGGTTACGGTGGAGGTCGAACTCAGAGCGCCCCCAGAAGAAGCGAAGACATTGTAAGTTCCCGGAGTGACTTCAAACAAAGCAAACTTGCCATGGGCCTCGGAACGTTGGGTCCGATTGGTGCTTCCGGTCAGGTTGACCGTTGCATTGTAAAGAGGATCGCCGCCGTCCTGACGAGTGACAGTTCCTTTGACAAGTCCTTTGGTCGGTGTCGCCATCCAGGGAAGGGCCGGCGTATCCTGCCAGGTAGGTTGGTAGTTGCTGCGGATGTATTCAAAGGTATCAGCCTGGTCGACTGTTCCAACATTCGGCGTCCGATAACTGAAGAACGAGCTGCCCAGGAAACCTTTGTTTCTGACGAGGTTTAATTGGGTCACCGTATTTTCCTTAACGTTCAGATAGGCACCGAGTCCGACATATATGCGGCGGACACCCTGGTTGTTAAACGCGTCGTTCATGCGAGGGATGAACACATTGGTATTATCTGCCGAATAAATCATCGGGAACGCGATGTCGATGATCCCCTCGTTGTTCCAGGCGGACCAATCCTGAAAGCGGGCATTCAAGGCGTCACTGCGGCTGCCAAAGACAGAAGCAGAGGTCATTAAGGAAGGCCTGATGGCGAGCAGGTCAGCGTTAATAGAACGCACGAAGTCCGTCACCTGGCGGCGGCGCCAGGTGGAAAATTGTGAGCTCGATGGAGATGGCTGGCCCGTGAGACCGAACTCTGCATTGTAGCGGGCGATCGCCACCGGGTTGTAACCAGAATCCTGTTGCGGATAACGAATATAGTCCCAATGAAACCCATCGATGTCGTAGCGGCTGACAATGTCTTTCGCCATGTTGTAGTTCCAGGTCATGGCATCTGGATTACCCGGGTCCAGAAAGTAGCCTTCAGCGAACTGATTTACACCACCAGAGGTTTGTGTGAGATACTCCGGATGAGTATTGAAGACGTGGGATGCTTGCGGCGGACTTTTTGTCGTATCACTCCAAACTAAATTAGCGGGTGCCCAAACATGAACCTCAATACGAGGGGAGCCGGTATTACATTGATTGATGATTTCCTGGAGAGCGTCGTAGTTCGCAGCGAGAGCAGTGGTGCGGGGGTCAAGGTTCGGGGCCTGCGGGATATAGAAGGCGTCAGCGCGGCGTCGTACCTGAACGATGACAGCATTGAAGTTATAGGTCCGGCAATCGCTCACGAGTTGAGTGACCTGGCTTGAATTCAGAAAGCCGTTTCCGAATGCATCGACCCATAACGCTCGCATTTCATCGGCATGTACTACACTGGTGAATAATTCCGCTGCTGCCACTACAGAAGCCACTACAGCGGACCACTTCAGGAAGGATGGTTTTTTCATTGGTCCTATATTTTAGTTTACTAACCGGTCTGGTCGGAGACGTTCTAAGCATACGGCGTACCGTCCTGTCTAGGTGCCGTGGGCGTACCTGGATCCTGATTTCCCCCAGTTGACGGCCTTGATTCACTGATGTTCCGGTTAGGGTCGGAAGACGTCCGATTTTTGCACTTTTTGGAACTTCAAAAATGCCTGTTTCGCACTGCTGACAAAAGTTTTTGTTTAGTGTGCCGGGGATCACTGGCATTTTTGAGCCATGCGCCTCTTTGCCCTATGTCGTGGTTTGCTCATCCTTGCGTACTTCTGCAATTGCTCGAGCTTCGTCGTGGCGAATGACACAAAAGCGCTGGCGGGATGGGCCCAGGTGGAGATTACTCCGCCCCTGGGAATTGCGATGGGCGGGCGAGGGGGCAATTATACGCTGGCGCGCCAGGTAATGGATCCTCTCTATGCTCAGATAGTGTACATCAAGGATGGCAAAGGCATCGGGTTCGCATTGGTTTCCTTCGATTTAGTAGGTTTGCCCCACAGTTTAAGCGATCAGATTCGACAGTCACTTGTCCATGAATTGGGAGTGGAGTGGAACCTCATCCTTTTAAATACGTCGCATACCCATAGCGGGCCCAACATGCTTCGTGAGATTCTTGCCGGAGTGGGGCCAACACCCGAAATCGAACAGGTTTATTTTGAATCCTTGAGACAAAAAGTCGTTTCCGCAGCCCGGGAAGCGAAGAAGAAGCTCGCACCAGTGTCACGCATTGCGGTGTTCGAAGGAAAATCAATGGTCGGAATCAATCGTCGAGGGCGAAATCCGCAAGGAAACATTGGAATTCTGCCCGATCCTAAAGGGCCAATTGACGAAAACGTCTGGGCTTTGCGTATCTTTCCTGAAGGGGATCGGCCCGGGGCGTTAATCTTCTCCTATGCTTGCCACCCCGTTATTGTTTACGGATACGCTTTTGCAGCGCTTTCCGCGGATTTTCCGGGAGTAGCTCGAAAAGAGATCTTTGAGCGACATGGAAAGCTGGATCACGTCCAATTTGTGCAAGGTTTTGCCGGGAATGTGAGGCCGAGGGCTGTTGCAGATCTCGAAAAACTCACTTTTCGCGGTGGCAATCCTGAGAAACTCAAACAAGCAGGGTCGGATCTTGCCACCGATGTTCTGAAGGCATTGAGCGGCAAAGGTGAAACGCTTGCTTTGGATCTCCTGGGCGCCAGTGATCGACCCTTCCTCCCGAGGGGTGAAGCGCCTCCAAAGACAGTGTATGAAAAGATGTCAACAGAAACTGGGCCTGCCTCAAATCAATACACTCGCGCGGTTGCTCAGTTTTGGTTGAGGCGTTACGACTCGGGAGAAGGTTTTGCAAGAGGGGATGCCTGGCCTGTTGGTATAGTACGTCTTGATCGTAAACACTACATAGTACACATGGCGGGGGAACCGGTGGTTGAATGGCGGCCCATGATTGCACGTTGGCTCGCACCAAAAAAAGTGGTCACGTTCGGCTATACGCAGGAGGCAAATACTTATTTACCTACGGAGGTACTATTGAAAGAAGGTGGTTACGAAGTGTTCGAAGCCAATCGTGCTCGCATGAGTTCACCCGCGCCATTTGCTCCTGGAATCGAAACGGCTGTCCGTACGAGCTTGCTGAAGCAACTAAACTTCATCGAAGCGCCGGTTAAAAACTCTCCGAGGTAGCGCGTTCCTAACAAGCCTTCAAACGTTTTCGGAAACGCGTTTTCACGGAAGTTTGACGCCTTCAAATGAGCACAGAAACGTTTCGCGGACGTTTGAAGCGTTTAAATTGTCGTAGGAACTTGGTTTCCGATGCCGAACCGGTCTTGCGCGAAGGCTAACGTCGCATGAAAGGAAGGTTGGGCATTCCACCCGCGCCCCCGCCCATCTTAGCCATCATCTTCTGCATCTTACCCATCTTCCGCATCATTTGTTGCATCCCGGTGAACTTTTTCAACAGATCATTCAGTTCTGCCACTGTCACACCGCTGCCGGCAGCGATTCGCCTGCGACGTCCCGCATTCAGAAGATTCGGATTCTGCCGCTCCTTGATGGTCATGGCACAAATCATCCCTTCCATCCGGCGCATATCGCGTTGGGATTTATCCATATCCATCCCTTTGGCAGCTTCGGCACCGCCAGGCAGCAAATCGACGAGCTTGTCGAGTGGCCCAAGTTTCTTCATCTGCCGTAACTGACTGAGAAAATCTTCGAAGGTAAATTCGCCTTTACGCATCTTTTCTTCCATGCGCTTGGCTTCATCCTCGTCCATTGCCTCGGCGGCTTTTTCGACGAGTGTGACGACATCGCCCATCCCAAGGATGCGACCCGCCATCCGTTCCGGATGAAACGGCTCGAACTCATCCACCTTTTCCCCAACACCGGCAAACTTGATCGGCTTGCCCGTCACTGCTTTGAAGCTGAGGGCAGCTCCACCACGGGCATCGCCATCCAATTTGGTAAGAATGGCACCAGTGATGTGTAGCGCCTTGTCGAAGTGACTGGCAACATTGACGGCTTCCTGGCCCGTGGCCGCATCCAGAACCAACAGAATTTCCTGCGGTTTGATGAGATCACGAAGTCGGACCAGCTCTTGCACGAGAGGTTCATCGATCTGCAGTCGACCAGCGGTATCAAAAATCAGAGTGGCGCGATTGTTTAAACGGGCGAATTCGAAAGCGTTCCGGGCAATCTTTAGAACGTCCGTTTCACCGCGCATCAAAAAGACAGGAACATCGATTTGTTTGCCGAGAATTTCCAACTGGTCCATGGCCGCCGGGCGATACACATCCGCGGCAACGAGCAGGGGGGTTCGTGCTTGCTTGTGCAGTAGTCGAGCGAGCTTCGCGCTGGAGGTGGTCTTTCCTGATCCATGCAGACCGACCATCATCAGGCAGGCTGGATTTCCACTGAGTTCCAGAGTGGCGTTTTCTGAACCGAGCAGTTCGACCAATTCGTCATTGATGATCTTGATGATCTGTTGGCCAGGTTGGACGCTAAGCAAAACGTCCTGGCCGAGAGATTTAACTTTGACGCGTTCGATGAAATCACGGGCGACCTTGAAATTAACGTCTGCTTCGAGCAGCGCCATGCGGACTTCGCGAAGAGAATCGGAGACATTGTCTTCGGAAATCTTGCCCAAACCGCGCAAGTTTTTAAAGGCACCCTGCAACTTTTGCGTCAACGAATCGAACATGTCGGTAAGTTAGTTGTGGAAGAGCAAAGTGCAACGATCAAAACAGGGGAGGGAAAGTGTTCAGTATTAAGTTTTCAGTATTCAGAGTGCAACGAGTCGAAGATCTCGCAAATGGGAAGTTCCCACCAACCGCAGAGGAATCCTAAACCGACGAAAAAGAAGTGGTGGTAGGTGCGTGATTCGAACACGCGAAGGCGTAAGCCAACTGATTTACAGTCAGTCCCCTTTGGCCACTTGGGTAACCTACCATCTGTAAGGGACGGGATTTAGCCAAAGTTGTTGGCCCGTCACAAGCGAAAAAAGGTAAAAGAGTTTTTCCTTTCCGCAAGGGATGAACTCCACATCCTTCAAATCGACGCTATTTGCTAATGAATACAGAATAAAGACTGATATTCATTGACGAATATTTTGGGCGTCTTGCGAATAAAAAGTGCGATTGTTGCTCCGGCAGCGAAGATCGACGGGAAATTTTATTTAACCCGGAAGAACGGAAAGACCACTTCCACGGTTGTTACTACCAGGAATACCGCGCTTACCAGGGCATTGAGACGGAAAAAAGCATTTTGCACCCAGTTCAAGCTCCGACGTTGGGCCAGGAAATGTTCAATGAAGAGGCTGATTCCGATAATCGCGATTCCAATCAGGTAAGCGATTTTGAACTTCGAGAGTAAACCAAATCCAACCAGAACCAGAATCATGAACATGTGTGAGAGGAACGCGGCAGCCAATGCATTTCCGACACCCCAGCGCACCACCAGGGAATGGAGTCCTCGCGTTCTATCGAATTCATAGTCTTGGATGGCGTAGATGATATCGAAGCCAATTAACCAGAAAACAACTGCCACCGCGAGTAGGAGCGGTAGAAAAAAACTATGCTTGAGTGAGATCGATCCCTCTACCAGTGGAAAGAAGTTAACTTCGCCTTTCACAGCGAGCCACGCGCCCACGGGAGCCAGAGCCAATGCAATGCCCAGGAAGACATGGGTGAAATCGGTGAACCGTTTGGTTAATGAATAAAAACAAACCAAAAACAAAGCGACGGGAGACAAGTAGAAGCAAATGGGATTTAGAGAGTAAGCCGCAACGATTAGTCCAACGCCACCAAGGATGCACAAAGCCCAGGCGCTGATGAGTGAAATTTGGCCCGCTGGCAGATGTCTTTTCGCGGTCCGCGGATTTTCCGCATCAAAATGGCGGTCGGCAATTCGATTGAAAGCCATTGCGCAGGTCCGCGCACAAACCATGGCCCCGAGGATCAACGTGAACACTCGCCATCCGGGCCATCCACGCAGATCCCGCGCTGCAACGACCATGGAGGCGAGGGCAAATGGAAGTGCAAAAACTGTGTGTGACAGTTTCACGAACTCGGCCCATTTGCGGATGGTGGAAAACATTTTGGTGTGACTACTGGCACTATTCCAAGCGAACGATGTTGGAAAAGCGCACACTACCTCGGCAAGCTATTTCCGGGAAATATCTGCCGGGGTTGTTGTTTATGACGTTCTCTGAATGATTGTCTTTTCTGAGTCTCTCGATTACTCATGCGTGCACGAGTCATGCTGCAAAAGAACAAGAAAACCGATACAGATACAACCGGCGGCTATTTCGCGATTGTTGCCTCCACCTACAATGCCCGCTATGTCGATTCGATGTTGCGCGCTGCAAAAGCTGAATTGCTCAGAGCGGGTGCAGCGAAAGTCCAAGTGGTGCGGGTGCCCGGAGCTTATGAGATTCCAGTAGTCGCCGCAAGACTGGCGCGCCATTCGTCTCCACCGATGGCGGCTATCATTTGCCTCGGCGTGATATTGCGCGGAGCCACGACTCACGCCCAGCATATCGGCGAAGCCGTCAGCAACGCCCTTGCTTTGTTGCAAATTCAGACCGAGGTTCCGGTCATTCACGAGGTTCTTTTGCTGGAGAATGAACAGCAGGCCAAAGAGCGTTGTTTGAGCAAGGACCATAATCGTGGAATGGAAGCTGCCCAGACTGCACTGCAAATGGCGAAAGTCATGGCAACTCTCGAAGCGGATGAGTGACAAGGTTTAACACTTTCTGGAATCCGGTTGGTCTGCAAATATGGAAAACGAATCCGTCACTATGCAAAACCCAAGTCGCCGTCACTTTCTTTCCACTCTCGGTATTGGAGTGATGTGGGCAACCGTTCCCGGAGCGTTCGCGGAAGAGTTGGTTCGGACGCCGCCGCAGACGGAAGGTCCTTTCTATCCAGATAGGTTGCCTCTCGATACTGACAACGATTTAGTGGTGATCAATGACTCGACCTCTCCCGCAGTTGGCGCGATCACCTGGTTGAGCGGACGGATCCTCGATTCGCATGGCGAGCCGATTCGAAATGCCACCGTAGAGATCTGGCAGGTGGATCATCATGGTGTTTACCTGCACAGCGGCAGTGTCGGCAGTGGCAAGCAGGATAAAAACTTTCAAGGCTTCGGCCGTTTTCTGACCGGTTCGACCGGCGAATATCTTTTCCGCACGATCAAGCCCGTTCCGTATCCTGGTCGCACCCCGCATATTCATTTCGCCGTGATGACGAAAGGTCATGACAAGTTCACGACCCAATGCTACGTGGAAGGTGAACCGCAGAACGAAAAGGATGGAGTTCTCAAGGGGATTCGAAATGCGAAAGCGAAGAAATCGGTGATCGTGCCCTTTGGTCCCATTAAGAATTCTCGAATTGGGGACCTCTCGGCCAGGTTCGATATTGTAATGGGTTTTACGCCCGAAGCGTAAGAACTCGTCGTTTGTAGAAAAATGAGTACGTTCGTTTCCAAACGCACTCACACAAGATTCGATTGAGGTGCTTATTTAGAAGCGGCAACCGCTTCATCCACAGCTTGAGCGAGGACAGTGATTCCTTCACGTAATGCTTCTTCCGGAATGGTGAGCGGTGGGGCGATCTTTACGGTCTGTCCCCAGGCTCCGACAGGAGAAAAGAAGAGTAACCCTTTGTGGAAACATTTCTCGATGATCAGATGAGCCAGATCATGATTTGGCTCCTTCACTCCGGGCTTCACAATTTGTAAACCGCCGACCAAACCAGTCGCGGTGACATGGCCAACGACGTCGCAATGCTTTTTCTTAATTTGTTGCAACCCTTCCAGGAGAATCGGTCCAAGGCGCGCGGCGTTCTCAGTCAGCTTGTCATTCCTGATCTTCTTCAAACTGGCCATGGCTGCTGCGACGCAAACCGGGTTTCCGGTATGGGTGCTCGTCATGGAACCGGGCGGGAATTGATCCATGATTTCATTGCGTCCAATGACAGCTGAAAGCGGGAGGGAACTGCTGATTCCTTTGCCGCAGCAGATGATATCCGGGCTGACACCGTAATGTTCGAAAGCCCAGAATTTTCCGGTGCGACCGAATCCGGCTTGGACTTCGTCGAAGATGAGCACGATCCCGTGATCGTCACACCACTTGCGAAGCTTCTGAACGTATTCAACTGGAGCGAAATCAGGACCCACGCCCTGGTAACTCTCCATCATAACGCCGGCGATGTTTTCCGGCTGCATCCCGCGCTTCTCAATAGCGGCGAGCAGCGCTTCGAAGCTGGTATCGGTCTGCCAATAGCCGTCAGGGAAGGGGACATTGAGGATGGCCGGATCTTCATTTACGATCCAGCTCTTCTGCGCGGCCATTCCTCCGGCTTGCTGCGAGCCGAGGGTGCGTCCATGGAAACCACGTTCGAACCCAACGATCCCGATCTTCTTTTTGCCGCCTTGTTTGATACCCCAACTACGCGCGAGTTTGATGGCGCATTCGGTAGCTTCAGAGCCAGTGGTGAGTAGAAAAACCTTCCGCAAGCCTTCAGGCGCGAGATCAGCGAGAAACTCAGCAAGCTCTGCACGTTCTTCGCTGGGGAAGACGTAATTATGAAGGAGGCCACTGTTGACCTGGTTAATGATCGCTTCGCGAATCTCTTTCGCCCCGTGGCCGGCATTGGTGACGAGCACACCGCTGGACCAATCCAACCAACGATTGCCATACTTGTCGTAAACAAAGATGTCCTCTGCACGATCCCAGACGACCGGCGGTTGCCCGCGCATTGAGATCGGTTCGAACTTACGCAATTTCTCGAGCGTCGGAACGGAGTCCGGGTGAGGCAACTGGGTCGCGATGCGGCGATATTTGGTTTCGATTTTCGGAACGATCGTTGGTGTGATGCTGAATTCTTTACCCATGGCTGTTGCCTGTATGAGGCGGCCAAAAGGAAACAGGAACAGAATTCCGAATGAAAGAAGGAAAGTGGCACTCTCCTCCTAACCTGACTGGGAATCGTAACTGCCAACTCGTTTACCTGGCGTTGTATTTCGATCCCGGCGAAGCATTTTGCTTGGGGAAAGATTTGGCGAGTTCAGCACGAATAGCCTTGGTCCCATCCTCTTTCGCCAGGTTTGTCCATTCGAAGGGATCCTTAGTGTGATCGTAAAGTTCTTCACTCCCGTCCGAGTATCGTATGAAGCGCCATTGCTCCGTCCTGACGGTGTGATTGTTGTAGGGGAACGTGCAGAGCGTTGGGGTGTTCCATTTCATGCGCGGGTTCGCCAGGAGTGGTTTGATGCTGAGTCCTTCTACATGCTTGGGACGAGGAACGCCGGTGAGTTCGCATAAAGTCGGGTAGATGCTCATGAAATCGACGGGGCGCTCGCAAAGAGTTCCACCTTTGGTGACACCTGGTACCACCCAGATGAGAGGGGCTCGGACTGCTTCTTCCCAGAGAGCGAATTTGCGCCAATGCTCCTTCTCACCGAGATGCCATCCGTGGTCACCCCAGAAAACAATGATTGTATTCTCTCGATAGTCGCTCTTTTCGAACGCATCCAATAAGCGCCCCACGTTCATATCCGTATAGGCGATGCTGGCAAGGTACGATTGGATGGCAGCTTTCCATCGGTCGGTTTTGAGAATTTGGTGGTGGTCAGCGGATGGCTTCGCCAGTTTCACTCCTGCCTCCGGGACATCTTTCAAATCGTCTTTCTGGTGAGGTGGAAGTTCGATCTTATCTAGCGGAAAAAGATCGTAGTATTTGCGGGGAACAGCCCATGGCAGATGCGGTTTATGTAATCCGCAGGCCAGGAAGAACGGTTTGTCATGCTTCTTCTTCAATTGATCGATGCAGAAGTCGGTAATGCCCCAATCGGATATGTCCGTATCCTTTAAGTCATGCACCATGGGATCGGTGAAACCGTCCATCTTCTTCACCCCTTTTGGGCCATGCTCTTCTTCATCTGTCCCGTCTTTGTTGTAATACTCACTCCATTCTTCGGGATAGAACGAGTTTCCGTGATAGATTTTCCCTGCACCCACGGCCAAATAACCTGCGTCCTTCAAGGTGGCAGACAAACCCAGACCGACCGGGATACTTTTCTTCCAATTATGATTGTTTTCGTAAACCCCGGTTGTGCTCGGGCGCAGTCCTGTCATTAACGAGGCGCGTGAGGGATTGCAGAGAGGTGCGGCGCAATCAGCGCGCATGAACGAAACACCCATTTTGGAGAGACGATCAATATTGGGGGTCCTGGTTTGCGGATTACGCCCGGTATAACCAACCCAATGATTCAGGTCATCCACCGCGATAAATAGAACATTCGGCTTCGAAGAAGTGGACTTCGCCTCGGCAGTCATTAGACCAACAAGCGCGATAAATAGAAAAAAGACCCAACGTTTAATCACGATGGAAACAGACGTGAGAAGTGGAGAATGGTTACAACTGCTGGGGAATCACTGAAATCGGAAGGAAAGGAAATGTGCTGCCGAGCTCTCAAGCGACGGTCGCTCAAGAGAAGGCGGCAGCACGTTGGGATCAACTATAAGTTAATCCGCGTCAGCTTTGCAGGAACAATCACTGGCGTGTGGTGCCAGGGTGTTGGATACGGCGTCAGCCTTCGCTTTGCATGAGCAATCTTCCGCTTTCGGAGAACTCATCGGGTTTAACATGGCGAGACTCATTGCTGCACCGGCAGCGATTTTTAGGATGGTTAGCATAGTTTTTTTATACTCCAAGGGAGGCCCCGCTCGTTTCGAGCAGAGCTAGTGCTCTCCTGTGTTGAATTGATCCTAGATTCCTAGGGGCGGCATACAATCAGGGTTTCCCCTCGTTCTGGAATACAAGCGGTACGGATATCACCGGGACGATTGGTGCTGCTGCCAACGTTGAAAACTTTCTGCACCGAGCAATTGCAGCAGCGCCTTTTGTCGTTCGGCCTCGGTCGCCGCAAGAGAGTCGATTCGTTGCGCCGGGGTAAGGCTCGCGTCCAGATCAATTCTTTGTTGCTCTTCGAGGGTCTCCTGGGTGATTTCAAGAATCGAAAAGGTCGTCTCCTGAGGGAGCCCGAGACGGTTCGCCTGCGCGCGAGTTTCGACAAGCAATGGATTCTGATTCAGTCGATACTCCAGGTAGCGAGCTGTTCCGAGCGTTTGCAGAATAGAGCTATCAATTTGCCCCTGCAAGACTCTCAGTCGACCATTATTCGGGCCGCTGGTCTGAGCACCGAGCAAAGCAAGGTCCGTTTCCAGCGGGTCTCGTATGCGAAATATATTTCGGAATTCGTCCGGTGTGATTTCCAATCCTCGTAGTTCGGTCCGCATTCGATTTGCTGTTTCCGAATACCTCAGCAGGAATTCCTCCATTTGGGCTGGGTTCAAAACTTGCGCCAGTTCGTTTCGCATCTGTTGTCGTAGTTGGGCGAGGTGAATGGGATCGACTGGTTGCCCGAGGAAATTCTGGCTTTGTGCATAGCTCTCCATCTTGCGTCGTGCCCTGGCGCTGATTTCGTGCACCTGCTTTTTGTTCTTCTCAGAGAGTTCGGCAAGCACCGGGCCTTCAAGGTTTACGCCGGATGTTTCCTCCGGAACTTCTGAGCCCGAACGATCCCAGTCAGGTCCAAGCAACTCTGCAAGCAGGTCACGCTTCTCATTCTGAACGCGAGCCATTTCGGCGTCGTGCGAATCCGAGCCAGTCGTTTCGGATTTCCACCAACTCACCTGATTCGCTCGACTCTGTTGGCCGGGATGTTCTTCATCGAACTGACGATTCACCTCGGCAATGATGATGTCTCGAATCGTGCTTTCCGGGCATCCAATCGCTCGAAGGTTTTGGATGTAAGTGGAGTAATTGTCAGACTCGATCTTCTGCCAGTCTGGCCTCCGGGCGGACGCAGGGGATTTCGATGCTGCCTTGCGGGGACGAGCTGATCCGGCAGCAGAGTCACGGATGATCGGATTGCGAGAGTAGACAGAATTGTTGAAGTAGTAGAATCCCCAACCAATTCCGAGGACAAGATTCAACCCGATCAAGAAGAGGAGAACGATAGTTCTCAGGTGCATGAACACTAAGTCGCCCAGAAACGTCTTCCACGCAAGCCGCTGGGAAAGTGTTCAGTGTTCAGTGTTCAGTGTTCAGTGTTCAGTGTTCAGGTCCCGTCCTGAAATAGGTTGGTACTTTGAGAGAAGGAAAATCAAGGTAGCAAATGAGAGTGATACGATATAGTCAGAGCTTTAAGTTGCAGTTAGTCCGGGAGGTTGAGGA
>JBKJKE010000131.1:0-13010 GCA_046597605.1 Limisphaerales bacterium | reverse complement strand
AAATAATTATTTCACGTCTCCGCACGATGGGAAAAGTACTCAAATAATTATTTGGCGTCTCCGCCGATCCGTTTTTCACGCCAAATAATTATCTGAGTAACCCGGAATGGTGGCTTTATAAGGATTTTGGCATTTTTGGAGGGAAAATGGGCGGCGGTGGACGAGCGGAGCCACTGGGAACGCTCGATTACGTTAACGATAACAGTCTGGGATTAGTTACATGGTGGAATCGTTGCATGATTGCATAGTGGGGAGGTCGTTGGCTTGTCGCCGGACTGATCCTTCTCCCACGGCCCGTTCTCCTCCATGAAAATGCAGGTCATCTCCCGTTCCTGATGTGGAATTTTCGCGGATTCGCTGAAAACACGAGTTTCCGGCCAGACAGTAAGTACCGGTACAGCCTCCGTTTTTTCGGGGAATTCCACCTCTGTTCTGGGAAAAATTCCGCTGAAAAGCAGATGCTCAGCCGCAACACTTACTTCTTTGCCACTTCATCCAATGCTGGAAACGGAAACTCTTTCGACGGCACTCGTTGTTCACTCATCAACTTTTCAAGTCGAGCAACTATTTTGGGGTTCTCTACCGAGACATCGTGCGCTTCTGCAATATCCTTTTCGATGTCGTAGAGTGCGGTATGCAGGTTGGGAGCCGCGTTGCCTTCCGGCTTCAGGTCTTTGCGAACTGCTTTCCACTTGCCCACCCGAATCGATTGCTGCCCTCCATACGCGGCGAACTCACGATAAAGAAATGAGCGTTCCTTCATTTTTTTACCCATGAGGACTTTGGCAAAACTGATACCATCCACATCCGACGGTACTTTACCTTTGGCATTACTCATTTCGGTTAATGTCGGCATCCAATCTTCAAATCCAGTCACTCGATCGGACACACTTCCCGCCTTGATTTGGCCCTTCCAGCGCACAATCAGTGGCACGCGAATCCCACCATCATGAATGCTTCCCTTGTAATCGCGAAGTGGTCCATTGGAATCGAAAAATTCTGTTTCAACCCCGCCCTGCCCCGGAACCGCCGGACCGTTGTCGGACGTGAAAACAAAGATGGTATCCTCATCCAGCCCAAGTTCCTTGACGAGATTGAGCATGCGCCCAATTTCCCGATCCATCCGGGTGATGATCGCCGCATAGGCTGCTCGCGGAGTGCGGTGTGGCAGATAGCCGTTCCCGCCGGGATAGGGTACGTCGCCGAATTTGCCGAGGTATTCTTTCAAGGAATCTTCCGGAACCTGCAGCGCCAAATGTGGAACAATCGTTGGATAATAGAGGAAGAACGGACGTTCCTTGTTGTCGCGGATAAATTTCAGCGCCTGTTCTGTGTACAGATCGGGTGCATATTCTTTGCCGATGAACCCTTTGTAACTGGTCGGATCCTGTAAGTCTGCTCCCGCCGCCAAGCGCTGACTATAAAGTGGCTCCGGGTTTTTCAGGGTCACCTTTTGGTCATTGTCCCACAGGTAGGCTGGGTAAAGATTGTGGGCCAGGCGTTGGCAATTGTAGCCGTAGAACCGATCGACTCCTTGCTGCAATGGAGCTCCAGAACTTTCCGGGCCACCCAAACCCCACTTACCGAACGCCCCGGTGACATAGCCGTTTTGTTGGAATAGCCGGGTGATCGTTTGGGTCCCTTCCGGAATCGGGAATTGACCCTCGGGTTTCAACTCACGGTTGTTTCGAATAAAAGCGTGCCCCGAATGTTTCCCAGTCATCAGCACGCACCGTGAAGGCGCACAAACCGGGCTTCCGGAGTAATGCTGGGTAAACTTCATTCCTTCCGCAGCCATGCGATCGAGGTTGGGAGTGCGAATCTTCTTTTGCCCAAATGGCCCGATATCCGCATATCCCAGATCATCCGCCAGCATGAAAACAATGTTCGGCTTGCGCGCTTCCTTGCCTGATACAGTCAGGCCATTCAGCGCACTGAGCGAAAGGATCACGGCCAGAACCACTCGTAAATTGAACATCTGGAGATGTTAGGTATCCCTCGCCCTGTTCATCAACGAGGAAATGCACTTGTAGCGAGCCATAAGAAATCGAAAAAATCACCAGCCAAGCGGAAATGAAAAAAAGAATAGGACGAAGGGATTAGGGGAAATGAAGAGGAACGATTTCCGCCAGCCTGAATTGCCTGATTCAGCACTCGCCCCATAAGGAACATATCTACCGAAACCACGCGGCGACATACTCCCAAACCACCGAGAAAACCTCTTTCCCCCCCAGGACCAAAGCGGTGAAGAAGGCGACGGTCAGGAGAAAACAGACTATTCCTCCCACCAGGGCGAGGCCATCGCGCTCCAACATGGCGGCAGCAATAAGCACGATGGTGATGGCCGGGAAAATATTAGTGAAAGGAACGGGGATGGGTAGCAACAACAACACCCCTGAAAAAAGAATCAAAAAGCCACCAAGGTGATGCATCGCTTTGTTATCGATCAGGAAGGTCATCCGCGGTTTCACCAGGTATTCCAAAGCCAATACAACCCGTCGACTGGCGGCCAACACCTTGGGGAAAAATCGTTGCGGGAGAACCCGGTCCAACCAACGCTTCGGGAGATACGGTTCCTGACGCAGCGATAGTCGAAATCCGATCAGGCAAATAACCACTCCAAACGGCGTTGATACCCCAGGCAGAGGAAGAGGGGTACAAAAAGGCAGGGCAAGTAGAAGCAACAGCAGGAAATACCCACGCGTTTGCAGGACATTGACGATATCCCGGAGGCAGACGGGGCCTTCGCCAAAAGCAGAGATAACTTTTCCGAGTTCATCGGAAAGCCGGGGTCGAGTGATCACCTCGCCGGACATCACATTCTGTTCGATCAATTTTGATTCACTTCGATCCGGTGTCATTCTTGTTATCCGTGCCTTCCAGCAGCTGCATTGTTTTCCAGGCGAAGTAGAAGACCGCAGCTACCGCAAGGAACCCCAGGATCATACCCTGTAATAAATCACTGGAATAATTGCCGACGGACCTGAATCGCGGGAGAAAGATCATGGCGATGAAGAGAACGATCACCAAAACACAAGAGGCGATGATGAAACGCCAAAGTCGTTTGGGTTGTTCCAGCAGCGCAAACACCCGCTTCCAAAAAAACATCATCAACAGAATACTGACTGCAAAGGCGACTACGCTTCCGATGGTGAAATGATAGCGAAATTCGTCTCCATTGTTGTCGAACCCAAACATGAGGGCGACGCATCCCGCGACCGCGAACGTGCTCGCCCAGACGATGATCCGCAGTAATTTGCGATCGTTCGAGCCCACTTCAGCGGTTGCCATGCCCCGAGCTTACCACATGGGGCAAACGGAGCAACTTGTGCGCCTTAAGAGGTAGAGCGTTCACGCCAGGCAGGCGGGGTCAAAACGAATGTTGGCTGAATTTTGGTTTGTCCTTTATCGTCAACACAGTCAGCGATGAATAACCATAAACCATCCCTGGAGCACCTGGCGTTAAGCCGGCGCCAATTTCTGCACCGCTGCGGAATGGGAATGGGCACTCTCGGGCTGGCCGGGGTGTTGGGGAGCATCGGAGGTTTGGGAATCTCCGCCCAGGCAAACGTCCCGGAAATTTCGCCCGTTTTTCCTAAAGCACCTCACTTCGCAGGTAGAGCGAAACGGGTGATTCATATCTTCGCTAACGGTGGACCCTCGCATCTCGACACTTTTGACCCCAAGCCCGCCTTGGAGCGTTATGCAGGAAAGATGTTGCCCGTAGAGAATTTAAGGACAGAACGCAAAACGGGAGCTGCCTTCCCTTCGCCATTCAAGTTTGAGAAACGGGGCACGAGTGGAATTGAGGTTAGTGAACTATTCAAGAACGTCGGAGACAGCATTGATGACATCTGTGTGATTCGATCCATGCACGCCGATGTGCCGAATCATGAACCTTCCCTGATGTTGATGAATTGCGGCGAAGCGCGTCTTCCCCGCCCTGCCCTCGGCTCGTGGGTGACCTACGGTCTCGGCAGCGAGAACCAGAATCTGCCTGGATTCGTTTCCATGTGCCCGTTCGGCTACCCGATTCAGGAGTCGCAGAACTGGCAGTCCGGATTTCTTCCGGGCGTATTCCAGGGGACCTACATCGACACCCAGCACGAACGGATCGAGAAACTGATCGAGAACATCCAGAACAATTTTACGTCGCCGAAAGAACAGCGCGCTCAATTGGACCTGTTGCAACAGCTCAATCAACGTCATGCGAAAGCGCGTCAGCAGGATCCGCAATTGGAAGCGCGCATCCAGTCATTCGAACTCGCTTACCGGATGCAGATGGATGCCACGGACGCTTTTGATGTTTCGAAAGAGCCTGAATCGATTCGCGCCATGTACGGCGGCGGTGTTCACGGACGCCAAATGTTGATTGCACGTCGGCTTCTCGAAAGGGGTGTTCGTTTCGTGCAACTCTGGCACGGCGGTGGACAACCGTGGGATGCGCATGATGATCTCCGCGACAACATGATTAATCTTTGCCGTGAGTCCGATCAACCGATCGGCGCCCTCCTTAAAGATTTAAAACAACGCGGAATGCTGGACGAAACGCTCGTGATTTGGGGCGGGGAATTTGGAAGAACGCCCACTGTCGAACTACCCACTCCCGGTGCGAACGCTGGCAAGGTCAATGGACGGGATCATAACAATCACGGATTCACGATGTGGATGGCAGGCGGCGGGGTAAAAGGTGGCCACGTTCATGGCGCGACAGATGAGTTTGGATTTGCCGCTACCGAGAAAAAGGTCCATGTCCACGATCTGCACGCGACTATTCTACACGCCCTCGGTTTCGATCACGAGAAGCTGACCTTTCGTCACGCGGGAAGGGATTTTCGTCTCACCGACGTTCACGGCAATGTGGTCCGCGAGATCCTCGCGTAACTTATTCCATTTCCATCACACGAGCGCCCTTGCGCACGCGACATTCTTCAATGCTTTCCCGGAGCTTTTCCCTGATATTCTTTGCATCGGCAATTCCCTTTAGTTCCAACTGAGGAGTTCCAGAATCATTCGTGATTGCCTGGATATTTCCCACGCCGAACATTCGCAGCATAAAAGGTTCGATGAGGGAGGTGTCTTTCACTCGATACAATTCCAACTCATCCGTGCGCCGGGAGAGAATACCTTTGGTGACTTTGATCCGTTCGGTCGTGATCTCATAAGTCAGAAACTTCAAGGAAATCCACTTGAAGAGAAAAATAAGCAGTGGAAGGAGAAAGAGTCCGAGTGCTGGCAATCGCAGGTTGGAATCGAGACGTTCCCATCCGTAGAACAAGCCGACCGTAATCGCGATCGCGATCAGCAGGCACAACATCAGCGAGCCAAAGATGGTTGCCATCGAGGGATGCCCCTTAAAGATAATTCGTTCGTCAGCCATAATTTATTAAGCGCTGTTCTTCAAAGCCGCGCAATAGGCTTTCGGCGAAAAGCTTCTGTAGGGAAACCTCGATTTGGCAGGATCATGGAACGCGTTGAATGCGGAAGAAGTCTTTGCAGATCGTAGCCCCGCAGCTCAATCTCATTGATTCCTGTGACATTCGATACCGCTGGTGCAGTGACAACGTCAACCATCTTGTCCAGGCGAATAGCGGTGTATTGAACGGATGAACGAGTCGGATTAAAGGCGGGTCATAGCTGCCAATGGCACCCGATACCCTTCTAACCTGTTTGACGCTGAAAATCAGGATCATTCAATCCAGCTAACTCACCCGTGCTATCTGCGAAGCGTTCTACCGGAGTCCCCATACGGTTCAGCATACCGACATAAAGATTACTCAGTGGAGTATCCTGTCGATAGACCACGTGACGTCCGCTGGCGATTGTCCCCCCGCCCCGCCCTGCCAGCACTATGGGAAGATCCCGGGGACTATGCTGGTTGCCATCGCGCATCCCAGCGCCGAAAAGGATCATGGAATTATCCAGCAAGGTGCCTTCCCCCTCCCGGATCCCTTTCATTTTGTTGAGCAGGTAGGCGTACTGCTCGATATGCCAGATGTTAATCCGCTTGTACGACTCAAGGTTGATCGGATCCTTTTCGTGATGAGAAATTTGGTGATGGCTCCCGCTTCCTCCGACGCCTTCCAGAAAAGAAAAGTTTTTGCTGCTGACCGCATTCCCGAACATGAAGGTGGATACCCGGGTGGAATCGGTCCAAAAACCCAGCAGCATAATATCCAGCATCAAACGGACATGCTCCGTATGATTGATACCTCTCTCGCTCGCCGCCGCCGGATCCTCATAGTAACTCCTAATCCGATCACCGAGTTTAATAATCTCCTTTTCCGCGAGTGGGTCTGAGCGATACTCGTCAGATTTGCGACGTGCATCAAACTCCATCCGCTTCTCGACCGCGCGAATCGCCTCGAAATATTCATCCAGCTTGCCCTGGTCTGTTTTCCCTAACTTGCGTTGCAAAGATCGGGCATCGTCCCGCACTGCATCCAAAACGCTCCTGTCATTTTCAAGATTGCGCGGTCCAGACTGGGGGTCTTGTCGGAACAGGCGATCAAAGGCCTGCCGCGGATTGATTTCCTTGGCAATTGGAGTGGTAGGCGTACTCCATGAAATGTGACCACCATACAAACGTGTAAACCCGACCGCTGTATCAACGCCGGTTGAGATCGGTTCGATACCGAGTTCAAGCGATGGCAACCGGGTGAAATGACCGATCCGTTTGGCAACCATCTGGTCTACAGAAACGTGGCCGGCGCACAAATTACTGCCCGTCGTTCGGGTAATCGCAGTGCTCGTCAGAAAACTTCCAGTCTTGGCGTAATGACCATCGCCCGTGTCCGCTCCCTTGTTCCATAAATGACTCAGCACGAGGAGCTCGTCTTTGACATTGCTGAGTGGCTTCAGGATGGGAGAAAGCTCAAACCCGCGTCCGAACCCCTCCGGAACCCAATGCCAGGGATTGATTCCGTTGGCCATGTAGAGAAAAGCCATTCGGACGGGCGGTTTCGCGATCGAGGAAGTGCCCCTTCCTTCGGCAAGACTCGCCAGGGGCGTCATTGCCTCAAGCAAGGGCAATCCCAGCATCGCGCCCATTCCTTTGAGCATCTTACGACGAGATATTTGCCAGCTTTTCATTTTTGACTGAGCTCAGACTGTTCTCCGCGCCGGAATTGAAACGGATAACTCTGCACGATCTCCTGGATCAAAGTTTGACTGCTGAAATCACTTTTGGCCACCGAATCGGTAATTTTTTTGACGGTTGGTATGTCGTAGTATTCAAGCCCTCGGCCCAGGGCATATGCCAGCATCCGCTCTGTTAGGTTGCGCAGGAACTGTTCTTTCCGCTCCAGTAAGGCACGTTTCAGATCCGCTGGACTCGAAATCTTTTCTCCGTTCGTCATCTCCCCTGTCGCGTCGACCGGATCTCCGGCAATCTCCGTCCGCCAACGTCCAATCGGATCAAAGTTCTCGAGCGCAAACCCGAGGGGATCCATCTTTTTGTGACAATTGGCGCAGGTAGGATCCTCCCGATGCTTTTCCAGCCGTTGTCGGAGCGTCAAACCGTTCTTGGCCCGATCGTCCGGCGGTAACGATGCCACAATCGGCGGAGGCGGTGGGGGCGGTGTTCCGATGATTTCTTCAAGAATCCATTTCCCCCGCAGCACCGGACTGGTTCGCAACGGATAGGAGGTGAGCGTCAGCACAGCTGGCATTGTCAGCACGCCTCCCCGGTTGGGATCGTTCAATGACACTTTCCGAAAACTTTCCCCTTTAACCTTTTCCAAACCATAGATCTTTGCCACTTCCTCGTTTAAAATCGCGTAATCCGCGCTGAGCAAATCGAGCAGGCTCTTATTTTCAGTCAGCAGGAAGTGAAACAGTTCAACTGGCTCCCGGTATATCCCGTCCCGCGTTTTTTCCGAATATTCCGGAAACTTCTTCGGATCAGGTTTGGCGCTGGTGTGTAGATTACGAATATTCAGCCACTGCCCAACGAAACTCTCTGAAAAATCCCGGGCCTTCGGATCAGCCACCATGCGACGCACTTGCTTTGTCAGGACGCCAGGTTCATGAAGTCGTTTCTGCGCCGCCAACCGCCTCAACTCTTCGTCCGGCATGGATGACCAAAGAAAATAGGAAAGGCGTGCAGCCAATTCGTAATCGTTGATCCGTTTTGGTTCTCCTCCTTCCGGCTCACCTTCGATCCGGAAAATGAAATACGGTGAAACCAACACCCCCCGGAGCGCCAGTTTGACGGCTTCTTCGTGAGTCGTTTTTCCGCCCACCGCCTTCTGGTAAACTTGAAGAAATCCAGTGAGTTCTGATCGACCCACCGGACGACGAAACACACGTGCTGCAAAGTATTTCAGGATCTTTTCCGCGGCATTGGAGGAGCTCGTGAACATTCCAGGTTTTGCGATAAAGAGCGTGGACGGGGCCGTCTTCTCTAGAATCTCCTCGGCCGCCAAGAGATATTTTTCAAACAGCAACGGCGGGACAAACAAAGTGCCAGCGTTGTTATCGAAACCGCCGCCACCGCTGCCATCTGCCGGGAACCGTTGAGCCGCTTTGAATTCCACTCCGAAAAGGTCGCGGATGGTATTCTCGTATTCTTCATGATTAAGACGATGGAGTGGCTTGCCTCCAGGGTCAGGCGGGATAAGGGACGGATCAGGATTGGCCAGTAAATCGGTAAGGGCAGTAACAAATTTTTCTCGTTCCTCCTCTGGCGGTTGCGGCTTATTCTTAGGAGGCATTTCCCGCTCGTTCACCTGTTTGACCACGTTCTCCCAAAGCTTCGCTTCTCGAATAAGCACCTTACCCTCGCTGAGAACAGTCAGGTTCAGATCGGCCTTCGGTTTCTCCGGGCCGTGACACTTCACGCAATAGCCGTTGAGGAACTGTTGTAAATGAGCAGGCTCTGCATCGACTTGCACTGGTTGCGCAAGCACCAGCAAGAAAAACTGAAACAAAATTGCGATGCGACGACTCACAAGTTGAACAAACAGATGTTGTCCAACAAAGGCGACGGGCGCAAGCAACTCGTCTGGTGAATTGGGTGCTGCTCCTTACTGGGCAGAGTCGACCGGGGCGGAGGGAACGATCTCGTAAAATGTAGCGCAATGAGACTCTCGTTCCGTGGCGGTGCTGAACTGTCTGGAGTAATTTACCGGGTATCGTTCCTCTGGGTTTTCGTCGTCCCGCTCCCAATGCTGCTCATCAGGAATGAAGGAGGCCTCGTAGGTTACAGAAACCGGCACGGGGCCCATTCGATAATCCCCACGGATCTCAAGATTGGTGCGAAGGGTGAGTTCGCCCATTTGTCGCAGCTCTTTGCTGCGAACTCGTTGTTTACTGATGTTACAGGTAAAACGTTGCATATTTGCCACTGTGGGCGACTGGTCATGACCGCGACTGACTCTTCCTACGTAACATCCCTCCGGAGGCTTTTCGAGCAATTTTCCTCCTTTCTAATACCCATTTTATCAAAACCTTGTGGATGAACTGAACTTAATCAAAATGGTTTACATCCCATAAGTTGCTGCTTAACTCGGCCCCGGAACTCCAAAAAACAGCTCCTTCTATGGAAATTAAAATTCAATGTGCCTGCGGGACACGTTACGCCTTCGACGCAGAACCTGTAAACCGACGCATGCCAGTGATGGTCCAATGCCCCTCCTGCAAAATGGACGGAACACCGTTGGCCAACGCCTATATCGCCCAACATTTGCCCCCAGCCCAAATGGTCGGCGCGCCCGCCATGCCCGGAAATCGCCTTCAAACCGTAGGCGCTTCTGCCACGCTGGCAGCTCCACCGGCTCCGCCCGTTGCACAATATGCCGCCAGCAGCGGTGCCCTGCTCGATCGCACCTCGTTCTTCGTCAAAGAACGCACCGGCTTTCTCAAGCTCACAGATGTTTTCGATATTCTCGATCCTGTTACCGGACAAACCATCGGCATAGCAAAAGAAGAACCGCCCGCCTGGGCCAAATGGTTAAGACTCGTGGTCAAGAAGCAACTGATGCCGACGACCGTGAATATTTATGACCAGGAAGGGATGCCGCCCGTAGCTTCAATCCACCGCGGCTTCACTATCCTTCGTTCCAAAGTGAAGGTCGTCACCGGGGGCCAGCAAATTGGCTATTTCAAGAGCAAACTCCTTTCCATCGGGGGCGGGTTCTATGTTTATGACAACCAGAACCAGCAGATCGCAGAGGTCAAAGGAAATTGGAAAGGTTGGGATTTTAAATTCATTGGAAAAAACGGCAAAGAAATCGGCTCTGTCTCCAAGAAGTGGGCGGGTCTCGGCAAAGAGCTCTTCACCTCAGCCGATAACTACATGATCTCCCTCACGGACCTGAATGGCTCCAGCCCGGTCGCAGCCACCCTGCTGCTCGCCGCCGGTTTAGCCATCGACGTGATCTACAAAGAGGCTGAATAGTCTCAGGCCGACACGTGTCCCTGCTCTATGCCGGGACACGTGTAAACGCAGCATCGGTGGCGAGAGGAACATTTTCACTCGCCGAATACTTGTGGTCGCAGTTACACCAGTGCGGTGCAACGCCAAGACTCCACGCGACGCGATTTCTTAAAAAACACACTTCTGACCGGTGCAGCGTTGTCCTACGCAATTCCTGTTTTGGCCGAGACAGTCGGCGCCCCTGCACCAAAGAAATTCGTCTTAAGCTCTCCCCTCACCCATTCGGATTGGATGCTGAAGCCCAACATCCCCTGGGGAGCGCCGGGTGTGAAACACATGCTCGATCAATGCAAGGCAAGCGGCTGGAGCAACGTATTCTGGCGGGTGACGGATGGAGGGCGCTCATTATACAACAGCAAACTAATGCGTCCCATGGGCAAGTGGGACGAAGATAGTTTCTGGAATCCACAGACCGACGCCGACAAAGCTCTTTTCAAACGTTACTTCCCTCAAACCGAAGAACAACGTCGCACGCTCCTGGCAAAATTCGATGCCTTGAACTATGCGGAATTCGATACGCTGGCCGAGGCCGTTCGCTATGGACACAGCATTGGCCTCCAGATCCACGCCTGGGTCACCATCAACGAAGACGACCACGGCTGGGGATTGCAAAGCGAGTTCACCAAAAAGCATCCTGAGTTCCGTTGGATCAAAAGAAACGGCGAACCGTATTACTCCCAATTGAGTTTCGCTTTTCCCGAGGTTCGTAAATACAAGCTCGCGTTACTCAAAGAACTTCTCGCGGGTTACGACATCAACGGAATATTCCTGGATTGGATTCGAACCGGTGACGTGCGGGACAATCCCCAGACCGACGCAGAAGGTGTTGCCGATTCCGGATACGAGAAGCCGCTGACTCAAAAGTACAAGGCACGTTTCAAAAAGGCCCGAAGGATACCCCAAACGGAGACCCGGAGTGGGTGCGTCTCCGTGCCGAGCCCCAAACCGAATTCATGCGGGATGCTCGGAAACTACTGCGTAAACAGAAACGCAAGATTCCGCTCTCGGTCATGGTTGGCCATCCCTGGCATTACCGCGGTGAAATGAACAAGATCGATGGCAACCTGCGCGGCTTGTTGCTCGACCTGCCTACCTGGGCACGTGAAGGACTTATCGATGGGGTGGTTGCCGCCGGCTACTATCGAGATGGCGGAACTGCGGAACTCGCCGCGCGCGCTTTGCAGAAGGAAACAGAAAACAAAGTGAATGTCTGGAACTTCGCCTGGGTGCCATCGAGTGTCGCCCACGCCGAACAAACGTTTGCCATAGCAGACAAGACCGCCGCTAAACAGATCCTCTACTGGGAAGCCGATTACATCGATGACCGGGGCACCGCCGGAACAGATATCAAAGCAGCCATGCGGAAACGGAGTCTACTCGTCGCCGCAGATTCTAAGAGCAGAAGGGCCGACTAAGATATTTGGCCTCTTCAGGGCTTTCCGAAAGTTTCCTATCAGGAATATGAGCTTCCGAACGATTCGGAAGTCCATCAGGGACTTGCGCGGCCTCATCGCAGGGCCTGCAGAGCCTCCAAAAAACCTGCATGGTCCCGTTGCAGGGCTTGCAGAGAGGCCTTACACGCCAAAAATCGTCAAAATGAGCCGGTTTGGGAGTGTAAACTGCGAAACGAGCCAAATTGACTCACTTGCCCGATGTGTTTTGATGCCTCGCAAGCCTTTCGGTTTCCGGGAACTCAAAATCATAAATTATCCTGACAGCCTGATTCAAGGAGTGTCCCGGCAAGGGAATTCTTTTGACAGAGAAAACTATGCTTCTTCAGACTGCGTTTATGTTGTTGAAACGACTCCTTGTTCTTCCCCTCGCCATTTTGTTGATCCACTCCGCTGCCGAGGCGAAGCCAGAACGTGGCTTTGTTTCCCTTTTTGACGGTAAGACTTTGAACGGCTGGCAGGACCTCAACAAGAATGGTGGTTATGCAGTAACCAACGGAGCAATCGCCTGCCTGAAAGGACTCGGCGGGAACCTTTTTACAACAAACCAATATACCAACTTCATCCTTCGTTTCGAGTTTCGACTAGAGCCCGGCTCCAACAATGGTATCGGTATCCGCGCTCCAATCGATGGCGATGCCGCTTATCAGGGAATGGAACTTCAGGTCC
The DNA here is from genome assembly GCA_046597605.1 of Limisphaerales bacterium. Taxonomy (GTDB): domain Bacteria; phylum Verrucomicrobiota; class Verrucomicrobiia; order Limisphaerales; family JACDHS01; genus JACDHS01. Next base: position 452 of record JBKJKE010000131.1, on the reverse strand, counting down.
TCGACGACACGACGAAAAAATACGGAGAATTACAGCCATTCCAGATGCACGGATCTCTCTACGGAGTGGTTCCGTCTAAAACAGGCGCGCAAAAACCGGTCGGAGAATGGAACGCCCAGGAAATCACAGCTGACGGAAAAAAGATAAAGGTCGTGCTGAATGGGCAAACCATCCTGGACACAGACCTAAGCACGATCACGGATCCCAACATCCTGAAGCAACACCCGGGCATCCTTCGCGACAGCGGCTACATCGGCTTCCTCGGCCATGGCGATTACGTGGAATTCCGGAACATCCGGATCAAAGAACTCAAGCCGAAGAAAACGAAGTGATCAAGGATAGGGGTAGGAACGAAGTATTGAACTTCGCCCCTCCCTCCAAACCGGACTGGCGGGTTTCCCGCATCCGGCTTTCCAGTTGATGGGCTCATCGCTGAGCGCTGGCCGCTTGTT
>JBKJKE010000100.1:0-3478 GCA_046597605.1 Limisphaerales bacterium | reverse complement strand
CCTGACCAATTTACAGAAAAAAAGTTGCGCCGCCGGACTCGGTGCCGGCTCTTTTCGCGGCGGCGAATCGCGTGATTTGAAAGTCCTGCGCCGACTCCATCCCATGTGGCCGCTGACCGTCGGGTCGCCCGTCGGCTTCGTAGATTTCCAGCCCCATCGATTGGCGGACCACGATGATATCCCGGCCATCTGCGCCATATGCGATCCGGACATTGTCAGCGGTCACTTCAAAATGCACCACTCGTGGTCACTTCAAAGTGCACCACCCCCTGGGGCTTAATTGATGGGTGGGGCGGGTGAGTTTTGCAAGGGTGGGAACATCTTCCTGCTGGCAGGGTGTCGATTCGTGGTTCAGGGCAGTTCTGCCGGGCAGCAGGATAGGGCAACGCTGGAGAGCGACCTGAGCGGCTGCCGGGCTCGCCGGTTGAGTCCACCCATGCTCCCGTCGGGATCTTTCGTCCTGACGGGAGTGGGTTTTTCACCGTTTGGCGGCACCGCCTGCCATTCCACTCAATGGTGATCCAAAGCGATAAACTCCGGGGGTTTGGGGGCTGGCCCCCAATGGTGCCTCCGGGTGCCACGGCTGCCGGGGACGATTTTCGTGGCTCACGCGGGCGGCGCGCCTTTCACTGGCTTTGTGCGTTTGGTTGTGGGCGGGGGTTCTGTGGCGGCGGGTGGCGGGGTGGGGCCGGTGCTTTGTTCGACGGCTTGCTGGAGGCGGTGGCTGCGTCCGGTGATGTGGATGATTTCGGCGCGGTGCAGGATGCGGTCGAGGATGGCGGTGGCGGTGGGCTGGTCTCCGAGCAGCGCGCCCCACTGGTCGACGGGGCGGTTGGAGGTCAGGATGGTGGAGCGCACTTCGTAGCGGCGCATGATGATCTCCAGGAGGTGTTCGGTGGCCTGGTGACTGAGGGTTTTCATGCCCATGTCGTCGAGGATGAGCAGGTCGGTGCGCAGGTAGCGCTGGAGGGCTTTGTCGCGTTCGGCGGGCTGGTGGCTGGTATCGGCGAGGTCGCGCGCGAGGTCGAAGACGGAGCGGTAGAGACTGGTGTAACCGGCTTTGATGGCTTCGCGCCCGAGGGCCTGGGCGAGGTGGCTTTTGCCGACTCCGGGGGGGCCGATGAAGAGGATGTCGCGGTGCTCCCGGATATACTGGCTGGTGGCCAGCGCGTAGATCCGGCTGCGGGAGACGCTGGGCTGGAAGCTGAAGTCGAAGGTCTCGAGGCTGCGTTGTTCGCGGAAGCTGGCTTGCTGGCTGCGTCGATGGAGGGTGCGGCTGTGGCGGATGTTAAGTTCGTCCTGGAAGAGGAGTTCGAGGAACTGGGCGTGGGGGAGTTGATGGGTCGCGGCTTCGTGGAGGCGCAGTTCGAGGTTTTCACTCAGGCCGGAGAGGCGCAGTTGCCGGGCCTGGGTTTTGAGGCTGGTTAGGTGCATGGGGTTTTGGATTTTTGGTTAGGCTGGTGGCTGGTGGCTGGTGGCTGGTGGCTGGTGGCCAGTGGCATCAGGGCGCGCCGGTGGCGGTGCGGGTGTGGATAAACCGGCTGTAGGTTTGGAGGTCGCGGATGACGTTTGGTTTCGTTAGGGAAGATGGGTTTGCAGGGTTCATTTTTGATAGTGACGGGGTGGAGGTGACCGGGTTGGCTGCCGGCTCGCAGGGTGTGGTGGCAGGGTCCGGCGGCCCGGCCGGCCATGGGAGCAGTTCCTGGCAGGGAGTGGCGGCGGCGCCTTGTTTGAGGATGCTCTGGATGTCGCGGAGGCGGTGGGCGCCAAGGTTGAGGGCGCTGGCGCAGGCTTCTTCGATGGCGCGGCTGCTGTGGTTGCGTCCGAGTCCGGCCAGGCCCATGAGGCTGCGCACGCCTTCGATGCCGCGGGCGCTCCAGAGCGCTTCGGACCACGCTTTGGCATGGGGGCCGTATTTGCCGGCCAGCTGGAGCCACTGCTCTGCGGCCTGGCGCGCACCGATGCCTTTGCTGTCAAATCCGCCGACTCCCTGCACGCTGCTGAAGCGGCCGGGGGGCAGCAGGACGTGGCTGGCGATGAGTTCCCGGCGCTGGTTGAAGAGGCGCACGCTGCGGCTCTCAATCTGCACCCAAACGTCGCGTCCGATGTATTCCAGAGGGACTTGATAGTAGGCCCGGTCCACTTGCACGCTGCTGTCGCGGGCGACCCGCCGGAGCGACTCGCGGTAGCTGACAAAGAGCCCGGCAGGCAGCGGCTGGAGGTGGGGTTTTTCCAACTCAAAGGCGCTGGCGACCTGTCGCCGCGTGGTGCCGTGGAGCCGGGTGTCGGCCACGTTTTTTTCCCACGCGGTGAGATGAGCATTTTGCGCGGCGAGGCTGGTGAAGCGCAGGCCTTTGAGGGCGTTGCTCTTCACATAGGCGATGCCCCGCTCCACCTTGCCCTTGTGCTGCGGGCTGCGGGGGCGGCAGGGCAGCAGGTGAATGCCGTAATGCCGGCAGAAGGCGACGATCTTCGGGTTGAGTTCCGGGTCCACCCAGTGGGGCTTGAGGACGGCGGCTTTGAGGTTGTCCAGATTGAGGATCAGCGGCACGCCGCCATAATGCCGCAGGGCGTTTTCGATCACGCGCAGGAAGCTCTCGGTGTCCTGGCGAAAAACCGATTCACTGTAGCCCTTGCGGGAGTGGCTCAGGACGGACCGGAAGACCCATGTGCGGCGTAATGTGCCCTCTTCCCCGACGACCGGTGCGCCCAGCCCGAAGTCCACCTGCATTTCCTCTCCCGGCTGCGCCTCCACGCGATGCACGGGCACCGGAGCCGCGGCCCGCAATCCTGCCAGGAAGCGCTTCACGGATTGATAGGCACCGCTAAACGCATGCTCCAGGCGCAGGTCCTGATGAATGCGCTGCGCGGTAAGCCCCTTCTCAAAGAGCGGAACAATGACCTCCCGGAAGGCCTCGCATTTGCTGCGCGATGCTGTCGCGGGAACCGCCGAAGATGGTATCGCGGGCGGCGGATTTTCCGGGTCGGAGCCGGTGGTCACTTTGGGATCCGGAGTGGTGCACTTTGAATCAGGCGCGGGATCAGCCGGTTCCGTCAGGCACCCGGAGCCGGTGGTCACTTCGGGATCGGGGGTGGTGCATTTTGCCGCAATAGCCGAGCCGGACACGGGCTCCGGGCCGGCGGTCACATCCGTGGTGCACTTTGAACCCGCCCTCACACACCGCGCCACCGTCCTGCGATTCACACCGAGTTCACGCGCGATACGACGAACCGACCAGCCATGGGCCGCAAGATTCCGGATGCTGTTCTGAAGGGGCATTTTAAGGACATTGGACATGCCCTCAGTTGCCCCTCAATCGCGGCACCTAAGAGCTGGTTTTGTCCCAAAAGGGTGGTGCACTTTGAAGTGACCACAGGTGGTGCACTTTGGGTGACCGCTGACAGTTTTCCGGCACCCAGTTCCTGCCTCGCAAGGACTCGGGTCAATGGCAGACCGGTATCATCGGAGCAGAAGCAC
>JBKJKE010000121.1:0-17455 GCA_046597605.1 Limisphaerales bacterium | reverse complement strand
TGCTCTCCACCCCGCATTGCTGCGACGCAGTTACGGTTCAATACCTCACGACTCTTCGCCGCAAGGATGCGGACTCTCACCGCACCAACTCATCGCCTTCTCAGGCGCACTAGCCGTCCGCCGTTTGCGCAATTCACCAAACGCCGACAAGTGCGCGTTCACCGCCAGCTTCAACGGCTCCAAATCCGCATCCATCAACGCCTTGGACCCCACCACCAAACCCAGCGACGCCCCATGCACCGCCGCGCCCGCCCGCACATTCGCTGCACCGGAAATCAACGTCGCCACCGTCCGCAAAGCTTTCTGTTTCATACAGTTTCGTAATTTGGCCGAAAAACGGTCGCAGAATCATCGCAACCAAGGCGTGTTATTCATGGAACACCCCCGGCGGTCTACCGCTCCCAAATCGACACCCCGTTTATGACACAACAGAAGAAGGCGCGCATAGGCCAATCATTGGTATCAATCGCTGGCCTCCCCCCTCCGTCAGCGCATGTCGCTGCACACGAATGGGTTACAAACGTGAAAAAAAGTTGTTTTTGATGTCTAAAAGATGAGGAAAAAGGAAAAAACACCCCTCCCGCCAACCATTTTTCCAGAATTTCGTAAATCTTCCCGCCAAATCATAACCACAAGGGGGATGTTTTCAGTTCTCTGGCCTATGTTGAACCCGCGCCATATGCTGTTTCTGGCTCCCATCTCATAGTAGCTTCTGCTGCATCATGGTTCCCAGGTACATACTACCATGCGGTCTCCGTTTCAGGGTGTGTTTCAGGAACATACCTTGCTGTAGTAACCAATTCATGATCGTTTCCAAGAACAAGATATGCCGTAGTTCCAGCATCAACATAGTTTCCAGATACATAGCCTGTTGCAATCTCAGCATCATAAGACGCATCCAAAGACATGCCCCTCCGCAGGAATCAAATCGAGCCCGTTTCTAGGAAGACAGATCCCGTGTGATATCGGAAATCCCCCGGAGCTGAGGACGGCTCCTCCCTAGAATGGCATGACGTGTCCGCAACGGGAATGGCCCAAGGCGGCGGCATTTTTGAAGTTTTATCGCCTGACGAAGCCAAGCTACGTGGGACGAGCTGTCCCCCGCTCCCCGGTCGATGAAAGATTTGCGCATCCCCTGCCGCCATCCCGCAGGGATGTCAGCCTGTAGCCGGTGGTTGAGCAAAGCGACACCACCGGGAGCGAACGCACAAAATTCTCCGCACCCCTGGAGGGGTGCCACATCAACCCAAATGGCGTGCGTCGTGGCACCCCTGCCGGGGTGCCTTCGGTTTGTGACGCCGCGGGGTCCGGTGGTATCGCGCCGCTCAACCACCGGCTACCAGCTTTGATGCCTTCTGCATCAGAGTTTGCACAAAATTCAAAGCTCGTTGGCCTTCAATCATTTCTCCACCAACGATCGCAACACCGCCAGGTTCTCGATGTCTTCGAGCATTTCCTTTTCCTTCGGGGTTTCGAGGCACCCGGGATGATTCTTGAAACGAGGATCGTTCACGATATGGCGGAAGGCTTCCTTGCCGATCTTTCCTTTGCCGATGTGCTCATGACGATCCACCCGGGAGTTAAGATCGGTTTTCGAATCGTTGAGGTGAAAGGCGAGGATCTTCTTGAGACCAATGAGCGACTCCACTTCCTTGATGGCGGCATCCCAACCTTTCGGAGTGCGAATATCGTATCCCGCTTCAAAGAAATGCGCCGTATCCAAACAAACACCGAGACGCTCGGGATTCTTTACGCCATCGAACACAGCGGCGAGGTGGGCGATCTTGTGCCCAAGGCAACTCCCCTGCCCGGCCGTATTTTCCAACGCCACTTTCACAGGTGAACCTTTGGTCGCTTCGAACACCTCATCCAATCCGCTGATGATCTGTTTGACGCAGCTTTCTTCTCCCGATCCGAGGTGCGCCCCCGGATGCATCACCAGAAACGGCACGCCAAGGTCGGTGGCAAAGTTGATTTCCTGAATGAGCGACTTCAACGACTTGTCGCGATTATCGGAAGCCTGGGCACCGAGATTGATCAAGTAGCCGGTGTGACCAAATACACAGGAGAACTTTTGTTTGGCGAGTTCGTTAGCGTATTGGGCGATGTCGTTCGGGGCATGCGGTTTGCCAAACCATTGCATGTTGTTTTTCACGAAGATTTGGACGATCTCGCAATTAATACTGGCCCCGCGTTCCAGAGCTTTCCAAACCCCACCCCCCGTCGACATATGTGCGCCAAATTTCATTCGGACAGTGTGTGTCCGACTCGACAACGAAGCAAATAATAGAATAACCAGTCTTCAGATGACCAACTGGCTTCCGGGCTAATGGCTATTTACTACCAACGATTCTTCAGGCCAATAAACGACGATTTCTTCGCTAAACCATTTCAATAAGTAAAAGGTTCTTAACTGGAAACGGGAAACTGGTTCGAACAAGGTGCAGTTTAGTTGCAGACTGGAGATGCCATTCGTTGTTTCTACGGACTTTCGCACAATACCTCTCGATAAGGGGTCCAGAATCCCTGTACTTTTAACCACATACGAACTAGCCAATCCGTTCGTCCCTTCAAACGTTACCGTTTCTTTATTGATGACCACGGCTGTGGCGAGTCCGTTAGTTATTTCGAACAAAGCCCAAAACCCCTGGCTATCATTGGTATACCCCAAAAATTTCACAGCCATTTCACCTTGGGGCCGTTTGTTCCAAAAGTAACAAAAAACCAAGACTCCCATTAGGAAGAGTCCGCATAAGATGAACATCTTGGTTCGAGTTTTCACAATGATCCGGGATCTGGTTCGTCCGCTTTCAATTCCTCCACTACTTCGGTAGGTAGTTCGGTTTTGCGATAATGCCCCGCCAGGTAGATGAACAGTGGATGCAGGAGAAGAAGGATCAGCGATAACCATTGTTCGAGCCGAATCGAACGAAGCGTTTCGAGGACTCCAGGGGCTTTCGGAAATTGGTAAGCCAGAACAAAAAGGGAGGTAAGTGACGGCACAACCCAAAGGATGGCGAGGGTCTTGAACAGCAGTGCTTTCTTTTGAAAGGAATGGGGTTGTTGGACTGTTGCCTCGCCGACTGGGTTTGGGTCTTTCTCTGGTCTGTCGTTCTCCACGCAGGTGGATTTTCCCCGAATCCACAGCAACAGCAAGGGTGCATCTTCCGATTATTTCCTATGAGTGGAGGGACGTTTGCCCCTTTTTACGGCTCCGCATGGTGTTTCGGGGAACAGGCTGTCCCCGGCTCCGTGGGGAAGTTTTAATGACACTTGCCCATCAATCTGCCGAAGCTTACAGTAAGCAGGATTTTTATATATGAGCAGCGACCGGAAAGTTTACTATTTCGACAATAACGCCACGACCCGCATTGCGCCTGAGGTTTTCACGGCAATGCAACCTTTCCTCACTGAACTTTGGGGTAATCCTTCCAGCGCCTACGGTTTCGGAGCGCAGGTGCATGGGCATGTCGAAAAGGCCCGCCAACAGGTAGCCGCCCTGCTTAATGCTGATCCGAAAGAGATCGTTTTCACAAGCTGCGGCACGGAAAGCAACAACGCTGCGATCCACAGTGCGCTGGTCACCAATCCAAAGAAAAAGCACGTCATCACGACGGCGGTCGAACATTCCGCCAATATGAACTTTGGCGAATACCTTAGGAAACAAGGTTACGAAGTCACCTTTCTGCCGGTGGAACCAGATGGTTCTCTCGACATCCATTTGGTGGAACGTTCCATCCGCCCGGACACCGCAATTGTCTCGGTGATGTATGCGAATAACGAGACCGGAGTCATTTTCCCCATCGAAGAGATCGCCGCAATCTGCCGGAGCAAGGGAGTCTTATTTCATACCGATGCTGTGCAGACTCCGGGCAAGATCAAATTGGATGTGAAGAATCTCGGGTGCGATTTCCTTTCGTTGTCCGCCCATAAACTGCATGCACCAAAGGGCATCGGTTGCCTGTACGTAAAACGTCGCACGAAATTCCAGCCTTTCGTCATTGGCGGTCACCAGGAACGTGGTAAACGCGGCGGTACGGAAAACGTCGCGAACATTGTGGCCTTTGGTCGCGCGGCTGAACTCGCGATGGAAAAGTTGGACGAAGAAAACACTCGCGTTCGCGCTTTGCGTGATCGCCTGGAAAATACCATTCTTTCCAGCATTCCGAACACGATCCGCAACGGTTCCAAGAGTAGCCGCCTTCCAAACACCACGAACATTGCTTTCGAATTCGTTGAGGCGGAAGCGATCCTGCTACTGCTGGATGGGAAGGGCATTTGCGCTTCGAGTGGTTCTGCCTGCACCACTGGTTCGCTGGATCCTTCTCACGTTTTAACCGCAATGGGCTTGAGTCCCATGCGCGCCCGCGGCTGCGTTCGCTTCAGCCTTGGCATCTACAACACGAACGAAGATGTTGATTACCTTTTGAAGCATCTGCCCCCGATCATCAAACGGTTGCGCGATATTTCTCCGTTGAATCCGGAGCATCCCGACAACGATAATTACGACATCGAAGCCGCGCGCGTAAAGCACGAGCAGGACATGGCGACGGAGGCGTTGAAGGACGAGAAGGCGGCTTAACCGATCACCCTTAATTTGCACGAAAGCACAGAACATAGTTCTGTGCTTTTTTGTTGGGAGGAAAGCCGTTTAAAAGAAACGTCCGAAGACCATGTAGGCAATGCCCGCAAGCAGCGCGACCCCGGTTAACCACCACACCCAATGTACCCCGCGAGGCTTAATATCTTTCATTGTATTTTTATTACCAAACTCCTCCTGAACGAACTCATCGTAATCAAAATCTTCACCGGGCAAGTCTAAACCACCGGTGCCGGCCTCTTCAGACCAACCGGTCTGATCATCGGATCCGCATTCCGGACACGCTTTGGCCTTCTTCGGTAAATCAGCCCCGCAATTTGGACAGACAGCTCGCGCCATAAGCGAAAGCTATTTCAAGACGGCGCTTACCTCAATGCAGTTTCGGTGGAGAGAAGCTGCCCACAATTCCCTGTCCCTTAACCCAGGTCGTTTCGGCGATGGCCGCTGGATCAATACTCCAACGGCCGGCGAGTGCATTCACTTTCTCCGTGTTACCACTCACAACCTCCCGCTGCGCGAAATCAACCCTCATGGAGTAATCAAAGCAGGCCAAGCCCAGCTCGCGCTCGGCGGCGGTAATCGGCCCCTGGTTCCAGAGGGTTTGACCAGCCCAGGCGTAGGCGCGAAAAACCTGGCCTCTGTCGAGGATCGCCCAGGCATGATGGTTCAATGCACGGTTGGCGCAAAAGTAATGCACATGCCCGACTTTACGACTCAGAGCAGTGAGGAAGTGAAAGCATTCATCCACGTCATCACCCGGTTCAGGAAGGTCCACTCCCATGACAAGGATCCAGCCAGCAATTGGGGGAGAGATGAAAAGCTTATGGTCACGCGACTCGATTAATCCATCTTCCCATGAACAGTAGACGGGGTCATGCAATCCCAACGCGGCCTGCACCTTTCGGAGGTCGGTCCCACGAATGGCGAGCCATAAAGAAGGGCGTTCCACCAGGAAATGTTTTGGTCGGGGTTGAGGAACGTTGCGTGTGGAGGTGAGGTCGAATTGTCCGAGTTGGTTGCGCAGTTTGCTTTCCCGGGCCCAACGGCTGGCTGCGAGGATAAACAGGACGGAAGCTCCAATCACGATCCCCAAGGGGATTAACATCAGTAGCGAGAGAGCATCCCTGTATTCGATCAAGCTCATTAAGAATCAATTTACGCCGTGCCCGAGTGCAGACAATGGGAGAAAGCAACGAGACTGGAGTCGGCGAAATGACCAACGGCGCAAAAAAGGACCCTATCCATTTGCCTCTTCCCGACAGAATTTCAGGGGCGAAAAAGAAACGAAGATATAGGTTGCTTAAAGGGAGTAGTGCAACGAGGGTATCAGCACATTAGAACCCGTTAGAGTTCAGAATTGGTAGATCGTCACTTGGAGTCATTCAGTGGATGGTTTGAAACCCGAAGGTCGGGAACACTTCTCTTCTTCAGCAGTCTTCTAGTTATTAAAATAGTATGAGTAAGAAAATATTTGTTGGAAACCTTTCCTTCAACACCACAGAAAACGACCTGCAAGACGCTTTTGCAGCCCATGGTACCGTAGTCGAAGCTAACCTCATGACAGACCGTATGACCGGTCGTCCTCGCGGTTTCGGATTCGTCACAATGTCAAACGGCGACGAAGCTGAAGCAGCAATCAATGCCTTGAATGGCTCCAATCTCGATGGTCGCGCCCTCACAGTCAACGAAGCGCGTCCGCGCGAAGACCGTCCTCCGGGCGGCGGTGGTGGCGGCGGCGGCGGTGGCGGTTTCCGTGATCGTAATTCATCACAACGTCGCTATTAATTTTTAGCGAGTTTTTCACGGGGAGGATCCATTTGGATTCTCCCCTTTTTTGTGTACACGACTGATTTCCGCGTGGTCCTGTTTCGCTCATGCAGCGATTCAACGCGCAGTCCCTTCTTTAATCCTGCGCGATGATCCGATAGTAACGCTGCCCGTTTCCGACTGGCTCGGAATAGGTGGCCGTGGTGCCTGCAGCAAACACCGTCGCGACATCGCTCCACTCCAGATCGTTGAGGGTGGCCTTGTATTGGAGCTTGTAGCTCCTTCCGGCAATCGTGCTCCACGCCAGATTCACATTTCCACCACTCAACAGGACAGATTGCAACACCGGTCGAGCAATCACCGCGACGTTGAACGATGCAGTGGCACTGAGTTGTGGTGACCCACTATCCGTTACTCGCACAGTGATGCTGTTGGTCGTTCCGACAAACGGGTCTCCCGGCATCCACGAGAACACTCCGCTCGCAGAATCAACACCCGAGCCAGTCGGTGCTCCGGGGTCCAGGCTGAAGGTTAAGGAGTTACTCGGAAGATCTGAATCGGAGGCGCTGTTGGTGATCACAACGCTGTTCCCGACATGCACAGTGCGACTGAGAACGGAAGATAGGGTCGGTGCTGAGTTTGTTTCAGCAACCGTAACCGTGAAGGTGCGAGCAGCACTCTGGGCGGGCACTTGATTATCTGAAACTCGGATTGTGATCGGATAGCTCCCTGGACCCTGCGCTTCCGTGGGAGTCCAGATGAAAATGCCCGTTACCGGATGAACGCTTGCTCCGCTCGGCGCGCCAGGATCAAGGCTATAGGTCAACGTCTTCGGCTGGGCGACAGCAAAGTTATCCAGATAGACATTGTATTCACCGAATTGACCATTCGGAACAATGGCCAGATTCTCCAAGACTCCAAGGCCTGATGCGGTTCCAACCACGCCATTACCTGCATTAAAGCTAGCGGCTGGCTCTGCTGGAATATTGAATGTGACCGTCGACCAGGCGCCCGCTGTAATGATACGAAGCGGGCTCGGCTGGGTAGCACCTGAATTGACCCCAACAAATTCGAGAACACCCGACGTTCCACCATCAGAACCGATGGCTGCCCCGACGGCGTTGGTCGTTTCGCGGGCAGCAAAAGCAAGCTTCAACGATTTGTCGGTATAGATGTCGAAACGGAGTTTCTTCGTGAAGTTTATAACCGGATTGGGCAGCACAGTCGCTCCAGCGGTGGTCAAGCGTAACCAGGGATTGCTGGTCCCCGTTTTGAAACTCCAACTCGCTTTCAGGACCCGGCTCTCTGCACGCGAATCTGCCGGGAAAGAGGCAGAGACCAGGGCGCTGTTCGGAACGGCGGTATCGAGATGCGTGCTGGTGCTCCCGGAGAAACCGGGTGCCCGGAACAGAACGGAAGCGCCGTCCGCATAACTTTCGAAGTCGGTGATCGGGGTGAGAATATCAGGAGCGCTTCCAAAGTTGGTGAAGGTGAGAGTGGTTTGCTCCGCCACCGTGCGATCCGCAATGAATGGCAGTGTAGGTCCGACATCGGGAACAACCGCGTTCGTAGTATTGGAATAAGGAGAATTGCCTCCGAGGTTGTAGGCCCGCATCCGATAATAGTTCGTGGTGGCTGGGGAAACAGTTGTATCCAGGTAATTGGTCACACCCACATCGATGTCATCAATTTGCGACCAACTGCTGGGGGCATTAATGCTCCGCTCAATCCTATACCCAACTTTCGCACTGTTATCCACACTCCAAGTCAATCCAACCTGGTTCGTGGATATCGCCGCAACTCTGAGATTTGTAGGCGCTGAAGGCACCGGAAAAATTCGTTCCAACCAATTCTCCGGGATCCATCCCACCTGGTTATCGCTCCATACTACCTTCCACCAGGTGAACCCTTTTCCGTCCGAGGTCACACGCACAGGGCCATTGGTGATAACGCCGATCGAACCACCCGCTTTGACGAAATTCGAAGCAATGCACCCGACACCCGAGCTAATGCCACCATCAGGACAAATGTGATTTGTGCGCGAGGTGGATCCCACAATGATCACATCATCGCCAATTACCAGCGGCTTCGCCTGCGCCAGTGTGAGATCGGGATAGTAGTGATCCACTATCCAAAGCCAGTCGCGTTTCGGATACCCATTCGTCACGCCAGAATTAGCATTGCTCGGATAACTGCCGCCATTGCCAGCGATCTTTAAGCCAGTAGCCCATTTTGCGGTCCCCCATTGGCACATCCCTCGGCCATGCCCAAAACGGGTTTCTCCGCTACAAACGGGATCCGCGATGCAGCCACCTGTCGGTTGGGTGAAACCGTCCCCGCAAGAAAAACCAAGCGAATTATTCTCGGCGGAGTATTCACTGCGTGTGATCGTATTGTTGGAACCGACAATGACAAACCCCGCGGTCTGTGTTGCAGCGGTATCTCCATTGGAGGTCGACGTTTGGCGGTAGACCTGGCAGCTCGTGGTTGAACAGATATCGTAGGTACTGCTGCTCGCGGCATTGTTCACAAACCAGGCGGCGTAGGAACGAACCGCAACTGCGCCTGCTTTCAATGAATTTATCCCGCCCGAATAATTTCCCCAACTGGAGAACCACTCCTGCGACAACGAGCGGGCCGTATAAGTTTCCATCGAGATATAATCCACCGTGCCATTGGTCAACAACACGCGAATGTTAGTTGGTATCCGAATGGTGTAGTTCGTTGGACTGGTGACGTAGGAGATCGGGGCTTCTTTGCTGCTGAGCGTGATTTGATCCGCAGAGGGCATCACATCGGATTGAGTTCGTTTTCCAAACTGGTCTACCACATTTGTTCCTGTCCCGGAACTCAGCCTCACCCGGTAGATCCAGTCTCCGTTGGACCAGAGTTCCAGGTTACGATTTTCCTGCGTCTGAAAACCGCTCTTTGAAAACGTGAGCACGGCCGGAGATGCTTTCCACTCCTCATTGTCTTGCAGTGGAACCGCTATCTGGAAGAAGCCTCGTTTATCACTAAAACTTTCCGCACCACTGGGGGCCGACGAGACTCTCACATTGGCCAGGGGCTGCCCGCTCTCCTCGCCCACAATGTAGCCAACAAAAATAGTGGCGTCGGGACGATGCTGAGGAATGATGGCTTCAGGTAGAAGTTGGGCAGGCCTGGAAACAGGATCGAGAGAAAACTGGAGCGGTGGAGTCTCGGTATTTAAGGCAACAGCAGCGGCCATCTTCTGATGCGTCTCGGAAGTGATGGTAACTGTGTAGTCGCCAAACGGCAGGCCTACCTCTGCTCGCCCGGTAGACTCTACATCAACCGAAAAGGTGCTGCCGTCTTGAAGCCCACTAACGACTACGTCAGGCTGGATTGCATAGCCAGTTTGGCTGTCGAGGAAACGAAGATGCAAGACCCCACGGTCGGGTTCCCCGGAAACGATTCCAGCAAAAAGGAAGCTTAAGCAAACAGCGACAACGGTAAAAATACTCCGCATGCAATATTCAGAGTATCACATCAAGATCCTCCTCAGCAACGCTTTCACGTTCTTCAGATGACAGGAGCCCAGTCTAAAACTTTCAACTGTACGGATGAGTTTCCGTTGAATTCATTGATCTCTGGTACGAACGCCAGATCAAACATGACTTTGGGGAAGACCGCTTCCGCACCGCATCCCCACCAGACCGCTTCGAACGTCTTGTTTCCGTCCGTCACCCAGAACTTCGCATGTTGATCTTCTTTCCCAAGACGTCGCGGCGGACGTTGATGGCTCACCTTGCGGACCACTAATTGCACACACGAGTTGGACGGTCCAAAGGGTTTGAGCCGTTCCAATTCCGTCACTCTGGCCAAACTGAGATCGCTCAAAGGGATCTCGGCGTCGATCCGGAGTTTTGGCTTAAGCTGATCGCTCGTTAATGACCGCCTGGCGATCTCGTTGATGCGCAATCGGAATTCATCCACTCTGCTTGGATCAATTGTAAGCCCGGCCGCCATGGCATGACCGCCGTGCTTCACGAGGAGATCACCACATTCACGCAAAGCTGCCGCCATGTCGAAGCCTTCGATGCTGCGACCCGATCCCCGCCATCCCCCCCCTTCCCCTCCAAGGATAATGCTGGGACGATAGAACGTATGGAGGACGCGAGAGGCAACAATCCCAACGACCCCGATGTGCCACGAAGAATGTCCGCGAACAATGACGAAATCGGTCTCCGGAGCGAATGTCGCACGAACCTCCTCGATCACTGCTTGAACAATATCCTTTTCAATCTTCTGTCGTTCGCGGTTGCAAACGTCCAGGGCCAGCGCCAGCGGTTCAGCCGAAGCAAGACTCGGTGCCCGCAATAGATCCAGCGCCTGCAAAGCATTCTCCAAACGACCCGCCGCATTTAAACGGGGTGCCAATTGAAACCCCACGTCGTGAACTCCGACATTCGGACCTGTTTGCGCGACGTTCTTCAATGCTACCAACCCGGGTCTCTGCGAACTGCGAACCCAATCCAATCCACGGCTCGCGAAAATTCGATTCTCGCCGATCAGCGGAACAACATCCGCAATCGTGCCAAGTGCCACCAGGTCCAACAACGGCTTAAGATCGAGTTGCTGCGCTGCGAGACAGCCCTTCTCGCGAAGTCTCTTGATCAGGGCATGAGCCAATTTAAAAGCCAACCCCGCGGAACAAAGTTCGTGAAAGGCACCCGTCGGGTCCTTCTTTGGGTTGACCAAAGCGATGGGGCTTGGCGGAGGATCAGAGATTTGATGGTGATCGAGGACGATAACATCTACCCCGCGTTGATTGAGACACTCGATCTGTTTGAAGGAAGTCGACCCGCAATCGACGGCAATCAAAAGTTTCGCGGGAAACCGGGCAAGACAATTGGCCACCGCCTCATCACTCAACCCGTACCCTTCATCCATTCGGTTGGGAAGGTAGGGATTCACGGAGAAACCGAGCGCCAGAAAAATCTCCATCAGGAGCGCTGTAGACGTGACCCCGTCGACGTCGTAATCACCTACAATAACCATCGACTCTGCGCGATCCCTCGCCGCGATCAACCGCTCCACCGCGAGCGCCATGTCGGGAATGAGGAAAGGATCCGCGAGATTCTTAAGAAGCGGATCGAGAAAATTGAGTGCAAGCGGCGCTTGCGAATGGCCGCGGTTCAGGAGGCATTGTGCCAATAACGGTGAAACCTTGCAGGCCGTCGCCAGCTCATCTCGCAGAATAAATTGATCTGACGCAACAAACCAGCGATACCCTGGAGCAACCTTGTTCACCCTTTCGCGTCAGGATTTCGTTTGGCACTGATGATGGAAATCAAAATAGAAAGGAGAATGATCCCCGCCACAATTCCGAGGGAAAGTGCGGTCGGTATCTTATAGTGATACCACTTCATCACCACAGTTCCTGCAGGTGGCGCAATGATCATTTTCACCCCGACAAAGATCAGCACAAACGAGAGCCCCAACTTGAGATAACGAAATAGCCCAATCGCATTCGCCAAAACGAAATACAAAGATCTGAGCCCAAGAATCGCGAAGACATTCGAGGTAAAAACAATAAATGGCTTTGTCGTCACCGAGAAGATCGCAGGAATCGAATCCACCGCAAAAATCAGATCGGTCGTTTCCACCATGATCAAAACAATCGCCAGCGGCGTCAGCATTTTGACTCCGTTTTCCACCGTGAGAAAATGTTGCCCGTTGAACGAGGCAGAGACCGGGAAGAATCGGCGGACCAGCCGGATAACAGGATTCTTTTCCGGATCCACCCCTTCATCGCCAGCAAACAGCATCTTTACTCCGGTGAATACAAGGAATCCCCCGAATACATAGATCATCCAATGAAATTTCTGGATCAACACCGCGCCCAACCCAATCATCAGTCCGCGCATGATCAATGCACCGATGATGCCCCAAAACAGCACGCGATGCTGGTAACTTAGAGGAACACGAAAATAGCTGAAAATGAGGGCTATGACGAAGACGTTGTCCATCGACAACGAGAGTTCAATGATATAGCCAGTCACGAACTGCAGTGATTCCTCCTTTCCGCGCCAGGGAATCAATAGTCCGGCGAAACCCATCGCCACCGTGAACCAGATAAAGGTCCAGATGAGCGCTTCTTTAAAGGAGATAACATGCGCCTCGCGATGGAAGACGCCCAGGTCGAGCGCGAGGAAAATAAGGATCAGTGCAACAAAGCCCGCCCAGTGCCAGGGGGTAATTTCGACGATCGCAAGCATGCTTAAAAAAGGAAGGGTGCAGGAGATTGCTCCTGCACCTTCTAGGAACCGAATTGTTAGATATTAATCGGAGCGGCGCCCGTGCCTGTTGGGCTGGCTGTCCCAGCACCTTCAATGGTAACGTTCGAAGCCATCTTCGGACGTTCACCTTTGTGCCACCAAAGAACAAACGCACTCGCGATGTAGATGGTCGAATAAGTTCCAACGATCACGCCGACCAGGAACAGGAAGGCAAAGTCATTGATCGCACCACCACCAAAGATGTAGAGCGAGAAGGTCGAGAGGAACACCGTTCCAGACGTAATGATGGTTCGGCTTAAAGTCTGGTTCAGCGCCCTGTTGATGATTTCACGGAATGTTCCACGAACCCCGAGCTTCAAATCTTCACGGATACGATCGAAGATAACGATCGTGTCGTTGATCGAGAAACCGATGATGGTCAAAACGGCCGCAACCACGGATGCATTCAACTCCTTACCTGCCAGGAAGTAGATGCCCAGTCCCATGAGAACGTCGTGAATCACCGCGATGACGGCCGCCATGGCGAACGAAAATTCGTAGCGGAGAGCCACATACAACAGGATACCGAACAAAGAGAGCAACGTAGCAACGATTGCGGTCTCCAGGATTTCCTTACCGATCGTTGGCTGGACTTTTTCCAATCCAACCCGTGTGAATTTAGCTTCCGGAAAGCGTTGCATCAGAGTCTTCTCAACGGCAGCTCCAGACTCGAACTCCGAGGTCACCTGCAACTGCTCGGTTCCGCCGGCAATATCCCGTTGATATTGCACCATTGGTTCACCGATCTTTTTACCATTGACCTGGACCGTGCCAACCGCTTTACGGACCTCGTCAACCTCGATCTTCTTGTCGAATCGTAGCGTCAAACTGTCGCCACCAGCGAAATCAATACCC
This sequence comes from Limisphaerales bacterium, assembly GCA_046597605.1. Taxonomy (GTDB): domain Bacteria; phylum Verrucomicrobiota; class Verrucomicrobiia; order Limisphaerales; family JACDHS01; genus JACDHS01. The sequence goes on along the minus strand of JBKJKE010000121.1, from coordinate 3,931 downwards.
ATAACGTCACTGCCGCGGCTCACCGCATAGCCAACGCCCACCAGGATGATCAACCAGGAGAGAATGAACGCTGGTTTCGCGTACTTCATGAAATCAACCTTCGTTTCACCAATCACGCGCATCATCTTGAACGAGGTCAACATGTTGCGGCTGAGCATCCAATCAAACAGCAAACGAGTAACCATGAGCGCTGTAAACATACTGACCGCCACACCGATCGTCAGAGTCACACCGAATCCTTTTACCGGACCGCTACCTAAATAGATCAGGATGACTGCAGAGATGAGCGTCGTGATGTTCGAATCGAAGATGGTGCTGAATGCTTTGTCGTAACCTGCGGCAATCGCGCCCCTTACTGATTTCCCGGCCAGCAACTCTTCTCGAATACGTTCGAAGATCAGAACGTTCGCATCCACCGCCATACCGATGGTCAAAACGATACCCGCAATACCCGGCAGGGTGAGTGCTGCATCGATCGAGCAGAGCACGCCCAATAGGATGATCATGTTCAAAATCATGGCGATGTTCGCGATCAAACCCCCGACCATGTAGTAAAGCAGCATGAAGATCGAAACGGCGATAACGCCGCCCACAGCTGCGTAGATACCGCTCCGGATGGTGTCTTTACCGAGTGAAGGATCAACACTGCGCTCCTCCAGGATCGTCACGGGAGTCTGCAGAGGATTCTCGAGAATGTTTGCCAGTTCCCATGCTTCTTCACTGGTGAAGTCACCGGTGATTTGAGCACGCCCTGTTTCAATGGCGCTCTGGATGACCGGCGCTGAATAAAGTTCACCGTCGAGGACGATGGCCAGTTGGCGTCCAATGTTTTCGCGAGTGACTTCCGCGAAAATGCCCGCGCCTTTCATATCCAGCGTGAAATCGATTTCAGGCTTGCCCGTCACCTGGTGAGGAACTGCCATCGCACGGGAAATGTTTGCACCGGTCAGTAAAGCGTTGGTGCTGACAATGTAGGTGCGGGGTTCTTCCTTTTGGGTCTTGCGACTGATCGCACGCAATTTAACGTAGCCCGGTTCAACAATCCCGTCCGCAATCAACCTGTCACTCTCCGGATGAACCAATCGAAGTTCGAGGAAAGCGGCTTTGCTCAACGTGGCCCGGGCTGTTTCCTTGTCGACTTCAGAGATGCCAGGAAGCTGAACGAGAATACGATTTACGCCCATCGGTTGGATGAGAGGTTCAGCCACACCGAGTTTATCCACGCGTCGGCGGAGCACTTCAGCCGCCTGGGAGAGAGCTGTGCCACTATCAATATTGGTGCCTACCGTCGAAGTATCGACTCCCATCAGGAAGGAAGTTCCACCGCGAAGATCGAGTCCAAGACGAATCTTTCCTGCAGCAGCCTTCTGGACACTATTAAGAATGGCACGAGTCGGATCGGTCGCCTTTGTCACATCCACATCTTTGAAGTAGGGACGAAGGTCGTTTGTGCCAGTCGCCTGGAGGAGATTCGCATACCCGCCTTCCGGGTTCTTCTTCCCCAACTCCTGCGCATTCTGCACGATGCTATTGAACGTCGCATCCTTGGCGGCGGCCCGTTCCTGGAAAACATCTACGATGTTTCGGCTGGTCAGGGGATATAGTTCCCAGATTGACCAAGCGACAATAAAAACGACCAGTGCCCATTTCCAGCGATTGTTGCGGTTCATGATTTAAGCTTCTTTGACTTCGCTGCCGCGCTCGGTGATTTCGGCGACAGCAGATTTGAGGATTTCGATCTTGGTATCAGCAGAACGGACGGTAACAGTTTTTTCTTTTACACCCACCACGACTCCGACGACCCCGCCGCTTGTGAGCACCTTATCTCCGGAGCGTAATCCGGTGAGCAACTGCTGGTGTTCCTTGGCTTTTTTCTGCTGTGGTCGAATTAAAATGAAATAGAACACGACCAACATCAGGACGAACGGGAACATCGTCATATACCAGGGTGGGGCTTCCTGCCCGGCCGCTGGAGGAGCGCCCATCGCAATTAGTGCAGTCGTTTCAGTCCAATTCATAATTTCCAAAGTTGAGCCGTTTAATCTATGGATGAGGCAGGCTTTGGCAAGCTTTACATTGGAAGAAAAACCCCAATGAAACATGCAATTTCACGCACAAAATCGATAGTTTTCAGACCCGTTTATCTATCACACACCCCGCTATTTCGCTACCGCGATGATGTCGATTACGATTCCCTTTCCTGGTTGTCCCGCATCTTTAACTTTGGCTTTTGAAGCCGCCGGTGGGGTCTTCGGGTTGTAATATTTCGGCCGAAAAGCGTCGAGACGGGCATTGGATTGATTGTCCGAGGGGTAATAGGTCGCCTTTGCCAAATGATCCCGACTACTTCCCGTCTTCTTGATGAGTTCGTCCAGTTGACCATAAATCTCGGCCACATCCTGTGCTGACTCGGATTTGCCGTATAGCCCGGATATATAGATGCGCTTGCCGGAATGCACCCGCGCCAATCGGCTGTAAACCGGTGAAGCCGACGTCCCGGGTGGGGTATGAAAAGTAATCCCCTGCTCTCCCACGACCGCCGGAGCCGCCACGATCGCCTCTATCTCAACCGGTACGGAAGGACTCAGCCAATGGAGGTAAACCATCGGCGGCACGATTTCTCCTTTAAAGTGTTCGGCAACGGCAGCCTTCACTTTGCCAATGTCCGACATCGGGAGAAGAAATACTTTCAATTGGACGATGTCCTGCCGTTTCAAACCGAGATGTCCGATGGCAGCTTCGATTTTTCGGAGCGTCGCACCAGTGGCGAGTTCCAGTGTATTTGTATCTGCCATCCCCGCCACGTAAACAACGCCGTTCGGCGGCAACAACGCCACGCGCGATTCCGTTCCATTCTTTCCCGCAAACTGAACTGGAACATGTCCGGCCATCTCCGATTTCGACACCGCAATCGCATCCATGGCTACCAACACATCCGCTTGCGCCATGTCGCCGGCCACATAGGTCACCGCAGGCTTCACTTTACCGGAAAACCGTTTTGCCAGAACCCCGGCGACCGCAGCACTCAAATCGGAATGTGCCACATAGATATTTAGCTTCACCGTATGGCGCAGGTCGGAGTTGGCGAGGTGCAGGACCTTGTCCAGAGCATCAAGCACCTGCTCGGTCTGTTTATGTATGTCTCCTTTACCGACGACTTCGCCTTCAGCGTCGAGGGGCAGAAGTTGAGCGGTATGTGCCAGCGCCACGGGATCGACGACCACCGCCTGGGAGGAACCGCATGCAGCGTCCGTATCCACGCAGAGGATCTTCGCTTCAACCACCCGACTCGCCAGCAAACAGCTGACCAGGAGTGGAACAAGAACGATTCGTTTCAGTGGCACGCGGGGATGTCTAGTTGTTCAATTCAAACGTGTCAAAGGAGATTGCGTCGGAAAGCAGGATGCCTTGATCCACAAATTTCCTGGTTCGGACGGCAAACCCTCCCGAACAATTCCGCAGGTCTACTGCTCCGGTGGAGTCGCACTGGAAACGATTTACCCTGCGTCCCCGCCCGGAACCCCTGCGTCCAGAACTGATCGAGGTGCTTCCAGTCCCGGAAAGGGTGCGATCGGAGGCCGATCGGGGTGCTTCCGGGGTCGGTAGGAGGCGGAGTGGAAGCAGTTCGACAAGCTTCCGGGTTAGCCGCCTGCGAGACAGGAACCAAGTGGTTGGTGGACCGCCTCGTTCATGGGGCCATCGAACCAGATTGCGTTGGAACTTTCACAACCCGGTGAGGAATTTTCCCGCTGGGCGGGCTGTGGAAGCAATCCTTACCGTACTACCGGCAAAAGGAGGCCGTTTTTCGTTCCGTTCCCTGCCATTTCTCGTCAAGCACAAAGATTTATTCGCCCACGATCCCCAATAGAATCAAGGGGTTGAGGGCAGGGCAAAATTTGATATCAAATTTTGCCCCTACATTTCCGCCCAG
>JBKJKE010000057.1:0-5556 GCA_046597605.1 Limisphaerales bacterium | reverse complement strand
GTGTCTGCCCCGTGGGCGAAGACGATAAAACTAGTTTTAACATGTTTTCCCCGCGGGAAAAGACGTCAAAAACGTTTTTGACGTCTCCGCCCCCGGGGAAAACAGCGCAAAACTAGTTTTGACGACTCCGCCCCGATGCGGAAATGGAAGCTAAAACGGGTGCTCCTTCCCCCCCCCGAAGTATCCCCCTTGAACGAACCAAATCAGGTGGGGGAAACCGCCGTGCGCCTCGCCGGCCTATGGGGGACGTTCGCTGAGGAGGCTATGCGTGGGGAGGTGAAGGCTCGGACTCGTGGATGAAGGTGAGTTGACCTTTAGATCCTTCAAAGTAAGAAGGAGTAAGGCCGATCCAGATTCTCCAATGGTGCGCCTAAGCTTTCGTGAGCTCATGTGGTAGTGCTTCTTGCAGCAATCACAAACGGCTGATAAGTTCGAATCGTATATTATGTTCAAGCCACCGGAACAAACGCCTGGCATTAGTCGCTGGGTTCCGTTGTGTTTCATTGAGTGGGGCTGGGGCTATTGTGCGACGTTTAATTCTGGTACACATAGCTGGTCAGCGCCAACAAAGTCTGAGTTCGCAGCTGGCCAAACCGATATTTCTGACCACCCCGTTTGGACAAAAAATGTTGATCCGGTCAGTTTTGTAGGGCCGCGAACATGCCCACCCGCATGCTAATAAAAACATTCACCGCAGGTTGTGCAGTTGCCGCTTTAATAAGTTTTGGCATAACTCCAAGTTTTAATGCTATTGCGGAGGAATCCACTATGATTAAGGAAAAAGTTTCAAAGCAAAATATCACCTTGAACTTAGCTTTACCTAAGCAGGTTCCTGCTGCGAGAGTTGTATTGCTGGAAGCGGAATTGCATAACAGCAGCAAGGAAAAAGTGTATTTTGGGGGGAAAAGTATATACACCGAACTCGAAATTAAGGTGATTGACAACAGTGGTAGGCCGGTTGCCCTTACGGATCTAGGTAAGCGTGAAATGGGAGGTGATAATGAGTATGTTCGATACGTCGGCACTGTTCTTGAGCCGGGACAGGCTCATTTCTGGAAGCTCGACCTGTCCAGTTTATTTTTACTCAATTCAGGAACATATCGCGTTTCGATTTCGGTCCTTTTGAACGATCGGGTTCCACGTCATAAAGGGTTCGAATTAAAAAAGGAAAACATCCCCATCGAAATCATCGAAAAAATCAAAGATTAGGCTATTGATCTTGTCGCGTGGTGGCCAGAAGTAAAATTTTTCCCTCACGCAAGAGGTTCACCACCCAGGATTCCAAATTCTTCCATCCGATCGCTTACAACCCCCGGCTTTCAGATCCTCCGAAGTAAGGGGGCGCGATTTGATGTATCTGGTGAAAGGATGGGAGGAGAGGAACTCCTTGTGGTTGAATGCAAGGCAGAAGCCGGAGACAAGCCCGCTTACGTTCGGAAATTTTATACCGAAACAGTTCCGGCCTACATCAGGTCAAAAAAATCTAACGGGAAGATCCGCGAATGCAGAGCTGAGATTTGGACTACCCGCCAAGTGGGACTTGATGCGCAACAAACGCTTGAGCAGTTGAAATTGAATCCTCTAATATTCCATCAGGCCAACCCAGCTACGGTGTGGTGACGAATGCTTTCAACCGGGAGGATTGGGATGCTTTACGCAGATTAACGAAGCCAGGAATGAGGGCGAACGAGTATATAAAAAAATGGGAAAGCTCGGGCCGCGCGGGTCGGTCCGTAAGGGTGGGGAAGTTGCGCAGCGTAAAGATGGATTCGAAATACGGTGTGGATGGCAGGCCCTGCGCAGAATATTTATTTGCACTGGAAAACAAGGTCGGAACTCCCAATCCACACTGGCTTCAGATTTTAGTGCGGGAGGAAAACAACCGTCCTGAAATCTTGGATTTTCGGGAATTCGGATGGTGATATCCTAATTTGGTACTAACGAGTCCAATTCTGCTGATTCTTGAGCGTTTCTTTAACCGGAGCCCACATTTCTAATGTGTGATAGGGATTGCCTGCTATAGCCCGTAATAGGAATCCAATGTCATGAATGCTTGGTTTCGCGCTAGGTTTGCTTTTCAAAAGATTTAGGTCTGAGATTAGCGTTTCTACAATTTTGGTGTAAGTGCTAAATTCCTGCTCGCTGCTCCTGCCGCCTTTCACTTTACCAACGAGCTGAGTGATGGGCAGGCGATACTCGCTTGCAGCAGTACGTTGATGAGGATCTTCCGCGAGCGTATTGTTATAGGCATTACGTAATCGGGTATATGCTTGTGTTCGCACGTCCAAGGAATCACTTTGAATTTCGGATAGCAAAGATGCCGCTTTCATTTCAGTTCCTGTCTTTACAGGTCCTGAAGATGAGCAGGCTACGCCACTGACCAAAATCAGAGTTAGCGCACAAAGTAATGTTCTCATGGCTTCGAAAGATTTAGATCCCACTCCTTGTCTGGACTGTCTGAGCCGGGGAGCCAGAGATTCGCGATATTTTATGGAGAAAGAAGACGCCTCGCCTTCGTAATGATTTTGGATCATATTGTGGTCCATCGGGTGCCGGATCATAATACACAACTTGTGCGCTGGAGAGAGGCGGTTCAAATGGGGGATTCCGCTGCGTGTTATTATCGTTAAGAACGTTGTTGCCGTCAACATGCCTCTCTCGCGACGTGCAGAGAACAGGTAGGCGGAGCTGGTCTGTAAATGTCAAAAGAAGAACAACCGTTTATGAGAAGAGTCGTATTCACACTGATTGTCGGTGGTCTGGCCATGGTTAGTGCGTGTGCGCATCGCGCTGCCGATGTTCGACGTGCCCAACTCTTTGGGAAGACTTTTTCTGCCGAATACCGGGGAGGGGTGCCTTATCGTGGTTCTGTTCCGTACCAAGGTGCTTCCGACTATTTCTGGGTCATTGATTACGCAAATGGGCGTGCTATGGAGCGAGTGGACTATGTCGTGCGGGACGGGAAACCAGAAATTTTTGGTCGAGATGATCCAGGCGATTTTAAACATGACACGAACTATCCGCCGCATTGGAAACCTCCTCAAAATTAGCAGTGCGAACGAAATCTTTAATCAACAGTTGCCTCTCGGAACTGTTCTCGTGGAAAGCCAATTAGCCGAGTAGCAAGAGAAGACCGTGCTGGCGCGGAGAAAACGGTGCTCGACACCAAGAACCAAACCCTAATCCAGCGCTCGCAGTTGGAAAACAAGACGCCTTTCCCGCAACGATCTTCGCGGCGAATGCCGGATGTAGATCACTTAACTCTATTCAACGGTGTCATCATCGTTTTGGCCCACGGGTCGAAAAGGTAAAAATCATCCTTAAGCCGGAAGATGAAGGAGGGGATTGTTTCATTGGGCAGAAATATCACGAGTTTGCCCGAGCTAACTTTCCACTCGCCTGTTTTTTGCCATGGCCTCGCCTCTTTTACTCCGGCTAAAGCCGCCCGGTAATCAGCCGAAATGGTCAGCACTAGTTCGTCAGCTGTGGGACCGAATGTGCAGGTCCATTGACCAACAAGATACTTCGATGCTTCTTTGTCTGTCATTGATTCGATAGCTGGCTCCGATGCGGCGTTCCACAATCCCTTCCATATCGCGTCCGTCTGTATGGTGTGAGGTGGCGGAGTCATTTCCAGGCGCGCCTCCCAGTCTGATTGTTGGTAACCGGTCCAGTTTGTGTATTGGTCGTCATTTGCTTGCAAGGTATAGAGACGGATCCCCGAGCCCTCCAAGCACACCCGTGTTGGGTGATATGGATCCTGGAAAATTCGTGAGATCTCATTGATGGGCATTCGTGGCCCGGTAATATCCTTCCAGCGGCTTCCGTCAATGGACATCAAGATTTTCTGCAATGACCTCCGCACGAGGAAGCCATCCCGGCCACTTTCAAGCGGCTGCGAAGTGATGACTGAGAACAGCGCTCCAGTGGTTGGGTGGACATAGAGGAGATTGAAATCGAAACAATCGCACCGCAGCTCCCAAGTCGCGCCACCGTCCATGCTTTTGAACAGGCCACGGAGCTTCTGGAAATTTTCCCGGTGTGCCGAAATGCTAGCGCTCTCAACATGATAATATCGGGTTTTGTCTTCTTTTGGGCTATGAACGTATTGACCGCCGATTGGCAAATCCTTTTGCGTGTAATGTTTCTGATCAGTGCTAACGATGCCAAACGCTGCGGTTTGTAATCCTATGATGGATAAGACCACGTAAAAAGATCGAAGCTTTTGAGTTAATGGTTTCATAGGCTAGCGCGATGTGAGGGAGGCTTCGAAGTTGCGAATTTGCTGCAATGCGGTTTTGAAATCCCAGAAGCGGATCCATTTTTTGGATGCGACGAGGCGATGACGGCTAACCATGTGATTCAAAGAAATGAGTATTTGCCTGATAACACAGTCCAACCTAGCGAGGTGGAGTGATGAGTAGTGCGCTAAAATGAGGTTCTTTGGGCGAACAAAGAGAAATCGTGCGAATGCGCGAATCCTTATCAGCCCATTCCCATTCTCCGCCTTTCGTAACCTTTGCTCCAGCAGCTTTTGCTTCGCGATAGATCCTATCAAGCCGACGCGTTTGTTGTTCTTGATTAGTCACAGACGCAGGACCGATCCACAAATGAATGGCTTTCAGGTGGTCGTCCTGGAATCCTAAACGAAGGGAACGTGTGGGATAGTATTTTTCATCAATGTCTGTGATTTGAGTGCGATACCAAGTGAGGCCATCGGCAAAATTCGTCTCGGTCGAGAACCTGTGCATTTGCGGGTAAATATTTGTGGAAGGATCACGTGCCCCAATGAAATTAGTGAGGCCAGAGCCGAAGACAAAGTTCGTCATTTGCAGTCCGAAATTGTTTCGCAGGAATTCGGTCGTACCCTTGGCCCTGTATGCGCTGGACGGCTCACTTTCAGAAATAGAAATAATTTTCCAGCCTTTGATTCTAGCCCTATAGACTTTCCCAATTGCCTCAGATCTTTCAATGATTTGCCCAGTAACGAGATTAAGTGGTATGGTGGTCATCATTGTGACTCTAAAAGTCACGTCTTGACCGTCATCTTTCAAAATGTCAATGCGAGCCACACCGCAGCCTGGTTCGTAACAAATTTTTAGCTGTCCTGGCGAATATCGCACAAAGTGAAAGCTAAAATAACAGTCCTTGTGAGGATACTTCATCCATCGATGCTTGTTCGAAACGATCTTGTGATTATTCCATAACCTTTGAGTAAGCGACTGGGGATCGTCCTGCTGAAGACTAGGCTTTGGTGTATTGCAGCCGAGGGCCGTTAGGAGGAAGCATAGTAAGGTTAAACGAAGTTTGTAGTCCCACAAACACGCTCTCTTGAAGTAGAGAATCATCCTAGAGGGGATATTACCAAGCATCTGAAGGTATTCTACATAAACTTTCGGCTGCTGGGTCCTCTATTCGATATTGTGGTGGTGCGTAAAAGTCAGTCCGTGGTAATAACACAGTTCTGTGCATCGGGCGTGCTCACCGGCCGGGTGAACGATTCAATCCTCCGGATTCAACTTCCCTTGTGCCTGCAGGATTTCCTCGGCGCGATGG
>JBKJKE010000213.1:0-18530 GCA_046597605.1 Limisphaerales bacterium | reverse complement strand
AAGACCGCCGCAACGCGTTTTCGGCCGTTTTCGAAGCATTTTAAATGTCTCCGGAAACGTGCGTATCGCGCACCTTCGCAGGGTAGGGACGTTTCGCCGCAAACGTCCCTGATTTCTGCCTTCTCCCGGAACCAAGCCGCCGCAAACCTCTTATAGGGGTGGGGACGGCCCGTCCCCACAAACTCAGGAGCGATTATAACATGGCAAGCTTTCAGCCCTAAACTACGGCAGTGGGCTTCTCCGGGAGTGCCCGCGCATTTGCAAGGGCACTTTCCGAGGATCAAAAATCACCAGTTCGGCAAATCGGATGCATCGAACCCCTCCATAACGCTGCTGGATTGATTCTACGTCACTGGCACGGGCTCAGAAGGTTACCTCCATGACTCTTCACTTGTCTCGCCGGTGCCCTCAGATAGATTGGGTCTCGTGATCTGCGATGTTTCGATCGAGAATTTACAGGGGAAGGTCTGGGATGGTGAACGCATCAATCCATCCGAAGCGTTGCAGCTCTCCCAATTGCCTTTGGAGGAACTCGGCGCGCTTGCAGATCGTCGTCGGCAATTGATCAAGCGCGATGCTTACAGCGGACGTGGCAACGATATCGTCACCTACATCGTCGATCGCAACGTCAACTACACGAACGTCTGCAATGTGTATTGCAAATTCTGCGCTTTCTACCGGACCGAAAAAGATGACGACTCGTATGTGATCACACATGCGCAGATGGATCAGAAAATCGAAGAAACGGTGGCGTTAGGCGGCACTCAAATTTTGATGCAGGGCGGGCATCATCCGAAACTTTCCATTCAGTGGTACCTGGATCTTCTTTCCCATATCAAAGAGAAGTTTCCTCAGGTGAACATTCATGGGTTTAGTCCCAGCGAGTTCATTCATTTTCAGGAAGTGTTCAAGTTGCCGGTTGAGGAAATTATTTCGCAGTTTGTCAAAGCGGGTCTGGGATCGATCCCGGGTGGGGGAGGGGAGATCCTCGTCGATCGCGTGCGCAAAAGAATCGCTCCGTTGAAAGCGATGAGTGACGAATGGCTTGGAGTGATGGATGTGGCGCATCGGATGGGCTTGTCATCGAGTGCGACGATGATGTTTGGCCACGTCGAAACGGTGGAAGAACGGATCGAACATTTGGAACGGGTGCGGGCGCAACAGGAGAAGTCTCTGACCTACGGTGGAACCGGTTTCACTGCGTTCATCGCCTGGACGTTTCAGGCAGAGAACACAAAACTAAAGGCTCCGACAGTCGGCGCACACGAATACCTCCGCATGCAGGCTTTAAGCCGCATCTACCTGGATAACATTCCCAACATTCAAAGTTCCTGGGTGACGCAGGGTTTGGAGATTGGGCAGGTGGCCTTGAAGTATGGGGCGAACGATCTGGGCAGTATCATGATCGAGGAGAACGTCGTGTCCCAGGCGGGGACCACCTTCCGCATGGGAGTTGCTGATATGAAGCGACTCATCGAGGAACTCGGATACGAGGCGCACCAGCGTGATAATTGGTATCGCCTGTTGAATTAAGGGGAGATCTCGCGCTCCGGGCGCAGGCGTAATGCTTTTGATCGTGAAGGTGACCAACGCCAGACACACGGGTATCAACTCCGGAAAAAATCACCTTTCCTAACCGAAGGGTTGCAGTCTGCGATTCCACCTTCCAGTATAAAACCTGAATTCCTGTTACAAGGAAGACGTCCATACGCTGTCTTTGCTGTGTATAAACTAATCCCATACTTGATCGTGCTGGTTCTGGTCACCAGTTGTGCCAGTTCAAACAATGCCACGGCACCCAAACGAGAAATCGATCCGCCCAAGCAGACGGCGCAGAAAAAGAGTAAAAATGCTCCCACGAAAGCGCCGCCGCGGGTTGATCCAGCACCAAAACAGCCATCAACCGCCAGTGATAATTTTTTCTCTCCCAGGGTCAGCTCCACCTACGACAAGGAGATTAAAGAAATTCTGGCTCTCGCCAGTTCTGGAAAATGGGAAGAGGCCGAGCGCAAATCTGAATTGCTGCAGGAGAGAGATCCGAACGATGCCTCGGTGCGGCGCACGGCGGAATGGATTCAAAAGCAACGTCAGTCAAAGCGGGACCAGGCTTTGGAAGAACGAATTCGCGCCATTGATGCCAAGGAATCGGTTTTCAATCCTACCCTGCCGGGTTTGTTGAAAGAAAATAAGAATCGAGGATTGCCCCCAAGGCATGATGTTCGCCGGGCGATTGGTGAGATCCAGGCTACGCCCTATGTTCCGGAAACCTTCAACCGGACCCGCTACGAAAAAGGATTGTTGTTCGATATGGAAGCACCGGAAGGAAAGATGGCGAAAGTATTGGCCAAAGAGATTTCGGTTCACCTGGATAACGTCTCACTTGAGGCCATCATCTTTAATATTGGGCAGGCAGAAGGGATCAACTTCGTAGCTGATAAATCGCTGGCCGCATTCAAGCAGACTTTGAGCGTGAACATGGACAAGGTGAAGCTCTCGGAATTTCTCCGCTACGTCTCGCGCAATTTGGACGTTCAGTTTCAGGTGGGGGACGACTTGATCTGGATCGTGGATGCGAAAGATCCCAAGAGGCTGCTCGAAGAAACGAGATTCTTCCGCCTGCGGAAAGGTTTCATCCTGCCGGCACAGTTTGCTCCCACGGAAGTGAACCGGGTGATCACAACGGTGCCGACCGCCACAACCACGGTGGAGAATCAAAAGATAGAGCGGTTCGTGAATGATAATGCTTCCACGAACCCAGCGGTGGCGCAGGCATTCAAAGAGTTCTTCAAAGGCTCCAAATACATGATCGACTATGAGCGTAACCTGATTGTGGCCACGGGAACGGCGGAGCAATTGGAAATCGCCGAGAAGATAATCCAGGAATTCGATCGTCCCATTCAGCAGGTTCTGATTGAAGCGCGTTTTATCACCGTTACGGAAGCGGCGTTTTTGCAATTGGGTGCCTCGTGGGAAACGGATCGCCCGCCAGGGCGGGGGCGAGCGCCGCAGGATTTTACCGGGCTTGGCGCGGATGCCGGGGCGGCCGGCCTGGGATTTCAGAAGTCTTTTGTAGCACTGACCAATGTGTTCAATCAGGGTGAATTAACGGCGACGTTGACGGCTCTTGAGCAAAGTGGAGAAAGCCAAACACTAAGTGCGCCGCGTCTCACCGTTTTGAACAATCTCCCGGCTACCATCAGCGATGGAAAGATCCAGTATTATTACGAGGAATACCAGGTGAAGCAGACGATTCTGGAACGTCGGTCCACCTCGACGCTTGTTCCTTCCGGCAAGCCGACCAAGATCACCTCGGGTGTCTCTCTCGATGTGCTGGCAAGTATTGGTAACGATGGAAAAACAATTTTGTTGGGACTGCATCCAGAAGTAAACCAGGAGGTCAAACTGGTGACGTTTGCCACGGTGTCTGATTTTGATGATGCTGGAAAACTGGTCAGCTCTTTCGATATCAAACTGCCTGAGTCCCGCACCCAATCGTTGTCCACGCGCATGGCGGTGAAATCGGGTCAGACAGTTGTAATGGGGGGCGTTCTGGAACGGGAACAAAGGACGTTTGTTGATTCCATTCCGATCTTGAGTCGCATACCGATTATTGGAGCTGCTTTTCGTAAACGAACGGAATTGGACAAGCCGCGTTATCTGCTGATCTTCGTCACGGCAACGATGTTGGCTGACACCGGCGAGTTCGTGGTTTACGAAGACGAAGACGCGCCACCTACTCCATAAACCGTGGCTGCCGCGTTTCAATTTCCATATCTGCTGGGGTTGCCGCTTCTGCCGAGCCGGCGCTTGATCGCGATTGATGCTGGAAGTCATTCGATCAAGATCCTTCTGGCCGAGAAGGCGGGGAAATCAGTTCGGATTCTTCGCCGTGAGATCATCAGTCTGCATGATGAGGGATTGCTCGCGGCTGAGGAAATCGGGCCGGCTCTTCACTCTGTCCTGACCGATATTGGAGATCATCCGGTGGTGCTGGCGCTTCCACAACACCTGCCACATTCCCATATTTTAGATCTCTCTGCTGGTTCGAAAGCAGTGAGACAGATGATTGAGGCGGAGACTCACAAGAATCGCGACCTGCGGGACAGTCCGGTCGTTTATGATTGCGCCAAGCTTCAACCATTCGGGAAACATCAAAACTCGTTCCTCGTCACGCTTTGCAAAGAGAACGATATCCTCGCCCGAATAGCTGCCCTGGCGTTGCCGAAGGAGGATGTTTGCGAGGTGGTGGCTCCAGCGAACGTGCTGGCGACAGCTTATCAAACCACGCATCAGCCCTTTGGTAATGTGGCTTTGGTTGACATCGGCGCCAGTGGGACATTGGTCACGGTTTGTGTCGGGGGGCAGGCCGTTCATGCTGTTCATTTTCCGATCGGCGGAAATCTTTTCAGCGAAACGATTGCTGCGAAAAGAAACTGTTCCGTTGAAGCGGCTGAGGGTCTTAAGCAGACCGGAAACCTTCTGGCGGGACCCGATGCAATACCCGCGCTTGCTGCAGTTGTCGAAGCCTGGAAGGAAGAGGTGAAGCGTGCGCTCGATGGCTGGTTGCGGGAGAATCCAGACCTCGGGCTGAGTATCGCGTCATTCAGGACAATCCTGAGTGGTGGGGGAGCGTTGCAGCCCGGGTTGGTTGCATTCCTGAATGAGCGGAATGAGTTGAGTTTCGGGTCATGGCCTGAAAGTGAGCCCAAAGGGGGAGAGTCCCTGCCAGGACAATTCGCCATTGCTTACGGGGCAGCGTTGCAGGCATTGGGAGCTGGCGCGCAATCGGCGTCATTGTTGCCAGCCGTCTTGAGGGAAGACTGGAGGAATCGACGTGTTCACCAGCATCTGCTTACGGGGATACTCGCGGTTTTAGCGGCAACCATGCTGCTGCTCATTCTTGGGACGTGGCAGAAGTATTCCGCAAAAAGTCGAAAGGAAGCTCTCTTGAGCCAGGCAAAACTGGCTTTGGATAAGGCAGAACAAACAGCAGAGCTCCGTCGGGCGTTGGCTGAAAGTTATGAACGCCTCCGACCCGTCCTGAAAAAACAACAGCAGACCCTCGATACTCTCAACACTCTCGCTCTTTTGGAAAAGTCTCGGACCAATCGCAATCTGTGGTATGTGCTCTTTGCAGATCAACCGACCTATTTTTCCATCCCCTCTTCCAACGGGATTTCGTCTCGGGCCGCTTTCAATGGGGCATCCAACACGCCGTTGCAACGGAGTGGATTCATTGCCGAGCTGTGTATCAACCAGGAGGGAGAAGCGATGCGCCAGACATTGAGGCAAGTCGCCGATGAGCTGAAACAAGCGGCTCTTTTCAGTAATGTGGATACGCTTCCTTCTGATCTTCGCAGAGACCTGGCGAGGACCAACGTGATTTTACCTGGTCGCCACTTTGCGTTGTCTCTTGAAGTGCCCGCTAACGATTTCCCGGTGCTTTCCGCCAAGGCGGGGGTGACGAATGTGGCCCAACCAACACGTGCTACCAATCGGTCGAGTTCTATCAAATGAAGGTTGAACCTACATGCTGAGTTCCCGACAAACGCGGCGCGCCCAATTCATTCTGATCCTGACCGGATTGGTTTTTGCAGCCTATTATTTTTTCGTGTTCTACCCACTGTCCCAACGTGCATCCGCTGTCGATGCACCTTTGCTGCACGCCTGGCAAAGATTGGGGGCAGCCCGTATCAGCAGCAATGATGACCATGAATTGGACATGGCTGCTATCGACACAAATTTGCAACAACTGCGGGCTGCGGTTGCCACTTTGAAGACGGCCGGGGAATCCATTCACAAAGCGGTGGCGTTGGATAAATCTATTCACGAGAAAATGGGTGAGCCATTTCAGTTGGTCGATTTCCAGATCGAGGAGTTGCTGCGGATTGAGGAATTGGGACGGATGGCGCAGGTGAACAAGGTCGCGATTGCGCCTGAGGTATTTTCCAATTTTCCGGAATACCGCGCAGACCGTGCGGAATCGGAACTGCTTTGGGGACAACTGGCCTTTCTGCATCAGGTTCTGGCCAATGCCATCCAGTGCAACGTCTCGGCTATTCAGAGCATTCAACTCCCCTCCCACATTGCCCATGCGCATTCGACCAATGCCCCTGGATTCCTCTATGAAATTCCGATCCAGGTCGAATTGACCGGCTCCGTGGAATCCATTTCCAAGCTACTTAATTCGTTGCCACTTCGTGGCGGAAAAAGTAGTTCGGGCCTGCCAGAGATGCCTGCTTCGAAGCCTTCCGTTTTCGTTGATCGTATTATGCTACGGAAGAACTCCGCTGAAAGTCCAGACGAGGCTCACCTCGATTTGCGCGTCTGTGGCTTCATATATAGGGACACCTACGAAGCAAAATGATCTCTCCCGCGTTCATTTTCAACAGAGTGACTGGCAACCGATGGTTTGCTGTCGGATTGCTCCTGGTTATGACGGTACTGCTGGTTTTGGTTGCGACAACTTTCGAGGAAAGTTCATTGCCTTTGCCGCGCCTGCACAGCAGGCCGGATCCAGTCGATCGATTGATACCGGTTAAAAAGATTCAGCAGCTATCTTCCAACCTGATTCTTGCCCCCGTGCAGCCACTTGCAAATGGCAGTCATCCATTTTTCACCGCCCATTTCAAACCGCCACCACCTCCTCCTGCGGCTCCGGTCGAAGTGAAAGAAATACCCCCACCCGCGCCGGCGGTCCCGGTGGTCAAGAAGGTTGCCCTGCTTTTCCAGGGGGTCTACCAAACTGCGGATGGCCACGACAAGGCATTCGTGCAGTCAGACGGCAAACTCTCGGTCCTGCCTGTAGGAGGAGCTGTTCTGGAAAACTGGAGCGTTGCTGAAATCAATCGACAGAAGCTGACATTGACGAATCGGGCCGCAGAAACCACCATTCTTGAGTTCAATCGGGAGAAGATTCTCGAGATTCCGGTGCCTTAAAACACCGCCTCGGTCCCTCGCTGGTTGAATTCGCAGCATTTGAACATGGAAATTAGCACATCCCGTCCCGATACAGGTGACCTGTTATTAAAACAGGGGCATATCAACGAGAAACAACTCGAGTTGGTGAAGCGTCGACAGGAGCGGCTGCACATGGCGCAGCATCGGGCAATCGTAGATCTCAATTTCGCTTCTGAAGAACTGGTCTTTCGAGCGCTGGCCGAATTGCACCACCTCGATTTCGTCGATCTTAGCGCGCTCACTGTCCCTAAGGAGGTTCTGGAGACTGTGCCGGTTAAGATGATCTTCCATTATCGGATGGTCCCGATCGAATTGAAGAACGATTTGTTGACCCTTGCGTTTAGTGAACCCTTGCAGCCCCTGGAGCAAGGAAACCTGCGCCTGCAATTAGGGAAGCGATTGAAGGTAGTGCTAACAACTCCTAGCTCTCTGCATGCCGTCATTAAGAAGAACTTCGGATTGGGTGCGGCGACGATTCAGAAGTTGCGGGAAGACCGCACCAGGGATGATGCGAGCCAGGAGATTGTTTTTGATGTTAAAGCAGCGGACGACGGTGTGTTGGCAGATCCGACGATCATCAATTTTGTTGATCAATTGCTGATGGAGGCTTTGCGTTTACAGGCCACCGACATCCACATCGAACCCTATTTTTCCAGCATTCGTCTGCGCTACCGGCTGGATGGCATCATGCAAACGGTCCCGGCCCCGGAAGGATTGCGACAGCTCTATGGATCCATTGTCTCGCGCCTGAAAATCATGGCGGGACTGAATATCGCGGAGAAGAGATTGCCGCACGATGGGCATATCGCGATGAAGACCGCAGGCGAGGAATACGATTTGCGCGTCTCGGTCATACCGACCAAACATGGGGAGGCGGTCTGCCTGCGAATCCTGGGGAGACAGAACCTGTTTCTCGA
The DNA here is from genome assembly GCA_046597605.1 of Limisphaerales bacterium. Lineage (GTDB taxonomy): Bacteria > Verrucomicrobiota > Verrucomicrobiia > Limisphaerales > JACDHS01 > JACDHS01. The sequence continues at coordinate 10,653 of JBKJKE010000213.1, read as the reverse complement.
TGTTGGCCAGCTTGGAATGGAACCCGCGCATGAATCCTTATTTCGAGAGGTCATTCAGTTGCCCCAGGGATTGATTCTTCTCACCGGTCCGACCGGGAGTGGGAAAACCACGACGCTCTACGCCGCCCTGACTCATGCAAACGATGAGTCCCGCAAGATCCTTACGATCGAAGACCCGGTCGAATACGAGCTTGAGGGAGCCACCCAGATCCAGGTGCGCGACGACATTGGACTTACGTTCACCAGTGCAATCCGAGCCATCCTTCGACATGATCCAGACATCATTCTGGTGGGCGAAATTCGGGATGCTGAAACCGCGGAGATCGCTATTCGGGCTGCGCAAACAGGGCATCTCGTGTTTGCCACATTACATACCAATGACAGCATCAGCGCGGTGACGCGGTTGCTCGAAATGAAGATCGATTCATTTTTGATCGGCTCTTCTTTGATCTGCAGTATTGCCCAAAGACTAGCCCGCCGCATCTGTCGCCATTGTCTGCTGCAAGATACGGAAATTTCCGAAGGAATTCGGGGGGAAATGGCCGAGGCGCTTCAAATTGCGCCTGCCGAGGTGAAAGCTTTCAAAGGAGCAGGGTGTGTTGAGTGTAATCAAAAAGGTTATCGCGGCAGGGTAGCCCTCTATGAATTCTTCACTGTGAATGACGAAATTGCCGATGCCATAAGTCCAGGGGTTAAGACCGGTTACTTGCGGGAAGTGGCGGCTAAACACGGTTGGCGTTCCCTGCGGGAAGAAGCCTGGGCTAAAGTCCAGACTGGGATCATCAGCATTGAAGAGCAGCAGCGGTTGACACGCCGCATTGATGGGAACGCGATGAAATCGGTAACATCCAAACGGTAGTCGCGGCAACGAAGAATCAGCTGCAGAACATTTGACCCGCAACTTTTTTTCCTCTTTCATGCCTGCCCGGATGAGTCCAGAACCGTTGCATCTCAGCATTATTCTCCCTTGTTACAACGAGGAAGGGAATTTGCGCGCGCTGATCGCAGCGATCCGCGAAGGGGTTGAGCCGCTGAAGATTTCTTATGAAATCGTAATTACAGATGACTGCAGTCGCGACAATTCGTGGGCTTTGCTTAAGCAACTAACGACGGAAGATCCCCGGATCCGCGCGCAGAAATTCGAATATAACTGTGGCCAATCTGCGGCGATGTGGGCGGGCTTAAAGGCGGCCAAAGGCAGGTTTCTTATGACGCTGGACGCTGATCTTCAGAACGATCCGCGCGAGATCCCAAAGTTTGTTGCGGCGTTGCAAAACTTCGACTGTGTTTGTGGTTCCCGGGTGAAAAGCCGGAACAAAGGGGATAACTTCCTTCGAATCGTTTCCTCTCGGATTGCAAACGGGGTCCGAAACCGTTTGAGTGGGGATACGATCACCGATTCAGGATGTTGTTTTCGCGCCTTTAGACGTGAGTGTATCGAGAACCTGAAGTTCTTCAAAGGCATGCACCGATTCATGCCGACGTTGATCAAAATGGAAGGGTTCAGTGTCACGGAAATTCCGATTGGAACTAACCCGCGGTTTGCTGGAACGACCAACTACGGAGTTTGGAATCGCCTTTTTTCTTCCTTCTATGACCTGCTGGCGGTGCGATGGATGAAGAAGAGGATGGTCCGCTACAAAATTGCCGAACGGATCAATTAACGGTTTGATTCACTCTTCTCAAGGAGGATTGATGAATCCCAGAGACCGTGCGGTGATTTGATTTAGCAATTAAACGAACTGCAGGCTAACGGTCCCCTTCGAAAACGCTATTGAAGATGACTTCTTTGATTTTCCAGATTAGTGCCATGGTCATTGCCAGCGGCATCAAAACCAGGAAGAGCAGCAGCCAGAGCCAAAACGGTGCAATTGCGTCGAGCAACTCGATAATCGGGCCGGGTAGCCTGTTAAGGTTCAACAAAACGGCATAAATCGCCACTAGTAATGGAATAATCAACAGGAGCGTTTGGTTGAATGAGGTGAATAGGCGGGTCTCAACGCGCAACGCTTCATCTGGCAGCATTGCCGTGAGTCGTTGAAGCACATGATTCAAATTGTAGAGAAAGAAGATGCTTGAGAATGCAAGTACGCCCACGGCGATGGCAAATTGGGTCACGTAAGGTACTTTTTGCCACCAATAGAGAAACGGAACCAATCCAAGGTTAACAAAAACTAGAATTTGTGCTCGATCCAAAGAGCGCAGCCAAATGCGCTCTTGTTTTTGGAAGTGCCGGAGTTGAAGCAAACCAAAGAACAGGAGGCCGGTTGCGAGCATGGCGGGAAAAAGCGCCATCGCCCCAAGGAAATCCAACCAATCAGTCCGCCCAGTTTGCACATACGTGATGAGCGTAAATGGAAGGCCCCAAAAAAGTGCAGAAAGCCCTCGGACCAGCCGGGCCAAAGAACGTAACAACTCAGCTTTGGCTGGATCAGAAGACATTCAGAACCGATCAGATGGTCAGGTAAGTGTATTCTTTCAAACCGCGCTCGTAGTCGTCGAGCAGGCGCATGCCTTCCGAAGGTTTCAAACGGTCAGATTTGATCGCTTCGTCGATTTGAGATTTCATCTGCCGTTTCAGCTCATTCTCATCGTATTGAACTGCCGAGAGTGCTTGAACAATGGTGTTGCCCTCGATGATTTCCTCAACGTAGTAACCTGCGGGCTCATCAGGATCCAGAAACACATGTACTTCGTTGACGCGACCAAACAGATTGTGGAGGTCGCCCATGATATCCTGGTACGCACCCATCAGAAAAAAGCCAAGGTAGTAAGGTTCGATCCCCTTACTATTCTCAATTAACGGATGCATCGGCAGAGTGTCCCGGACATCGCGGAGATCAATAAACTTATTGATCTGTCCATCGGAATCGCAGGTGATGTCCACCAGCGTCCCCTCGCGGGTCGGTCGCTCGTTCAGCCGGGTTACCGGCATGATCGGGAAGAGTTGTCCTAAAGCCCAATGATCCAGCAACGACTGAAAAACTGAAAAGTTGCACAGGTATTGATCGCCGAGACTATCTTCGAGTTTACGAATTTCTTCGGGAATATAAGCCTGGCCTTTGAAGCTTTCTGCAACCGCCTGGCCAATTTCCCAATAAAGAGTCTCAATCTTAGCCTTATCCGGCAATTCGATAAGGCCCAGGGTGAACATATTGTATGCATCTTCCTTGCGCTCTTGAGCATCATGGAACGCTTCGAGTTTGTTGAGTTTTGTCAGGTTCTTCCTGATATCCAACAGCTCTTTGACAAGCGCATGTTCGCTTTCACCATACTGGAATTGGGTGCCAGAACGCAGCTTCTCAATGGAACCGAATACTTCCACAATCAGCACGCTGTGATGTGCGACCAGCGCGCGTCCACTTTCGCTGATGATATTGGGGTGCGGCACCTTCTCCTGGTTGCAAACATCGCCAATGTAATAAACCACGTCGTTGGTATACTCCTGCAGGGTGTAGTTGGTAGAACTGTCAAAAGCGGAACGACTTCCGTCGTAATCCACCCCCAGACCGCCACCGACATCGAGGAATTCCAGGTGAAAGCCCATCTTGTACAGTTTGGCGTAGAAACGTGTGGCTTCCTGAACCGCTTTCTTGACGGTAAGAATGTCAGGCACTTGGGAACCAATGTGAAAATGGAGCAACCTGAAACAGTGTTCCAGTTTATCAGCCCGAAGAATATCGACGGCTGCGAGCAATTCAGCAGTGCTCAACCCGAATTTCGCGTTTTCTCCACCGCTTTCGGCCCATTTGCCTGCACCTTTGCTGGACAACCGGGCACGAATCCCAATCATCGGTTCAACTCCGATTTGCTTGGAGACGGTGATGATCTGTTTCAGTTCCTCCAGTTTTTCAACGACCATGATCACGCGCTTGCCAAGCTTGATCCCCATCAACGCCATCTTGATGAAGGTGACGTCTTTATATCCATTGCAGATGATCAACCCGCCGGGTTGATTCTGCAGAGCGAGACCGGCGAACAGTTCCGGCTTACTGCCGACTTCCAGACCGAAGTTAAAGGGTTTACCCGCATCCAAAATTTCTTCAACGACTTCGCGAAGCTGATTCACCTTGATGGGGAAGACGCCTCGATAGAGACCCTGGTAATTGAATTCGGCAATCGAACTCCGGAAAGCTCCGTTTATTGCTTCAACGCGGTGCCGGAGAATATCCTGAAACCGGATCAGCAACGGAAATTTCAATCCGCGACCTTTGGCTTCTTCGATTACATCGTTGATATCGACCGAAGCACCGTTCTCCTGGAGTGGACGCGCCACTACACGGCCAGCCTCGTTTATGTCGAAGTATTTTGCACCCCAGCGATGGATGTTATAGAGGTTACGTGCCGCGGGGATGTCCCACGGCGGCAAGGACTCGGAAGATTCACTCATTTTCGAGACAATTCAATGAAGCGCACTATAAGGGTGCTCGAACAGAATTCAACAAGGGGATTAAAAAAATTGAGAGCGGCAGACTTTCGCCTGCTGCTCTGCTCTCAGATCGAAGGGGTGCCTGACGTTATTAATTGTGTTGTGGGGCAAGGCTTCGATTCCAAAAGCGGGCATTGCTCCCTGAAGCCACCGCTACACTGGGCCCTGTGGCTGCCATTGCTTCCTGCATCGCCTCTGCATTTTCAAGTAGAAAGCCATCCCGGCCTGCAATGAGCGGAATGCCCATCTCGTCCCGCATCAAGTGCAGTGTGCGACGAATCGTCCGAGAATTCACGCCGATGTGTTGTGCCAGGGCGGCCGCTTTATGCGGTTCCCCATCGCCAAAAATCTTTAGTAGAGAAGCGATGCGACCGGACAATGCACTTTCTCGAATGTGCCCACGTTTTGAGTTAGTATTGAGTGGTTGCATATTGCATTAGCTTTAGAATGGAGTCTGAGTCGGAAAGGCCTTTGATCAGGAATCCCTGAGCACCTAACTTTACGTATTCAATAGCCAGGGGTAGTTCTTCAGGGCTGGCCAGGATGAATATCGGAATGTCGCGTCGGGATGAATTACGGCGGAGACTTAAAATATCACTGGGTTCAGCAGAGGCGACGTCGATAAAAATGCCTTTAATCTGCTCGTTTTCCAACTCGCGCTGCGCCTCATTCAAATCCTCCGTGCGAACAACTCCCATTGGCAAGTCGCGGGTTAGGAAAGTGGTATCTTCCTCTCGCTTGTTCAGGAAGAGGATACTCGGTACCTGGCATTCTAAGGTTTGCATAAGAAAAACGCTGAACTTCCCTTAGCTAGAAGTCTGCCAACAACAAAATTCTACTTTCGCGCTTGGAAGGTGCCTCCCGGCATTTTCAAAAATGATTTTATTCGCAGCGGTGAGAAGAGAGAAGCGGGAAGGATGGAGGTTTTAAGCTTTCGTTTCGGTCTGAAATCTGGTTTGATCTCTCCGTTCCCAAACGGATGCCTGATGGCATCCATCAATGCTTTCCCAAAGGGAATTTATGTTTCAAGCTCTCGCCATTGCCGGAACGGTCGCAGTCATTGCCTACACCTATATTGCTGCGGTCTGGTTAGTTCAGCGGGCTCGAGCTCGCGCACGGCATCACGGAACACACCGGCACTACTACCGTGCCTAACCGGGTATCATTTACGTTAGTTGCCGGCTTTCACTTCCACTATGTCGTGGGCACCGGCCTCTCTTTGGCCGGCCGGACTGACACGAATGTAACGGGCGCGTTCCCCTAACTGGGAAAGATTGGAGGCACCCAGGTATCCCATTCCGGATTGAATCCCCCCGATCAATTGCATCAAGGTAGAATCCACGGAGCCCGAAACCTCCTTAAGTGCTTCGACCCCTTCTGACGCAAGCTTCCTTACCGAATCGGTGCTGTGCCCATAGCGTGCTGCAGAACCTGCCTTCATCGCAGCCAGGCTGCCCATCCCGCGGTACTGTTTATAGACTTTACCGCCGATTTCCATGATTTGGCCGGGGGCTTCAGAACACCCGCCGAACATCCCTCCGCAAATAACCGCATTTGCGAGAGTCAATGCCTTGACGATATCTCCTGATTTTGTGATGCCACCATCGGCAATGATCGTTACATTTTTTTCAGCAGCAGCCCGCGAGGTAACATAGAGCGCCGTCAGTTGCGGGATCCCGACCCCGGCCACGATTCGGGTGGTGCAGATGGATCCAGGGCCCTGACCCACTTTGATGGCGCTCGCACCGCAATCAGCGAGATACCCCACCCCGGCTGCACTTGTCACGTTGCCGGCGATGATCGGCAGTTTCGGAAAGGCAGCACGTATCGTTTTGACGGTGTCTCCCACGCCTTTGGAGAAACCGTGTGCTGTGGAAACCGCCACCACATCCAGCCCGCGTTCCACGAGTGCGCTCACATGTTCCAGGATCCTTCGTTTATCAAGTTCGCCAAAGGCATTGCGTGTGGCCGAAACCGCTGCCCCGCAGATCAGACGAAAATGAGCATCCCGTGCTGGACGGAACTGTGCGCTCTTTTCCTGCATAATCCTCTCCACATCACTCATCGTGAAGAGACCTTGCAAATGATCTTCATCATCCACCACGAGCAATTTGTGAATGCCGGGGTGTTCGTTGAAAAATTTATCGGCGCGGGCAATTGGGTTTGAGCCCAACTCTTTTTTGTTGATGGTGTGGACCTGGGTGCGGGGTGTGAGCGCTTCAGCTACCTTGCGTTTGGCGTAACGCGGCTTCACTACATGTCCCGGAAGTAAGCCCCACAATTTTCCGGCCTTATCCACAACGGGGAAGGTGCTAAAGGCAAATCGTTGCTTTTCAATCAGGTCCAGTACGTCGCCGATCTGTTGATCGGGATCGACCTTTACCGGTTCCTGGATCAGCCCATGGACATGTTTCTTCACCCGGCTGACTTCCAGTAGCTGGTTTTTTTCCGGCATGTTGTAGTGGATCAATCCCAAGCCGCCATTCAGCGCCATAGCAATGGCCATGCGTGCCTCCGTCACGGTGTCCATGTCCGCGGAGATGACTGGAATATTCAAGTGCAGCTCCTCGGCCAGCTTCGTGTCCAGTTGGGTGTCGCGTGGGAGAATTTCCGAAAACTGGGTAGCTAAAGTGACGTCATCGTAGGTGAGCCCAATATGGCTGAAGGCCCGGAAGAACGTTTCCGCAGGTTTGTAGAACTCGGAATCGATTGCAGAAAGATCGTGCGAAATTGCCATGGCCGAAAATGCCCAAGGTCACCGTTTCTAGGCAAGCGAAGAAATGAACAGACCGCCAGGGTGTTTAGTCGCCAGCCGGAGGTGGGTTGGGAGGAGGAATACCTTTGTTCATCGCCTCAAGGATCTCCTTTTTGGTCAACGACCGTTCCCAGATGGCGACTTCATCGACTTCTCCTTTGAAGAAATACAAAGGCGGCTCCCGTAGAAGTGCCCCGATGGATAGATAGTTCAATTTCAATTGGGGCCGTTCATACCGGTATTCTGTATTCATCTCCCCGTTGATGTAGACCTTCCCGGTATTTCCGGAATTTACCCAGGCGATATGTCTCCATTCATTATTAAAGGCAGTTCCGTCGGTCGGAATGTTGTTCAGGATCATTCCCTGGTCGCGGACCATCACGTTTAATTGCCCGTTTTTTGCCTCTCGGTGAGTGCCAAAGAGGAACAGCGGCAACTTATCCTCCCGCGAACCTTCGGCAAAAAGGATACGGTTGTCCTGCTTCTCCGCACCGCGCACCCATAATGCAATCGTGAACTCCCCCTTGGAATAAATCGGCAGCTTGGGATGGGTATTGTAATTCAACGACAGGAACTGGGAATAACCATTGAAGCTGAAGGCATTTCCAAACTTTCCGGGCACAAAGTTAGTGCTCGTTATATTATTGAGGGTCAGGTGATTCGTTCCTGCGAGGTCTGGGGTTTGCCCATTCTCAATGACGTCCAGGGGCCAGTACATCGCCAGATCGTCGATCAGCCCTGCGACTGCCAGGGGAGCAGAGCCGCTGAGGCAGGCGGTCAGAAAAACACAAAGCAACGACTTTCTCAGAAATGAAAAATTCATGGCCCTGGTTACTGCACAAATTCAAGCTCTTGCCGATGCGGAATCAACCCTCTTTCGAAGGCCTTTCCGAGGAAGCGACGTATGGATTCACGGCCTTTTTCCCCGTAATCAAGGGTCCAATGATTCACATACATACCGACAAATTGGTCTGCGAGATCGTGTCCCATGTCTCGGGCATACTGCAGGGCATGTGCCACAGCCTCCTGGCGGTGGTCCAGGCTATATTGAATGCTGGCAGTCAGAATCCGGGAAATAGTGGAACGAGTCTCCGCGGAGAACTTCTTGTGAATCACGTTGCCGCCGAGGGGCAGGGGAAGGCCATCGTTTTCGGCCGCCCACCAGACACCTAAATCAACACAGACCTCCAGGCCCTCGTTTTTATAGGTCAACTGCCCTTCATGAATGATCAGGCCGACGTCGGCATCACCCTTCCGGACTGCCGCAAAAATCTCATCAAAAGGAACGACGATATACTTGAATTGTTGTCCGGTTAGCCCCAACCAGAGCTGTAAGGCCAGGAAAGCACTCGTCATCGTCCCTGGAACCGCGATCGTTTTTTCGGCAATCTCTTCTTTGGTGAAGACCTGCTTCGCAACAAGCATTGGACCATAACCATCGCCCATACTGGCTCCACTCGGCAGAAGAGCGTATTTGTCACTTACATAGGCGTAGGCGTGAATGCTGATCGCAGAAATGTCCAGTTCACCGTGGGTTGCTCGCACGTTCAGGGTTTGAATATCCTGCAGGATGTGTTCGAACGAATATCCACCGGTTGGGATGAGATCTTTCGCCAGACCATAAAACATGAAAGCGTCATCCGGGTCGGGGGAATGACCTAGCGTTAAGGTTGTTTGCTGCATCAGGGAAGAGTAGTAGAAGCACGGCGCGGACGATTGTCACGGAGGAAGTTACGCACGAATATGCGATGACACGCCACGCTGTACCGCACCAGCCTTGATTAGTTCTTCCCCTCACCCCTTTCTACCTGTCCCCATAGTTAAACGGATCTGAGAACTTTGGATCATTCACCAGGTTGGTATCAGTGAGAGTCTTGAGGAACACAACCAGGGCGGCCTTCTGCTGCGTGGTGAGATTCAATCGAAGCGGTGGGCCTGGAGGTGTGCCCGGTGGGGTTGGGACCCGAAGCGGAGGCGGGAGGTTGGGATGATTCACGACGCCGGAATTATAGAACTCCACGACTTCCTCAAGGTTGGTGAAGCGACCATCATGCATGTAGGGCGCGGTCAATTCGATGTTGCGTAACGATGGAATCTTGAAGAGTCCCTCGTCCCGCGCTCTTCCCGTCAACGCACCGATTCCTTTATCAATGTAAGGATTCTCCAATCCATTATTGAAAACGTTGTTGGGAACAAAGTTGTCCGTACCATGGCAGGCTACGCAGGTTGCATCACCGACCTGGCCAAAGAAGACCCGTCTCCCGAGGTTCTCTTCCGTCGTGAAATTGCTGAAATTAATCGCGACCCCCAGATCGTATTTTGTTCGGGTAGAAACCATGGATCGAACAAATTGAGCCAAAGCTCGGGAGATCGTGTTCGTGGTGACCTGGCTGCTCCCAAAAGTTTTTTCAAACAGGTTTGTGTAGAAGGGTTCTGCACTTAGTCGGGTAACCAGACCCGTGAGGGTCATGCCCATTTCGACCGGGTTTTGAATCGGTTGTAGAACTTGCTCCTCCAGGGTGGCAGCACGTTCATCCCAGAAGAATGAGCCGCGTGGATAATATCTCGCCTGCGTCAGTCCCATCGAGTTGCGCCCTGTTTCGCCGCCTTCGAAGCCGACGCTGAATTTGCGGGGATCCGAAAATCCATGCTCCGCCTGGTGGCAGGACGCGCAGGAGATCGTTTGATTTGCCGACAGCCTTTTGTCATAGAACAAGACCCGCCCGAGCGTCGCTCCGGCGCTAGTGATCGCGTTATCAGCAGGGGTATTGTCCTGGGGCGGGAGACGTGGAGGAGACAAATGCGGTGGCAACTGGACGGCGTAACTGGGAAGCGTTTCCGGAAGAAGAAGGGCGTTTTCGGTCGTGCCCAGAGAATGGTCCTCCGTCCCGTCAAAGAAGCTTCGATAGAACAGGTTTTGCTCATCTTCTGCTTTTGGGAATGAGTGTTGGAGAAAACCGTTGTGAACCTTCGACTTGTTTACCGGGGTCCAATTCTGCAGGTCTGTCGAGCTTTCCAAAATCCACGGACGATTACCTGCATCGTTAATGGTTACCGAGGTGTTGGTCCCACCCTGAACTATCTTGAGGGAAGCAGCGGGGAATAAATCGACGGCCATTCCTGTTGTTGCGAAGGCTGAAACAACAAGAATTCCTGCGTTTTTGGTGAAGTTCCTCCATGCACTGGTTGTTTGCATGGCGCCAGATTACGCAAACGAACCTTAAGCTACCGTGAAGTTGTTGACTCCTATCTGAGCGGATCGAAATGCAAGGAGACACTGCTTAGGTAGTGTCTGGCCGGAAACTCGTGTTTTACACGACTTTCATCCAAACGGCAGTGAGAAGGATCAGCGCGGCGACATGCCAACGACCTCCCCACTATGCAACCATGCAACGATTCCACCATGTAACTAATCCCAGACTGTTATCGTTAACGTAATCGAGCGTTCCCAGTGGCTCCGCTCGTCCAC
>JBKJKE010000142.1:0-14037 GCA_046597605.1 Limisphaerales bacterium | reverse complement strand
TCGAAAATCCTCCGCAACAGGGTTGCAACGCTTTTTCGAAGGCTTTGGGGTTTGGATGAGGGCGAGCCTTCTTTCTAATACTTTCACATTTAATTCCATCGAAAACAGCGAAGAACCAATCGGGCCTGACGATCGATCCTTGACCAGACCTCCAAGAGAAAGGTGGCCTGAAACGAACTTTTCACTTCACCCGGACCGGTCCATTCCGCAGACTTCACTTAACTAATGAATTTGTTCGATTTAAGCGGTGAAGTGGCAGTGGTAATTGGAGGAACGGGTGTCCTTGGCGGTAAAGTGGCCGAAGGGCTTGCTTCTGCTGGTGCTGCAATTGCCGTAATCGGTCGAAATGCTGAACGTGGGGAAGCGCGCGTGTGTGAGATCAAGAAAGCGGGCGGAAAAGCGCAGTTCTTTTCAGCCGATGCGATGTCACGTGACAGCTTGAAACTGGCGCACGAGAGGATCCGCGGTTCATTGGGTGTCCCAACCATTCTGGTAAATGCAGCCGGTGGAAACGATCCGAAGGTCACTGTCGCCGGAGAGATGAAGTTCGAAAACATCGCTTTGGAACATTGGCGGGAGAATTTCGATATGAACCTGGTGGGTGGCGTCCTGTTGCCGTGCCAGGAGTTTGGTCCCGCCATGGTGGCACAGGGCAGGGGAAGCATTATCAATATCGCGAGCGTTTCGGCCCACCTTCCTCTCTCCCGGGTGGTTGCTTATTCTGCTTCGAAAGCAGCGGTGCTCAATCTTACTCAGTTCCTGTCTCGCGAATGGGCCAAGCAGGGTGTGCGGGTGAATTCCATTACGCCCGGTTTCTTTCCTGCAGAACAAAACCGTCGACTTCTCTACAATGAGGACGGAACACCTACTCCACGTGCTCAATCCATTCTGGGGCACACTCCAATGGGCCGTTTTGGTTCCGCCGATGAATTAATCGGCGCGGCTATTTTTCTGGCCAGTGCCCGCGCCAGCGGATTTGTGACCGGAACGGATTTGCGAGTGGATGGCGGATTCCTTTCCCAGACGATCTGATTGTGGAACGTTGAATAGTTACATCGTTGAATTGTTGCATAGGTAGGGAGGCGTCCGATGCAACCATTCACCATTCAACCATGTAACTATTCCATTCCACCCTGAACGAAATAACGCTTGAAGCTGTCTTTTATTTGCCGAAACTGGCTATTCTAAGATCTGTGTCGATGAAACGTCTATTTTGCCTTCGCTCCCCAGTTGTTCTCTGCCTCTTTGCGCTGATCCATTCCGGGGTCTGTGTGTTTGCGCAACAATCGCCCACCACCATTAAGGGCTTAACGTATGATACAGAAATAGAGAGCGCGACCGGTCCCTACGCCACTGCTGGGAGTTATCGCTGGATCATGTCGGAAAATGGCACCTACCAGGCGTTCAGAATTGCAGGAAATATCGGCGACGAAACGGGATCTTTCGTTTACCAGAGAACTACAGCGGAATCTGGTCGGATGTCATTTAACGACCATGTGAGAACCGGTTTTTCACAATTGTTTACCTACAAAACAATCAATCGGGGCGAGTTCTTCCTCGGTAATGTCGGTTTCCCTGGACTGCAAACCGGCACCTTCAAAGTTTATTCCGGCACCGGACCTGCAAATTTTGTTCGGAAGGTATTTGTGGTGTCGAATCCCACTGGAACTCTCGGTTTCGGTGGAGGCGGGAATTACCGGATCGTGACGCTTTCAAACAACGACTATGTTGTGCAAAATGTTGCCGGGACCGTCATCCGTCACAGTGGAACCTACACTTATACGCGTCCTGCGCGTTCCTCCGGGATCATCCGGTTTCAGGATACTTCCCATTCGGTAGGCCTCGCAATCATGACCTTTGAGAACGCTGCCGGCACAGTAGGTTCTTCTTTCATCCGTTCTACCAATGGAAACGTGCAACTCGGGACGTTCACTGTTTCGGATCTCCGAACCCCGAGCTTTTTGGCGCATCCTTCGAGCCGAACAGTGACTGTTGGCCAGTCGACTACTTTTTCCACCACGGTAACCGGGACAGGGCCCTTCACGTATCAATGGTTCAAGAACACGAACTCAATCAGTGAAGCCACCTCCCAACCGACCTATACGATTCCAATTGTCCAGACCTCCGATTCAGGCACATATAAAGTGCTGGTGCGCAATCTTGCTGGTGAGGCCGTCAGCTCGGGCGCCGTGCTGACTGCGGTTTGTGGCTACTCCGTTTCCCCTGCGAAGATTGTGATTAATTACAGGGGTGGTGCGAGGGAAACCACCGTCAACGCCACTGGAAATTGTACATGGAGTGCCGCGACTACAAATAGTTGGATTACGATCACGTCGCCAGCCAGCAATGTGCAGGGAACGGCGGTTTTGAGCTTTACCATTGCGGAAAATTTGACGGCGAAAGCACGCTCCGGAAACATCAGGGTGGCCGGTAAAACGATTGCCATTTTCCAGGGTGCAACCTTTGCGCCCGAAGATCTGGCTGGCAAAACGTTCGCCCTGCGAATGACGGATGGTGTTGGTCTTGTTGCCCAGACGGGAACGAACCTGGTAATTTTTTCCCCCGGAACCAACAGGACTGCCACAGTGGTCGCTCCGAACGGCGACCATGCTCCTTCAACCATCGAATATAATTTTACCAGGATAAGTAATGATTCGGTCGTGTTGACGTGGGGTGAGGCTCAAGTGCAATTCCTCTACGAGACGGCGCGGGCAGGGTCCTTCTTCGGGACGAACATTTTCGGGAATTATACTGCTGGAACCTTTCGGTGGGCACCTTCGACACCAGATTTCGACAAGGATACACGGGGCGATCTCGCCTGGCAGGCTGGGACCCGCGCTTTGGCTGGTTGGTTCTTGCGAGGCAAAACGTTTGTGAGTCTCAGTGCCTTGGCAAATGCAACCCCTGCGCCGGATGGCTGGCGGGCGGTTGGTTCCGCTGATTTTAACCGGGATGGCCAGACGGATGTCGTTTTCCAGGATAGCGCTGGCCGTTTGAACGTTTGGTTGATGAACGGGAAGCTGCGCATCGGCACGGTTTCGCTGCGTAATGGGATAGCCGCAACAGGTTGGCGTGCAGTGGCCGTGGCTCATCTGAATAACGATGGACGTGCAGATGTTTTATTCCAGGCCGCTGATGGGCGTTTAATGGGCTGGTTGTTTAATGGGACGAGTTTTGCCGGTGGTTTCCAGATCCGCGGTGGACTGAGCGGAGGAGCGGCCTGGAAAGCAGTGGCCGCTGCCGACTTTAACCAGGATGGCCAGACTGATATTGCCGTTCAAAATACCAATGGGCAGGTGGCACTTTGGTACTTGAACAACGGAGCGTTAATCAGCATTGAAACAGTGCGAGGCGGTATCACTCCCACTGGTTGGAAGTTGATAGGGGCAGGGGATGTTGATGAAGATGGCGATGCTGACCTGCTGATGCTGACTTCGAACAGGGAGGTGGCACTTTGGGTGATGGAGGGTAAGACATTTAGCGCCAACGTGTACTTGAGAGATAGAACTCCGGTCACCACTGGCTGGGTGTTTGTTGCACCGAACTGAGCGGGTCTTTCCCGTGAGGTATAAACTTCGATTTTATTTGAAATCTTTCGAGTTTAGGCTCGTCTGATAGCTCATGAGTCGCCCATGGAATATTCCGCGTCGCAGTTTTCTTAAAGGTTTAGGAACTGCACTGGCGTTGCCGATGCTCGAAGCCATGGCTCCAAGTACGCGGTTACTGGCGAGCACCGCAAGAAAGTTCCCTGTTCGCATGGCGTTTGTATACGTCCCAAATGGGGTAAATATGTCGGATTGGACTCCTTCAACCGTCGGCACTAATTTCGATCTTCCTGCAATTCTTCAACCTCTCGCCCCCTTTAAAAACGAGTTTAGCGTGCTGAGCGGTCTGGCCCTGGACGGAGCTCGTGCTCACGGGGACGGAGCAGGGGATCATGCCCGTGCAAACGCGGCATTTCTTACCGGGGCGCATCCCCGCAAAACGCCTGGAGCGGATATTCGTGCGGGTGTTTCGGTAGATCAAATCGTGGCCGCCAAGGCCGGACGCGAGACCCGTTTACGTTCTTTGGAACTTGGGTGCGAAGGCAACAAACAAGCGGGAGCATGCGATTCCGGCTATAGCTGTGCCTATCAGGCTAATCTTTCCTGGAAAGGTGAGTCCACCCCAATGCCCCCGGAATTGGATCCACGCCTGGTTTTTGAGCGTCTCTTCGGCAACGGTGTTTCTGGTGAAATGCAGGAAAGCCGAGGACGGCGCAAACAGTATCAACGCAGCATTTTGGACTTTGTCTTCGAAGATGCCCAACAACTCCAAAAAAGCCTGGGCTATACGGATCGTCGCAAATTGGATGAGTATCTCACCGCCGTTCGTGAAATGGAGTTGCGCATCGAACAGGCGGAGAAATTTTCCGCGGCTCTTCCCGATTATGACCGACCGACCGGCATCCCAACCGGACCGGATGGATTTGAGAAGCATATCAGGTTGATGGGCGACCTTTTAGCTTTGGCTTTTGAAACGGACAGCACGCGCGTGGCGACCTTATTGATTGCGTTCGACGGGAGTAATCGCTCTTACAACATGATTGATATCACGGAAGGGCATCATGAACTCTCCCATCATGAGAATATCGAGGAAAAGAAGGCGAAGATCGCTAAGATCAACTGCTTTCATTCACGCCAGTTCGCCTATCTCCTGGAAAAGTTAAAGTCGGTCAAAGAGGGAGACGGCACCTTGCTGGACAATTGTATGATCGTCTATGGAAGCGGCATCGGTGATGGGAACCGTCATAATCACGATGATCTTCCCGTTCTGCTGGCTGGTAAAGGCGGAGGGGCGATCAAGTCGGGGCAACATATTCAATTTTCAAAAGATACGCCATTAACCAACCTTTACCTCTCGATGCTGGACGCCGTGCAGGTGCCAGTGGACCGAATTGGGGATAGCACTGGTCGTCTCAAGGGACTATCCTGACCTTTCCACCTTGCAGTTGACCGCATCTGTGGCAGTTTAAGCCGCTAAATTTATGGAAAAACCGAAGATTATCGCCTATTTGAAACCCTCGTGCGGATGGAGTGCGGGCGTGCGAGCTGTGATGAAAAAATACGATCTGCCTTTTGAAGATCGTGACATCATCAATAATCCTGTCCAACGACAGGAGATGATTGAGAAAAGTGGTCAGATGCTCAGTCCATGCGTTGAGGTGAATGGACGGATGTTGCCGGATATCAGTGGCGAAGAGGTTGAAGCCTATTTACTTTCCAACAGCATTGTGAAGCCAAACGAAATCAAGCCGGAAGCTCCGACCAATCAGCCCTGCGCCCATGAAATGCCGCAGAGTTCCCCGCTTCAATTCAAGCGCTAAACCGCTTGTTGTTTTTTGATAACGCGAAGGTTTCGGCCTTCGCGTTTTTGTATTTTACCCAGTGGATTGGACGTGCAATGTCTGCGATGTTGTTCTCGTCAAAGTAAATTGCTAAATGAAAACCTTGCAATCATTGCGATTAATTATGGGTTGTTTTAAAAAGCTGGCTCCTGTTGTTTGTGCATTGGCCTTGTTTTGTGTTCCTGAGACAGAGGCTCATAGCGCTCCTGATTTACTGTTCAGTTACCACTTTGCTGGAACCAGTAATGTCGTTTCCAATCCTGATGCTGCGAAGTTGAAGCAGATTCTCGAGCTTCCAGAAACGATCAAGCTACGTGACGAAGTTCTGGAGAAACTTGCCCGCACCCCGGAACAGTTTTTAGGAGGCAGCGCAGACCGTGAAAGCGAATCCGCAAAATTGTTTCTTCCACTTCTTCAAAGCCTCGTGGGTGCTGAATCGTTGGCGGAGGTGCGACGTGGAACCAATGGTTCCGGGGAACTTGTTTTCGCCGTTCGCCTCAAAGCTGATCAGGCGCGGCTTTGGGACGCTAACTTGCAGAAAGTGGTAACCCAGCTCGGCAAGGGGATGGCGCAGAAGACCACTTGGGAAAAATTTTCGGGATGGGAAATCAAGCGTGAAACCTCCCCGAACCTCGTGCGCGCGATTTGGACAGGAGATTGGTTGGTGGTGGGAGTTGGTGGAACCGACTTGCCGTTGCAAAACAATATGTTGAGTCGTCTGGCCATCAAAAAAGCGCCCATGGATTGGAAAGGTTCGACCAACTGGCTTGAAGCAGTCGTGGATTTTCCCCGTTTGCAAGGCTGGCTCCCCATC
Source organism: Limisphaerales bacterium (assembly GCA_046597605.1). Taxonomy (GTDB): domain Bacteria; phylum Verrucomicrobiota; class Verrucomicrobiia; order Limisphaerales; family JACDHS01; genus JACDHS01. Next base: position 7,837 of record JBKJKE010000142.1, on the reverse strand, counting down.
AAAGACACACCTCTTAAACTGGCAAGGACTGAGATCAGTCTTAGTAGCCGTGCTGACACTGTGAGGTCCCTGGTGCGGGCGGTTTATCCAGAAGCGTTGAACTGGAAATCTCAGAAGTGGCAGGTGCCAACAAACATCATTCGTGACCCACTGGTTTCATTTACGGCAGCGCAGAACGTTTCGGTGTTGCTGAGCAACCCCGCGGCCCTTAATCAAACGGGGGCCAGTCCACTAACCAATCAGTTTTATGTCTGGTCCTACCCACAATTTCCGCTGATGACCTACGGTGCGATGCCGGTGAAAAGTTCAGAGAAGGCAATGGAGGAACTCGCGGTTCGTTTGCCTCCCCTGTATAACGCAAAGCTTGAGCAGGCAAAAGCGGGGAAGATAATTGTTTCGTCGAACCGGCAGGTTGTCGTCTGGGCGGGGCTTTCTATGCTGGCACCCGCCTTGCAGGCCACAAATGAACCGGCCGGAGAGTTTATTCTGGGCAGTCTTTTTCCCTCACCACCTTCCAAGGAACCACCACCAAGTGAATTGCTGGACCAGTTTTTGTCCCGTACGAATGTGATTTACTATGATTGGGAAATTACCCATCAACGTGTTACTCCCTGGCAAATGCTGACGAGAGCAGTGCCCTCCCTCGGGCCTCAACGCCCGCAGATTTCACCGGAGCTGATGGCGCAAGCGAAGACAAATGCTGCCATTCGTCCGCAACTCTCCAAGCGGCTGCTTGATCATCAGTGGCAATCAAAGGTGGGTGCGCTTCTGGGCAATACAACCACCGAAGTAACGCTCGTCGCTCCAAACGAGGTGCAACTGCTCCGCAAATCGGACCTTGGATTTACGAGTCTTGAACTTATCTACTTAAGCCACTGGTTGAATCATCCGGACTTTCCGCTTTTTCGAAAGGGGAAGGTTTCCGCAAAGTAATCAGTAAGGAGTATATGCTTAAATTGGGAGTCAATATCGATCACGTTGCCACCGTTCGCGAGGCGCGTTATCGGGGATTAGGCATAGGCGAACCCGACCCAGTGGCGGCGGCTTTGATCTGCGAACGTGCTGGTTGTCATGGAATCACAGCTCACTTGCGAGAAGATCGCAGACACATACAGGATCGCGACATCTGGCAGCTTCGTAAAGAGATTCGAACTCGCCTCAATCTTGAGATGGCGAATTCCCCCGAGATCGTTGAGATTGCGCTGAAGTTGAAGCCGGAAATCGTTTGCCTGGTTCCGGAACGGCGCCAGGAGGTGACTACGGAAGGTGGCCTGGATGTGGTTGGAAACCTGTCGGCCTTGAGCGAGACCTGCAAAAAAATGGTTGATGTTGGCATCGAAGTTAGCCTTTTCATCGGTCCAGACCCGCAACAAGTGGAAGCCGCCGCTGCGACAGGCGCCCAATTTATCGAACTTCACACCGGTGCTTTTGCCGAGCACTTCCAGGAAGAGGCAGGTGAGTTTGAGTTGGGACGTTTGATTGCGGCAGCAAAGCAGGCTCATGAACTCGGGTTGCTGGTGAATGCAGGGCACGGATTGAATTACGCGAATCTGAAGACGCTCTACCGTGTGCCTCACCTCGTTGAGTTGAACATTGGACACAGTATTGTCAGCCGATCGATTTTCGTGGGGATGGAGAATGCCGTCCGGGAAATGTTGGGATTGATGGCTGGATACAAAGGCTGATCCACTCCTGCGTTAACTATTCTTTTCACCATGATCCTTGGCACTGGCTTAGATATTGTGGAAGTGGCGAGGATTAAGGAGATGTATGAAAAATTCGGAGAGCGCCTGCTGCATCGAATTCTGCGGCCGTCAGAAATCGCCTATTGCCTCTCCCACAAGAATTCTGCGATCTACCTTGCCGCTCGTTTTTCGGCCAAAGAAGCAGTTTCCAAAGCGTTTGGAACCGGAATAGGACGGGATCTTGGTTGGCAGGATATTGAAATTCTCCGGAAGGACTCTGGTGAACCTTGCGTGCGAATGCACGGCAAAGGACTGGTTCTTTTGGAAACGCGGGGCGCGAAAGTTGTGCATTTGACTCTAAGTCATACGCAGCTGCACGCCGTCGCTATGGCGATTCTGGAGAGCTGACGTTTTTATCGTATGCTGTGCAGCAACCACGCCTGATGATTCACCTCGCAGTAGACACTCTCTTCTCCAATTTCTGCGGCTAAAGCGCAGATATAGTCCTGCAAAGCCGAGATATCGTCCGGATCCGAAAAGGCGATTCGGTATTCGCGATGCTCGCCATACTGTTCGTTTCCTTCAGCGTCCTTCCAGTAACCGGAGATATTTCCCGTGGTAACCGTATAGCCGCTGAAATGTCCGAGGAGAATATCATGCAACTCGTCGTCGTAGGTAACACCTCGGGGGGAGCGCGACTTCATCTTCTGCGAAGGCAACAGAAAAATGGCAACCGCCCCCAGAAGTTGCTTCTTCCGGGGACGGTTGTCTTTAAACGACGACTTGGCCGTTCTTTGATTACGATCTGACGACTGTGCGTTCTTTCGTTTTCCCATTGCCGTTGCCATTTCCGTTTCCGCTGTGATGGCTGAGGCCGTTTCCGCTTGTGCCGGTTGCGACCAAATGTCCATTGCCGTTCGCGATGTGCGTTGGTCGGCTGACGGTGAGTGTGGGGCGATACCCAACTGCAGTCTTTTCCTTCTCGGCGATCTTGTTGAACAAAGTCAGAGCCTGGGCCACGACCTGATCCATGTTGTAATAGCGATACGTTCCCAAGCGACCGCAGAAGTGAACATCGGGATGTTCAGCTGCGAGTGCTTGATACTGGTGGTAAATCGCGGCGTTTTCCGTTCTGGGAATCGGATAATACGGATCTCCCTCGGCTTGAGAAAATTCGTATACGAGCGTCGTCTTCGCGTGCTTCTGCCCTGTGAGATATTTGAACTCAGTCACCCGAGTGTAAGCGTAATCATTTGGATAGTTGATAACGGGCGCCGATTGATATGTCTCCACATCGTGTGTTTCAAATTGGAACTGCAAGGAACGGTAGGGCAGTTTGCCAAACTGATAATCGAAATACTCATCGATCGGCCCAGTGAAGATAAGATGTTTGTAACTCACCGCATCCTTCACATCACGATAATCCGTGTTCAACATGATATGGATGTTCTTGTTATCCAGAATGTTTTCGAACATGCGGGTATAACCTTGTTGCGGCATTGCTTGATACGAATCGGTAAAATAGCGCGCATCGCGATTCGTGCGGGTGGGCACGCGGGCAGTCACAGAAGCATCCAATTCAGACGGATCAAGTCCCCATTGTTTGCGGGTGTATCCGCGGAAAAATTTCTCGTAGAGCTCGCGTCCCACTTTGCTGACGACGACGTCTTCCGACGTTTTGATCGACTCTTTCTTTTCCGCCATTGATTCAAGGAACTTCTCCACTTCGGAGGAATTCAAATTCAAGCCATACATCGCATTGATCGTGTCCAGGTTGATGGGAATCGGAACGAGTAATCCATCGACACTGGCCAGCACACGATGCTGATATTGGCGCCATTGGGTAAATTGAGACAAGTAATCGAAGACCGGCCGGGAATTCGTGTGAAAAATGTGCGGACCATACTTATGGATCATGACGCCTGCTTTGTCATAACAATCATAGGCGTTACCCGCGATATGCATTCGCTTATCCACCAACAGAACTTTCTTGTTCAGTTGTGTGGCAATGCGTTCCGCCAGAATGCTTCCTGCAAAACCTGCTCCGACAATTAGATAATCGTACATTAGATACCTTTCTTTTAAGATGTTTAGGTTAACTGACGGCCAGGGCGGGTTCCTCCTGGGCCGGTGTTCGGTGTGCGGCTTTGCGCTTCAATGCCTCTCGCACATGATCATCCAGCTTGGAAACGATGCAGTCCCAGGTATTCGCATCCGCCATCCTCAAACCCTTTTCAATGAGATTGGAGTTTTTGGAAGCAACTGCGTCCTTACAGAATTCGATGAATTCTTCGTGGTTGTTAGCGACTCTCACTACTTCGCTAAAATTGGAGACGACATCCGGCACAGCGGTGGAGACGATCTGTCGGCCCGTCGCCATATACTCCAGCGCTTTTGTCGGATTGATGTATTCCGTTGCCTCATTCATTGCAAAAGGCATCAGGCAGACATCGAATGCCTTTGTATAATTGGGCAACTGGGCGTATTCGCGGCGCCCTACCCAATACAAGTTCGGAAGGCAGGGCAGGGTGTTGGGATCTACTTTGCAGACGGGACCGATGATCACCACGCTCCACTCAGGATTCGCGGCGGCCAGCTTCTGGACTAACTCGTAGTCCATCCGCTCATCGACCACTCCGAAGTACCCGAGAATGGGGCGATGCACAAAATCAACATCGTTCGGGATGGTCGTTTCCGCCGAACGAGCTTTGGCGAAATGATCTACCTCTACGCCGCATCCGTAAAAATGGCAGTTGCGATTATGCCGGCTTTTGGACTCCCAAAGTTTGCGGCCGCCGCAGAACACCACATCGGCTTTCCCGAGGAGTTCGAGTTCGCGGCGAAGGATTTCAGGGGGAGCGAATTTAAATTGTGAGAGCTGATCCATGCAGTCATAGACCACGGCACTTTCGTTTACTGTGCCGAGGAAAGCCGTGACTGCCATAGGATCGTAAAACCATTGCACCGGGTGATTGAACTGGCCCTTGAGCGGGCCGTTGACTGCTTCTTTGAGCAGCCGGTTGCGTTCGGAATCCACCCAGGCGCCATCTTGAAAATTCGAGCGGGGAAAATAAGTCTGCATCACCGTGACGTTCGGATATTCCGGCACTTCCTTGAGCTCATAGCGCGGTGTGATTTCTTCGTCCACCAGGGTGGGTCCTTCGGCAAAGAGCACGCGGTGCTTGCTGGAAAGGCGTGACAGAAATTGCTGCGGGCGTTGCCAGACTCCGTCCCAACGAAGGTGGCAGTGAACAATGATGGGATATTCTAACTTGGCAGGTGGCATAGGATTTCTTTTATGATGGATTTGTTTTTGCTCAATTTTTTCCGGCGCGAGTTCCCCAGCCGGTTCGTCTCCCCTTTGGATCAAATTGCGATAAAGCTCCGTGAGCGGTGTTGGGTGACGTGTCAGGTCGCCGTTCGTTTCACGTTGCAGCTCATAAATTCCGACCCGGTGAATCTTCCCTACGTGATGGCGGAGGGCTCCATCCCAGTCCAGGTGATCGATCAACGGCCACCAGGTGTAGCCAATGACCGGGACTCCTTCGCTGCGGAGTTTGCGGATGTCGGAAAGTGTAAAGTCCAACCAGGACGAGCGATCCTGCTCAGTGCCATAGCAGTTCGTCTCAGTGATCATGATTGGCACGCGATGACGCTGCCAATATTCCTGTAGGGTTTGGTAGAGGCCGTTTAGCTTCCGGGGAACGCGCTGGCGGTGTTGATCGCCTGTCGCGTAGAGTTCCACTTCGGAATGCGCATAGTAATCCAGGCCGAGAACGTCAAATTCGACGGCATTGCGCATAAGCCATTGAAGGTCCGTGGCGGGAAAACCGTTTCTTTCAAGCCAGGGCCGCAGGCGATGTTCCTGGTCAACACTGCCAGTGATGAGATCGATTAAAAGATGGCGTCGCCCATTTCGCAGCAATACATCCTGTTGAAGCTTTTGGACCAGGTCAGAAGGTGCCTTCTCATGGCATTCGTTCTCGAGAAAGGAAAATTCCAGGGCATCGCAAAGGACGATTTCCACACTGCACATGGTTTCGCGCAAGGCGCGGATGGAGCGGCAGAGACCCTGTGCGATTCTTGAAACCACCTGCACATAGCTGGTGAGTCCCCGGCCATACGGTGGCCACAACCCCACATCACCCGAGTATAAAGCGGTGATCAAAGGCTCGTTGATCGGGCAGACAGAGCGAATGACCCCGGAGTAGCGTTTGCCAAACTCGCGGGAAAAGCGTTCAATGGCCTGAGGAAATTCTACGTCGGCAAAAGCGGCGGGCAGCCAGGTAGGTGTGCCGAAATGAACAAGATCAATGATCAGGTTTAGTCCGAGTTCTCGCGCATAGGTGATGCGTTCATCCGCCCAACTCCAATCGAAGACACCGGGACTGGTTTCAATCAGGTGCCAGCAAAGTGAGTAGCGCATCCAGCGACAGCCCAGGTCTTTGGCAGCCAGTCGGAAGTCTTCTCGCCAGTTCAGATCGTGCTGTGTCCAACGATACTCATCAATGTTAAGATGCGGGATGCAGGAACCTTCAATACCAACGGCCCACCGGAACTCTCCCTGTTTTACTTCTTTTATTGGTGGTGTGCCGCTGTTCATACCAAACCCGTTTTTTCGTCCCTCTTAAGTACGTCACATCGCTTGGCGCTACAATTGGTAGCCCCTCCCGTAAATAGTTTCGGGGAAACTCCCGCCGGACCGGTAAGGCTTGAGGTTTCGCGTTAAAGTGGCAGACCTAAGGCATGACACGGGATGCCCTCAGTGGGTCCGATGAGTCGAAAAATCTAAGTAGTGGAAACCTAAATCGGGGAAATTGCCCATAGGTGAACAATTTGAGTGGGATTTATGATCGGTTATGGCAAGCCTTTAACGTTTGCGCAATGTCCTTTTACGATGCACCGGTTGGGTCTCGGGTAATTTTGGGCCCAAATTCTCTGCATTCCCCAAAAGAGTCAGTTTTGGAGCTGTATCACACGCTTCCGCGGAAACTTCAGTTGGAGAACGGTTATTAGTCAAGCTGAGGGAGATTGACTGGTCGCAACCCAGGACATGCATCTCACTGTTTTGAAGGAATTACTCTGCAAATGATTGATCTGTAGGGATTTACAACCAACTCCTCGTCATCACAAGGGTGGGTCCTGCAAGACCGTCCGACCGGCCATTGTGATCACAATGGGGGTGCTGCCGGACCGTTCGACCGACCATTGTGATCACAAAAGGGGCCGGTTTGACCTACCTTATTGAAAGGAGCTATTTCCGCAGTTCATCTACTTTAGCAGCAAACACGAAGTCACTTTCGGTCAGGCCGTCGATTTTATGCGTCCAAAGGGTCAGTTTTACTTTTCCCCAGGCAAGGTAGATGTCCGGATGGTGATTGATTCGTTCTGCTAGTTCTCCAACCTTGTTGGTGAACTCGAGAGCGCCGCGAAAATCCTGGAACTTGTATTCCTTCTCCAGGTGATGTTCAGCGATGATTTTCCAGCCATCGGCCAGATCCCCAATTAAATTGCTTAACTGGTCCCCTTTTAGTGGCGGGACGCCCCCCTTACAGGGCACACACTCTTTTTCGGCAAGCTTGCTCATAAATATTCATTTTCCCGACCTGCTAACTTCTGTTGACCAGGGGCATTCGTCAATCCACTGATTGCATTAAAGGTTGCCGTCGCTTTGGGATCGATGACCTCATTCGCCTCCCGCAATTCAGGTTGTCCCAGCGGACCATGCGCTTGCCTGGAGCGATGCTGGTTACGCGCTGCAGGTGAATGATTTGATCCGCTTACGCAATGCCGGGGTTCCGAGTGAGCTCGCTGGTTCTGTGAATGTGCCGAATCGTAAGCCGGTATCCATCCAAACATTGATCAACCCTCCACAATCATGGGCTCACCGCCCAGGAATACGCGAGTTGCGCGAGTAGCGACAGCATTGGAGGTCGTAGCGCCTTCAAGGTCCCCATTGCAAGAATAGGTTTCCGGGGTTCTTCGCTGTTTCCGGTGGAATACGATTTAGCCACTCCCGGAGGGAGTTTTGATAATAGCCCATTGGCTTCAGCCATGGGTACTCGACAAAGCTGCGTCAGAGTCCCGAAGGGACGGCTGAGTCATTCCCAAAGATACCGTTCGTCGACCTGAATTTTGTGCTTCCTCAAAAA
>JBKJKE010000118.1:0-6578 GCA_046597605.1 Limisphaerales bacterium | reverse complement strand
CAATTTTTCGACCATCACGCCTCACTTTGCTCTGTTCCGTCAACTTTCCCAGACCTCATCTGGTCTCAAACACCTAAAAGTCATTCTTTATCTCTATTGGTGAGAAATGCGGGCTAAGGCCCAACGGGCCGAAATCCCTCAGCCCAGGCCAGCGGCCTGGGAATGCAGTAAATTGAGCCTTGCGGCCTGAAGGGCTGCGATAACTTACTGCACGCAGACCCTTCTCACGAATCGCAGCCCTTCAGGCCGCATTATGATAACGAATAAACCCAGGCCGATGGCCTGGGCTGAGGGATGTCGGCCCGTTGGGCCTTGGCACAGAATGCAAAACCACGCCGCAACCACGACATACAACCTGTCGTCTCACCCACTTTTAGTCACACCCCAATCCATGCCTAAAGAGATTTCCGATTGATTTCCCAAGGCATGCTGGCTATTGCTCAAACCACACGCACACGCAAAATACAAAACTATGGCGAATCCTATTTTCCACTCCAGTGTCGAAGGCGCTCAACACGGCGCAAAATCTCTCGCGGATTTCCTGAAATACGCAAAACAGTCCGGAGCCGCTGGCGCACAGCCCTCCAATTACATGTTGCAGAACGACAAGGGCAGTTTCAAAAGCGCCAAAGAAATCAAAGACACCTTTGCCAAAGCCAAGATGAAGCTGGATGGTGTTTCCGCCCATTGTCCGTTTTGGGTTCATACGACGGCATGGACCGGCTCTCCGAGTGTTCGCCCTTTCATTCCGGGCGACGTCGCCAAAAAATCTCCCGCAGAAATTGAAAAATGGGCCGAGGAATACATTCTCCGTTTACTCGACCTATGCGCTGAACTGAAGATCAAGATTGTTCCCATGTTCTGGGGAGTTGCATTTGGTTGGGAACTCTCGTCCGGTTATCCGTGGGGTTTTTGGGCAGGTCCCGACTACGACCTGATGAAAGAAGGCTCCGATCGTTTCGTGAAAAAGACCCAGAAGATCCGCGATCACGCTCGCAAACTTGGCATTTTCCTCGCGCACGAAATCCACCCTGGAACGGCCGCCATGTGCGCCGATGATTTCAATCTACTCGTGAAAATCTGTGACGGCGATAAGACCTTGGCAGTGAATGCTGATCCCTCCCATTGCTGGGAAGGCGAATCCTGGGAAACGCGTTTCCGTAAAGTGGCTGATCGGGTTTACGCCTGCCATGTGAAGAACTTCGTCATTCGTCCTGAAATTCCATTGCGCAAGATGGAAGGCAATTGGTCCGGCCGTGCGATGCAATTCTGCGATCTGGCAACCGGGGACCTGAACATGACTCGCTACGCCGAAATGCTCATAAACATCGGCTATCCGCAACGTTATTGCCAGGTGATGGGAACCAAGACAGCGCCGCTGATAGTCGAAGCGGAAAGCGCCTACCGTGATTTGGACGCCACCAGCGCCAACGGGATTGGCTTCGTGCGCGACAATCTCTGTTTCCCTGTGGCCGCCGGATCCTTTGAAGATGGCATGGGAGCGTAGGCCAGCTCTCTGTCGACCGTTTTAGAAACAGGCGAATGAGTCATCATTCGCCTGTTTTGCTTTATTCTCAGAGTGAATCAACCCCGTAATCCGCGTGCTATGGCTTCAAAGTGAATCGATACCGTAGCAAGCTTGCTATTTAGGCTTCTTGCCAACCTTCGGAGTTTTAACTTTCTCCTTGTTGCGCGGTTCAATCGCGAGTTCGGTAGCAATCCCCTCGTCGCCCTGATCCTTCATCCAGGCATCCAGTTGTTTGCGCAGTCGGCTCAAGGTCTCGCGATTCGCCGGGTCACTGGCGATATTCTTTCGTTCCCAGGGATCGTTTTTTAAATCGTAGAGCTCAACCTCGGGCCGATGGAGAAAACGCTCCAACCGTTCCCGGGCTACCGCATCCGTTTTGGCAAGCTTCGCCCATCCGGAACCAGGCTGCAATGAACCACGGTTGCACGGAAATTCGTTCTCATGGTTCAGGTTCAAAATATATTTGAAACGATCATCGCGAACGGCACGGATAGCGTAAGGCGTTTTCACTCCATTCACCCCAAGTGAAGTGGCCTGGGCAAAGACATACTCGGAATGTTTCTTTGCGTCTCCGGTAAGCACTTTTAAGAAGCTGCGACCATCGACGTTTGCCACCGGTTTACCTCCTGCGGCATCGATGAAAGTTGGAACCACATCTACGTAAGAAGCGAGCGCATCGCTTTCGCTTCCGGCTTTGATCTTTCCAGGCCAACGGGCAATAGCCGCCGAACGGATTCCAGGATCGTAAAGATTATATTTTGCTCCGGGCAGGCCTGCGCCTTGTTCGCTCAGGAAGATGAACAATGTGTTTTCTTCCTGTCCTGCGCTCTTAAGAATCTGCAGAACGCGCCCAACTTCGGAATCGAGGAAGTTCACCTCGGCAAGATAGTGGGTCCGTTCTTCGCGAGCTTCCGCTGTGTCCACGAGGTAAGGCGGCATCGTGAGTTTATCTGCTTTATATGCAGATGCGTCACCTTTGTTCCAGGGGCCATGTGGTTGATGGGACGCGACCACCAGGCAAAAAGGCTGCGCTTTGTCCTGCGTCACGTATTGCTTAATGGCAGCGAAATCCAGATCTTCATCTTCACCCTCATCCTCCCCTTCCGCGGCTCTGCGGGACTCTTTCTTATCTTTCGTTTTGGGGGCTGGGGCTGGTTGATCAAACGGAAATGCTTCAGGTGGACGCATCATCATCTTGCCGACAATGCCCACGCGATACCCCAGCGGCTTCAGATGATGCACCATGCTTTTTGTTCCCGGCTTGACCGAAGAATGATTGGGGTGCGCGCCATTCTTCACCGGATACATCGCGGTGTAGAGTGCCGCGCGGGTGGGAGAACAGGTTGGCGCAGCGGTGTAAAGCCGGGTCAGTTTCATTCCTTCGGAAGCGAGTTTGTCCAGGTTGGGTGTTTTCGCATCCGGGCTTCCCCAGCAATGCAGATCGTTGAACGCAAAATCATCGGCGATGAAGACGACCAGGTTGGGCTGAGGAGCTGCCGTGAGAAAAAGGTTGCAGGCGAAAAACCCCAGACAGAACACGAAGAAACGTTTCATTGAATGCATAGCCAGACGAGACGGAGCCCCCGTTGGTTTCAAGGGAGTTCCCCACACGCAGTTATCCGAAACTTTCACTGGCCGGGGAGCGTCCAATGGACGCAGAAGAACGACATCATGAGCACAAGCATTTCCCGCCTTACGCAGTTAGCTTTCCTGATTTTAACCCTGGGTGTTGCCGTCTCCGCGAAGGGGAGCGATGCGACCAAACCAAACATAATTTTCATTCTTGCTGACGATGCAGGACTCGGAGCGTTTGGTTGCTACGGGGGCAAAGAAGTTCCCACGCCGAACATAGACCGCCTTGCCGCAGAGGGAATGCAGTTCAACCGCGCCTACAGCGGCAGCGCAGTGTGCGCTCCAACGCGTTCCGTTTTGATGACCGGACTCCACACCGGCCATGCCCAACGGAGAGCGAACTTTATGAAGGGTGGCATCGTGGGCATGGCACCTGAGGAATTGACTGTCGCGGAGATTTTAAAGAAACAGGGTTATGCCACGGGCGGGTTTGGAAAATGGGGATTGGGGGATCCTGGCACCCAGGGTGTTCCTGAGAAACAAGGCTTCGACGTTTGGTATGGCTACTACAACCAAACCCATGCGCACAGCTACTTCAGTCCCCATCTTATCCGCAACAGCGAAAAGGTTTTACTGCCGGGGAATGCAGACGGAAAACGTGACGACTACACCCATGACCTTATTGAGACCGAAACGCTGAAGTTCATCGAAGCGAACAAGAAAGGACCATTTTTCTGTTACGCCGCCTGGACCTTGCCACACCCGAAGTTCGAGATTCCTTCCTATGCAGCTTTCGCCGACAAGCCCTGGCCCGAACCGGTTAAGATTCAGGCTGCCATGGTCGCCCGACTCGATGAATCGGTGGGTCGGGTCATCGCTAAATTGAAGGCGCTAGGCATCGATAAAAATACGCTCGTCATTTTTTCGAGCGACAATGGCGCGGATGGTCCCGGGACAAAGACTTTTAACTCCACCGCCGGATTGCGCGGAATCAAACGGCATCTTTATGAAGGTGGCATTCGCACACCGTTCATTGCACGGTGGCCCGGAACAATCAAACCGGGTTCCAGGAATGATTCGTTGATCGGTCAGGTCGATTTCCTTGCCACGGCTGCTGACCTCGCAGGAGGCTCGGTTTCCAGGACTGACGGGATCTCGATTGCGCCCTCGCTCCTCGGCCGCGAGCAATTACCGCACGAACATCTCTATTGGGAGATTTATGAAGGCCCGGCTCCTTTTCAGCAAGCGGTGCGCCTCGGAGATTGGAAAGGATATCGTCTTGGCACCAAAGAACCGCTGGAACTTTACAACTTGAAGAGTGACCCGGCGGAAGAAAAAAACGTCGCAGCTGGGAATCCTGCGATGGTGAAGAAGATCGAAGCGATTATGGTCCGGGAACATTCACCCTCTCCCTACTATGACACCCTGGAATTCTCAAAAGGTGGCCCGACGAACAAGGGGAAAAAGAAGAAGAGCTAAAAGCATTGCTTTGGGCACCACGCCTCGCCGTTGCAAAGTGTGTGCTGTTGAATCAGCAGACGCCTTTGCATCCAAAGAGATTCCGCTCACGGATCATCCTCGCTACCTCGACGGGAACTGATTCATCCCAGGATTTGTCGCCACGCCGGATTTTCTGCAAAACGTCGCGGGATAAAATCGGGAGGCAGCTCTCATCGTAGTCGCGCAAGTTTTCGATGAATCGATTCTCAATGAGATAGGCATGGAGATGTCGAAGATTGGGCGCCACACGAAGATTTGTGGCGGTGATTAAAGCTCCCGTTCCCGGATCTTTGTAAGGATAGACATAAAGCTTCAGGTCGTTTTTGAACATGCGGCCAAACGATTCCAGAATGCCTCCGGCGAGATCGGTGTAATACTTCTCGTCGAAAATCTCGCGCAGACTTGGAACGCCCATCACGATTCCATGCATCTTCTTGGTGTATCGGAAGAAGTAAGCCGCCAGGCGATGGTACTCTCCGAAGTCCGAAATCAAAACCGTCTTCCCCAGCGCGCCAAGGATATCAACGCGGTCCAGAAAATCCTGCGCGTCAATCTTATCTCCTTCCGTCAAGTTCTTCAGGGTCATCTCCATCAAGGTGAGAATCTCCTCTCCTTCCACCTGTGGTTCCTGCACAAATTGCGCCTGAGCACACCGCAGCATGTCGAGCGTTACATTGGTGATCGGACGAAAGCTTCCACGCTCCACGAGAATGGATTTTTTATAAAAAGCATCGGCCGGTTGAACAACCTCTCCGTTCGCCTTGAACAAGGCCGCGTTGGTTAAACCATTCTGCACCAGCTTCAAAGCCATCAACCGATTGTCGAGGTTTTGAAAACAAGGACCGGAGAACTGGACCATGTCTACTTCGATACGTATCGCTCCGACGTTATCGACCAACGAAGCAAGCAGTGCATCCAGATCATGATGCATGTAGAGGGCTGCATGGAGAAGGTTCACTCCCAGGATCCCGAGAGCTTCCTGCTGCTGGAGATTCTCTTTATCCCACATCCGGACGTGGATGATGATCTGGGACGGCTCCTGCATCGGTTCCGCCTGGAAACGAATACCCAGCCAACCATGAGCATCATCGTGCCGACTGTAACTTCGGGCCGCCACCGTTTCAGCGAAGCAGAAAAATTTTGTATTGCTCCCGCGGGTTGCACTGAGGCGCTCGAGGAGGAGATCGTACTCATGCTGCAACATGGTATCGAGGCGCTGCCGGCTGACATAACGATCAGCGTGACCGTAGATGGCATCCGAAATAATCATGTCATAGGCCGAGATCGATTTCGCAACCGTTCCCGAGGCTCCCCCGACACGAAAAAACCAGCGGGCTACTTCCTGCCCGGCACCGATCTCCGCGAAGGTTCCATACTTCGTAGGATCGAGATTGATCTGAAGCGCTTTTTGGTGTGTGCCTAAAATTTCTCTTACCATGGCCAATAAAATTCCGTCAACGAAGCCAGCCTAGCGCGAAATAAAGGGCATGCAAGAGAGGATGGGAAGCGGGGCTTGAGTGATGGAGTTCCGCGGATTGCAGCAGGTACCCTTCAAGTTTGCTATGCCATTACCGATAATGTGGGGTCGAACCATTCGTGTTCACCACTCCGGTTGCCGTTCAGGGTTCCCGACCCACAAATCCGCCAAAAAGACCTTTATCGTAACAACTCCTGCAAATAATGGGCTGGGAACCCTTCCCAGCGTGCAGAATGTGGGGTCGAACCAATCACGTTCGCTATACCATTCTCGGGAATGTGGGGTCAAACCAATCGCGTTTGCCATACCATTCTCGGGAATGTGGGGTCGAACCAATCGCGTTTGCTATACCATTCCCGGGAATGTGGGGTCGAACCAATCGCGTTTGCCATACCATTCTCGGGAATGTGGGGTCGAACCAATCGTGTTCGCCATACCATTCCCGGGAATGTGGGGTCGAACCAATCGCGTTCGCTATACCATTCTCGGGAATGTGGGGTC
>JBKJKE010000071.1:0-26300 GCA_046597605.1 Limisphaerales bacterium | reverse complement strand
CCGGAGCGGAAATGAGCGTTTTTCGCGGGAAATCCTGTTTTCCGGTCTGGAAATTAGGCCATCCCCGCGGGATGACTCGTTTTCCGGTCCGGAAAATCGGATATCCCCGGGCGAACTGTCGTCACAACCGGTTGATTTGCAGTGGTTTACGGAATTCGGAGTGGCTTTTTGAGGTGTTGAGGTATTTCGCGGCCAGGAGCAGCCCCAGCTCATGCCCTGCCTGCGACTTCCGAATTGCCAGGAGCTTGCGCCGGTGGTGAGTAGAAGTAGCTCTGCTAATCGGAGCGCTAACCCGATTCAATGGTTTACAGCAAAAAGGCGATAGAGCCTACCGCGACGGCAATGATCCAAATGATCAATACCGCGTTCCTTTGGCTGATTCCTTTTCGGACCAGGCGGTGAGAGCAATGATTTGTGTCTCCGATGTAGAAAGGTTTGCCCATGCGCCACCTCAAGAGAATGACATAGGCCATATCCGCGAGGGGGACGGCGAGGACCAGGAAAGGGGTGAGCACAGCGAGCGGCTTTGGGTGGGTCGGCGTATAAAAACTGGGGAGGATCGCGGAGATCGCCATCAAAAAACCGACCAGGTGACTTCCGGCGTCGCCGAGGAATGCCGAGGCTTTCGGAAAGTTAAACGGAAGGAAACCAAGCAGCGCTCCTGCAATTGTGAACGAGAGGAGGGCGACTAGGTATTGTCCGCTGAGCGCTGCCGCCAGCCCGAACTGAACGGCGGCGATCGCTCCCAATCCGGAGCAAAGGCCGTTCATGTTATCCATAAAATTGAAGGCGTTGATGACGGCCAGGATCCACAGAACCGTGATGGCATAACTGAAGGCGAGGCTCGGGATGAAAAGCGTGATTCGGACGCCACATGCGGCCACTACCGAAGCCACGACCAGTTGCGCACCGAATTTCAGCGCTGGCTTCAGCTCCCATTTGTCATCGGCAAAACCAATCAGCAACATTCCCAGAGCGCCGAACAGAAGTCCGGCGAGTTGCACGCGCCGTTTCCCGAAACCATAGATGAGTGGCTCAGTGATGTCGGAGCTCAGGTATTCAAATTTGAGCGCGACCAAGCCCAGGATGATCGGAACCAACAAACCGGTAAATGTGGCCAAGCCACCCGCCAGCGGGATGGGGGTGTGATGAATTTTGCGATGGCCCGGGTCATCCACCAGGTTGGTCCACACACACCAGCGGAGCCAGAGCGGGGTCGATGCCGCTGCGGCACCAAACGCCAGGGCGAATACGGCGATATAGATTGCAGTTGGGAAGATCACAGTCGCTTGTCCTTACGCAGGAGAGTCACGTAAAGGTCATAGATTTCATTCACCATTCGTTGCACCGGAAAATGTTCTCGCACAAAAGATTGTCCGGCGACACCGAACCTTTCCCGCAGGGATGGATCGGCGGCCAATTGGAGTAACCGTTTCGACAGGGTGGCCAAATCGCCCGGCGGGATCAGAAAACCGGTTTCACCCTCTTGGCACACCTCGGGGGCGCCGTCGCAATCATAGGAAATAATCGGTTTGCCCGCGGCGAGTGCCTGGGGCAGCGCGCGGGGCAATCCTTCGCGCCGCGAGAGATGCACCAGCATATCCATGATGCCCACGTAACGGGCGACTTCCGATGGGCGCACCAGCCCCGTGAAAATGAAGTTTTTCTCCAATCCGAGGGCACGAGCCTGGTTCTGAAATTTCTCCCGCCAGGGACCATCCCCCACCAAAAGGAATTTCATCCGGGGGCACTTTTGGACGAGTTCCGGGGCAATGGTGAAAAGATCTTCGTGGCCTTTCAGCTCAAAGAGTCGCGCAATTTTTCCGACGACTATGTCCTCGGGTGCCAAGCCAAGTTCGCGGCGAAGAGCGCTGTCATTTTTGGCATTCAGATAAGGAGTGATCTCGAATCCGCTGAAGATGCGTTTGTATTGTTCCGGTTTGCCTATGCCGGCGGCTACATACTGCTCGCTCATGGCATTGGCCACACAAACAAACTGAGTGGTTGCCTGTGCCGCATACTTTTCGGCTGAGCGAAACACCAGATTGGCTACGTTCCCTTGAAAGGGGCCAAATGATGGCCCATGCACAGTATGAATAATGATGGGAACCCCGGCTCGCCCCGCCGCGAGCCGCCCAAGAACACCAGCCTTGCCACTGTGGGTATGAACGATGTCAGGTTTGGTCTCCGCAAAAATTCGCGTGAGCTGTCGGAGAGCTTTGCAGTCTTGAATGGGATCTACTTGCCGCACGAGGGAAGGAACAATCTTCAGAAGATCGGGAGTGGCACTGAAGTCGCATTCGAGCGAGCCCTCCGGACCATTCGTTGGGCCGGACAACAAATCGACCTGCACGCCAGGTTTCGCATGCAGGCCGAGAACGGTTGCAATCGTATTCTCCTGCGCCCCGCCAACAATCAAACGAGTGATGACGTGTGTGACACGCATCCTAGTTGGTTGCACTGCCCCGGAGCTCTTTGACCTTGGCTTCCACCTGCTTGTACTCAGTCGTGTTCCTGGGAGCAACTTGAAGGTAGATCTCGTATTGCTTAAGCGCTTCGGGGGTGTTCTTTTGTCGGACAGCAATTTCCGCCAGGCCGTAGTGGACCCGGTGGGATCGTTCCGGGAGAATCTCCTCGGCTTTCTCGAAGTCCATTTTGGCAGCATCCAACCTGTCCATGTTCAAGTAGACGAGAGCTCGATTGAAAAGAGCATGGGGATTATTAGCGTCCATCTTGTGCAAAGTGTTCAAATGCTCGAGGGCTGCGGGATATGCTTTATCGTTCATCCGCATCACGGCAGCTTGCAGGTGAAACTCCTGCATCAATTTGAAAAACGCTTCGTTTCTGGAGAGATCCTTGCTCGCATTATCCAAGATTTCCTTTGCAGCTGAAATTTCTTTTCGTGAGAGAAGAGAAAGTACCTCAGTTCGGAGCAACTGATATTTTTGCTGCTCATCGAGGACGATTTTGGGACTGCTTCGGATCTTCTGAACCTGAGCAAGGGCCTTCTCGTGTTGCCCCAAATCGAGGTAGGTCAACGCCAAACCGATACTGGCTCGAACTTCCTGCGGCGCTAGTTCGAGCACTCGCGAAAAATATTGTAACGCCTGTCGCAGGTTGCCGCCGAATCCGAAAGCCTCGCCCACTGTCAGGTTTGCGTTGAGCTCGTCAAAAGGTCCGTTGACATTCATTGCGTTAACAAGTGTACCAAACTGCGCCAGCCGTTTCTCGGTTTGCGCATCAACCCTGACACCTTCGACCTTCCCGCTTTGTAATTGGGCATTAAATTGTTTGTTGATGTGGGCGATCATGTTTTCCGGATTGAATTGCAACGCTATTGCATAACGCGAATCCGCTTCTTTTAATCGATTCTGCTTTTGTAGTTGAACTGCCCAATGGTTGATGGCGCGGGAGTAAGCCGCACCCACCCAAAGAGCCTGTCCGGATGCGGCCTCTTTGTCTTGGAAATGCTTGTTAACATCCGTTGCAGATACCTCATCCCAAAATTTCTCGTTGAATGCCGCAGAGCCATTAGAAAGGGCAGGTGCTTGCAGCTCATCTTTGCGGTACGGTTCCAGTTCGTAAATCAGACCCCGCGGTACAGAATAAAACGCTTCGAAATAGTAACCGAAACTCGGTTGCAAGTAGTAGACGGGAAAGTTCTCTCTTAAACGCATCAAGAGGATAACTTTCTCGGCGTCACCAAGAGCCGCACCTTCCGCGTCTTTGAATACTTGATTCAGTTCAGGATATCTGCGCTGCAACAGGCTGCGATATGCGGGCTCACCAATATTGGCAGTGGCAATTAATATGTGCGGGTTCGTTTTGCCAGCTTTTTCGGTGGCGGCTTGAACCAGGGAGAGGAAGAGCGGGTCATCCGCGAGGAGAACGGATTTGTCAGCCGGTAAGTGTTGAATTAGTCGCCCTGCGAAGGTTGGGAGCAGCGAACTATTGGTAGCGCGGATTGAGGCCCAGTTCTTATGGATTAAGCCTGCCGGAACGGCGACAGCTCCGAGTAACACAACGCCTACGAGTGCCTTATAGGTCAATGACAGGAAGGTGCCCGTATTTTCCCACTTCCGATCAGATGGCACGCCAAATACCAGGAGGACATAGCCCATGAAGTAGCCCGCGCTCAACGCACTTAAAAAATAGAAGGTAAGAAAGGGCAGCATGCCGAAGCCCAGGAGACGGCCACTGATCTTTGGATCAAAGAAAACCCAGGCGCAGACGCAAAGCAGCGCGATGTGCATCAGCCGGAACATGATTCCTGTTATGATGCCACCACTGGCACTGGTGTCACCGCGGAAGGAGCGCCACCGGATTCCGATCAGAAGGAGCGGAATGATGGAGGTGAGTGACAGCATGAAAAGGTGCAGCCGCAAAAGTGGCGCGCTAATGAACGGCAGAATGAAAATAAAGTTCTTTTGATAGCGCCAGTTTTCCCGCAGGGCTTCGAAGAACCCGAGATCGCTCTGGCCTGAGAACAAATGAATAATCGGCAGGAGCAGATAGAGCGACAATCCCATCAATCCAAACGCGATCATCCGGATCATGAATCTTCCATTGAAGAAGCTGAGGCCTTTAATCCAAACCAGCGCCACGAGGAACAATGGAAAGAAACCGATCATCGCCCAGTTATTGGTAATCCCCAGGCCATAGGTGAGGGCGAGTCTGGTCAACCAATTCTCGTTTTGAGTTACGCGGAACTCCAGCAGGCAGCGAATGGCATACGCAAAGATCAACAGGTCGAGCATTTCACTGCTGGGCGCGGTGGCATTTTCCCAAAAGGTTGACTGCAGAGCCAGGAGCAGTCCGGCGAAAACGGGAGGAACCCATTTCAACGGCATGCTGAGTAGAGAAAGCTCACTTGTTTCCCGTTGCCGTTGGTCGCGGGTCCGATCCTGCGGCAAAAGGCTGACCGAGCGAGCCAGAAGTGCGATTGTGAGGGCTCCACAAAGGGCTGAAAAGATGTTAAGTCCGAGAATCTCTGCCGTTCCCGGCAATAGACGAATCGGCCAGGTCAAAAGATAGTGGACAGGTTGGGAATAGACCGCGCGCAGATCCCACCCTTTGAGTTGCGAGGTCAGTGTCAGCGTGGGCAGTGTTACCCAGCCGTTCAGGGTGACGATGTAGAGGAGCAGGACGATCGCCCCAAGAACCCAGGGAAGAAACCGATGTGTGAAATCTCTTAGAGCGTTCATTTTATAATCGTGAAAATGGAGGGCAACGTTTTCAAATCTTGCGTCTTAGGTCGGCGACGCATTCAACGTGCTGCGTTTGCGGGAACATATCCAATGGGATGACCTTCTCCAGCGCGTACACACCGTCTCCACACAGAATGTTCAAATCTCGCGCGAGCGTCGCGGGATGGCAGGAAACGTAAATGATCTGGGAAGGCTTTACCTCCTTCAGCAGGTTCATGCTTTCTGGCGGGCAACCCGTGCGGGGTGGATCGAGCAACAGGGTTGTTTTTGCCGCATCGAACTTTTGCAACAGCGCGGGGAGGAACGCCTCCGTGGCACCGATGATAAACTCACCATTGGTGATTCCCCGCATCTCTGCATTCTTGCGAGCGGCTTTAATCGCAGGCATATCGATTTCGACACCCACAAATTTTTCGACGGCGTCGGCCATTTCAATCCCGAAGAATCCCACGCCGCAATAAGTATCAATCAGGTACTTGGATCCCTTGTCGACCAGGCGATTGCGAACGGCCTCCACCAGTTTGGGCAGGAGGAAAAAGTTGTTTTGAAAGAAGGAATCGCGAGGGAGTTCCCAATTCTCCGGCATCGCCCGCAAGACGACCTTTAAACCACCTTTAGGGGGAGGATTTTTATGAACCCCCAGGAGCTTTTCGTTTAATCCGGGTTCCGCGATTTTGCACTCCAGAACATCGACAACGAGGCGGTCATCGTTTCGGAGGAATCCAATGTTCAACTTCTGCTCGGGCTTATTCCATTGGCTTCGCACCATAATCCGGTTGCGATAGCCGTAGGGTTGAGGACAGGGCACTACGGGATCGATCAGTGCTTCCGAAAAACCGCCGATGCGCTTAAATAGATCGACGATCTGCTTGTGCTTCATCCTGAGCTGAGCCGGGTAGTCGATGTGCTGGTATTGGCATCCGCCGCATTCTCCGAAATAAGGACACGGCGGTTCGACTCGGTCCGCTGATGGCGTGACCACTTTCAGCAATTTGGCTCGCGCGAAGTTTTTTTTCCGATCGGTAATCTCGACTTCCACGGTTTCGCCCTGGGCTACGAACGGCACGAAAATGACGAACTCGTTGAGTCGCGCCACTCCTTCTCCGCCAAACGCTATGTCTTCAATCTTAACCGTGACTCGGGAACCGAGCGCACATATGTCCTGATCCGCTGTCATCAAAATAGGGGTCCTAAAGTGGCTTTGGATATAAGAGTGCGCAACATCAAAGCGTAGGGGGTGGAGATTTGGCTCCGATGGCGGGAAATTTGGGAATTGCACGATCCTGTTCACGTTCCCATGCCGCAAATCCAAAATGGAATCAGGCATGTGATCCGGCTAAATGGCTAAATGCAGAGGAATGGGAATAGAAACCACAGATAAGCCAGGATGGACACAGATGAAGAAAGAAAATAGCTGGTCTGGATGATCACTATTCAGTGACCGGCTTTGCATCGATTTGACAGACGGACGGGCTGACTCCCTCTCCTCGCAAAAACGAGGAGAGGGTTGGGGAGAGGAGTTCAATTTTTCGCAGTCCGTGCCTCTGAGACTGATCAAAGGAGCTCATCTCCCCAGCCCCGTCAGCATGACAATTTGTTCTGATTTCCTCGTTTTTGCGAGGAGAGGGAGCCCGGTTGCGGCTTCGCCGCGCTGGGTCCATCTGCGTGGATCTGTGGTTTCCCTTTTGAATCGTTCCGGTTTTATCACAATCGCCAGAGGACGCCCACCACACTCCCCGGACCCGGTTTTTCGAAACCATGCCGCCCTGGGCGAACCACTCCCATCCTCCCGACGCGCCTCTTCTGACTTCCCGGACCAACGAACCCATCAGCACGCCGTTAACGTAACAACCCTCGCAAATTCGTCTCAAAACCTCTTTGCTGCACTATCGATTCACTCTGAAGTGACCCCATAGCAAGCTTACTACACTACAAATTCATTCTGAATCCACTACGTAGCAAGCATGCTATACTACAGATTCATTCTAAAAAGACCCGTAGCAAGGCTGCTATACTACAAATTCACTCTGAATTGACTACGTAGCAAGCTCGCTACACTACGGATTCATTCTGAATCCACTACATAGCAAGCTTGCTGCACTGGCGATTCATTCCAAATCGACCCCATAGCGAGCTTGCTGCACTATCAATTCATTCTGAATCGACCCCACAGCAAGGTTGCTGCACTAGCGATTTATTGGGAAATGGCCCCTGAGCAAGGCGGCTGTGCCATCGGTTTATTCTGGAGACACCCCAGAGCAAGTTGCCGCACCAGCGCTCTATTCTGAATCGACCCCGTAGCAAGGTTGCTGCACCATCGGTTCGTTCTGAAGCGACCCCCTAACAGTTATTCGGTTGTCGAGGGGACGAAACGCGCGCAAATGGTATCCACCTTCCTGAGCTTCTGGCTACCGATGCTGGGCAGGCTCGGTTTCTTCGCTCAACGAGCGATCTTCCCCCCCCTTTCTTTAGCTACGGGTTAGTCTCGCTATCAAACTGGTGGTGTCGCTGCGAGTCTCCCTGGTAATAGGGATCCCGCCGAACCACACTTCCCCGGTCAGCCCCCGCGGGCTCCTTGCTTATATTATCAGCCTTACGGTTGATTTCCCGGATATTGTAAGCGATCCGCTGGTGTTCTCGCAAAACCGGCAGGGTGGTTGCGGCAAACGCCTGGATGTCCTGGCTTCGCGCACTTCGGGAAATGGCTTCGTATTTTGTGATGTCCTGCTCATGGGTTTGCAAAAGATGATTCACATAAGCGCCGTCGAATTGTGCGTCTGAAATCTGGGCGAGGCGTTCAAGGTGTGGCATGGCGATCTTGTTCGTCGGCATCGTGATACCTTTTTGGAGAGCCAGGGAGGTCAGGCCTTCCTGAGCTTTGGTGCGATCATCAAAAATACGCTGGGCCAATAGCCTAAGGTCCAAATCCTTCGCGCGGCGGATTCCCAATTTTCCCATTTCGATCTCCTTGGCGCTCGCTGCGATCGATTCCATGACAAAGATTTGATCCTGGATTCCAGGCTGATCAAGGTCAGCTGACTCGTGGTTGGTGCGGCAACCGGCAGAAATCAAGACGAGGAAGGCGGAGAGGCAGAGTAACAATACGCTTTTCATAAAAATGGGTGTGCCGGGTTTTGGACGCGACCCATCAACCTAATACCTTAGGCGGAACGATCTATGCGGGAAAACTCTGTTTGGGAGGTGATGCCTGGCTATGGTGCTTTCGCGGATCCCAAGGCAAATCGGCTTTCATTACATAAGGATAGCCACGGAATATTGGGGGCGAATCAAGCGTGCTCGCCCTTCAGTGCTTTCGACGTTCATAGCCTTAAACCTTTTTGTGATGGTGGGTGTGCTTTCGTCCGCGGCCAGAATGCCTTTTCCCGGAGCCACCAATGCCCTCGCCGTTTCTCCCAATGTGTCCATAACCAGGGGAAAATGTAGCTCAAGACCGCATCCCGACAATGGAGGGATTCACCCATTGACCCCTGCGTTGATGCGATCGAATTTGTTTCATGTATAGAGACCTTGCCATACAGGAATGCATCGACCTCTGTGTCGCGGCGCAAATGGAAGCAGAACAATGTGCGACGATCGCATTGGCCAGTGATGACGTGACCGACCTCCGCCATTGCATCCAACTTTGTCGTGATGCAGCGAGTGTTTGTGCGCTAACTGTTCAGTTTTTGGGGAACGACTCTGATTTCGCGCAAAACGTTTGCGAACTATGCGTCGATCTTTGCGTGGCGTGCCGGGATGAGTGCGCACGCCACGATCTGGAGTTCACGCAACGCTGCGCCGAGGCGTGTCACAACGCTGCGGATAAGTGCGAACGGATTTCGCTCCAACCGCTGGGCGTCGGCTAGTTCGAAAGCACTGACAGCGACTGAAGTTTTTGGGTTCCCTCCTCAAACTGGAGAACGCAGAGGTCTGCATTTTGGCCTACTTCCAATAGATTGGGCCGCAGATCCATTAACCGTGCAGGTGCCTCGGTGAAATTCGTCCAAATACTTTGCCACGGCTTGTTCAACATTTCCGCAGCGCGAAAGATCCCGTCGATTGGCCGCAACGCCGATCCTGCGAAATTTGTTTTCCCCGGCATGCGCACGATTTGATCCTCCGCCACTTCGAGTTCCATCGTAGCCAATTTGTATATCCCAGGTCCTGCCCCCGCCGCAGACATCGCATCGGTGGTGTAGTAGATCGAGTTCAGAACACGGTGCATCAAGCGAAAGGGAGCGGCAGAAACGTGAATCGCGTCCGGGATAATTCCGACGATCAAACCAGATGTTTCAAAAACGCGCCAAAGGATGTTGTCATGACGGTCGAGTTCGCGGGGACAACCGTTGCCGAGATGCGTGAATCCGACAGCGCCAGCTGCTACGGCCTTTGACAATACTTCTGCGGAAGCATTGGTGTGTCCCAGGCTGACTTTGATTCCGAGCTGCGTAGCCAGGTGAATCGCGTCGATGGCTCCGGTCCGCTCTGGGGAGAGTGTCAGAAGAAGAGGATCGTTCCCCGTGATCTTGCGAAGTTCTTCGATGTGTTGTGCGGTGGGATCGCACATGAACCCCGGATTGTGTGCGCCATGGAATCCTGCCTTGTCCGAAAGAAAGGGGCCTTCGATGTGCCAGCCTGCGATGGCCTGGCCCAATTCAGGATCCGCATCGCGCAATGCCTTGATGTATTGGAGGCGACGCACGAGGCGCGGCCACTCATCGGTGATCAACGTCAAAAGAATTTTACTGCAACCATCGCGGAGAAGTTGTCGCACCGATGAGCGCAACTGCTCGGTCGTGAGATCATCCTGCTGATAATCGATGCCTCCATAGCCGTTCACCTGCACATCGAAGAGTGCTGGGGCAATCCAGATATTCTCCGTAGGCGTTTCGCTCGGCTTTTCTATTGCGACGATCTTGCCATTCTCGCACCGAACCAGGACAGGTTTGCGAGTCGCGTAATGCCAGGCGCTGATCTCGCTTTGTTGCATGGTTACATCGTTCAATTGTTGCATGGTGGTCTGAAGGCGGCTCTCCCGATCTAACCATGTAACGATTCAACCATGCAACTCATCACTGCCACGCCACCTTGACATGCCGGTTTCGTTGACCAAAACTGCCGAACCTTATGGCCGAACCGAAAGCAAATGAGTTGATGGAGAAGATTGTGTCGCTGTGCAAACGTCGCGGCTTTGTTTTTCAATCCTCTGAAATCTATGGAGGCATCAACGGCTTCTGGGATTACGGCCCACTCGGTGCGGAACTCAAGCGCAACGTCAAAGACCTCTGGTGGATCAGCATGACCCGTCTGCGCGAAGATGTGGTCGGCCTCGAAGCCACCATCATCATGTCCCCGGAAATCTGGAAAGCATCCGGGCATGTGGCCACGTTTGCTGATCTGATGAGCGAATGTCCGCTTACCAAGAAGCGTGTGCGTACCGACCAGGTCGATCCCCAAACCGGCATCGCCTATTTCTATACCGGTGCGACTTCCGTCGATGGCAAAGTCTCCACCGAACCATTTTCAGTTTTGATCCCCGTGGGCAAACCACCGGAGAGCGCGCGCAAAGTTGCGGTTCAGTTTTACGAAATGCGCGGAATCAAACCGCCGGAGCTCCAGGGCGAACGTTCTGAAAAGCTTGAAAACACCACGCTCTATCATCCGGAAAGCGGTGTGAAGTTGTCCGAGCCGCGTCCGTTTAACCTGATGTTCAAGACCTATGTGGGTCCGGTGGAAAGTGAAGACAACGTCGCATATCTCCGTCCCGAAACCGCGCAGGCAATTTTCGCTCAATTCAAGAATGTGCTGGAAACCTCCAGGCAAAAACTTCCGTTCGGTATCGCGCAGATGGGCAAAGCATTTCGCAACGAAGTGACCCCACGCAACTACACCTTCCGCTCGCGTGAATTCGAGCAGATGGAACTGGAGTTTTTCATCAAGCCTGATGAAGCAGTCGAAGCAATCCATGGTTCCGTCATGACCGTTCCGTCGACCGGTCATCCCGGGGAACCGCAGCCGAACTGGGGCTGGCAGGCGTGGCATCAATATTGGGTGGAAGAACGTGTCGCTTTCTACGGTGGAATCGGGCTGGGCCGTCAGACGCTAGGCTTTCACATTCAGACGCCGGAAGAGTTGGCGCATTATGCCCGTGCGACGGTGGACATTTTGTTCAAGTTCCCGTTCAGCAAAAAGAACGAGCAAGGTGAACTTTTGGGCGAAGAGCTCGAAGGAATTGCCGCACGAAGTGATTTCGATTTATCTCAGCACGAACGCTTTTCCGGAAAGCAGATGGGCGTGTTCGACGAAGAATTGCGCGCTGCCTGGGGCAAGTTGGACGAAGCGAAGAAGAAAGAACTCTCGGATCGCTATTACAACACACGTTTAAAATATCTGACCAAGACCGGGATGGAACCGGACAAGGCGGAAAAGAAAGCGAAGGAAGACGCTGCCGGTCTTGCTAAAGGACAATACATTCCTCACGTGATCGAACCGTCCGCCGGGGTCGATCGTTTGATTCTCGCCCTTCTCGCGAACGCTTACACGGAAGTCACCGAGACCGATGACAAAGGAAAGTCAGAGACCCGCGTGGTGATGAAGTTTCATCCGCGTGTGGCTCCCTACAAGATCGGCGTGATGCCGCTGCTCAAGAACAAGCCGGATCTAGTGAAGAAGGCGTTGGAAATTCGCGATGCGCTACGTCCGCACATGAACGTGTTTTATGACGACGGCGGTTCGATCGGTCGTCGTTATGCCCGTCAGGATGAAGCCGGAACACCTTACTGCGTGACCGTTGATTTTGAAACCTTCGAAGGCATCAAAGAAGGGCAACCTAACGCGGGCGAGCAAGATACCGTGACCATTCGTCATCGCGATGAGGGCCGTCAGGAACGCATCAAAGTAAGCGAATTGCTCGGATGGTTGTTGCCGAAGGTTCGGTGAAATGTGGCGGCGGTCTGTGACCGCCGCATACTTTCGATTCGCCACAGGCGCTAATCAATCGTCTATCTACCAATTATAGTTTGCGGCGGTCACAGACCGCCGCTACAAGACTTACGTGACGACAAACGAGGCTGCTGAGTTATTGGAGAAATTTCGTGCGGGAGAGATTCCCCGTGAACAGGTTCTACAGGCTTTCCAATCGGCACCCACCGCGGATTTGGGATTTGCCCAGGTCGATACCCATCGAGCTCTCCGTAAGAATTTTCCCGAGGTGATCTACGGCGCCGGCAAGACTCCGGAACAGGTGGTCAATATCGCGGCGCAGATCATTGCGCGGGAACAGCGTTTGCTCATCACGCGAATCACTGAGCAGCACGCTAACGCAGTGCAGGCGCAATTCCCCAATGCGGTTCATCACCAGGCTGCGCGCTGTATTACCATCGAGAAATCGGTCGCACCGAAACGCGCTGGGAAGATCGTGGTGCTCTGCGCTGGAACCAGCGATATGCCAGTGGCCGAAGAAGCGGCGATCACTGCTGATGTCATGGGCAACACGGTGGAAAGAATTTACGACATCGGGGTGGCGGGTTTGCATCGGTTGCTCGGCAAATTGGAACAGATCCAGAGCGCAAATGTAGTAATCGTGGTGGCGGGAATGGAAGGGGCATTGCCAAGCGTTGTCGCAGGCTTGATCGCCAAGCCGTTGATTGCGGTGCCAACCAGTGTTGGTTATGGCGCCAGTTTTGGGGGGCTCTCAGCACTGCTAGGGATGTTGAATAGTTGTGGGAGCGGAGTAACCGTCGTAAACATTGATAACGGCTTTGGAGCGGGGTATGCCGCGAGTCAGATTAATGCCCTTTGCAACGGTGGGATGTGATTTAAGTGGCGAGCGGTAGTAACAGCCGCCGCTACCGATTTATGACTGAGCGGCTGCGCAGACTGGAGCGAATGTATGTGGACAATCCCACCTATTTCATCACCTGTTGCACGGAGAATCGAAAGGCCTTGCTGGCAACCCCAGATATCCATTGCAGGTTCATCGAGTTTTCTCGAGGAGCCCTGGAGAGAAATGTATTCGTGGGTCGTTACGTCTTGATGCCAGATCACGTCCATTTATTCGTGAAGATGCCGCCTCCGTCGGAAAATCTTTCAAAATGGATCAAGAGCCTGAAGAATTTCCTGTCAAAGAGTTTCAATCAATCAGGACATGACGCTCCTCATTGGCAAAAAGGATTCTATGACCACGTACTTCGTTCGGGAGAGAGCTACTCAAAGAATTGGATGTATGTTGTAGAGAATCCGGTGCGTGCCAAGCTGGTCACCCAATGGCAACAGTGGCCTTATCAAGGGGAAATAAATTCACTAATGTTTCAGCGTGAATAACGGCGAAGCAAAATCTTGTAGCGGCGGTCTGTGACCGCCGCATACTTTCGTAATGAAACCGATTGGCCGCTATAGGAGCGGGTCTGAGACGGAGCCTGCGACTTTCGGATTTTGAATATTTCGAATTTAATTTGGCGGCGGTCACAGACCGCCGCTACAGGTGGAAAAAACAATGAAAACACTTTATCTGGATATTTTCAGCGGCATCAGTGGGGACATGTTCATTGGTGCGATGCTCGACCTTGGTATCGACGCTGTGCAGCTCGAAGGAGAGTTGGCAAAGTTGAATGTGCCCGGATACCACCTGCATATCAGCCGCAAACAGAAATCCGGTATCGAAGGAGTGAAGTTCGATGTTCATGTCGAAGGCGAACATTCCCATGGTCACTCGCATGAACATAGCCACGCTGATGGGACAAAACACACACATGCTCATTCCGGTCCGGGGCATACGCATAGTCATGGCGGCCACAGTCATTCGCACGATGTGTTCAAGCTGGATCTGAACCGGTTGGTGAAGGCAGAGCCAAAGCACTCTCACGGTGGCGCTGAGCACAGTCATGATAATAGCCGCAACTTTGCTGACATCAAAAAGCTGATCAAGGACAGCGCGCTCTCGGAATGGGTAAAGGACAAATCTATTGCAGTGTTTCACCGCATCGCGGTGGCCGAAGGAAAGATTCACGGGCATCCTCCGGAAGAAGTGCATTTTCATGAAGTGGGAGCGATCGATTCGATTGTGGATATCATCGGGGCCTGCATTTGCCTGGAGATGATCGGCAAACCACGGGTGCTCGCCGCTCCAGTGGTGGAAGGATCAGGCTGGGTGAATTGCGCGCATGGCCGTTTTCCGGTGCCGACAGCCGCGACGTTGGAGATCCTGGGGAACCGTGGGATTGCCTTGACCCAATGTGAAGAACCGCACGAACTGGTCACCCCGACGGGCGCAGCATTGCTGGCAGAATTCGCAGAAAGCTTTCAACCGATGCGCGGATTGGTGGCCAGCAAAGTGGGATATGGTTTGGGAACCCGCGATAACAAGACTCGACCGAACGTTCTCCGAGCTGTCCTGAGCGAAACCTCCTCCGCGACTCAAGCCACGGAGAAACTGGATTGGGAAACCGACGCCATTGTCGTCCTTGAAACGAATCTCGATGATATCAATTCTGAATTGCTCGGGGCCTTCGTTGAACGCGCATTGAATGTCGGCGCTCTCGACGTCTTCCATACGCCCATCCAGATGAAGAAGAATCGGCCGGGAGTCCTGCTGACAGTGCTTTGCGTCGAGATCGATGCGGACAAGTTTGCCGAACTGATCCTGCGCGAGACCACTGCCTTTGGTGTGCGCAAAACAACAGTGGAGCGCAGAAAATTGCGGCGGGAGTTTCGGAAGGTGCTTACCTCGCTGGGAGAGATCGAAATGAAACTCGGTTTGTTAAACGGCAAAGTCGTTCAGGCGACGCCGGAGTTTGAATCCTGTAAAAAATTGGCTAAGGAAGCGAACCTGCCTTTAAAGCAAGTTTACGAAACGGTTGCTCGTGAGTTCAGGCACTGATCAACACCGGGTCTTTACTGGTGTGTAGAAACCGACGGGAGATGAAGCAGCATCAGGCGACTTGCTTCGGATCCGCAGGCTTTGCGAATGCATTGCTCCAGCAGTAATCCCTTTTCAGCGGTCGGCCTGGCAGGTAGAGCTTTCGCACCAGGGTGAATGACCAGTGCTTCGATTCCGGCAGCGATCATCTGTTTGGCGTTTGGTTCGGAGAACACGGTGCCTAGAGCAAGAAAGCCGAGTTTCATGGCGATCGTGAGCATCGTCACTTCCTGCGTGTAGCTGATGTGACTATTCTCCAGATGTTCGCGAAAGGTTCCATCTATCATCCCGATGCTCGGGGTATTCTGCACTCCGACAAAACCGAGAGACTGAATTTGCTCCAAAAGCTTTTCCGGTAAGCGAAACGGGTCACTGCCGCAAACGCCTGCGATTACGTTATGCCGGCGCAATACCTCCTGAAAGAGCTCCGCGTTCTTCAGCAGTTCATGGTTCGCATCGGCCAGGGGCAACAAATCGGCGACAGGATTTCGATTCGGGGCAGAAGAAGTATGATCAATCAACAAGAGATCCGCAGACGCCAGTTCTCTTGGTGAAACTGCGAGCTCTGGAGTGATTCGTTTGAAAATGATCGGTTGCCCGATAGAACTTTTTCCGTGCAGCCTCGTCCTCAACTCTTCCAAAGACAATTTCATAAGTTTTCCTTCGCCGATTCGAGCCAATTATAGATCGTCTTTCGCGATACCCCGAGGGCGCGGGCTGTCGCTAGTTTGTTTCCATCGTACTTCGCTAACGTCTCCAGCAAACGTTCGCGCGGTGCTTCGTCCGGAACGATGTCATCGCCCTTTCCCATCAGGTAACGGTCCAGTGCGAATACTTCCTCAAGCCAGGAAAGCGAAATCGGTTTGCCGCGTCCGATGATGAAACAATGTTCAATGGCATTGCGCAGTTGGCGGATGTTTCCCGGCCAGGAATGGCACACCAGGGTCTGCATCACAGAATCAGATGTGTGGGGCACCGGACAGCCATAGACATGACTGAATTCCTGCATTATTTCATGGACCAGGTAAGGGATATCTTCGCGCCGTTCACGGAGAGGCGGAATGCGCAAGACAACTGTGCTTAACCGGTAATAAAGATCCAATCGAAACTTGCCGCTGGAGATGAGTTGGCCCAATTCCTTGTTGCAAGCGGCAATTACACGGACATCCACACGGATCGTCTTTTGTCCCCCGACCCGCACCAGTTCGTGTTCCTGCAGAACTCGCAACAAACTAGCCTGAACGGAAAGAGGAAGGTCGGTCACTTCGTCCATGAACAATGTGCCGCTGTTCGCGTTCTCGAACTTTCCGAGGTGCGCTCGGGTGGCTCCGGTGAAGGCCCCTTGTTCGTGCCCAAAGAGCTCAGACATGGCGAGACTCTCCGTAACGGCCCCGCAATTCCAGGAAACAAGTGTGGCACTCTGCCGCGAGCTAAGCCGATGAATTTCGCGCGCAACCAACTCCTTTCCGGAGCCGCTTTCTCCGAGGATAAGAATCGGAGCACTTGAGGCGGCGACGCTTCGAATTTTCTCGAACAATTCCTGCATGGGCGCACTGCGACCGACAATGGCTCCCAGCCGGTCAACCTGTTTTCCCGCCAGCGCCATCATCTTAAACTCGCGTACAGTCTGCGTGATGATGGGAGCGGCTGGATTGCTTTCAATGGTGCTGCCGCCGATGTAGCCAAGGGCATCGCTTCTTTGATAAACCTGCGCGGTGTCCTGCGGCAGGAGCACCGGTCCGCTCAGCACAACCAGGTAAGCGTTGGGTTGTATCTTGCGAACCGCGGCCGTTGTTTTGTTGATCAACTGAATTGCTTTATCAATTGCCTGCTGGTGCGCCGTGCCTTCCGGCCGATGCCACTCCGCAAATCCCAGGTCGAGGCAGATTATGTCAATGGCTGCGCTCGCGAGTTCTTTAGCTTCCGATGTGGTTGAACAGAAACCAATGGTCATCAAGCCCTGCGCCTGGGCTCGTTTGAGGAGGTCCACTTCCTTGGCAAAACCATAGCCCGCCTCTTCCAGCGCCTCCCGATACTCGCCATCAAAGAAAATTACGGACGGGAAATTGGTAATGCCGGCGAATCCATAATCCTGATATCGTTGCAGTTGCACGGGCCAATCGACAGATTGATCCTGGGCGCATACCCCAAAGAAAAGAGGGATGTCCTGGATGCAAGGTCGCACCTGTTGGACCGCAATCTGCCAGGTGAGGGCATTTGAATTGGCAAAAGGGAGCAGGGCACACATGGAACTGCGTCCCTGGAGTCGAAAATGGCCTGCTCCGAGGATCATCAGCAAATTCGCGCCTCCGTTCTGGGCCGCCTGGGCTGACATGCCAGAGCCAACAGCGGCACCGACCAGGCGCTCACGGTTGACAATCTTCTGCCTAAGCTGATTTACGCTCATGTGTGTAGTGGGTTACACACTGCACACATTTCGCGGGGGGAAGTCAACGTCGGAGCCAGTTGCACGCAACGGCTGCCGTTGTGCGATGCCTCAAAACCGATTTTGTTGCAGTTGTCGTTTGATAGCCGGAGGAAGAGGTGCAGTGGCGAGCCATAACCTGGCACCTTCTGGATTCACGGCTACCCAGGAATTGAAAATGTCAGGAACGACCTGTCCCAACATTTCAGGATTCTTGATCTGCAGGGCAAGTTTCATGGCCGATCCCGGGTTGGTTTGGGCGACTGTGCTGCTGAAGGATGCGATGGCGCTATCTTTCGCCGCACTGGGTTGCAACGTGTCTATCCAGTTGTTCACTGCTGTCGGGTCGCGCATCGCCCAAATTCCAACTACCGACTCGTAGCCACGATTGCGCTGTTCTTCATCGGCAAAGGTATTCACAAACTCGATCGCTTTGGCGGGATCGTTACCCGCCCATGTTGAGGCAATGCTGAGAAATGCCATCTCTCGCAAGGAGGGGGGCAAGTCTGCACTCATTTTGATAGCGGTTTGCGGATTTGATTCAGCCAGATAGGAAAACATGGCCGAAAATGTATCTCCGCGGGATTCCGGATTTGGGAGCGTGAGAAGCCACTCGATTGCTGCCTGCGGAGATTGATAGCCCCATTTGGCCGCAAGACCATCGACTACCAGTTTCTCGTTCGGGCTACCTACTTGAGTTTCCGCCCACTTGGCCGCCTGGGTTGGATAATGAGTCGCCCATTCCGTGACAAACAGGGAGAGCGCTTGATCTTTAAAGGCGCTGGTTGGCAATTTGTTGAGCCAGGCTGCGGCAGCTTCCGGGCTATCGGCAACCCACTTTTTCAGAATAGGCTCGATCGCCTGGCGCTTTGCTATTTCATCCGTCAACGAGGCAGCCCACTGCGCTGCACTGGCTGGATCTTTTTTGGCTAAAACAAGGCCGACTTCAGCAATCGCCTTGTCCCGAACGTCGCCCGGTGGGTGTTGGCCGATCCAGCTTTGCGCCCATTTAGGGTCCGTTTCAGCCAGTGTAGCAACGGCCTCCGCAGTAAGACGAGCCCGCAAGCTGAGCGAATCGACTCGGGAACAGGCCGACAACGCTTCCTCGGGATTCTGTTTCACCCATTCCCGGACAACTCCGCTCAGGTAATCTTCAAAGTCCTGCACATCCGGGATCAATTCCGCCAGTGCCAGTGCTTGAGTGACATCAAATTTGGCTGCCATCATCCCGAATTGCTTCAGCTTAAGGCTCCGCTCTGCGCTATCTTTATCAGCGAGCAAGGCCTGCAGTGACTTCTTTAAATCGCCAACTTTTTTCTCGATAGATGGGGATTCTAAATCCAGGCGGTTTGTTCGGGAACGCACCAGATGCTGAAAGCTTTGTATTTCTCCAGGGTCCGGGCTTTTAACATTGGGCAATGGACCGGTTGGTGCGGGCGATGATGGGGTCTCTGAACGGGGGAGTGCTGGCTTGAATCCATTCTTGATAAAGAACGTACCGGCGCAGATCAGGATCACAGCCCCCACTATCGAGATTCGTTTGAGCATATTAAAAAAAAGGAACCAGGCCGTTCAAACTAGAACAACCGGGTCCCTTGAAAAAGAACGAATGCCTTGATTACTTAATCAGTTGTTATAAGCCACTAAGATAGCGCGGCGATACGGATAATAATAAATGTAGTTGGCTATTCTATTGTAGGCGCCGCTGTAAGTTCCCCATCCCCAAGCAGTGTAGGAAGAATAGTAATCACCATAATAATTAAAACCGCGCCCGATTCCCCCATATCCACGATAGGTCCACCAATTGTAACTCCAGGAGGTACATCCGTAATTTCTGAGCGTCGCCACTGAGGCATTTACAGCAGCGCTGGGGGTTGAGTAATTGTATCGATAGGCCAAAGTCCCGAAAGCACTTGAGCTTTTGCATTTCGCAGCGGCGGCAGAGTAAGCGTGAGCCGACGGCGTTAATAACGCAGCCGAAAGTAACAAAACCAACCCCAGGAAGATCGTTTTAATTTGCTTCATATCTTTATATTTCTAGGTGAACCACCGGTGATACTTAGTGGAACACCCTAGGTCAACTCCATTATTTATTACCACCACTGTAGATTGGATGCTTGTCTCGGGGTCGATATTCAGTGTTTGTGCGTCTGTTACAGCTCTTGCCAAAACAGTTTCCGCATAACATGAGAGCCGATGGGCGAACGAGACGCTCATCCACCGTTTTCTCCACTGAAGCCCGCCCCGAATCGGTTTTTCGCGAAAACCCAATAAATACCACGGGTTAGAACGCCGTCACACCCAGAAATGGAGGCAATCTGGCGCGAGGATTGTCTCCAAACACATTTTTGGAGGGGTGTGACGGCCGTCACAGGGGTCCAACAACAGAAATGGAGGGGTGTGACCGCGGTCACAGGGGTCCAAACACAGAAATGGAGGGGTGTGACCGTGGTCACAGGGGTCCAAAAACAGAATTGGGGGGGTGTTACGGCGGGGACAGGGGTCCAAAAACGTTTTTGGAGAGAATCCTCGCGTCAGATTGCCACCATTTCGTGTGTTACCGACAATCTCCGACGTGGATTGCGCTCGTTCCAGGGAACGCCCAGATTCTTCCTCTCCGATCGCCTTCGTTCCCGGGTTTGGGAAGGTTTCACTCCTCCGATTACCTTCATTCGGCGGATTGCCCATCTTTTTGGCCGGAGAATGGGGGCAAATGGATAATTCAGGTGAATCCTTTTTTTATCCCGAATGGCAATAGCATTGCCCTAGTCCTGCAACGCGCTTTGATGTGTAATCCGTTCTTTTTATACAGTGGCGTTTACACATATTCTGCATCTTGAAACATCGTGAAGGGTTAATCGGGTGCTGTTTTGCACGTAAACAGGACAATGCTGTCCCTTTTAGGTGAGTTGGCGCGAAGATTGCATACAGCCGGATTGACCCTCTCTGGAAAACGAAAGCGATGGGCTGTCGGCTTCCCCGAGAAAAAAACGAACCTACGAACCTAATGAAGCTAAACTATTCAAAACTCAAAGGCGCGCTGCTGGCACTAGTCGGCACGATGGCTTTTGCTACCGCAGCGGAAGCTGCTCAAGGTCCAATGCCCGGCATTTGCAATCGTGCCTGCTGGGGAGCGCGTGCTCCAAACTGTGGGATCACCCAAATGGCCAGCCTCAGTCGTGCCATCATCCATCACACTGCTGGAACAGGCGACTACTCCAGCAATTTTGAGAATTCCAAAGCTGTGATGCGCAACGTTCAGAATTATCACATGGGCCTGAGTGGCTGGTGCGATATCGCTTACCATTTTCTGGTGGATGCCTCCGGGAACATTTTTGAAGGACGGAATGGCGCGCTATTTGGTCTGCCGCGCGGAACCCATGACGGTTGCAACGCCAACAGCTTCGGATTTACAGCTCTCGGCTATTATCATCCGCCGT
This sequence comes from Limisphaerales bacterium, assembly GCA_046597605.1. Taxonomy (GTDB): domain Bacteria; phylum Verrucomicrobiota; class Verrucomicrobiia; order Limisphaerales; family JACDHS01; genus JACDHS01. The sequence goes on along the minus strand of JBKJKE010000071.1, from coordinate 5,312 downwards.
ATAACCAGCTGTTTACTTCCGCAACGCGCAACTCTTTGGAAGCCGTGATCGCCTGGAGGATGCCGTCCGCGTGGTCACCGTATGGTGCGAGCACTTACTGTTCGAGCTCGGTTGGATTCCTGGATGGTCATTACAGAGTCAAATCGACGGCATGCCCCGGCGACGGCATTATTCCCCAGCTTCAAGGAATGCGCGATGGCGTGAACTCCAAGAAGAATGGTTGCAACATCAACCTGACAAGTGGCGCAATCCGCGCCAAGTATGAATCGCTCGGTGGCTGCGGCTCTTTCCTGGGTGCTCCAACCACTGGGGAAACAGCTACGCCAGACGGGATTGGCCGTTACAATCATTTTGCCAACAACGGCTCCATCTATTGGACGTCAGCCACTGGTGCCTGGTCCATCTGGGGTAACATCCGGACGAAATGGTCTGAACTCGGCTGGGAAGGCGGCATCGCTGGTTATCCGATTACGGACGAAAACACCTGCCCTGACGGCGTAGGAAAATTCAATCATTTCAGCAAAGGGGTCTCGATCTACTGGACCGGCGCAACTGGCGCACATTCAGTCGGTGGAGCTATTCGGGGCAAATGGGAAGCGCTCGGCTGGGAAGGTGGAACGATTGGTTACCCGCTCACTGACGAATCACCCGCTGCTGATGGGGTAGGTCGCTACAATCATTTCAGTAAAAACAACTCTTCCATTTATTATCATCCAGCTACCGGCGCATTTTCGGTGCAGGGCGCGATCAAAGACAAGTGGGCGAGCCTGGGTTGGGAGACGAGCTGCCTCGGATATCCGACCAGCGATGAATTTGCGATAACCGGTGGTCGCCGGAGCAACTTTCAGAATGGCTACATCGAATACGTTAACGGCGTCGCGACTTCTTCCTGTGGAGCACCACCGCCACCGCCGTTGGTGGACGTGACCCTCGACAATAGCGCTGCTGGATTCACGGTCACGGGTACATCGTGGAGCGTCGCAAGCGGTGCCACAGATAAATTCGGAGCCGACTATCGTTACCGCTCGACGGCGGCATTGAGCGAACCTGCTACCTGGACGGCGAGCCTCTCCGCCACTGGAACATATGCTGTGTCTGCCTGGTGGGCACAAGGTGCCAACCGTTCGACAACGGCTCCTTACGTCATCGTTCACGCAAGTGGATCAACCACGGTGAATGTGAATCAACAAATTAACGGCGGTAAGTGGAACGCGCTCGGAAATTTTGCTCTGAACTCCGGGAATAACGTTGTCCGCCTTTCCTGCTGGACCACCACCGGGTTTATCGTCCTCGCGGATGCCGTCCGATGGCAGCAGCAATAATCAAAACACTTTGGGGTTAGGGTGTGTGGGTGGATTTGGCGAAAGCTGAATCCACCCATGAATTTTTTAGTCTGGCTTGTCATCGAATGCACGAGCCCAAATACTGTAACCAAGCTTAGATATGGGTCTCAAACGTCGGAACGAAATGAAAAGCATCACTCGGCAATTACTCCTGGTCTCCTCCCTTTGCGCCACCTTCGCTGCCATCGCAGCTCCTGAAGGCATCACTCCCCTCGGCAAAAATGGGGTCGCGCTCAATCTCGATTTCGAAACGGGCACGCTCAGGGATTGGAAAGCCGAGGGCAAAGCCTTTGAAGATCAACCGGTGAAAGGGGATGCCGTTGCGGCGCGAGGAGGACCCGGCGGACGGAGCGCGCACCAGGGTGCATTCTGGATTGGGGGCTATGAGAAGGCAGGTGACAACGTGATGGGTAAGCTCACCTCAGCCCCGTTCAAAGTGACCCATTCGTATGCTTCCTTCCTGATCGCTGGTGGGGCTGCACCCGCCACGCGGGTAGAACTGGTGGAGGCTGAAAGCGGAAAAGTATTTTTCAAAGCTCACGGTGAAGAGAGCGAGAACCTGCGTCCCGTTCTGGTCGACCTTCGTGCACAACAAGGAAAAGATATCTTCGTTCGGATCGTCGATGAGCAGACCGGGCATTGGGGCCATATTAACTTTGACGATTTCCGATTTCACGAGAAGAAGCCGAAGTTGGCCGATGCGATTGACGTCGCCACGCAAGGTGCGGCGCCGGTGGCCGACACCGTTCTGCACACTGGCTTAACCGCAGAAGAAGCAGTGAAGGCCATCACCATGCCTCCTGGTTTCAAGGCCACTCTCTTCGCGGGTGAACCCGATATTCAGCAACCGATCGCCTTTTGTTTTGATGATCGCGGCCGTCTCTGGGTAGCCGAAGGTCATACCTACCCGATCCGCGCCAAAGAAGGTGAAGGACGGGACAAGATCATTGTTTTCGAAGACACTGACGGAGACGGAAAGTTCAACAACCGCACCGTGTTCATGGATAATTTGAACCTGGTCAGCGCTCTGGAATATGGTTTTGGCGGTATTTGGGTCGGCTCTGCACCGCATCTGCTCTTTATCCCCGTGGAAGAAGGGGACAAGCCGAAACCCGCCGGTGAACCGAAGATCCTCCTGGATGGCTGGGGCTACCAGGACACGCACGAGACATTAAATACTTTCCTCTGGGGACCGGACGGTTGGTTGTATGGATGCCAGGGCGTTTTTACACATTCCAATGTTGGTAAACCGGGTGCTTCCGATGCAGATCGCACGAAAATCAATGCCGGGATCTGGCGCTATCACCCTACGAAACAGACCTTCGAGGTGTTTGCTGAAGGCACCAGCAATCCGTGGGGCATCGACTATGACGAGCACGGCCAGATCTTCGAAGAAGCCTGCGTCATCCCGCATTTGTTTCATATGATCCAGGGAGCCCGTTACCACCGCCAGGCCGGAACGCATTTTAATCCATACATTTTCGACGATATCAAAACCTGCGCCGACCACGTTCACTATGCGGGCAACAAAGGGCCGCACGCGGGGAACGGTCGATCCGATTCCGCTGGTGGCGGTCACGCTCACGCTGGGTTGCTGATCTACCAGGGCGACAATTGGCCAAAGGAGTACCGCGGCAATATTCTCATCGGCAACATTCATGGCCAACGCATCAATATGGATATCCCGGAGCGCAAAGGTTCCGGTTTCGTGGCGAAGCATGCCCCTGATCCGATCAACTTCAACGACACCTGGTCGCAGGTTATTAACTTCAAGACCGGTCCCGATGGCGCGGTTTACTTCATCGATTGGTACGACAAACAACAGTGCCATAACAATAACCCGAATGATCACGATCGGGCGAACGGGCGTATTTATCGTGTCTCTTTTGATGGCGCTCCAAGCAGGCGCATCACAAAAAAATGGATCGAAGCTAGTGACGTTGAGCTGTTTGGCGAAGCTGTATCTTTCACCGGTGACACGTGGTGGTCCCGTCACGCTCGCCGCCGGTTGCAAGAGCGCGCCGCTTCGGGCAGTTTGAAAACTGAAACGGTGGAGGAGATTATGAACTCCTTTCGGAAAGCGATGAGCTATTCCCAAGAACAGGAACTGAGGTTTCTCTGGGCTGTTCACACCACCAGTGGCTTGTCTGAAAGTGACGCTCTTAAAAAGCTTCGACGGACCGATTACGAGTACCTTCGTGCCTGGACAATTCAACTTTTCAGTGAAAAAGGAAACTTCCCGCCTGCGATGCTAGAAGAATTCGCACGCATGGCCCGCGAAGACAAATCTCCCGTAGTTCGCCTTTACCTCGCCTCCGCCTTGCAACGCCTACCCATTGAGCAACGCTGGGAAGTTCTCGAAGGTCTTTACAGTCACAGCGAAGACGCGGGTGATCCGAATCTTCCTTTGATGGTCTGGTATGCCGCCGAACCCCTCGCCACGGTGGATGCAAACCGTGCCTTGATAATGGCCGAAAAGGCTAAGCTTCCGAACATTTTGAACTTCACCGTTCGGCGCACTGCGGCCCTTGGAACCCCCGAAGCGATGGCGCAGATCGTGGAGAGTTTGAAACGGGTCTCCGACGCCGAACAGACTCTGGATGTTCTGAACGGCATCAGCATTGCCTTGCGCGGACAACGTTCCGTGTCGATGCCCAGAGGTTGGGAAGAGGTTGAAGGAAAGCTCGCCACCAGCGCCAATGCCGAGGTTCGTGCGCAGACTCAGGCGCTTTCGTTGACCTTTGGCAGTACAAGCGCTCTGGCTTCTTTGCGCAAAACCGTGCTGGATAACAGTGCCGATGTTAATAGCCGTCGCGTGGCGCTCGAATCGTTGCTCGCCGCAAAACCTGCGGATATGGCGACATTGCTGCAAAGCCTGCTTAGTGAGCCGGGTTTGCGTGGACCAGCGTTGCGCGGTCTTGCCGGCTACGACGATGCCCAGACCCCTGCGAAAATCGTGGCGGCTTACAATACCTTCGACGCTGCCCACAAGCGCGATGCTCTGAACACGTTGGTGGGGCGCGCTCCCTTCGCGAAGATTCTGGTGCAAGCGGTCGCGAAGAACGAAGTTCCGAAGCAGGATCTCACCGCTGATCTCATCCGCCAATTGCGCGGATTGAAGAACGACGAGTTGAACAAGGATCTTGAGAAAGTCTGGGGAGCTGTCCGGGAGTCTTCCGCGGACAAGAAGAAAGAGATTGAGAAATACCGTGGAATCTTTCGTGCGGGCGGTTCTCAGCCGGGCGACGCTTCGCGCGGTCGAGGTGTCTTCGATCGGACCTGCGCCCAGTGCCATTCCTTATTTGATGTCGGCGGCAAGGTCGGCCCGGATCTAACCGGATCGAACCGGAGCGATCTTGAATACATCCTCGAAAACATGGTGGATCCGAACGCAGTTATTCCCAACGATTACCGGACCTCCACCGTGGAAACCAAAGATGATCGTGTCATCACTGGCATTGTGAAGAAACAGGACGAGAACGCCGTCACCGTGTTGACCGCGAACGAGACTTTGATCCTTCCCCGGAAGGAAATCGCTGCGATCCAACAGAGCGAGCTTTCAATGATGCCGGAGGGATTGTTGGAACCGTTGAACGAGCAGGAAGTGCGCGATCTCATTCACTACCTGCGGCAACCGGGGCAGGTGCCGTTGCCCAAGTAGTTTCTATACCGGTTTTTTGAAGACGATGCAGATTGGCTCGCCCTCTCCGAAACTTCGCCTTGTGGGGTGGATAACGGAGGCAGGGCTTTGCCTGGCCCATCGCTTCTGAAGGGTTGCCCGCCCTTGCTACGGAAGATCTTCCTCCCTTTCAGGCCGGACTATAGCAAGGGAACAGATCCCCGGGGCTTCACCCCACTGCCGTTTAGTTAGTGTCTGGCCGGAAACTCGTGTTTTTCAGCGAGGGGCGGCGGAATGGGTTGATGTCTTATGGCAGGTGTGTCCGATTTTTCCAGTATTTGGGTGTATTC
>JBKJKE010000240.1:0-89545 GCA_046597605.1 Limisphaerales bacterium | reverse complement strand
CGTTTGCGGCGAAACGTCCCTACCCTGCGAAGGTGCGCGATACGCACGTTTCCGGAGACATTTAAAATGCTTCGAAAACGGCCGAAAACGCGTTGCGGCGGTCTTCGGAACGCTTCGGCGGACCCCGAAATTATCTCCGCGCTCTTCCAATTGCTTCGGCTGATCGCGAAATTATGTCCGGGCACTTCCAGACGCTTCGGCTGACCCCGAAATTATGTCCGGACTCTTCCGAATGCTTCGGCTGACCCCGAAATTATGTCCGCGCTCTTCCAAATGCTTCGGCTGACCGTGAAATTATGTCCGGGCTCTTCCGAATGCTCCGGCTGACCGCGGAGATATGTCCGGGCACTTTCGAACGCTTCGAAAATCCTCCGGAACAGGGCCGCAACGCTTTTTCGAAGGCTTTGAAAAGCGGCTGCGGCTCCCTACAGGCGCTGGAATTAGCTGATTCTCCCGTGTTGGTGGGGACGGGCGGTCTCCACCCCTTGGGTTCATCCGGGTCAAGGCAAAAACTAGGGACGTTTGCGGCGAAACGTCCCTACCCCGTCGTCAGAGCCCAGATCGGTTCCCGGCGGCATTTGGCGGCGTCAAAAACTTCCGGAAACCCGTTTCGGCCCACTCTTAACGCCGTTCAGACCCAGCAAAATTATTCCGGCTGCCTTTTTACGCCGTAAAACATCGCCGAAATTATTTCCGCCGGGTTTTTACGGCGTTCAGGACCGCCGAAATTATTTCCGGCCATCTTTTACGCCGTTCAGACCCAGCGAAATTATTCCGGCTGCCTTTTTACGCCGTAAAACCTCACCGAAATTATTTCCGCCGCCTTTTGACGGCGTTCAGACCCGCCGAAATTATTTCCGGCGGGTTTTTACGGCGTAAAATGTCGTCGGAAATATTTTCGGCCATCTTTTACGCCGTAAAAAACTCGTAAAAATGCCACGATCTTTCGACGCTTCCCCATTCAAGCGCGAGCAGGAAGGTCATTGTTGAGCTTAAAACTGCTGGATCGGTATTGATTTCGCACCCGCCACCGCTCGCTGACCTATTTGAATCCAACCAAAAAAATGAGGCAAACCTTTGCAGGTTTGCCTCATGTGAAAAGGAATCGAGTCAGCTTAGCGCTTGGTGTTCAAGGCGACTTTCTTCGACACAGACTGGGAGCAAGCTTTCTTGCATTCAGATTTGCCTTCGCCCAGAGCGACGGTTTTGTCGCAGGCTTTCTTGCTCTTATCGCAAGCGGCTGCTTTGTCTTTATTACAAACCTTGGTGCCACCAGCAAATGCTGAAGGAGCGGAAACAAGAGCGACGAGAGAAAGGGCGATGAATAGATTTTTCATTCGTGGGCAAAGTAATACACTTGTTTACACAATCGTGCAATATGGCATTTCCGGTAGCTGAATCGTTTTTCTATAACCAAAACTGACGCCGAACCGTCTTCAAACCCATTGATGAAACAAGTTCAACCCCTCTTCCCACCCGGACAGGTAATCTCACGGCTTACTCCCCTGCTCGGTGCGCTCGCTCTTGTCGCAACATTCTGCGGATCCCTTGAAGCTGCAGAACGTCCGAATGTGTTGCTCATCATGGGGGATGACATAGGATTTTCGGACATCGGCTGTTTCGGAGGTGAAGTTCAAACCCCGAACCTCGATGCCCTGGCGAAAAACGGAATCCGGTTCACCCAATTCTACAATGCCACCCGGTGCTGTCCCACTCGCGCCTCCCTTTTGACCGGTCTTTACCCGCACCAGGCTGGGATCGGCCATATGATCCGGCCCGTCGACTACCCAGGTTATCGTGGAGATCTCAGTCGCCAGGCGGTGACCATCGCGGAAGTGCTTCGAGCCGGAGGTTATCACACCTACATGGCGGGCAAGTGGCACGTGTCCAAGTCGCATCATCCGAAAGACGGCACCTCCAACTGGCCGGTGCAACGTGGTTTTGAGAAATTCTACGGAACGATCCGCGGATTCGGCAGCTTCTACGATCCTGAATCTCTTTGCCGCCAAAACAAGTTCATCACTCCCGAAAACGATCCTGCTTATAAACCAGAGCAGTATTATTTCACCGACGCGATCAGCGATAATGCGGTGAGTTTCCTAAAGGAAGACGCAAGCAAGAAAGATCCCTTCTTCCTTTACCTCGCTTATACCGCTGCGCACTGGCCATTGCAGGCACTGGAGAAGGACATCGCGAAATACAAAGGTAAATTTGATGGGGGTTACGATTCCGTCCGGCAGGCCCGGGTCGAACGCATGAAGAAGCTGGGGCTCCTGGATCCAAAATGGAAAACCACGCCTACTATCGGCAAATGGGATGAAGTGGATAACAAGAAGTGGGAATCGCGCTGCATGGAAGTTTACGCCGCCATGATCGACAGCATGGATCAAGGGATTGGTCGCGTCATTGCTCAACTGAAGGTGGATGGTCGTTACGAGAACACGCTCGTCCTCTATCTCCAGGACAACGGCGCCTGCGCTGAACCGATGGGGCGTGTGCCGCTGAAGAATCCCGCACCGGCGGACCTGAAACCGATGCGCCCGAATGAACTGCAAACCCAAGCCACCCCGCCAATGCAGACTCGCGATGGTCGCTGGGTCAAAATGGGCACTGACATTATGGCTGGGCCCGCTGATTCCTATGTTGGCTACGGTGAAGCGTGGGCGAATGTCGCCAACACCCCTTTCCGTGAATACAAACATTGGACACACGAAGGTGGCATCTCCACTCCGCTGATCGCCCATTGGCCCGCTGGCATCAGTGCAAAACAACATGGAAAACTCAACGACCAGCCCGGTCATTTGATCGACATCATGGCGACCATCGTCGAGGTGAGCGGAGTTACCTATCCAACGGAGTTCAACGGCGAAAAAATCAAACCGATGGAGGGTGTCAGTTTGAATCCCGTGTTCGAGGGTAATTCTTTGAAACGCAAAGACCCGATCTTCTGGGAACACGAAAGCAATCGCGCGATTCGCGATGGCAAATGGAAGCTCGTGGCAATGGAAGACGCCCCCTGGGAACTCTACGACATGGAGCAGGACCGCACCGAGATGAACAATCTCGCCGCGAAGAATCCCAAGAAAGTCCAGGAACTCGCCAAATTATGGGACGCCTGGGCCGAACGCGCCGATGTCCTGCCCCTCGGGGTCTGGAAGCCAGTGGGAAAAACCAAGGGTAAATAGCAATATCGTCCCCCGTACCTTCTGAGGCGCATCTTGCAATCGCCTCAGAAGGCAAAAGAACCGGAGATGAATATACTTGAGAGGCCGTTTGTAACCCCCGACCTGGGGATCCAATTCGGCGAGAAAAGAAGAAGAAAATCAAAAAGCGCTTGCGCGATGGGCAATCGGTTTGTAAGTTCGCCTGCCTTTTGGAGCACCCATAGCTCAATTGGATAGAGCATCTGACTACGGATCAGAAGGTTATAGGTTCAACTCCTATTGGGTGCACCACTTCCTGTGATGATGGTTTTCAGTTTTCAGAAAACATTTGTGCTCTCCACAAATGATGTTTCTATTTCGCCGTGAGTGACAACTTTTCAGATGCGGCTTTGGTCTTAATCGGACACGGCTCCACTCTGAACGCTGACTCCGCTGCCCCGACCCATCAACACGCGGATGAACTGCGCCGTCGCAAGATTTTCGCGCAAGTGCAGGAATGTTTCTGGAAAGAGGAGCCTTACATCTGGCAGGTCAGCCGAAGCATCTTCGCCAAACGCGTTTTTCTGGTGCCCTTGTTCATCAGCGAAGGCTATTTCACCGAGGAAGTCATCCCGCGCGAACTCGGCTTTCCTCCGCAGCCCGCCGCCACCTTCCCACTGATCCAACAACGTGGGGAACAAACGTTTTACTACTCTGCCCCGGTCGGAACGCATGACAGCATGACCACTGTGCTGCTTGCGCGGGCAAAAGAGGTCCTGGAGAAGTTCCCGTTCCCTCGCCTGGCTAAAGCATCAGACACAACGTTATTCATTGCCGGGCATGGGACGGGCAACAACGAGAATTCCAGGAAGGTGATCGAACGTCAGGTCGAGCTCATCCGTGCCATGAACATTTATGCCGCCGTTTATCCTTCGTTCATGGAGGAAGATCCACGCATTGGAGAATGCTACAAAATGGCCAGCACAAAGAATATCGTCATGGTGCCCTTCTTCATCAGCGACGGACTCCATTCCTTTGAGGATATTCCGGTGATGCTCGGGGAACCGGAAAGGATCGTGCAGCAACGATTCAAAATGGGGCAACCGACCTGGCGCAATCCAACTGAGAAACAAGGCAAACGACTGTGGTACGCTCCCAGCATCGGAAACGAACCGCACGTCGTTGATGTGATTCTCGAACGTGTCCGGGAAGCGGCCGGGGCACTCAGCGCGAAATAGAATTGCACCCAAAGCCGTCCCCACTCAGTGTCGGGCTCATACGACTCCGGCGCAGCCGTTACTCATTCCTTCGGAGAACTCATTTTCAAGACGATGATCTATGTTGAGTACTCTGTCGTGTCGGAATTGACGGACCTTGCACCGCTGCCACTGTCTCAATCGAATTCCCAGATACGGACCATTTCGAGCCGAACCTTGCGTGTGCCTCCGGTGCCGTCACCTGCCCAGAAAGCGCCCCAGGCTGTGCCGCCTCCGCAGGCCCCGCAATAATCAACGCATCAGCCGCGGTTTGCGAAGGAGAGCAGTTTTGGATTGCGCGAGAGCGAACAAACCGTAAATTACGTGAACTTCGGTAGCGCGCTTAGCTCAGTGGTAGAGCATTACCTTCACACGGTAGGGGTCGTAGGTTCGAAACCTACAGTGCGCACCATCTTCTATTTCCAAGCATTTCGTTTTCCCCGCTTAAACCGCATGTTCCTCGCTGATTAGTTCGGATGAAACGTGGCCATTTAAGGAGTATTAGACCAAAGCTTGCCTGCAGTGCGGTGGCAGGTTTTGATTGAGGCAATTCTTATCAAATGGCTTCGCACCAAATCAACATACCAGGCAATTGGGTAACTTTGCCGTTCACGGAAGATCGTATCTTCGTGCCGTCCGACAATTGGATTGGGTTCGACTTCGATGGCACACTCGCGAGGACTGATAATCCCGGGCACTTCGATCCACCCTACCCACTGGGGGAACCATTTCCGGAAATGCTACTGGCGGCGAAGACACTGCTTGCGCAAGGCGTCCGAGTGAAGATTTTCACGGCGCGAGCTTGCGAACCCGAGGCCGTTCCCCCTGTTCAAGATTGGACCGAGAAATATGGTTTGGGCCGTTTGGAAGTGACCAATCTGAAGGATTTCCATTTGATCCGATTCTACGACGACCGTGCGGTTCCTTTTCCGATCAAGCCACTTGATCTGTATAATGCATTGCAGAGGTATTCATCTCCCACTTCCCCGCAATCTTCATAATGATGCCATCATGAAAGAATCGCCTGGACTACATGGCCGTGGACATCCGTGAGGCGGAAATCGCGCCCTGCATACCGGTAGGTGAACTTCTCGTGATTAAACCCAAGCAGATGAAGAATCGTCGCGTGTAGATCGTGGACATGCACCTGGTTCTCCACTGCCTTGAATCCAAAGTCGTCCGTCGCACCGTAAACTGTGCCGCCTTTGATTCCGCCACCTGCCATCAGTGTCGTGAACCCAAATGGATTATGGTCGCGACCATAGCTCACGTCGCCTTTGTCATTTAGCTCCACCGTCGGGGTTCGTCCAAACTCTCCGCCGAAGACGATCAACGTGTCCTCAAGCATGCCCCGCTGTTTTAGATCGTTGATCAAAGCAGCAACCGGTTGATCGATTTCCTTTGCCAGAGTGCGATGCGATTTTTCGATATCAGCATGGTTATCCCAGGGCTGGCCCGCTCCGTGCCACAATTGGATAAAACGAACACCCCGCTCCAGCAAACGCCGGGCAATCAACGTTTGTCGACCGTGCACGCCTTCTCCATACATTTCGCGAACATATCGTGGCTCATGCGTGATATCGAAAGCGTCCGCAGCATCCATCTGCATGCGGTAAGCGAGTTCAAATGATTGGATGCGCGCTTCGAGCCGTCCGTCGGGTTTACGCAACTGCTGGTGTTCCCGGTTGATCTTCTCCAGGAGATCGAGCTGATTACGTTGTTCCTTGAGCGAGGTGTAGTTGCTCCGAATATTCTCTATCAGCTTTTCAATCTTCGTGTGTTGCGAATCAATGTAAGTGCCCTGGTACATCCCTGGCAGAAATCCGTTTTGCCAGTTATCGTTTTCTTTGACGGGATAACCTCCGGGACACATGACAATGAATCCCGGCAGATTCATATTCTCTGAACCCAGACCATAAGTGAGCCATGATCCGAGGCTTGGCCGGCTCTGCACGGAGTCACCGCAGTTCATCAACATCAATGACGGCTCATGATTGGGAACCTCGGCTTTCATCGAACGAATGACTGCAAACTCATCGATGCACTCTCCGATCTTCGGAAAAATTTCACTCACCTCAATCCCGCTCTCCCCGCATTTCTTGAACTTGAATGGCGATGGGAACGCCGCCCCGGTTTTGCGCTCCGTTTTGATGTACTCTCCCGGCAATGGTTTGCCCGCGTATTTCGCCAGGGCTGGCTTGGGGTCGAATGTGTCGACATGGGATGGCCCGCCATTCAGGAAAAAATGAACGACCCGTTTGGCGCGTGCCGGGAAATGCGGGGCTTTAGGCGAAAGTGGATTGATGTTCTGGGCCGCGCTGGCGGAAGGCACCAGCAAGCTCGCGTCCCCAAACAATGCAGCCAGGCTCACACCACCCATTCCCATGCCGCACTTGCGCAGGAAATCGCGACGAGAAAAATCGAAGTTCGGGTATGGCATAGGTCCTTATCTCAATCGACAAACAAAAATTCATTTGAGAGAAGCAACACCTGCGCATACTTCTCCCAGGCGTTGAGTGGCTTCTCGCTGAGTGGCGGCGGGCCGCTAAACTCTTTCTGTGCATTCCACTCTTTGGCATAGCCGTTCACGTCTCGAATCGCTTTCGGCCCAACCATGCGGATAACAGGCACCCAAACGAAATCGTTGTTATTCAGGCTGGTGTTAATCGAGACAATGAAATCGAGAGTATCGCCCTGCTTCACTTCAAGATTCTCGACTTTGGTCTCGGTGCCTTTATTCAGCAGAATCCATTTCCCGAGCTCACCCTGCCTGCCCGAATGGAGGTAGGCACGGATCCCTTCTCCGGCCGCCCGTTCATGCTTAAGCATTCCTTCGGCTGAGACGGTGCCATCCACCGGCGACACCCATCTCCGAACGATTGCGTGGTGCAGATCGTTCCCAGTGTGACCACCGGTCGCAGTGAGCTGCAACCAACCAAGCGCCGCATCTGGCCATTTCACTCCACCTTGCCACGCATCACCCGTAAAATGAGGAAGCACTTCAAACCCTTTTAAAATTTTAGCCGTTTCGTCGTATTCTCCGAAGCCGTACTTCCATGCGGTGGGGAGACGTTTGACTGATTCCTCCTGCTGTAAGTCCGCCTTCTCGCTCCGGATAAATTCCAACCCTGCCTTCCACTGCTTCACGGTCGGTTCTCGTTGGAAAATGCTGCGGTAAAGCTCACGAATTTGTTTTTCCGCAGAACCCTTTTCAGAAATCTGATTCGTTCCAGCCAAAGTCCGCGCTTGTTCCACAACGAACGGGCCGTTCATGAAAAAGAGCGCTTGCTGCGGCACCGTCGTTTCGGATCGTTGCGGCGTATGCATATCGGGATTGGCGAAATCAAAGACTCGCATTGTGCCGGGCAGGAATTGGCGATCGATATAGCCATAGACTGAACGCCGCTTGCTGAACGGTGGCTTGAAAAGCTCTTCCGCTTTGCCTCCCGCTTTAAGATCAAGCTGTCCAGAAGCAAACAGAAGCGCGTCACGCAGTGATTCGAAATCCAGACGATACCGGTTCATTCGCGAGAGCAATTTATTTTCAGGATCCTTCTCCAGTGCAGATCCCCTGCCCTCGTTCTCCTTGCTGGACTGTTGGTAAACCGCTGACAGCATGATCAACCGATGGAGCTTCTTCATCGACCAGCCGTTCTCCATGAAGTTCCGCGATAACCAATCCAACAACTCAGGATGTGTTGGCGTTTCCGCGCGCACTCCAAAGTCGCTGGGAGTCCGGACAATGCCGGCACCAAAATGATGGGCCCAAATGCGATTCACCATCACACGCGCAGTCAAAGGATTTTCTTTATTGGCAATGGCTTCTGCGAGTTCGCGTCGGCCACTCCCTTTTTCGAACGGCTTCCGGTTTTCGCCGGAAACAATCTGAAGAAAACGGCGTGGCACCTCTTCCCCTTTGTTGGTGGGACTACCCCGTCGGAAAATATGTGGATTCTTTTGCGACGCACGATCCTCCAGGATGACAGCGTGAGGAGGAGCACCGGGCGATTGCACCACCCACCGTTCCAGCTCAACGAACAGATTTCCGAGCTCCACCCGAGTGGCTTCATCAAAGTACCATTCCAGATCCACAAGAGCGCCCATGGGAACGGCGGCGGGTGAATCCGGCGCGTATAAAATCTGGCGTAACTCTTCCTCGTCTTTGCTCAAGGCAGAACTTTTATCAGTGGCAGCCATCCACTTCTTGTCTGCGCTGGTCAGCAGATTGCCGTAAACCTCCGCCACCTCTCTCATTGAGGCTGGCGATTTATCCTGAAAAGCCTTGAGGACTAACGGGTTTACATTTGTGAGCGTGGAAATAGCTGACTTGCTCCTGGTAGAAAAATCATTCGGGGGCAGTTCAGCGTATGCAATCCATGGTCCCCAGACTCGATGGTCCTTCTTTGCTCGAAGCAGATAAGAATGCCACTGCCGAACAACCACCGGATTCAAGTCATCCCCCTGCACAAACGAATAAAACTCTTCAGTAGGATATTTGTGCAGCTCAAGCAGGGCGGCGAGGTATTCAGGGGCCTTGGCGCGTAAGCGCTTGTTCTGTTCCTCACGCTTGGAGCTGAGAGCATTTTGAAATTTCTCCTCCCGCTTGCTTAATTCCTTCTCGTATTCGAGGAAGGCACTGGCGGCTTGCTGGGCCGAGTTCAGCGGAACCATTCGTTCAGTGCTGCCGGCAAAAACGCCATAGAGCGAATAATAATCTGCTGTCGGAATCGGATCGAACTTGTGGTCATGGCAACGGGCGCAACTGACGGTTAACCCCAGGGTCCCGCGCGTCACGACATCGATGCGATCATCGATGATATCGTGAACAACCCCGAGGAATCTGCGACCGAGCGTCAGGAATCCCATGGCAGCAAGAGCTTCTCGATCGGCGCCTTCGATCTGATCGGCGGCAATCTGGAGCTTGAGAAACGTGTCGTAAGGCATGTCCTCGTTCAGCGCACGAATCACCCAATCACGGTAAGCATAGGAATGAACGAATTTCGATTCCTCCCGTCCGTAAACATATCCTTTAGTGTCCGCAAACCGCGCCACGTCCAGCCAATGCCTTCCCCAGCGTTCACCGTAGTGCCGGGAAGACAGAAGACGATCAACCACCTTCTCGTAAGCATTGGGCGCAGTGTCTTTGAGGAAGAATTCCACTTCTTCGACACTCGGCGGCAACCCAGTGAGATCGAATGTAGCGCGACGGATCAGAGTTCGTTTGTCCGCCGGTAATGAAGGTTCCAAATCGTTCTCTTCGAGCTTGGCCAAAATAAAGCGATCGACGGGAGTGCGCACCCAATGGTTCTTTTTGACTGTAGGAAGCGCCGAGTCTTTCACCGGTTGAAACGCCCAATGATTTTTCGCGCCAGCGGCGGGAGCTTTGGCTGTGGAAACCTGGTTCGTTCGAGGATCGGGAGCCCCCATGTTGATCCACGAGGCAAAATCAGCAATTTGCGACTCACTCAGTTTGCCGCCCGCCTTTTTAGGGGGCATTTGCAGTTCCTCATTTCCATAACGGATGGCCTCAATGAGTCGACTGCCCTCAGCGTTTTGCGGCACGATGGCAGGAGATCCCGAGACACCGCCTTTTCGCATCCCCTCCGCGGAGTCCAGCAACAGCCCACTCTTAATATCCTTGGCCTCGGCGCTGTGACATTGATAGCAACGTTCTGCCAGGACGGGGCGAATCCGCTTTTCGAAGAACTCCAGCTGCTCGGGCGCTATTTCGGCGGCAGAAGACGTACAGTACAATGCCATCGCAGAAAGAATACAAAGCCATGTGTTCAATCGTATCGGCATAGGAATCGGGCACAGAGTAAACAAACGTTATGCATGTGGAAAGAGGCTGTTCTCTCTTTTTCCAGTGCTCGCCCAATGCATGGTGAGTCGTCGGAGAAAATCCAGGAGCGGTGTGCCATGGCGTTTTCCAAGAGTGGCGCTACATTCAATCCGGGTAAATACTTCCGGGGAACTCGATTGAGTCGTAAACTTGAAGCCTTTTCTCTATCAAAGCTGAAATGAATAAAGAAACAGAAAATCCGGTGCCCAATCATGCCAGCGCGCTGTTGCAAGCCATCTCCGAGCATCCGTTCCTTGCTGGGATGAGCGCGACGCACCTCCAGGTGCTGGCTGATTCTGCCATGCTGATGGAGTTTGCGGCAGGTGAACTGATTTTCAGGGAAAGTGATGTCGCCAACCGGTTTTATTTGATTCGTGAAGGTGAAGTTTCTCTGGAGTCAGCCGACGAAAACGAAATCCCGCACCTGCTGCAGAATATCGGCGCAGGCGATGTTCTTGGGTGGTCGTGGCTGTTTCCACCCTACTATTGGCACTTTGACGCGCGCGCCACTAAACCAACCACGGCGATCTTTTTCTACGGAACTCGTTTGCGGGAGCAATGCGAATCTGATCCGGTCCTCGGCTATGATCTGATGAACCGAATGACCAAAGTCATCATTGATCGGTTGCAAAGCACCCGTAAACAATTGCTCAACGGCTATCGTAAAGAGCGGACAAACCGAACGTAGTCCTTATACAGGTTACGCGGGGTTCCGGTGGAAGGGCGGAGCGTGGAGGGCTCCGCTTTCGTTGGGGATTTTCACAGACTCTGGAATCATTCCAATGACGTTTCAACGCACTTTTGGACGTTCCAAAAACCCGTGAACTTATTTCCGCCCACTTTCAGATGCTCCAAAAACCCTTGAAATTATTTCCAAGCACTCTTGGACGCTCTGAAAACCACCGGAATTATTTCCGCCCACTTTGGAACGCTCCAAAACCCGTCGAAATTATTTTCAGCCACTTTCGGACGCTCCGAAACCCGTTGAAATTATTCCGAGGCACTTTTGGACGCTCTGAAAACCGTCGAAATTATTTCCGCCCACTTTTAGATGCTCAGAAAACGGCCAGAAACACGTTTCGGCTGACTTTGGAACGCTTTGAAAATCGTCAGCAAATCCTAAGTCGGCCAGAATTCCCAGGATCGGGCGCTTGGCCGCATTGACCTTCCGAAAGTTGTTTTCAGACTACGTTAACGTTCCCTTTCATTCGGGTTTACTCTTACCCCAAGAGCGGCCTAGCCTCCGTTTCAACGAAATCAGCCACCCATATCATGAGCAACATCACACTGAATCTCGTCGTCCTGAAGTCAAAAAACCTTCCGCTTGCTGCTGCTTTTTACACGCGGCTCGGTTTGCAGTTCTCCCAGCATCGGCACGGGAGCGGACCGGAGCATTTCGCGGCGGAGCTTCCGGGCGGTGTTTTCGAGCTATACCCACTTCCTCAGGATGGCGCATCCACGCTCGGTACTCGGATCGGGTTTCGCGTTCCGTCTGTGGATGATGCGCTTGCTGCTTTAAGCGAAAGTCCGGCGGCAGTCATCACACCCGCCAAAAACTCTGAGTGGGGACGGCGGGCGGTCGTTGCCGACCCAGATGGCCATCGAGTGGAGCTAGTAGAGCAATGAAGCCTTTTCGGCGGCGTTCCAGGCTCAGGCATCAGGGATGGATGTATTCCCCTGACCTTGGATTACGCTATTGCTGACCTCTTGGTGAACAATTCATCGTAGGCGAGTGGAACAACAACATCGACGAGCACATCAGTTCTCCTTGCACAGGGAGGTCGCAGCAAATTTGCGAATCAGAATGCAAGAATAGATTGCATGGTCTTCCGGTTAAAATCTTTGACGACCGCGCAACTTTCCCTATCTTTCCGTGTTTCAGACCTTAGAACTAACGCACTGAATGGCACTTGTATCGATTAGAAATTTATTAGCTCAAAACGAGCTTGCGACGCCGGCGCAGTTTGACGATTGGAATAAAGCGTGGCGTGTCGCAGTAGAAAATGGGTCTCAGGAGTCGTTACTCTCATTCATCTGTCGCGAACGTGGTGTTTCCGAAGAAGCCTTTCTTCAGCAATTAGCTAAAATCCTCGGTTGGGAATTTATCGATCTCCGTAAGATGGAAATTCCACAGGAAGCCCGGATCAAGATCTCCACGAAGGTAGCCTTTCAATACAACGTTCTGCCGGTTCGCTTCGAAGCGAACAAACTGCAGGTCGCAATTTGCAATCCTTTCGACGCCGCCATGTTGAGTGCGGTGCAGTTCGATGCGCGTTGCCAGGTGGAATTCGCACTCGCCCCCAAGGCAGAGGTCGAGAAGTCGCTCAAGAAGTACTACGGTGTCGGGGCGGAAACGCTTGATGAAATGTCCAAGGAAGAAGATGAACCCTTGGAATTGATGGTCGACAAGGAAATCACCGAAGGCGACCAGGAAGCCAGCGTCATCAAGTTCGTGAACCAGATTATCTGGGAAGCTTACAAGGATCGCGCGACGGATATTCATTTTGAACCAGCGGAAGACGAATTGCGGATTCGTTACCGTATCGACGGTATTTTGCATCAAACGCCGATGCCCCCGCAGTTGAAGCGTTACCAGGCATCGCTCATCTCCCGCATCAAAGTGATGTCGGGCATGAACATCGCCGAAAAACGTCTCCCGCAGGACGGACGTATCAACGTTCGGATCAAAGGCGAGGAAATCGATATTCGTGTTTCCACGGTTCCGACAGTTTACGGCGAAAGCGTTTCTCTTCGCTTGCTGACCCGCGGTAAAATCTTTTTCAGCATGGAGAAGCTCGGGTTTTCTCCGCTTGAAGAAACAGCGATTCGCGAGATCATCGTGAAACCGCACGGAATCATGCTGGTAACCGGACCAACCGGTTCCGGCAAATCCACTTCTCTTTATTCCTTTCTCAGTACGATCAACTCGATCACCAAGCGTATCATTACGATTGAAGAACCCGTTGAATACGAACTGAAGGGAATTAACCAGATTGCTGTTCGATCTGATATCGGACTGACCTTTGCGATGGGCTTGCGCCACATCCTCCGTCAGGATCCAAACGTGATCATGGTCGGGGAAATTCGTGATTTGGAAACGGCTGAAATTGCGATCCGCGCAGCTCTGACCGGTCACATGGTGTTCTCCACTCTGCACACCAACGATGCTCCCAGTGCGTTCACCCGTTTGATCGACATGGGAATTGAACCGTTCCTGGTGGCTTCCTCGGTGGAGGCAGTTCTCGCCCAACGTCTCGTTCGAACCATTTGCGTTCATTGCAAAACGGAACAGAAAGTGGAACGCGATTACCTGAGGAAGATCGGCTTCCCGGTAGCAGACATCGAAACAGCCAAGATCTACAAAGGTGTGGGTTGTGAGGAGTGTCGCCAACTCGGCTACCAGGGCCGTATGGGTATTTACGAACTTTTGATTTTGAATGAAGCGTTGCGTCCGTTGATTTTGAATCGCGCCGCGGCTTCCACCATTGCACAGGCCGCCATGCAGCAGGGAATGCGAACATTGCGCACGGATGGTTGGAACAAAGTGAAAAATGGTCAAACGACAATCGAAGAAGTGTTGCGTGTCACCCAAACTGAAGAGCATTTGAAGGCTCTGGTGGACGACACAAAAACAGGAATGTGGTTGAAAGGATAAGATGGCGCGCTGGAATTACGCAAACGTTCTCGATGTCCGGCCGGAAGCCCGCAAGCTTTGGCAATTCTCGACCAGTGGCAATTTCCCCCTCCTGCGCGAGGTCACATCTAAGAACGGTGAAGTGTTACCGGGCAATCTCGTAGCGAAAAACTGGCGTTCCATCTGGCAACCCAAGTTGAACATTGCCTGGATTCCTGCCGACAAGGCGTTTCTCCGGGTGCTGCAATTACCACAAGCTGACTTTGCGGAAACAGTGTCGATGGTGGAATTGCAACTGGAAAGGATTTCGCCCCTGCCCGTTGGACAGATTGCCTGGACCATCGAGGTCCTGCCGAAGCGCGAAGGCGGGTTGCAAAGTGTCATCGTTGCGATTGTCCCTCGCAGTTTAGTCGAAGAATTCCTTGGTCAGCTTGAAGGGCATGGCTATCTCCCGGATCGTCTCGAAATCCCTCTCCTCGATCAGCTTCTCGCAACCAACATCAACGAGGACGGTGTTTGGATTTATCTGTCAGACCGACCGGAAACACCCTGCCTGGTTGCCTGGTGGTACGGCGGGGTGCTTCATAACTTGACCCTGTTGTCCGGTTTAACACAGGACGAAGCGTTTCGTTTGCGCGATCAGCTTTCACAGATGGCATGGGCTGGTGAAGTGGAAGGTTGGCTGACCAGCCCTCCGAAATGGCATTTAGTGGCGAGCGAAGCGACGGGCGCGATCTGGGCACCAATTATCAGCGAATGGTCCGGAGAGACTCCCGTTACAATCCCACCGACGGATCTAAAACAACTGGCCGCGTATTCGGCAAAACGAGGCGCGCGGGCCGACAGTAAAGTGGGTCTTTTGCCGGCCGAATATTCTACTCGATATCACCAACGCTATATTGATCGGCTTTGGATGCGAGGAGTGGGAACGCTGGTCGTTCTCTATGTGATCGGCGTGGTGATTTATTTTACGGCGTTACAAGTGCTGAATTTTCAGCTGAACAGCGTCAAGGATGACGCGGCCCAACTGAAGAAGGAACACGGTGAGGTAATGTTACTCCAGGAACGGGTGCGCATCCTCGAAGACCAGGCCAACCTGAAGCACGCTGCACTCGACTCCTGGAAAGCAGCTTCGGATTTATTGCCCGAAGAATTGAGTCTGACTCGCGTCACTTTCCAAAACGGGAAGATGACGATTTCCGGAACAGTCCCACAGGATAGTTATTCCAAGCTTACCGATTATTACGAGGCCATGCTGAAAGCTCAAGTAAACGGTGCACCGATGAACCTGAGCAATTTGAATTCCTCGACACCTCGCCCAGGTCCTGGAGGCACCCCCACCATTACGTGGAGCTTCAATTGCGAAATTCGCAACAAAGGGATGGCTACTGTTCCGAAGAAAGGCGAAAAGAAGTGAACTTCCTCGATAAGCTAAACCTGCGTCCCGGCGAAAAGCGTCTCGTGGTGCTCATTGCAGTCGTTCTCTTCGTGGTGCTGAATGCCTTCCTGGTCTGGCCTCGGTTCAAAGACTGGGATAAATCCAAGAAGGAACTTGTGGATGCCCGGAAGACTCTTGCGGATTACAGGACCGAAATCGCCAAAGCTCCGGAATACAAGAAAACCAAACAACGATTAGAGGGCCAGGGTTCATCGTTGATTCCTCAGGAGGCGGCAGTCCAACTTCGCCGGACAATTGAGAATCAGATTTCACTCAGTGGCGTTATTCCGAATGGTATTAACGACCTTGCTGCCAAAGATGCTCCAGACCAGTTCTTTGCAGAGAGAACTGTGACGATGGGCTTCGTCAGCACGCCAGACAATGCGCTGGTTGATTTTCTGTTCAACATTGGAGATCGATCAATGATCCGGGTGAAGGATCTGACGATCTGGCCGGATACCTCGATGCAAAAATTGCAGGGAAGTATCAGCCTGACGGTCAGTTATCAAAAGCGAAGCACCCTCGCGACTAATGCTCCAAAGACCAGCGCTTCTACCAATGCCCCGGCGAAGTCGCCCACCAATTCCACCGAAAAGGCCGGCACCAAGCCGAACAGCAAGCCCGCTTCCCCGACAACAAAGCCAAGTCCTCAACCCGCTTCGACCGAGAAGAAGGATCCGGCCAAGCGTTAAAATTGAATTTTTGATTAGATACTCTGCATGAAACACATTCGCCTAGTTCTTTTGCTCGGGACGATTCTGGGAACCGCCTCTCAGGCTCAGGCACAGCAACCTCCTGCAGGACCAACCAAGACGCCGTTGCAGAACCAAAGAAGCACGCCGCCTAACGTGGGAAAGACAACGATTGCTCCCACTGCCCCGGGCGCAACCAATGCTCCAGGCCAGCCTTCTACCACTGTAGCTCCAACGACCGCAGCCAAGAGCGGCGCGATCATTGATCCCAACCAGGAACTTACCCCTTTGAAGGTGGAGAACATGCCGCTCGGGCAATTCATCGAGCTGTATGCAGACATGGTCAACCGCACGATTCTTCGTTCAAGCCAGTTGCCTACCCAGCAATTCATCACGCTCAGCACGCGCGGCGACATCACCAAGGCAGACGCACTGATTGCAATGGAAACGGTGATGGCGATGAATGGCATCACGATCATCCCGGTGGGCGAAAAATTTATCAAAGTAGTTCCGGGTGCAGAAGCTGGCACTACTGGCGCGGCCTTCTCCAAGGCGGATCCTGACGATCTCCCCATTTCGGGCCGCTACGTTACCCAGATCGTCCCATTGAAATATATCACGACGCAGGATGCCACGGCCGCGATTACTCCTTTCGCCAGTTTGAAGACAGGGGTGAATATCATTCCGATTCAAGCCAGCCAAACATTGGTTCTGCGTGACTACTCTGAAAACATCAAGCGGATGATGGAAATCATCGAGCAGGTCGACAAAAATGTTCCGCAGGATTTCCAACCAGAACTCATTCCAATTAAGTATGCCCTCGCGAGCGAAATCGCCCAGGTTTTGGGAAGCTTAACAGCAAGCGGTCCGGGAGTTTCGGTTGGCGCAGGCAGCCGTTCAGGACTTACCGGCCGGACAGGCACGACAGGCACAACCGGACAGGGGCAGCAGCCTGGAGCCCTGGGACAACCCAACACCGGGACGACGGGAATTGGTTCGGCGGCGACGGGAAATCGCAGCAGCTTCGGTAATCGACTCTCTTCTATCGTGAACCGGGCCAGCGGCGGTGCGGGTGACTTTCAGATCCTGGGCGAAGCTAAAATCATCGCAGATGAACGGACCAATTCACTGCTGATTTTCGCCAACTCGCAGGACATGGATACCATCAAGCAGATTATCTCTCAACTCGACGTCGTTCTTGCACAGGTGCTGATTGAAGCAATCATCATGGAAGTTTCGCTGGACGACAGCAAGAACGTCGGAGTGAGTTACCAGCAACAGCCCAAGAGTCTGGGCAACGAAATCAATACTTCAGGTGGTGTGATCAACAACAACGGTTTTCTCAATCCGTCCGTAGGCGATTTGTTCAAGGGAGCAACCAACCTCGGGCCCATCATCAGTTCCGGACTTCCGGGCGGATTTAGCTATTTTGGAACCGTAGGTAACACGTTCGACATCGCATTGACGGCATCGGCACGAGACAGCCGCGTGAACGTTTTGTCCCGTCCTAGAATTCAAACCTCGCACGCGGTCCCGGCGAACCTGTTTGTTGGACAAACGGTTCCTTATGTTACTGGCACCTATTTTGGTGGCACCACCAGTGGATCCAGTTCCCAGTATCAGCAAAAGGAAGTCGGTATCACGATTGATGTTTTGCCACTGATCAACCCGGATGGGTTGGTTGTGATGGACATTCAACAAAACATCGAGCAATTGGGGAATCCTATCCGCATTGATAATAACGACGTTCCAACCACCACCAAACGTATGGCAACCGCCAAAGTTGCGGTGCGTGACCGGGAAACTGTCATTCTCGGCGGTTTCATCAGCAACACCAAATCGACGACCAAAACGGGCGTCCCCTACCTCAAAGATCTTCCGCTGCTCGGTGCCCTATTCCGCACAAAAACAGACACGGGCGGACGAGTTGAATTGATGGTGTTCCTCCGTCCCACCGTGTTGCCAACGCCAGAAGCCGCAGCGATCACTGCCACAGCCGAGCGAGAAAACCTCTCAGGCATTCGACAGGCTGAATTTGAAGTTGTGGAAGAAGAACGTATTCGCAAGGAAAGAATTGAAGCCCAGATGCGCAAGCAACTAGGCATTCAGGAGGAGAAAGCCAGGAAGGCGCAAAAGAAGAATCGGTAATCACTCTTTTCCCTAAGGCGGCGGCTAATCACCGCCGCCTTTTTTTATGCAAACACGCGGCAAGATTCTGGTGATTCGAGGGGGCGCAATTGGAGATTTCATCCTCACCCTCCCCGTGCTCGCGGCCCTGCGAGAAAGTTTTCCGGGTGCTCACATTGAGGTCCTCGGATATCCGAAGGTAGCACAACTGGCTTCCTTCGGTGGTTTCGCGGACGAAGTCCGTCCCATCGAAAGCCAGGCAATGGCAGGTTTTTTCGCTGCGGGCGGAACGCTCGCTCAAACATTGCAGGATTACTTTTCCAGTTTCCAAATCATCATTTCTTATCTTTACGATACCGATCAGGTCTTCCAAACAAACGTACGTCGATGCTCATCAGCGCAATTCATTCAGGGTCCTTACAGGCCGGACGAAAATGACAGCATTCACGCGACAGAAGTGTTTCTGAAGCCGCTGGAAAGACTGGCGGTTTTTGGGGCCAATCCAATCCCGAGCCTTTCGATCTCTGATATCTCGCTGCAGAATTGCATCGCTCTGCACCCGGGAAGCGGAAGCGAAAGCAAAAATTGGCCTGAACCGCATTGGGCAACGTTACTCCAGAAGCTGGCCAATGATACGCAACTGAGTTTTCTGATGATCGGAGGCGAGGCTGAAGGTTCCAAACTGGAACGACTGCAAGCCCTGCTACCATCGCAGCGCCTGGAAATCGCCCGCAACCTTCCCCTACCCGACCTGGCCAGGAAGCTTGCCACGTGTTCGTTCTTTGTAGGACATGATTCCGGAATTACGCACCTGGCCGCGGCCGTCGGTGTCAAAGGACTGGTCCTCTGGGGTCCGAGCAAATCGCAAATCTGGCGCCCACTGAGCAAGGGGATTAATCTTTTGGAGCATCCGGACGGCTTGCCGCAATTGCCTGTGGCTGATGTATACGCTGCGCTTCAACGAGAACTCTTCTGATTTTGCTTCTGGATATTAGGACATCGGATTCTAGACTGCGCAACAAATGACATCGGCCATCATTGTAGCAGCAGGTAAAGGCACCCGCTTTGGACCGGACCGTGACAAACTCTTTTTCGAAGTGGCTGGACGACCGATCGTCGCTCACACCTGGGAGCGATTTGAACAATGCTCAGAGATCGATCATTTGGTGATTGTCGTTCGGGACGGGATGCAAAACGCATTTCAGGAACTGGCGGAAGCTTATGGATTTCGCAAGCCGTTCACCCTCGCCGTCGGTGGAAAAGAGAGACA
This sequence comes from Limisphaerales bacterium, assembly GCA_046597605.1. Classification (GTDB taxonomy): domain Bacteria; phylum Verrucomicrobiota; class Verrucomicrobiia; order Limisphaerales; family JACDHS01; genus JACDHS01. Next base: position 70,143 of record JBKJKE010000240.1, on the reverse strand, counting down.
GGACTCCGTCTGGAATGGCCTGGAACAGGTGCCACCCTCCACGTTGATTGTTGCCATTCAGGATGGAGCCAGGCCATGCACAGATGCCTCGCTGATCAAGGCTACAATTCAAGCAGCTCGTGATTTCGGGGCCGCGGTTGCTGCGCAACCGGTGACTGACACGATCAAATCTTCCGATGACGGTCAGACCATTTCCTCGCACCTGGATCGCTCAAGACTGTGGGCCGTCCAGACCCCCCAGAGTTTCCAACTGGAGGTAATTCGCAAAGCTCTTTCGGAAGTGCGGAGCCAAAACCTCCTTGTCACCGATGACACTGCTGCCTGCGAGTTAATAGGCCAACCTGTTCGACTCGTGTCATCGAATTGTCCAAACCCCAAGGTGACGGTCCCCGCCGATCTTTCCTTCATTGAGACGCTTTTAAAGGCTGGTCCCGCTGGCCCCGTCTAGTTAAGGGGAGAAACCGCAATGCAATTCTTGCGGATAGCCAGAGATCCATTTACTGTGCCCACACTCAGAATATGAACAAACGCCTCGTTTACTGGCTTCTGGCGATTTTGCTTGGAACAAATCTTTTCCTCGGTTCCCAAATCTACAGTTACACTGGCCGCGCTTCCGAAAAAAATGAGCCCTACGCCAACTACCGTTTGTTGTCCGAAGTGCTCGAGAAAGTTCGCCGTGAATATGTTGATGGCGAGAATATCACTTACCAGGAATTGATCCATGGCGCCCTCAAAGGGATGCTGAATACCCTGGATCCCCACAGTGAATTTCTCGAACCAAGAAAATTTGAAGAGCTCAAAAAGGACACTCAGGGAGAGTTCGGGGGCGTTGGGGTTGTTGTCGCCCTCAGCAAAGAAAAATTTCTCACGGTCGTCTCGCCAATGGAAGACACTCCCGGGTTTCGCGCCGGCATTCTCTCAGGTGATCGCATTATTAAAATCGATGGAAAGAGCACTGAGAAATTCAGCCTGGAAGATGCGGTAAAACGCCTCCGGGGCGAACCCGGCTCAGAAGTGGTGGTTACTATCCTGCGGCCATCCAGTTCAGAAGTTAAAGATTTCAAGCTCGCCCGCGCCATTATCAAGGTCGATACCGTCAAAGATATCAATGGCAAGCGAGAGTTCCCGATTGGAGAACATGGAGTTGGGTATGTTCGCCTGACTCAATTTGGCGAGAAAACTTCCGTCGAATTGGAAGCAGCGTTGAAAAAATTGGAGGCCCAGAACATGCAGGCTTTTGTGCTCGATTTGCGCAACAATCCGGGTGGTCTTCTGGACCAGGCCGGGCAGGTCTGCGAAAAATTCGTTCCCGGCGGACAGCTTGTCGTTTCGACCGAAGGGCGTGGCGCTACCCAGAAATCTGAATACCGCTCCACTGGAAGGAACAAACATCCAAATATTCCTATGGTTGTGCTGGTGAATGGCGGCAGCGCCAGCGCCTCCGAAATCGTGGCAGGCTGCCTTCAGGATCTCCAAACCACGACCAAGGCAATCATCATCGGTGAACAATCCTTCGGCAAAGGTTCGGTGCAAAGCATCCTTCCTCTCCCTGATGGTTCGGCACTCCGGCTGACCACCGCCAAATATTATACGCCGAGTCACTACGTCATCCATGAACGCGGTATCACCCCTGATATCCTGGTTCCAATGTCGGACGAGGAAGAACGGGATGTCGCTTTGAAACGTATGCCGGGCGGATTGGATTCTTTGGAAGGGGCAGACCGTGTTCGGGTCGAGAACGCCCGCGATCCCCAACTCGACCGTGCCTACGACGTGCTCAAGGGAATTCTGCTCTACACGGAAGGTAAGACCGTGAAGCCAGCCGAGAAGATTGCCGCCAAGTAACAATGGCGACTCTTCTCGCGATTGAAACCTCCTGCGACGAAACCAGCGCTGCGATCATTCGTGACGGCCGCGTGCTGGCAAACGTGGTCTCCTCACAGATCAAGCTTCATTCCGAATATGGAGGCGTAGTCCCTGAGTTGGCGACACGTGAGCACCTCCGAAATCTTACGCCCGTTATTCGCAAGGCCTTGCAACAGGCAGAAGTAATCCCGGCGAACCTCGATGCGATTGCCGCAACTCGCGGGCCCGGGTTGCCAGCGGCTCTCATGGTTGGATTGAAAGCGGGGCAAGGAATGGCGTTTGGGTTGCGCAAGCCGTTTCTGGGCATTCACCACCACGAAGCGCATCTGTATTCACCCTGGATCACTGGAACTCCCCCGCAATCTGATTTTGGCAATTTCCAGCCTAATGTATCTTTGATCGTCAGCGGTGGACATACGTTATTGGTCCTGGTCAGGAGTGAACTCGATCACGAGGTTCTCGGTGGTACGCTGGACGATGCAGCGGGAGAGTGTTTCGACAAGGTCGCCAAACTCATGGGTCTTCCCTACCCCGGCGGGCCTGAGATGGATCGCCTGGGGGCGAAAGGGAATCCCAAGGCCTACGATTTCCCTCGTCCGATGCTGAACGACCCAAACCACCAATTCAGTTTTGCCGGATTGAAAACCTCCGTGCGCTATTTTCTGCAGAAAAATCCTGAGCTGATGAACAATGAACAAGCACTGCGTGACCTTTGCGCAAGCGTGCAGCAAGCCATTGTTGATGTGCTGGTGGTAAAAACAATTCGGGCAGCACAAAAATCAAAGGTGCGTTGCATCACCGCGTCGGGTGGAGTCACCTGCAACCGAGCTTTGCGCCAGCGATTGACTCAGGACTGTAAGCGATATGGTTTCGATCTGCGCCTGGCCGAAAACATCCTCTGCACCGACAACGCAGCCATGATCGGCATCCTTGCAGAAAGGCGCCTGATTAACGGGGCTGTATCGACTCCTCTTGATGCGGAGATTCAACCGGCATGGGAGTTGGATTCCGCTGGCGTTGCCTGATTTCGAGGGACTGATCTAAGCAGCTGTAAACATTCGGCCACGTTCACCCGCAACAATTCCCTGTCTTTCCCATCCAACCCTTGCGGGTCAAACCGATAGCGGGCATGTAAATCGACTGCAATATCGAAAGCTTTTGCAGGAAGCGGAGCGGCATTCATCACCCGTTCCCTCCACACATAAAGCGGTTCGGATGGCTTTCTGAGCAAGCCGCGGCGCCCCAATTCTTCTTCGATCTGGTATAACTCTGAATCCAGGCCCGGCCATTCGATCTCTATGTTCGAGTCCTTCAGCCGCACCGCGCGTTTCCGTTTCTTATTAAAAACGATTCTCCAAATCAATACCCCCCCTAACGGAATGAGTAACCAAAGCGCATATTGCTGGAACTTCGTTTCACTATAACGCCACTTGGAAAACTCGTATCCCAGTCTCGACCAGAGATCCTTCAAAGGTTGCCAGGAAGGTGTGTTTTTCCCTTCGATTTCATCCCATGAGGCGGGGGTCGTATCGAAGTCTTGCCAGGCTCCATTTCGATAAACCAGAGCCCACGCATGGGCGTGTCGCTCCCGGACGACATACATGTCCCCAATCCCCGAAGTTTCCTGCACCGCAAAACCGGTGGCGTAACGGGCAGGTATCCCAGCCTTGCGGGCCAGCAGCACAGCGGCAGTAGCAAAGTATTCACAATGACCTGAGCGAACTTCCTTCAGGAAAATCTCAATGGGTGTCTTCCTCCCTGTCTCGTCCACATGGCTCGAGGTGATATATGTCGCGTAGCTGAAATTGTCCTGAAAGAACTTGTGAATCAGACGAAGCTTTTCCTGGACCGGGATATCTGCGGAAAGGCCCAATTGGTCTACGATTTCTTCCAGAACAGCCTCTTCAACGTCAGGGACCTGAAAGTCCCCCTCCACAGGCGGAGCATCAAAAGTGACCCCTTCGCTGACCTTTGCCAGGAACCTGATAAACCTGGGACCCGTTTCCACCTTGGCCATACCAAGTCGGTTGGTGTTCAAACTGCCCACCGCAAGTTCCTGGAGTTCTACGAGGCCCGTAGGAACCGCCAGGATTCCCGCGCCACGATACAGATGACCGGAAATTCGCGCCGCAGAGGTCACCGGGGCATCGGGAATAAGTTTCCACGTATCGCCAATGTCAATGTTGACCGAGCCAGACTGTTGGTTCGTGGCACGCCAAACCGTCTTGTCGTAGGTTTCGTAGCTCACCTGCCGCAACAAGCCGGGCGGCCGAGACCCATTCTCGGGTTCAACTCGAAGAACGATTTTGTCGGAAAGCTTGAGTTCTCCAATCCGCCCGATAGCTGTCTGGCTTTCCATCTGGTTAAATTCGAGTCTACCGAACCTTCCCATCCACTCTGCAACTGCGGACTCCAGCTGCCTTTGCAGTGCCGAAAGTCCGAGGTGTCCGACCTGCCCAAGCGCCGCCACACATGCAATCATCGTTACCCAAATCACGCCATGCACCCGACGTGAACGCATCGCGAAAAAGGCAAAAACCAATAAGGTCGAGATTCCTAAATAAAAGACTTCGGTCCCTAGTGGACCCGGAAAAGCTGATCGACGGTTCGGTGAGGAAGCGCTGGCGCTCAGCAGGCACAAAGCAAAATAGAGATAAGAAATGTTCAGTTCTTTATTCGCCAGCCCTGTCTTGCGGCGACGTAGAAAAAACCAATTCAGCGTTCGCATCGTTAGCTTCTCCCGACTGCCATAGGTCTGTGCCAGCATGATCGGGTAAAAAATAAACGGAAACCACTGCGCGATGGTGAGGGCGGGAACTCTGACCTCCTCCGAGGTCGTCGCGATCGCTCCGGCGCCAACCAGCAACAACCCGCACAAATCGAAGATCCGGTTATATTCTTTCTCCGAAAATTCCCAGCGGGCCTTGATCAGACGCGACATCTCAAGGATGACCGCCATGATGGCCGCGAAGAGAGTAAAGCCAGTCTGCAGCCCCCAAAACAAAAGCGCTATCCCCAGCAACAAAGGAGGTGTTTTCATAGTTTTGAAAGCTCCTCACCAATCTTGCCCAACGGCAGTTGCCGGAAGCATTCCGGTTTATCTGCCATGGGCCCATGCGGCAGTTCCGCATCGGTTTCCGTTACGACCAACACAAGCACCGGAATACCCATGACCTTCAGTTCTTCGATGAAGTTCTGCCGCTCGTTGTCCCACGAAAGCAGGATGCAAATACAACCGCTTACCGTCTCCAGGTGTTCCTCAACGATTTGTTTCAGGGCTGAGAACCCTTTCTCGCGACACGGCTGAACGGACGCCAAAATTTCGAGCATCTGCTCGGTGTGTCCCCCGCCCTGACCAGCCGTGAAGCAATAGGCCTGTGGGCCGACAAACATCAGGTCCAACAAGGTGTCCTGGGTTTGAGCTGCGTAGGAAAAAGAAGCGGCCACCGAAACTGCTTCTTCAAACAAGGGACTGTGCAGTGGCACACCAAACGTATCCAAAATCAGCGCGTGACGAACCAGGAACTCAGCCTGGAATTCTTTGACCACTGGTCTCCCCAGTTTCGCAAAACTTCTCCAGTGAATATGTCGCAATGGATCGCCCGGCCGGTAATCGCGCAGAGAAACAAACTCTTCGGATTCTCCAATCGAACTGGCGATGGAAACGCCCCCCTGCTGATATTTGGTCATGCCAGGTAAATCCAAACGCCCCACTTTATAGCGCTTCGGCAGAATCAAAAGATTTGCTGGAAGGCTCACCTTTCGGACGCTGCGAAAAATACCAAGCGGGTCCGGAACAAGCACGTTGATCCCTTCCAGGCGGAGAATCCCACGCTTGGTCGGGACAATTTCCATAGCGGTTTCGACCTGCGCTTTTGGAGGGACGTCCGGTAGCGGCGCCTCCTCTGCCGAAGCTTTCTTGTTCTTCGATACGAGATACTCCCAGCGGTACCATCCCTGGGAACGATCATACCAGTTCCGCTTCTCTTCCCCTGGCTCAGGAGTGCTCACGAATTCCTCATAAGAGGGTCGCGCGTCCGGCAGATTTTCTATGACCGTTAAATTGCGCTGAGTCCGCGCTTGAGAATTCTTGATGAGAAGCTGATACCGGAGGGGTTCGCCCGCTGTCCCGAATCGGGGAAGGAATCTTTCGAAATCCAGTTTAGGGCGGGCAAATGCAGAAGCAATCGCCGCGATCACGAGGGAGAAAAACAAAAAGGAAAACGTCTGGTAGGAAAGAGTTTGCGTCGTATCCAATCCCAATCCCCCCGTGAGAAACATTCCTCCTAAGACAATCCAGCCCGCTGGGGTAACACGGCGACCCAGGCGATAGACAATCCCCGTGTAAGCCCGATAATTACGATAGATTATACGTTTGAACATGGCTCGGACGACGTTCCTGAAAACGTCGAGCGGTGGCGACACACCACCGCCACAGGATTAAGCCGGCACCGGAATACGACGGAGAATCTCTTCCACGATCTTGCGGGTAGTCACACCCGAAAACCGCGCTTGTGGATCGATCACAATGCGATGCGCGATCACCGAGACTGCTATTTCATGGATGTGTTCGGGAGTGACGAACTCACGGCGATCAAACAAGGCGAGGGCTTGCGCCATTTTCATGAGGGCAATCGACGCTCGAGGACTCGCCCCCAACTGCACTCCATGGGTCGAACGCGTCGCGCTGACGATCTTCACGATGTAATGCTTCAGTTCGTCGCTGATTCGAATGCTCTCTGCCGCGCGACGCAGTCTCAGCACATCCTCAAGCGATACGCACGGAGTAACGTTTTCGATCGGATGCTGTTTTTCCTGGGCAGTCAACACCGCCACTTCATGTTCGATCGTGACGTAACCAAGATTGAACTGGAGCGCGAATCGATCCATCTGCGCCTCCGGCAATGGATACGTTCCTCGAAACTCCACTGGATTCTGCGTGGCGATGACGAAGAACAATTCCGGCAGATTACGTTTCTCTCCTTCCACACTCACCTGGTTCTCACCCATTGCCTCCAGCAGCGCGGATTGGGTGCGGGGCGAGGCGCGGTTGATTTCATCCGCCAGGAGGATGTGGGTGAAGATGGGCCCTTCGTGGAATTGAAAGGCCTGATCGCGTTGATTGAATACGGAAACGCCCAGAATGTCTGAGGGTAACAGATCCGGCGTGAACTGGACGCGCTTGAAACTTGCCTGGATCGATCGCGCCAATACCTTGGCGAGCGTCGTTTTTCCAGTCCCCGGATAGTCTTCCAGCAAAACGTGCCCACCACTGGCGAGGGCAGCCAACAATCGGCGAATCGCAGTTCCCTGCCCCTTCATTACGGATTCGATATTGCTGGCAATGCGTTCGTAAACCTCGTGCGGAGTAATTGGACTGGACGTGTTGGGCATAGAAAACCGATTCAAGGGTGGAGGAGCCACTTGGGTCCGTCCAAACAAAATTTCATTGTCCCGATGTTCCGGCACGACGGTGGGGATATTCATAGAGTGGTATCAGTGATTGGAGTTGCGGAAGAGAGAGGACGTTCATTTTTGTTGGAACGATTTCGCGCAAGGGCCGCGACTGTCCCAAAGGCGAACAGAAGAAAGCTCCCAACGAGCGCCAGCACGCCAGTCGGTGCCTCCCTGGTAAACTCGAAGCAAAGCAATACGGGCTTGCAAAGCAGGATCATACCAGCTGCCAAAGGCACGATGCGCGGCCCCCACGAACCAAAGATCAGTTTCACGGCAAAGTAGACCACGAGCGTGACAATCGAAAAAGAGGCGGTGGCAGCCAGGGCCGTCTGACCGTCACGTGCGAGCCAGAAGAAAGACTGCAGAACCCAACACAGCGCAACAACGTTGCGAACAGAGGAAGCCCCCGCATGCTCCCGATCAATCCAGCGCAAGCTGTGGAGCAGAACGAACAGCGCGCCAAGGTGCAAAGCCACATGCATCGAATAGTCTGCCCTCCGAAATAAGATTCCCACACAGATGCTGGAGACAAGGCCTCCCAACATTCCCATTTTTGGACTCCGGGAAAGCATCGCTCGGATCAATATGTAAGCGGCCACACCCATCCCGAACGCTTGGCCTCGAGAGAGATTAATGTGGAGCATCTCAAAGACCGATCTTGGCAATCCCGCCATGATCATCGCCCCAGAGAGCATCAGAAGATGGAACGCCATCCGGCTCCGATCCCGCATGGTGAGAAAGGCATACACAGCGGCATTTACCACAACCATGACGAGGAAGAGAGTCCACTCACCGGTGAAAGCAGCGAAGAGCGGAATGATGAGCGTGGGGACCAGGAGAACCTGGTGCAGGTCCGCTTCCGTTTCTTCATCAAGAATATCGAAATCATAAAACCGGTTCCAAAGCGTCCACGCCGCCAGCCAGATGACCGGCAAAATGAATGTGTGATTCCATTTCAAAGCGTAGACATACCCGATCGAATACAAGTGAACTCCTGTGACCAACAACCACACCGTGAAGATGACCAGTGGAAAGTAACTCTTCTCCACCAATAGTTCCCCCTGCACTTTCGGACGTGGCAACAGGTTCACCACGGCCAACAACAAGGGAATGCATATCAGCCAGGCCGCTCGGTAAAACTCAGAGCCTTTTACACTCCACACATCTGTATTCGCACCGGTGTGGAGCATCTTCACCAGCAGCGGCAAACCAACATTTACCCCCAACAAAACACCGCCCATCAGAAGGAGTCGCGTGGGAAAGTTAATCTTCCGAAAATATTTCTTTATCCCCGCGAAGCGGCACACCGTCAGCGCAGTCGCTCCCACACAAAGAGTTGCTGCTATATCCCCTTCGATCAGCAGTGCCTGGCTGATAAGGATAAAAGGAACGAGAACAAGGAAATTCTCCAATGCAACCAACAGGCCGGAATCATACCAGATTTTTCGCCGCACTAAAAAGATCGCGGTGCCCACCAACAACAATTCATAAACCTGGAAAGATCCGAAGTTGAAGAGAAGTTGCCCCAGTTCACTCGCAAACATTTTGGGGTCGATCGAAAGCCGATAAATTGCGTAGAGCAATAATCCAGCACTGAACAGGTAGAACGGATTTCGTGAAAAGATCCATTTCAGGACGTTTTTAGGTTCGATGTAATCTTCAGGAGGGACGGAGTTTTGGGTTTCATTCATATTTTACTCCTTCGGTTGGCTGTGATTTCTTTTTACTATCATTAACTATCACTGTAAATACAAATATGTCTTTTACATCTTTTTATATCTGTTATGACTTATTGAACATCATATGAGTGCAAACGAAGTCATTACCACTAACAGCAAGCCTAAAACCCATTGGTTCTCTATTAAAGAAGCCGCTGAGTATCTCGATGTCGGTGAGCCGACCCTTTATCGGTGGATGCGCGATAATAAGATCACTTACCGCAAAGTGGGCGATTCCACCCGGTTCTGGCAGGAAGATCTGGATGCCGTCATGGAAGTTTTTCACAGCGGGAAAGATTTAGAGAATGCCCGAAAGGTCTGCTCCGCCTGTCACGGCGGCCAATTGATCGAAGGAGTGATGCGCAGCACTGGATTATGCTTTTTCCAGCCGAAAAAAACGAAGTTTTGGACCCTGAAGGACAGCAATGTAGAAACGGAAGCCCGGATGTGCGATCACTGCGGAGCCATTCACCTGTTTGGCGATCTGAAGAAGCTTAACGAGCTGAAGGAAGCGCAACAAACAGATGTTAAGGGCGCTCAAAAGGCAGAATAGAGACCATCTTTAGCATGAGGGATATGATCTGTGCCGGCGGTGCATTGTTAAGAGCATGACCATTTAAACTCTATTTTGTCATGGCAAATGAAAAGGCGGCAACAAAGGCTGCCTAGTGATTGGCGCTACGACCATTTGTGTCTGCACGGGGATTACGTCGGGGTATGGCCCAAGGAACCTTTCGCCATTGAAGTGAATCATGTGATCAGGGTCTTCGGCGATCCAAACTTCTGATTCCCAAGCAATGTTCGATATAAAAGACTGCATTGTGCGGCGACTCTCAAACGCAGTGACAAACACGAGCCCCGCTTTGCACCCTGCAAAGAGATCCTTAAGTTCCTTTCGGCGTTTACCATCGACCGGCCCCGCGGTGGTAACCGCTTCGATGAGTAGCAGCCAGTTTTTTTTGATATCGTGGACAATTACATCTGGAATCTTTGCAGCGGAATCCAACGTGACCCCCAATGCTGCCAAGCCCTCAGCTTCCAGATGAACAAACTTGTTCTCGGTATCGCCGATGTAAAGAACGACACCTCCCTGAGCAAAAATCGGGCAGAAGTGCTCAATGACGGCCTTGATGAGGGGATTTTGACCGCCTGGAGATAACGCCACTTGAGAACCATCTGGTAGTGTCACTGGAACCCGCGCCAGATTACGCTTACGCGCAATTTCATGCTTAAGGCATTCACGACTGGCAAGGTATTTTTGTAAGGCCGGCTGCCAGTCCGGAGTTCCCACATTACGAAGTAGTGCGAGAGCCGTCGGTTCGATTTGATATACGGTCTTTCCGCTGTTAGTCGGGCGGTTCGGATCGTCGGGATTACGAAGTAAAAGCCCTTCCTCGACGAAGAACTTCACAGCATCATCACGAATCGTTTCTCTAGTATTCGGAGCGTAGCGAACTCCGTAAAACCGCGCAATAAAGTCGATGATCGGCGAGATTCCACAAAGAGGAGCCTGTGATGCTGCCCATACGGTATCAGGCCGGAGATCCAGCAGTGCAAGTAAAGTGTAAGCGGCAGTTTCGTTCCGCTGTTTGTAGCCGAACTGCAAAGCAGTCAGCACCTCGATTGCCTCGATTAGTCGACGTTTTCTCACCGTCGATTTTCGAATGGGTTTATCGGCAGGCATGAAGGTGTTTTCCAACCAGTTGGTCGATCTCTTCTTGGGAGAGATCAAAAGTTTTAATTTCCTGTCCCATCGCATACAACGTATCGCGCTGAGGATAAGCCAAGGTCCGCAGGTCAGTAGCATTGACTTGAGTGTGACCGCTGAAGCGCCGGAAATACTGATCAACTACGGTCGAATTTAAAAACGCAAATAAGCCTGCCACCAGATCGCGTTCCAGTCCCTGACCCTTCGCATGAAAATAATTTAGGTGGTTCTCGAACCCAACCCACTTAGCATTGATTTGTTCCGGATCAAACACACATGCAACAAGCCTTCGCCGCTCTTCCTTTGACGTAAACCGTTTGGTCAGCAAATACATACCTGATGGAACGAGCCACCGTCGTGTCTCCGCATTGTCTAAGATTGCGTTAGGTTTCCGGGCTTGGAGTTTCGGCCAGTGAATTGTACCGCCGTTAAAATGACAGGGATAAACGAGTGGCACGGCCCCTCGTTCGGGTTCTTTTCGAATGGCACCTTTCAGGCGAAAATCGACGACTCTTCCGGTCGAGACAGTCACTCCCAAAGAGGACAGGCTGGCACTCAATCCGTCCATAATTGCCTTCGCAGTTCCGTGACTGGCAGCAGAAGGAATGTGAATAAACTTTTCGGGGTCCTTCGGGTGGACAATCTCAACGAATGGAAGAATCGTCTCAGCAATGTGGTCGTTATGGTTTCCGGTGCTGCTCGAAATAACAATTTCACGAGGTTGCTTATCTCCCTTAACTGCATGGAAGATGATGTTCTCCTGCAACACACTTTCTTCACGGAATGCAGCTTGGCGGGATTCGAAGACATGGAGTCGGCGGAGTTCCAAGTGTTTTAGAAAATCCTCGCGGAAAGGACGGAAATAGGGGCCATTACAGAAACTTCGCGGAGTGATGCCGACAAGTTGACCGGCGGGACTCAGCAACCGATAAATAAGTGCTATGAAGCCAGTGTAAAGATTGCTGGTTTCGATTCCGATAGACCTAAGCGCACGGCGCTCAGCCGAGCCGGCACTGATTTTGCGATAAGGAGGGTTTGCGATAGCTGCATCAAAGGATGGCGGCTGGGAACCGAACAAATCTCCCGCAAGTCGTACTGACATTTCTCTAATGAAGTCAGCAGGTTGAATAGTAAATGAGAAATGAATGCCCGCGGCAGTGCAATTGTTCTGGCACTCTTGCATGGTTGCCGAAAGCGCATCTAGAATGTTTGGATCGACTTCGTATAAAGTTACCTGAATTGTGTGAACACCGTTGTTGCTTTCACAAAGTCTCCTTACAAAAGCCGCTGTCAGAGCCCCTGCACCCGCCCCAGCATCCAATAATCGGACCGTCCTTGGTAATTGCCCGAATAAAGAAGCCATAAAATCAGCTACGGGGGGGGATGTGAAGAACTGTCCAAGTTCCTCCTTCCGCTCTCTGCTGTTTGTTGAGGCGATTGTCATTTTAACATGTTAACAACGGGCCCTCTTATTCTCCACCATGCAAGTGGTATTCCCGATGCTCAGGACGGTCCCAATCGCCATCATCGTTAAAAAATTTTGAGCCTATTGCAATTCAAACCAATTCTTTAAGCCACTCATTTTGAAAAATATGGAGTCAAAAACTCCCCATCCTGCATGGATTTTGGAGCCGCAGGGTGCCCGGGCAGTTGCGCGGCCTCGTCGCAGGGTCTGCAGAGTGCCCACGCAGTTGCCCAGCCTCGTTGCAGGGTCGGCGGAGTGCCCGCGCAGTTGCCCAGCCTCGTCGTAGGGTCTGCGGAGTGCCCGCGCAGTTGCGCGGCCTCGTCGTAGAGTCTACGGAGTGCCTGCGCAGTTGCGCGGCCTCGTCGTAGGGTCTACGGAGTGCCCGCGCAGTTGCGCGGCCTCGTCGTAGAGTCTACGGAGTGCCCGCGCAGTTGCGCGGCCTCGTCGTAGAGTCTGCGGAGTGACCGCGCAGTTGCCCGGCCTCGTCGCAGGGTCTACGGAGTGACCGCGCAACTGCGCGGGGTCGTTGCAGGGTCGGCGGAGAGGCGTTTTACGCTAAAAATGAGTGAATTGGGTCGGTTTTGACCGGTTTTGGGGGAAAAATGATTTTTTAACCGCGAAATTGACTCACTCGCGCCCCGCTCGCTGTGGAGGGCGTTGTCATTGGGCGAAGCTGCGCGGTTCTCCCCTCCATAACAAGGACTTTGGCGAACGCTATTGAAATCACACAGCCCGAAACAGACCCGTCGCAAGCTTGACCCAAGGCACCGGAACCGATTTGCTCGTGTTGCTCGAATCATGGGACCTGACAAAACTAGCCTCGACCAGTTACGCATTCATCGCGACAACGCCCCGGAAGCAAAATCGCGTGTTGGTTTGATTCTCACCATTTTAGTTCTCCTCGTGGTTATCGGAATTGCGGCCTGGTGGTTCAACAGACCAAAGGTTGCCGAAGTCCGCACCATCGTGATCCGCCAATCCGCAGGCGGTGGAGAAAAAACACTGCTCAATGCCTCGGGTTACGTCACTGCTCGCCGTGAAGCCACCGTGTCTTCCAAGGTGACTGGCAAAGTGATGGAAGTCCTGGTCGAAGAAGGCATGACCGTGGAAGCGGGTCAGATCCTCGCCCGCCTCGACGCTTCGAACGTTGAACAAAATCTGCAACTGGCGCAGGCCCGCCTTGAATCCGCACAAAAAGCGATCGACGAAACCCGCGCCAATCTCGCCCAATCCGAACGCGAGTGGCAGCGGATGATCAAGCTGATGGAGGACAAGATCACCAGCGCTTCAGAACTGGATCGCGCGGAGGTGGCGGTGACTTCCCTGAAAGCCCGCGTCGAGCGACAATTGGCGGATGTGCGCGTCGCGGAACGGGAACTCGCTCTCTGGAACCAGCAACTGGATGACACCATCATCCGCGCGCCTTTCACTGGCATCGTAACCTCGAAGAACGCCCAGCCTGGTGAAATGATTTCACCCATGTCCGCCGGTGGATTCACCCGCACCGGCATTTGCACCATCGTGGATATGAAGTCACTCGAGATCGAAGTGGACGTCAGCGAAAGCTATATCAACCGCGTGGAAGCCAGCCAACCGGTAGAGGCTACCCTCGATTCCTATCCTGAGTGGCGCATCCCTGCCAAAGTTATCGCCATCATTCCCACGGCCGACCGCCAAAAGGCCACGGTCAGAGTGCGAGTTGGTTTTGACAAATTAGACACGCGCATTCTTCCTGATATGGGTGTGAAGGTAGCCTTTCAGCGCACTGCGGGAGCAACGCCAGCAGCGGCGGAAAGCATCGTGGTCTCGCAGACCGCGGTACGTAAGGATAACGGTCAGGATATTGTTTTTGTTGTCCGCGAGGGGCGGGTCGAAAGACGTGCTGTAACCGTCGGCACAGCTCGCGGCAATGAAGTATCAATCACCGCGGGGCTCGCCAGCGGAGATAAAATCGTCATCTCAGGACCCGATAACTTAAGTGATGGAGCCAAAGTAACAGAGGCAAAATAATGAGTACAACAGATGGAATATTGGTGCGGGTGAAGGATGCCACAAAGACATTCCAACGCGGCTCAGAAAAGATTGAGGTGCTGTCTGGTTTGAACCTTGAAGTGCGAAGCGGCGAGTTTCTTGCACTGATGGGCCCTTCTGGTTCCGGCAAATCAACGCTCCTGAACCTGATCGGCGGTCTGGATCGCGCGACCGCTGGATCAGTTGAGATTGGCGGAGAGCGCATCGATCAAAAATCCGATCGCCAACTCGCCGCGTGGCGCTCCCGGCACGTGGGGCTCGTTTTCCAATTCTACAATCTGCTCCCTGTTCTTACCGCCGAACGAAATGTTGAACTGCCACTGTTGCTCACACATTTGTCCAAGTCACAGAGACTGAAACACGTCGAAATCGCACTCCAAGTGGTGGGCCTGGGACATCGAACGCGCCATTTTCCACGTCAACTCTCCGGCGGTGAACAACAACGCGTCGGCATTGCCCGCGCCATTGTCACCGATCCAACGTTGCTTCTGTGCGACGAACCTACCGGGGATCTGGACCGCAAGGCGGGTGATGAAATTCTCAGCCTGCTGCAAGCACTTAATCGCGAGCAGGGCAAAACGATCATCATGGTAACGCACGATCCGCATGCATCAGCGCGTGCGACCCGCACGGTGCATTTGGACAAAGGCCAGCTCTCCACCACGCAACCGGAATGAAATTCCTTTACCTGGTCTGGAGCAATCTAAAGCGGAAGAAGCTGCGAACTGCACTGACGCTCCTTTCGGTATTTGTTGCGTTCCTGCTCTTCGGACTTCTTTGCACAATCAAAGAAGCGTTTACCGGAGGTATTGCTCTGGCTGGGGCAGACCGCCTGGTCGTGCGCCACAAAGTTTCGCTGATCATGACTTTGCCGGAGAATTACCGAGCCCGGATGGAAGGGATCAAAGGAGTCACCTCCGCCGTCCACTCCACATGGTTCAACGGAATTTATCAGAATGAGCCGAAGAACTTTTTCGGCAGTTTTCCCATTTCGCAACCGGAAGCGTTCCTCGCCATGTATCCGGAGTTTATACTTCCCGCCGAGCAGAAAGAGGCATGGCTGAAAACCCGGACCGGGGCCATCGTTGGCCGCACGCTGATCGATCGGTTCAAGTGGAAGATTGGGGATCGCATCCCGCTCACCTCGCCCATCTGGCCCCGCGAAGGTGCAGAGGCCTGGGAATTTGAAATCGTGGGAATTTACGATGGCGCGAAGAAAGGGACCGACACCTCCGGGTTTTATTTCCGCTACGACTATTTCGACGAGGCACGCGCCCAGGGAAAAGGATTGGTCGGATGGTATGCCGTTCGCGTGGACGATCCGAATCGCGCTGCTGAGATTGCCCATGCCATTGATGCTGAATTTGCGAATTCGCCTCACGAAACCAAAGCAGAGCCCGAAGGCGCATTTATGCAAGGTTTTGCACAACAGATTGGTGATATCGGCACCATCCTGATTGCAATCCTCAGCGCCGTCTTCTTCACCATTCTGCTTATCACAGGCAACACCATGGCCCAGGTCGTGCGGGAACGAACTGAGGAGTTGGGAGTGCTCAAAGCAATGGGTTTCACCAATGAACTGGTGCTCACCCTGGTGTTGGTAGAATCCTGCGTGATTGCTGCACTCGGAGGATTGATGGGATTGGGTGCAGCATGGCTTCTAACTTTGGGAGGCAGCCCGGTGCCGGCAATGCTTCCAGTATTTTACCTACCGCCGCACTACCTGATTATCGGAGTTGGGTTGGTGTTCGCGCTCGGCTTTGTTGCTGGCATTTTGCCCGCGATTCAAGCGATGCGCCTCCAGATAGCGGTCGCCTTGAGGAGAAACGCATAATGAATTGGCTTTCACAAATTCTGTCGGTGACGCTTTTCAATTTGCTCACGATTCCTGAGCGCAAAGGTTCCGCGATTGCAACGGCCGTGGGTATTGCCGGGGTCGTCGCTGTATTCGTCGGAGTGCTTTCCATTGCGGAGGGCTTTCGTGCTGCGATGAAAGTGCAAGGCGCTGACGATGTTGCCATCGTTCTTCGCATCGGGGCCGATAGTGAGATGACGAGCGGTCTTTCTCGGGAGGAAACCAAACTGATCGCGGATGCTCCGGGGATTGCCCGCAACGCAGAGGGCCCAATCACCTCATCGGAACTATTCGTTATCATCAATCTCCCGAAACGTTCCACCGGCACGGACGCCAATGTCCCGATGCGCGGCGTGGAGAAATCCGCCCTCGCTGTCCGCGGTGATATTCGCATTGTCGACGGGAAAAATTTCGAGCAAGGGCGGAACGAAGTGATTGTCGGGGCGGGTGCGGCCCGGGCATTCGCAGGTCTCGATGTCGGGAAAACAATCCGCATAGGCCAGAACGAGTGGAAAGTGGTGGGAATCTTCGCCGGAGGAAGCGGCGCGGCGGAATCCGAAATTTGGACCGACGCAGCGGTTCTTGCCCCGGCATATCACCGCGGCAATTCGTTTCAGTCTGTTTATGTCAAACTGAACTCGGCCAGTGCCTTTCAACAATTCAAGGATGGTTTGACCACCAATCCCCAATTGAAAGTGAGAGCCATTCGCCAGGCTGAGTTTCTCGCCGATCAATCCAGCATGCTCACCGGGTTCATCGAGAAGATTGGTGTGTTCATTGCCGCACTCATGGCTTTGGGAGCTCTGTTTGGTGCATTGAACACCATGTACAGCGCGGTGGCCGCGCGCACCCGTGAGATTGCCACGTTGAGAGCCTTGGGTTTTGGTTCGACGCCGATCATTCTTTCAATCCTGTTCGAATCATTGGCTTTGGCTTTAATCGGCGGAACAGCTGGAGCCCTCGCCGCCTATTTTGCGTTCGACGGATTCAAAGCAGCGACCATCAATTGGCAGACATTCAGCCAAATTGCCTTCGCCTTTACTGTCACCCCGCAGCTGTTGGTCAGCGCCATACTTTGGGCGGCGGCGATTGGTTTGCTTGGTGGATTGTTCCCTGCGATTCGCGCCGCGAGAATGCCGATCGCGGCGGCTTTGCGGGAGACTTAATTGAAGAGGCGTTAGCCGAGGCGATGATTATCCAAATTTTGCAGTTTGCATTTGATCTTTTCAAGGGAGATCAGGCGCTCGTCACGATGCGCCCAACCGGAAGAAGTTTCTGCCTGTATGCGCTGTTTATCTAATGACTTCAATGCAAGAACTCGTGCCTGTTCCTCGCATTTACCGCGGAGCTTTATGTCCGCGAAAGCAAGCCCTACGCCTGCCTCGTCACGAACTTCATCGCCCATGGCCTCGATGCCCGCGTATGCCCACTGGATTGCCAAACGCTCAAAGAATTGAATCGGCTGGCCGTCCCTGTGGGTCTTGAGCCAATCACGATAGGCTTCCAAAAGGTCGGCTCCGGTATCATTGCCGTTCGGCGAGAAGTCGTCGGTGCAATTCCAAAAGAATGGATCGTCGAGAATCTCCCGTGCTTGTGGATGAAAATCCTCCCAATCAACATCCAATTTCTCCCACTGGGTCATGGCCGCGCATTCAGCACTGCCTGCTGCTTTCAGTTCCGCTGTAAGATTCTGAAGTGCCTCCTCCGAATGAGGGATCCGCTGCCGACCGGTATCACAGTGCGCAACAAATGCATCGAGATCGAATACATCTGATACCTTCATCCGATTTCTCATCAGCGACAATGCGCAGAGAACCTCCTCAACCCCTCCCGTAAAGAGTGGCAGCGAAAACTGCGGAGAATGCCTCCGATCACAGCTATCAATCAGGTCGCTGGCAATATCGATTTCGATCTTCCCCGTAGCGCGGCGATAGGTGATCTTCGGCAGTGTTGCCCTGTGGCTGTTGTGCCTGTCTAGAAGCCGCTCAAGCGTTTTCTTTGGAGGACCTGTGTGCGGAAAATGAAGTGTGACGGTAATCTCTTTCACGGCATCACCGAAGTCCGACGCGCCTCGCAACAAGAAATCGCCGATGTGAGAAAGCGTTGTGTGACCTCCGTAGCAGTTGTAGGACTTGGTCATCACGTAAAAATTCATAGCGTGTGTATCACTTGGAATAATGCCCCGAATCACTGACCCCGCGCCAGTGATACTCGAATTGAAACCTCAGCGCTATCGCGGGGTTCAGTGCATGCGGTTTATTAGCCTGCTGCATCATTGACTCACGTCTCCCATCCCAATGAGCGCCTAACGAAGGCTGACCTCATGGAAAGCGCGAGGGCCAAGGCGACGCCCCAACAAAACAGAAAAATCCAATACGGACTCTCCTCGTGCTCGAAAAGGAATACCTCTCGCGCCGGGTCGCCATCGTAGTGGAACCGCACCGTCTGAGGAATCTTATCAATCAGGTGCCGCTGCGTATGCGCGTGAACCTGTGTGTCAGTGCCCTCAATCTCAATCGTAAAATCCACCCTCGGCACGGAATACTGCATTATGGGCTCGCGAACCACAATACGACCGGTGACGACCGGGGCGTTGCGGACAGCAAACACATGCAGCGCCTGCATGGAAAACACGAAGCCAGCGAGGACTCCACAGATGATGGTGTAAATAACTTTACCGCGTGTGATCATGTAATGGCTCGAGCGGCTAACGCCAAGCTGATCGATGATGAGGAGCGCGCCAAGAAAATACCGATTGCAACAGGGATGCGATCGCGCTCCTCGTCATTCGATCCAGCGTTTGGTTAGCCGTTTTGGTTGTCTGAAACTCTCTCATTCAAGTCAGAAGGGTAGACGGAAAAAAAGGGTGGAGCGGTCGTTCGCACCTGCTCGAACCAAAAAAAGGAATGTAGATAACTCGGAGCGGAGCGCAGAGTTATTTGCATTCCTTTTATTGTTGGGTAAAAGGCTTCGGATAAATCTTCAACAAAAAAACCTCCAACTTGATCATCGACTCACGATCAAATCCGTGAAACTCATGCATCGAATGAGCATAAAGGTGCGGTGAGATAGCTACGAATCGGTAGCCCATCGTTCTCATTCCTAGAATCGAGTAGTAAATACCAGGAAGCATGTCGGCCTGTCGCGCGAGCACTGCATCACGCTCAAACACGATGTGCGACCTGTGCATCGTTGGGGCGTTCCAAGCAATGCCGCCTTCTGATTCATCCAAGTAGGGAACCGGCTCTTGCAAGATCGTGTTAAACTCAATGGGATCTCCCTTGTTGCGATAAAACTTCAACACCGCGTTAAACCGGTCAGAGTCCCGGATCGGATCCCCATAACCCTCAATTTCTTTCAGCAGTTTAATTCCAGCTTGGATTTTCACAGATGGTTCGAAATTGCTGTCCAACCAAGTGATTCAAAGGCCGTTTTGACCTGATAAGTTGATATTGACGGGTTTTCGGGCACGTGCGCGAATGGTTCATTGGCTGGCGCCAGCTTACGATGGCCAACGCCAAAAACGAGGGTTTTCGTTTCTCTGCCTCTCCCGTTCGGATTTTTAGCCACCAAAACGATTCTTTAATCCGGATAAAAAGTTTTTTTCGTCTTTTTAGGATCTAAAACTCCGATAAAAAATTTCAGATCGGGTTTTTAGGTTCTAAAAGTTGGAAAATAAATTTTTATCCGGTTTTTAGAATCGAAATTCACGATCTGAAAATTTTTATCCGGTTTTTAGACGCGTTTATCGCACGGAACGACCCATTTTGCTTAAATTCTGCTCGTTTTGATGGGTTCGAGCCAAGAGAACAGCTCTGGCATTGCTTTTCCGCGGTATAAGGCCCCGCAGGCACACAATTGAAGCCGCAGAGTTTCTTTAGCGGACTGGAGATGGTCAGGAGACCATAAAGGAAAGACCGAGGGTTCTGATGGACGAACAAACTCTCAAACGGACGCAACCACCGGCCTCTTCAACCGCTTCCACGCAAGCACGCCCGTGGCACAGGACAACACCGCACAGACCACATACGGAATGACTGGATGCTTATCGAAAGATATCGCGGCGAACATCGGTCCGAGAATACGAGCCAAACTTCCAATGCTTTGCGCCACGCCCAAGGTACTTCCCTGCTCCGAGGCAGACGTAAGTTGCGATATCATACCGAAAACCGGCGGACGGGTGAGTTGAGATCCAATCGAGAAGATGCCCAGTCCGATCAGCAAAAATGCCCACGTATGCAGATATGGAATCAGCACCATGCCAACGCCCGCAATTAGAAGGCTGGCGGCGATCAGTTTGGGTTCTCCCATTCGTTTGACCAACTTGCCAATCGCTCCGCCCTGCACCAAAGCCCCGATGATGGCGCAGTAGGAAATTAACATGGAAATTTTAAAGGCACCGTTGCCAGATTCAGATTTGATATCCAGGTTGAAGTTTTTGGCCACGAGCAAACCAATCGTTGTTTCGAACGATGAGAAGCAAAAGGTCGCCAGAAAGAAAATGCCGATGAGCAATGCCATGGTCGGGTTCGACAAGGTGTGAACGATTTGTCCCCAGCGCGGGCGATGCGGCACTGGCTCAGTGGTCGCCTTGCGGCTCTCGGGCAACATGAAGAGGATCCATACGAAATTGATGGCCGACAGCGATGCAGCAACCCAACCCGGTCCCCGCATGCCAAACAGATGGATACTCAATCCTCCCAGCGCCGGTCCGAAAACGAAGCCAAGGCCAAACGCCATTCCGATCAATCCCATCTTGGCCGAACGTTGTTCGGGCGGAGTGATGTCCGCAATGTAGGCTTGGGCGACACTGATATTGGCACCGCAGATTCCGGCAAAGAGTCGTGAAACAATGATGACCCAGATGGCGGCTTGCCCTTGCATACCGGAGCCGACAGCAAAAATACAGTAAGCCACCGCCGCGCAAGCTGTACTGACCATCAGAATAGGCCGACGCCCAATTCGATCCGACAGCCGCCCCCAATAGGGCGCGAAGATAAACTGCATCAACGAGTAAACCGCAACGATCGCTCCAACTGTGAAGCCATTCGCCTCAAAATTCTTACCAAAAAGCGGAAGGAGCGGAAAAATGAGACCGAAACCGACGAGGTCGATAAAAACGGTCAAAAATATAATGAGCAACGAAGGCTTTCTCATTCAGAAACGCGGAATTTGTAGCAATCCCCCCCGCACCGCGAGAAAATAAACGGAAAAGCGCCTGTTGGTCCCACGGTATTACCAGGATTTTTTTGCAACGGAAGGGCGTCGCCGTGGGAACCCATCGCCGGAACGAATAGATCCACCCTGTGCGGAAGGCACAGTCCTGATCCTCCAAAAATTCTCATCGTCCGGAGCCACAAAGATGCTATAGTAGCAGACTGATCGTTTCTGTTTTTTGGTTACGGGTAACCCAAGCACTTCCATGGACGATCCTGCAAAAACCCTTGATGCACAAATGTCGGCGACCGCATACTACATGACTCGAATGAAAAGTGTTTTCGGCATTGTTTTGCTTACCGCCCTGCCCCTTTCCGGCTTTGGAGCCGACAAGGTGGATTACATGAAGCAGATCAAGCCGATCTTTTCTTCCTACTGCTACCAATGTCACAGCGAAACCCAGCAGAAACACGAACTGCGTGTTGATACCGCTGCTTTCGCGGTGAAAGGTGGGCAGTCAGGTCCAGCGATCGTTCCAGGCAAGAGTGCAGAAAGTCTCTTGTTCCAGGCCATTTCCGGGACTGCCACGAATCTGGCAAGAATGCCCTATAAGAAGAATCCGCTGGATGAATCGCAGGTCGCCCTCATCAAACAGTGGATCGACGAAGGGGCCCACGCGCCATCCGATGAAAAGGCCGAGGCCGTCCTGCACTGGTCCTTCATCCCGCCTGAAGAAAACATTCCTGTTCCCACGGTGAAACAGAAGAAATGGGCGCGGAACCCGGTAGATAATTTTATCCTGTCGAAGATTGAGAAACAAAAGCTCAAGCCCTCGCCGGAGGCGGACCGCATTACATTGATCCGTCGCGTTTACCTCGACCTGATCGGCCTGCCGCCCACCATCAAGGAAGTAGATGCTTTCGTGAAGGACAAGAGTCCCAAAGCTTATGAAAAGATCGTGGATCGTTTGCTGAGCAATCCGCATTACGGCGAACGCTGGGGGCGTCATTGGCTGGATGCCGCTCGTTATGCAGACTCAAACGGTTACAGCATCGATGCTCCGCGTCAGATCTGGAAATACCGGGACTGGGTGATCAACGCATTCAACAATGACATGCCGTTCGATCAGTTCACCATTGAACAACTGGCGGGCGATCTTCTTCCCAACTCCACTCCCGAACAAAAGGTTGCCACCGGTTTTCATCGAAACACGATGATCAACCAGGAAGGTGGGATTGATCCCGAGCAGTTCCGAATAGAGTCGGTGTTCGATCGAGTGAATACCACAGGCAACACCTGGCTCTCTTTGACCATCGGCTGCGCCCAGTGTCACGACCACAAGTTTGATCCAGTAAAGCAGAAGGAGTTCTATCAAATGTTCGCCTTCCTGAACAACCAGGACGAACCCGAACTGACCATCGCTACGGAGGAAGACAAACTGCGGATGGCTGAATACACAAAAGAGTTGGAAGCACTCGAGAATGAACTCGAAAAGTATATCGAAGCCGCTTCTGCCGATGTTTTGGCCTGGCAAAAAGCATTGACCGCGGAACAGGTTGCAAAACTAAAAGCCGAGGTTACCACTGTGCTGGAGACCCCACCGGATAAACGAAAACTGAAGCAGAAGCTGGTGCTGCTGGATCAAGTGCGAAAAGACGACAAAGAGTTCATCGCACGAAAAGATAAGTTTCTGAAATTGGAAAAGCGCAAACCACAGGTCACCACCACGATGGTAATGGCTGAGCGCAAAGAACCTCGCCAGACTCACATCTTTATCAAAGGCGATTTCACTCGCCATGGGGATGAAGTGAAGCCTGGGGTGCCAAAGATCCTGAACCCACTGCCGGCTGACGTGGAAAATCCAAACCGACTCGATCTCGCAAAATGGCTGGTCGATCCGAAGAATCCGTTAACTGCTCGTGTCGCGATCAATCGCATTTGGATGCATCTTTTCGGCAATGGAATTGTGCAAACCGAAAACGATTTTGGAACCCAGGGCAGCCCTCCTACTCATCCTGAATTGCTCGATTGGCTTTCTCGCGAGTTCATCAATAAAGGGTGGAGCCAGAAGGCGATGCACCGGTTGCTCGTGACTTCCGCGGCGTACCGGCAGTCCTCAAACTACCGCAATGATCTGAAAGAGGCTGATCCTTACAATAAATGGCTGGCGCGCCAGAATCGTTTTCGTCTCGATGCCGAAGTGATCCGTGATGTGGAGCTTTCTGCCAGCGGACTTTTGACTACGAAGATTGGTGGTCCAAGTGTAAATCCACCGATTCCAGACGGCGTCATGTCGCTCGGCCAAACCAAGCGCGAATGGAAAACCAGCGTCGGCCCGGATCGTTATCGTCGCGGGATGTATACTTTCTTTTTCCGCGCCACTCCGCCCCCTGCCCTCATGGTGTTTGATGCGCCGGATTCGAATAGTTCCTGCACCCGCCGGATGAAGTCGAATACCCCGCTGCAATCGTTGAACCTGTTGAACGACCAGGCCTTCATGGAATTCGCACAGGGTCTCGCTTTGCGTTTGTTGAAAGACATCCCGAAAGACGACAAATCGAGATTGGATTACGCCTTTCGGCTCTGCCTCTCCCGGAAACCAGCGAAGGGCGAACATGAACGTCTTGCCACTCTCCTCGATCAGCAATTGAAGAGTTATGAGAATGATCCCGAGGAAGCGAAACAGTTGGTTCCAGCGAATTTGTCCCCGGATCTGGACGTCAAAGAAGTAGCCGCCTGGACGACGGTTTCTCGTGTGCTGCTCAATTTAGACGAAACGATTTCCCGAGAATAATCCCTATATGTCTCATTTCTTCAACAACCCGGAATACCAGGGCAACAATCTCCAGGAACTCACGCGTCGCCATTTCTTCAGCAAATGCGCCCTGGGACTCGGCAGCATCGCGCTTGGCGCATTGATGAGCAAAAACAAGATGCTCGGGTCAACGCCCGAAGTGAAACTGGTCAATCCTTTTGAACCAAAAGCGCCGCATTACAAAGGCAAAGCGAAGAACATTATTTTTCTTTTCATGGCGGGTGGCCCAAGCCAGTTGGAGTTGTTCGATTACAAGCCAGAGCTGATCAAATACAACGGGCAACCGATTCCTCAGTCGTTCATCGAAGGCAAACGATTCGCGTTCATGGATTCCTTTGCCAAAGATCCACCAAAGCTTCTCGGTTCCCGACGCGCCTTTGCCCAACATGGCAAAAGCGGTGCCTGGGTCTCGGAACTGTTCCCGCATACGGCGAAGATCGTTGACGACATTTCCATCGTTAAAACCTGCGCCACCGACCTGTTCAATCACGCCCCGGCCAAGTTGTTCATGAACACCGGCTCCGGCCAGTTCGGTCGTCCGAGCATGGGCGCGTGGGTGACTTACGGCATAGGCAGCGAATGCCAGAATCTTCCCGGCTTTGTTGTGCTGCAGTCGGGTCCACGCGGTCCGCGCGGCGGTTCTGTCAATTGGGCCAGCGGTTTTCTCCCCACGACGTATCAAGGTGTCCCGTTGCGGGGCCAGGGCGAACCGATCCTGAATCTTACGAATCCGAAAGGGGTTTCGTCTACACGGCAACGTCAGACGATTGATGCCATTCGCGATCTGAACGTAAAGCGATTGATCGATACGGGAGATGAAGAGATTCGCACTCGGATTTCTGCTTATGAAATGGCTTACCGGATGCAAAGCAGCGCGCCGGACTTGATCGATCTTGGAAACGAGAGTCAGAAGACTCTCGACATGTATGGTGTTCAGGCAGGTGAAGGTTCGTTCGGTCGCAATTGTTTACTCGCACGACGGCTGGTCGAACGCGGCGTTCGATTCGTGCAACTCTATCATACGAATTGGGATAGCCACGGCGGCCCGGGTGAAGATCTGGAGAAATCGTTCGAAAAAGTCTGCAGAGAAGTCGACCAGGGACAAGCCGCTCTGGTCCAGGATTTGAAACAACGCGGACTCCTCGAAGACACGTTAGTCGTGTGGGGTGGTGAATTCGGACGCACTCCGATGGGTGAGAATCGTGAGTCAACCGGACGCAACCATCATATTGACACGTTTACGATGTGGTTCGCTGGTGGTGGAGTGAAAGCAGGCGAGATCATCGGCCAAACCGACGATTTTGGATTCAGTCCGGTGGAAGATCGCTGCCATGTGCATGACATCCATGCCACGCTTCTACACTTACTCGGTTTGGAACACACCAAGCTTACCTTTCGCTTCCAGGGACGAGATTTTCGACTGACAGACGTTCATGGTGAACTGATTCATAAACTGCTGGCGTAGTTCAGTGTTCAGTTGCGACGAACAGAGGAGTATCTTTGTTTAGCGTATTCCGGAGTTGCCTGTGCCCCCAGGTAGACTTTCAACCGACGGGACGATGGATTCACCGGAAGTTGCACCGAAAATCCGTTGGTAAGGGGCGCTTGCTCCTAATGAAGTGAGTATTCGTCGCGTTTAAAAGCGGGGAACCGTCTGTCCAACTAAACGCAACCGAGTTGGTGACAATTCTCGGAGAGGTCGGGCCTACCCACATAAGCTGGGCACCCCAAGATGAGACGCCCGCCCTGCGATTGCTGTTTGTGCCTCCAGCCAAGAATCAAACTGGTCCAACGCGCCCTCCCTCTCCCTCGAGAGATCCACACTGCTTGGAGAATTCACAGGATACGAAATTTCCAGAATGGGTACCAGCGCGCCAGCTTATGACACCAACAAAACCTAGAAAAATTGAAATATCAGAGGTACCGCCAAATTTGCCGGCAGACCGATGTAGGGACGAGCCACTAACTCCCATCACCACGGAGTGCAAGATGCCGCAAATCTTTCGCAAGAGAGCGGGAGCAGAACGCAACTCGTTTTGCCTAGAGTCTCTCCAATGAAATTGTCGAATCTTGCGCTTGCCACCTTCTTTTTGCTGTCTGGTTTGAGTAGTTCAACCGCCGCCACGAATGGTTTCTTTTCTCCTTTTTTTAGAGGTTCTCCCAATAGCGAGGCGGGATATTGGGAAATCTTCACAGTAACATCCGGCGCCCCCGGAAATGTGGCAGATCGCCCCGGTGCCACAACGGGAGCGGTTTTGACACAGTCGAACACGAACGCTTTTCTCACAGGCAGCGGCAACATCTACAATTTAAATGGCGTGAGTGCGTTTACGCTCAACGATGTGACGCCAAACCCTCTCGGAACAGTGGTATTACAAGCGCGCTCCCTTGGGGCAGAAATTGATTACAACTCAGTGTTGCTCCATTATACAAATGAAGCCGGGCCGCAGTCGCTTCGGCCGTTATCGCGTGTTGAGTTGAACCGTGGTAGTCAACCCGGCCTCGGGACCTCCGTTTCCTCACTCTGGCAATGGGATTTGACCGGTTTAAACGTGGCCTCGTACTCTGTCGCTTTCAGTGCGGCCGCTATTAGCTTGAGTTTCGATTCCTTGACGCTGGATACCTGGAACCAATTTGCTCCTCTTTTCACCCAGCCAGTGAACATGAATGATACGAGTCCGGTTATTGAACGTTGGGCTTACATCAACAATGCAGCACCTTGCGATCGGACTGCGAGTTCGAGTTTCGGAACCTTTGGCGATGCTGCCGGCGTGGATACACGGCATGCACAACATCTGCTGGGGTGGGATACGGGCTCTGTGGCAGCGACGAATCGCGGACCGTCGCGCTACCTGGTACGTCGTTGCCGGATTACATTGACGATTAACCGAGGCAACTTGTTTGCCTATGATGCGACTCAAGACGATTTCAGGACCTATTTCGAAACGAATCATCCCAGTTACATCGTGGATTCGGATACGGGGAGGCCCATTGAACTGTTTGGGGCAGGTTTCAGGAATGGTTACAGCGTAACGAACTACGATCAATGCGCTCCTTTCGGTAGCAATGCGCCGGGGCAGCGCAACGCCTATGCGGCAGGCTGGTCAACGAACGGGGCGCTGGTGGATGTAAGCAACAACGTAGGAAAAACGAACGAAGCATTTCCACGGTTTGAAGTGGCACCGTTCGCCCTTGGACAGACCACGAACGTTGCGCCGGGGCAACTCGTGCCGGCGGGAGCGAAGATAACTTTTGAACTCAACCTGGCCGATCCTTTTGTGCTGAGCTATGTGCAAAGCGCCCTGGACTGTGGTCGTTTGAGATTGATGGTGAGTTCACTGCATGTGACGGGTGGGCAACTTGGCACGCCAAGTTACCCGGATTTCGCGACGCATTTTAATGAGGCGGTAATCACTCCAACGCGACTGGAATTGGAAGGAGCGGTTGTAGGATCTGGAGATGTGGATACGGACGGATTGCCGGATGATTGGGAATTGTTCCAATTGCAAACGCTCACGCATAACGGAACTGGTGACCCCGATGGCGATGGTGTGTCCAACCTTTCTGAGTATCGCGCTGGAACCAATCCGCTGAACAACGCCATCAGACTCCGTGCTCTTTCCATCACCCGACAGGCGAATGGGGGAGCCAGCGTTTCTTTCCCGCACGCGGCAAGCCGCCGCTATACAGTTCAATTCACTGAGAATTTTGGCACTTGGACGGCGCTGACAAACACTCCGGTGTTCGATCTGACGACCGGTATTGCGAACTGGAGTGATGACTCGGCAGCAGCATCGGGCCATCGGTTTTACCGTGTGCTCGCGGAATAAAGCAAAGCCCGCGCTTATGCATACGTATGACACTGCAAATGGGTGGGCGTGTTTCGAGTTTGCGGGGCCAGCCAAGAACCGGTCTCGCTCTCGTGGGTGATTTCAAACGATTGGGGTCGGTTTACAGGCGCAGCACAATAGAGTTCCCGTTGTGGTTCGGAAAGATGAGCGATGCCTGGCTGAGACAGGCAGCCCAGGCCTGTACCTGCACCAAACACTTTTGGAAATGGAACTGAACCGAATCAGCTTCGACGAGGGTCGACCGATGTGTCTTCGGAACCTGCTTGTTGCGTGTGTGTTTTTAGTGGATACAAACCTGGACAGCAGCCGAATGTTTCGTGAAACGCGCTGCTGAAGTGGCTTAAGCTACTGTAACCCACCTCAAAAGCGGCTTCGGTGACGTTGCATTTACCGGCCCGTAATAACTCGGCGGCTCGCTCCATGCGGACCTGCCGTACGTATTGCTGAATCGTCATTCCGACCTCTCGTGAAAAGGACCGACTGAGATAAAAAGAACTGCAACCAACGATCCTGCCGAGCTCCTCGAGTTGGGGAGGATCGATGAGGCGTTCACGCAAAAGGAGACGAACCCGATCCACTCGTTCGCGCGAAGCCCGTTGGGCACGGGTGCAGAATAATTCCCCTTCGGGCGGGCGGAAGAAGAGTTGAGCGGCAAGTTCAACGGCTTTGCTTTGAAACCAGATGGACTGAGCAGGTGCAAACACAGGGGGATGACGCAGAGTTTCGACAATAGGGAGAAAAGCGCTCTCCATGCGCTGGGCACTTGAGACCCCTGATCGCGGCTGTGCTTTTCCCGTGACAGAGGCGCGTATGAGCGGATGCAAACTGTCTGCTTTGGCTAACAAATGTTTTGCGAGAAATTCAGGAGCAAACTCCACGGTGATAAACTGATGCAACTCTTCTCCCTGCCGGAAAGCAGTTAAAGGCGGATCGCCCTGGAAATAAAAGGCCAGGGTTCGAGCAGCGAGAGTCGTTGTTTGCTCATCATCGCTGACGGTACCGGTGCCCGTGAGGTTCAGGCAGAGTTCAACGCTACCAGGATGGAAGCTGCGAGCCCAATCCAGCGGCTTTTGGCATTTGAAGTTATGCCACTCAAAGCTGAAGCCAAGGTCGCGGTAGTTGCCGAATAGCGGACGCCAGCCTTCCCCGACCACACTCCATGCGGGTGCTTCAGCAAATGCGGCGCTTGAAGAATCACCGTGACGGGTGGATGAGCGACCAGATGACACTGTACCGGTCTTTTTCGCACGCGGCACAGGTCAACGCAAGGTGGATAAGGTCCAATCAGAGCGATCGGCGCTGTTGCACCACCGCCTCATGTCCTTGAGATCGGCCTGGTTCAAGGACTCCGCATGGCCATCGGTCATGGAAGCGACGGCGCGGCCACTCCAGCGAGGATGAATATAACCGAATTTTTCAGGCGGGCGATCTGCTGCAAAGGTGTCATCCCATTGGCGAGAGACGATGGCTGGGGGGGTGAACGACAAAATATCCTGACTCGTCGCGAGTGCCCCCCGGGCGAGAGCGGGCCGAGACGAAAGCCATCAAAGAATCGGGTCGCCTAATCTGCGTCGTACGCGTTACGAGCCAGCTGATCCCAAAGGAAGAGGCCGCGAGTGCCGGATTAAACTTTTGCTCATCGCCGCCAAGAAAGACTGAATTGTAGCCAAGACTGGGATACAGGCTGGCGCGATAGACATATTCTTCATGCGAGCGTTGGGCCGCATCATCGAGAAAAGCCTGTGATTCATTCACATAAATAGCGCGAAAGCTCTTCCCCAAAGTGGGAGCAAGGCGCCATGGGTAGCGGTCGCGGATGGGGCTACCCAAGGTGTTGCCGTTGTCATCGGTGGCTTCCACCTGGGAGCTGTATCCCGGGAGGACGGCATCGCCATTGTCATCGGCGTGCATTTGCCAGGCGAGCATCAGCTGTTTTCCGGCGCTGAGTTCTTTGATTTTTTTTGCCTTCTGTTTGCCACGCGCCAACCCGGGCAAAAGCAGGCTGGACAAGATCCCGATGATCGCTACGACAACAAGCAATTCAATGAGTGTGAACGCCGCTCTTCTGCGACTCATTCTCAAATTCATGGGATACTCTAGCGATGACCAGCGCGGTTTTGCTTCCGTTCACTTGCCATTTATTAGCGGCCCCTTGCGCAAGCTACCGCCAATCTTCAGCAAGCTACCGGAAGCAATAAGGGCCCGAAGTCAGGTAAGGTTCGCGGACAAAAATGAAATTACGCGTCCTTTTTTCCTGTGCCGCTGCTACATGGGTTTTAGCCCTGGGCGGCTGCTCAACAGGCCTAAAACAATCCACAACAAGCCATTCCGCGCAGGCGGTTGTGGCCAGCAACCTTGCGGCAATGCCAGAGGGGGTCACGAGTTTCGGCGCGGTAACAACGGACGGTTGGCTGTATGTATTCGGGGGACATAAAGGGGAGCGGCACAAGTATGCGGCAGAAATGGTCAGTGGCGCTTTCCATCGATTGAACCTGAGTGAGGGACAGAGTTGGGAAGCGTTGCCGGGTTCCGCTCCGGGACAAGGGCTGCCCCTCGTGGCGCATGGCGGATATGTTTATCGCACTGGCGGCATGGCCGCACGCAATCCCGCCCATGTGAAACAGGATTTGTTTTCGACGACTCTGGTTGAACGTTTCAACCCAAAGCGCGGGCAATGGGAAAAATTCACCGAATTACCTGCTCCTCGCTCCAGTCATGACGCCGTAGTTGTCGGCAACAAACTTTATATCGCAGGAGGATGGCAGTTGAATGGAACAAACAAAACAGTGTGGCCAGCCACTGCACTGGTGCTTGACCTGAACCACCCCCGGGCTGGTTGGAGCGAGATTCCGCAACCATTTCAACGTCGCGCGCTTGCGCTGGCGGCTCTGGGATCTCGCATCTTCTGTATCGGAGGAATGGATAGCGATAATGAGTCGACGCTGGCCGTAGAGATTTACGACACGGCTACCGGCCAATGGACTAAAGGGCCAGATCTTCCCACAGGAAAGAACAAAGGCTTCAGCTGTTCGGCGATAACACAGAACGGGTGGATCTACGCAAGTGCTTTTAAAGGAGATCTGCTGCGCCTTTCCAGCGATGAAAAATCGTGGGAACTGGTGGGCCGCCTGGAGCATCCGCGCATGTCTCACCGCCTTGTCACAGCGGGCAAGACGCAAGTGATTGCGTTGGGTGGTGAAGATGGCGAAGAAAAACGACCGGACCTGGAATTGTTTAGCCCAAGAGCTGCTCCCCGGGTGGCAGCCCATAGCTCCGGATTGCAAACCATCACTGCACGGAAATAGTTACGAAAGTTTAAGACAATGATTCGTTCTCTCTTTTTAGTTTTATTCAGCTTCCTTATCGCCGCTGCAAATTCCGCAATAGGTCACACGATTTGGATTGAGCCTGTGGATGGTAAGATGTTCATTCGTTTTGCGGAACCTGACGGTCGTTTTGAGAAATCGCCCGGGCATCTCGATAGTTTGTCAGCACCAGCGACATTCATGCTGGTGACAAACGCCCCTGCGCCGATTGAATCGGCAAAAAAATTTGATCACTTCCTCCTGGGCGCCGCCTCCGCTACAAACACGATTTGCACGGAAGCGATTTTCACAGTGAGGAGCGGTCGCAAACCCTATTTTTATGCAAGATGGCAGCCATCCGGATCAGCAGCGGGCGAACCATTATTGACTCTTGACCTGGTGCCAACGGGCAAAGCTGGTGAAGCTCGCGCTTACTTTCGCGGCCAACCTTTACCGGGAGCGAAAGCAAAACTGCGCACTCCCGACGAGAAAGAAGAAGAAATTGTGGCAGACCATGAAGGTTTCGTCCGGTTCAAGGCAGAGCAATCAGGCCAATACCTCCTCACGATCGCTCATCACCGGGAACCAACCGCAGGGTTTTATATCGGACGCGCTTACCAGCAGACCAGCCACAACATGGCTTTGACGTGGTGGCAACCGTGAGCGGGGTGGACTTTGGCCGTAACATCGCAACCAGCCGTTCAAAGGGTATAGGTGCGGGCGATCTGCAGGTTGAGAGTGAGTTGGCGGAACGATTCGTTTTTGACGTGCAGCAAAGTCTTCTCTGCCTGTTCGTCCTGAGTGCGGAGGCTGATCTGCTTTTTGGTGATCGTATCTTCGCAGTAGAACGTTAGTTCGGGCTACTCGGGTTAGCGAGCAGTCGGCGAGTCTCAGTGAGCAGTGTCGAATTGTGGCGGGTTGTGAAACCCCGCACCGGTTTACTGACACTTTCACTGACAGTGGCCAGTCCGAACCGTTAAAAACACCAACAAATATGCACTTTTGAATGGTGCCGGTGGTCGGACTCGAACCGACACGACGAAAACAACGCGCACTGATATTCATACACATGCATAAACAAAGGGTATGATTGATGTTGAGCGACTGTGAATCCTTTTGACTTACGCACATTTTACGCACAGCCTGCCCTATGGCTTGGCTACAAAAACGCGGGGGCAAATACTGGATTGGATGGCGGCACGAAGGAAAAGAGTTTCGGGAATCGCTCCGGACATCTGACGAATTGGTAGCAAAAGCAGCCCTGGCTAAACACGAGTCCATCGCGATTACCCATCAAGCCAACGCGATCACCGCGGATTACATCGCGGCGATCACCGGCAAGAAGGCCGCGCAAAAGATCACCGTGGCGGCATACCTCAAAAGTTGGCTGAAAGAAGCCGAGGGAACGACATCGAAGGGAACCGTCCTTAAATACCGGCAACTTTCGCGGGAGTTCTCCGAATCAGTGGGATCCGATTCAACCGGCATACTTGTTGAAGAAATCACCTCCGACCATATCCGCGAGTTCATTTCCGAAAAGCGCGCCACAAAGGCCCCAGGAACAGTGCAAGGGTTTCACCGTATTCTCTCTTCGATATTCGGCAAAGCACGCGACGAAGGGCTAATCCGTGGCAATCCCGTGGCAATGGTAAAGGCGACCGCCAAGAACGTTGAGAAGTCCAGAAAGCGACCGTTCACCGTTGAGGAAATCAAAACCTTGCACGCGGCCGCGACAACGTTCTGGAAATACATGCTCGTTGCCGGCTTCTACACCGGGCTCCGCATGGGTGACCTTGCCACACTGACAAAGGGTAGCGTGAACATGGCGCAGAACGTTATCAGTCTCACCCAACGCAAGACCGGCAAAACGGTAAAGATCCCAATGGCGGCACCATTGAGGGAATTACTCAAAACCAACTGGCCAAAGTCCGCCGATTACTTTTTCCCTGAGCAGGCAGAGCGATACATTAAGTCCGGCGCAAGTTCGTTCTCTCAGGAGTTCTACGACTTGCTGACTCTCACCGGCTTTGTTGTCGCCCGTGATGAGAAAAAGAAGTCCAGCGGCAAGGGCCGGTCGGCAAAGCGCGTCGAGGCCACGCTAGGCTTTCACAATCTCCGGCACACGTTCGTAACTCAGATAAAAATGTCCGGCGCCGTGGACTCTGTCGCCAAGGAGCTTGTCGGACATCGCTCAGACATGATAAACACCCACTACACTCACCTGCCACATGAGACGCTTTCGAACGCCATAAACCAGCTGCCGAAGGTCGGAGTATAGAAACCGCCGTAACGTATCGACTGAAAGAAAGTTAAAAATAATCGCTGTACTGAGTTGTCAGGCCATGGCATAAAATGGCCGATGAAGGATAATTCACTCAATAAAGCAAACCCAGACTCAAACAGCTCCGCTGGATTCGACCTATTCCGGCTGACCAAAAGCAAAGACATTGTAGATATTTGCGCCAACACATTGCGCAGCTACAACAAAGAAGGCCTTCCATTCTACAGGAAGGGCAAGGCAGTTTACGTTTCAAAATCAGATCTGCAGCAATTCATCAGGCTGAAATCCAGCATGCAACATGCGTAAGCCTATGGAACCTACACAAAAACAAACCGCGGATCGCCTGGTGCACGGTAATTGTGCATTAAAATTAACCGCATGTTTGAATGGCTTTTGGAACTGCGCCAACTGCGGACCAACTGAGTTGGCGAACGAGGACTGTGGCGACCTGATAAAGGTTTGCATCAGATGCTCCGGAACGCACTGCTATTGGGTGCTGCCAGAAATGTCAGTCCAAACCAAGTAATCGGTGCACGAGAGCTCTTCAATCGGCGCTGGCGTGAGTCTCGGGTGGTTTAAGGCTATCCGAAGCGAGGAAGCATTGGAGCTAATCAAGGCCAGCCCTAATGCCTTTATCATTGCAGCGGTAATAGCATACCGAGCCCGCTGGAGGGACACCTTCCATCATCACAATACCCTAGAACTGGGGGAAGCCATGCTAGGAGACTGCCACAGTTACGGGATGACAGAGCAACAGTATCGAACGGCGAAACAGAAGCTCACTGATTGGGGATTCGCAACGTTCAGATCAACGAACAGAGGAACTATAGGAAAGCTAACAAACACACGGCTTTTCTCAGTTCTCCAGGAAACGATCAACGATCAAAACAACAGTCTGTCATCGGACTGCCAACGATCAAACAACGAGCCAGCAACGACTAACTTAGAAGGAAAGAAAGAAAGAACTTCAAAGCTTACAACAAAGGGATACGAGAAAGCGCTGAACGATAGCACGAAACTTTCAAAGACTCAGCGGCACACATCCCAACGATTCGAGGCTCTGCTCGCCCTGCAATGGCGGAACGATGCCGGCAAATGGGTAAACCGGATCAAACAGAATCCCGCCAAATGCGAGCGGGTTATTGCTGAATTAGAGCTGGCGCACAAAGAGGAACGTATCAAATCAACTCCTGCTCAGTTTGCCGAACAGACCTGGAAGGAGTTCCGGTAAAACGGTTAAGGAATCTCTTTCTGCCCCTTCTATAGCAAGGTTTATTGACAGTGCGGGGAAAGCGTATGCGCCTCGTTCTACAGAAAAAACACAGATCAAAATAAATTTCCAAATTATGGCCTCGGAATCCGAAAAACGACTGCGCAGCGCCGAGCGAGGAAGGCGGTATAGGGCCAACCACCCAGAGCGAGACAGGGCTAAAAAGCGCCGCTACTACGAGCGCAATGCAGAGACGATCAGAGCCAAAGCAAAGGCGCAACGTGCAGCGAACCCAGATCACTACCGGGAGCTGCAAAAGCGCTGGAATGAGAACAACCCAGGCTATCAAACACGGTATCATGCCGAAAACAGAGATCGATTAAACAACAGAAACAGGGCCGTTTACAAGGCACGCAAACACACAGGGGTTCAACTGCCCCTGCCCCTCGATCAAGCCTCGCAGAATCAATCCTCGCCACAATGGCGCGCGCTGTGATGCAAGACTTAAACTCAATCGAAGGACGGGCCACACGGTATAGACTTCGAATAGAGGCGATGCGGAGTGTGCTTGA
Organism: Limisphaerales bacterium; assembly: GCA_046597605.1. Classification (GTDB taxonomy): domain Bacteria; phylum Verrucomicrobiota; class Verrucomicrobiia; order Limisphaerales; family JACDHS01; genus JACDHS01. The sequence goes on along the minus strand of JBKJKE010000240.1, from coordinate 34,852 downwards.
TGCGATCGTCCGGAACTGCAACTCGGTTGAACAGGTCGGGGCCAGGGCGCTCGAGGTTGCCCTTTATCTCGAGTGTCCAAATCTGAAAATAGAAAACAAGGCTGAACTCTCCAGAATGCTTGGGATAAGCAGGCAGCGAGCAAGCACCGCTGTTGACACATTGGGCGCTGAACTACTTGAAATCATTGAGGATCTAGAGAAGGGCTGTTGACAACCACTAGAAGAATCAGAAATCCGGATATACTCGGCGGCATGATTAAAGCCAGCGATTTTCTAGCAGCTCGCGACGAAGCAAACCGTCCGGCATCCCCACTACTGCAATCTTTGCTCGGCATGAGTGACAGGCAACTTGACGAACTCTTCTCGGAAAGCTCCGCAACCAAAATGGAAAATGCAATTCCAAGTGAGGCGAGCATGATCACCTTGGAAGACCTGGCGAGACACTTCGGCATGCCGGCAGATCAGCTGAGGCAGCGAATGATTGACATGCAGATTAAACCAATCGGCTACTTCCACCAGGGCCTTCAGGTCACACCAGTTTTCCGCCGCTCGGATTGCGGCTACTTCAAAGCGCTCCTGGTCGTTCTACCTGCAAAATTGGCTCGATAAACCCTCTTCAGAACCATGACAAAAAAATACTCTCCCACCTTGGTAGCTGCCAGCAAGCCGACCGAGGCCCATCAAATACTGATCCATGGACCCATTGGCAAAAGCTTCTGGTCTGATGACGGCATTTCCGGGAAAGAAGTTATTGATCTAATCACCGGTATTCCGGTGGGCCAGAATATTGTCTTGGGTGTGAACAGCCAGGGCGGATCGGTCGGGGAAGGTCTCGCCATCTTCAACGCAATCAAGCGGAGATCCGCTGACATATCCGTCAGGATCGATGGTTACGCGCTTTCAATCGCTTCGGTTTTCCCATTGGCCGCAAGCAAGATACTGAGCCCGAAGACGTCCATCTGGATGATTCACCGCGCATGGAGCGGCGCCAGTGGCAACACGAACGATATGCGCAAAGCAGCGGATATGCTTGAGCAGCACGATGAAGTAATCGCTGGGATCTATGCGGAGCGAACCGGCAAAACTCCCGAGGAAATCAAAGAGGCGATGGATGAAGAGACCTGGTTCACAGGTTCAGAGGCAATCGCTTGGAAACTGGCCGATGAGGAGGGAGAGGACGAAACAACGAAGCCTGCAGAACCTCTCGACTTTGGATCCGTGGAACCTCAGTCGGCGTTTCGGAACGCACCAGCCAACGTCTGGAACACATTTACCCAGGCATCTCTCCCAAAAGTAATTTCCGCGCTGCAAATCGAAAACACTCGATTGCGGCAACAGTTGGCAAATCCCAAAGCTGCAGGCACCAAAGAGGCCGAGCGCTTATTGAAGGTTGTTGCAGAACAAAGGATGCCAGCAGCGCAGGCCATGAAATGGCTTCCGAAGGTTTTAGCGGATGCATCCTTGCTCGATCACCTCGAACAGTGGCCACAGATGCCTGAAGCAGCAGAAGATGTAGGCGGGGGTGCAGATGAACGCGCAAAAACGCCATCGGCCCTCGAACGTGCGAACGCCGAACACTTGGCGCAGTTGAGAAAAAGAACATCAAATCGCCGATAAGCTTCGGCACAAAAAAAGGAAATCAGATTATATGGCAAACGACTTAGGAACCAGCCCGGGCGCTCTAATTGCGCGCAGAGCAATTGACAATCTCTTGGAAGAATTCCCTTGGATTACAAAAATAACCGCAGACTTCTCTGAAGAGGAAGCTTTGTTCAATCAGCCCATCTCCGTGAAGATTCCCAATGCCTTGGCGGCCGGAGACTACTCCGCGGTCAACGGTTACGTGGCCCAGGACGTGTCACAAGACGATATCCCGCTGACGATCAACAAACATAAGCACGTCACGTACGCATTCAACGATCAGGAACGATCCAGCTTCAATACACTCCTGGTTGAACAGTATGCCAGAAATGCGGCCCATGCCTTGGGGAAGGCAATAACGGATGACCTACTCGCATTGATCACCGCAGCAAATTTCCCGAACTCCACGACGATGGGGACCAATGGTATAAACGACATCAACGGGGCAAAGATGGGCGCACTGCGCAAGAAACTGAATGCTCGGAAAATCCCAAAAGCTGGAAGATTCACCATTCTTAATAGCGATTATTACGAGACACTCTCGAACGATGAAACACTGATCACCAACGCAGGAAGCCCATCAGAAACGGTCCGCAATGGTGAACTTGGCTTTGTTCGCGGGTTCGAAACTCACGAGTATGCCCAGCTACCAGACAACGAAGAGAACCTCGCGGGGATCGCCGGAACGGCGGAATCTTTAGCCATCGCGGTCCGGGTTCCCACAATGCCCGATCCTAAAAAATTGAATGGCGGACAAGTTCAAATTGTCGTGGAGCCGAACACTAAGTTCTCAATCCAGCTCCGCACCTGGTATGACTGGCAAGCCGGGAAGGAAATTTACACGCTCACGATCATTTACGGGGTAGCGAAAGGCGACACAACCCGCCTCGAGAGACTCGTCACAGAAGCCGCAGCGTAATGCATCGCAATACATGGGCTCGAATCGGGCCCATGGAATTTGCGCAGCGCCTCCAAGGTAACCGGGTTCTTGTTTTTCGAAGATCGTTCACACTTCGATTTTTTACCTGGGGGGAATTGGGGGCGCTGCGCAGATTCTAAAGGAAACTTTCATGAACCGGGAACAAGCTATACTCACACTCGGACTCGACTCTAAACCCCTTGTAACAGGGCTTCAGTCCATAAACCAACATTTCAAAGAGGCGGGGGCTTCGATCAAATCCACAGTCGTGGGCTGGCTTGGAGGGTTCGCTGCGATGGGAACGATTACGGCCGGGATGAATCATATCCGGAACGTCGTTGAAGACCTGGCGGATCTCTCTGAAGTGACAGGGACAAGCGCAAATTTCCTTCAAAGCTGGCAGCGTATTATTATTAATGGAACAGGGTCTCTGCAGGATGCCAATCAATCGATTACGAAGTTCACCACACTGTTAGGCGATTCAGCCAGGGATAGCGCTCTCGCTGAGAAAAACTTTGGCCGGTTTGGAATTTCGATACGCGCGACAGATGGGAGCCTCCGATCTTCGATGGACGTCCTGGGCGATGTCGCCGAATTGATCAAAGATACTGGTACACAAGCTGAGAAAGCCAGCATTGCGGCCGAGCTATTTGGGCAACGCATGGGCCCGCGACTTGTCGCGGCATTGGCGGAGGGCCGCAAAGCAATAGAGCAGATGCAAGAGGCCTCGGTATTCAAGATATCGGATTCAAACCTGGATGAGTTAAAGATGCATCTCGATAGCTTAAAGGGTAAGGCTGAAGGCCTGACTGGCGTGATAGGTAACATTATCGCCAAGCAGCTAAAATCCGCTGGTGGAGCTTTCCGGGCATTGGGAGCGATATCGATTCTGGATGCAGGCACATCTTTAACGGGGCCCGAGCAGATCCTGGAGGTGATACGCGCGATCGCCGGCGTTCAGGAGCAGGTGCGTGCCGCCGGCCGCAAGGTCAAAATCATCTCTCCAGAAGAGCTTGCTGTTCTGGAGTCCGCTGAAAAAGCGCTGCAGGGGCTACAGAAGACCGCTCGAGACATTTCCTTCAAGAACGCCGCATCGGAAGAGAAGGTGAATATTCTCATCAAGGAGCGAAACGAGCTTTGGCAAAAATTTTTAAAGACCATCGCAGGCACCGAAGAGCACTACAAAACCCAGCAAGAATATCTATTGAAGGAGCAGGAAATCCGCGAGGGGATCTCCAAGGAAAAATCGAAGGAAGCCCAATCGCAGGAAAAAATTGCCGCGGCATCGAAGCGCCAGGCAGAAAATGAGCAAAAGACACTTGACGCTGCAACCAAACTGGCCGACGCCAAACAGGCTTTGACTGACGCCAAAGAGGATCGATCTAAACTGACAATGGACCAGCTGGTGAACGATGTCAGCTGGGGCGGCCCGCTGGACTGGGATAAGAGAAAGGCCACCCGGGCGACCGACCTTGAAACTCGTGCCGACAAGTTGAAATTGACGGGAGACTTTGCCGGATCGCAAAAGCTTCTCGAAGAGCGCGACCAGATAGTAGTTGGGAATACCGGTCCCGAGGCGATCAAGATGCGGGCCCGCATTGATCGCATGCGACGCGAAACGACTACCCCACTTAGCCCAAATGGGAACGTTACAGCGATCGCCAGAATGGAAGACGAATTCAGCGGAAAATTTGATGGCATTCGATCTTTGCAAAAAAGCTTTAGAACGGATCCATTCGATTCTCAGAAAAAGGAAGTTTCCAAATTAGAAGAAGCGCTAAAAGCGGGGGCGATCCCCGTTTCAATCATAACATGGCCGGATGATGATGAATAACCTGATGAAACAAACCTTTGTATTTCTCATCAAAGCACCCGTTTACCTGGTGTTGTTTTGCACGCTCTATTTCGGTGCCTGGCTGACAATATGCATCCAGATGATGGCAGCTTTCTTTTTTGGGGTATCGATCCTTGAGGATACTTTCAATCAAGCCCAGCGGGTATTACTGGCACCAAAGCAGGTAATTAACCGGGGAAAATCTGGGATACCAACCGAGATGAAGAATTGAAAAAGCCGCCCCCCACTCGGGGAACGGCTTTTTGATTCAGTAAACCAGCTCTTAACTTGCTCTAAGGCAAACATCAATCAGTTGCCTTATATCCGACTATCAGTGTGCCCAGACTCGAGATCTCCTACTTCGATTTTTGGATCTCCAACGGCCGCCCCAAGAATGTAGTCGGTTTGTATGAGAGCATTGTTAATGATGCATTCAACTGATTTCTTGTGGCGAATGGATGCCTGGATAAGCTCCAGCCATTTGTGCAATGGCAGTTCGATCGGCAATCTCATGGACAGGCAAGAAGCATTCTCTGACTGTTGAAGAAATGCATAGAACGCTATCTCAAAGCCTGATCCGACGGTTTGATGTGGAAAGCCTCCATACTCCATGCATGTCACGACCGAGCGGGCCGCCATTTCCTCTTTTGATATTTCTCCTGCATCTTCGGCGAATCGTCTCTGTAAACATGTTTCAGCAAGCTGCAGGTAGTGGTTGGATATCGGATTGTTTTTTTCTCTTTTCATGGTTCTGACGAGAGAGTCCAATGCAGAAACCTAGTGAGCTTGTCGCGCGTCGCCACCACGCGTTACGCGCTATCTGCATTGGAAACTCTTGTCTGTTTGTTTCCTTGAGCGCAATCGGATGGTAAGTCCGCTTGGATTATGCGCGGGTCGTAAGCACTAGTGCGACCTTGCCTTGACCATACGTAACGTCCGCATTAAAGCAATGGCAAATGAAGAGACCGGAAAGTCCACAAAGGAAGCAGATTGGAAATGCCCGCATCAGTTACCATGAAGCCGTTGAATTCCTTCGTGATAAATTCGGAATGACCGATATCACTCATCGAACACTCCGAAAAGCAGTAGCACGAAGACGGCTATCAGCCTCTCGCCGAGGTTCAATTGTGCGTTTTCAGATGGCTTGGTTGTTGAGATGGGCGGCCCGTCAAACCCGATGCGCCCAGGTTGGTCTGGAAAACAACAGGGACGAGAAGGGCATTGGAGAAAATGCGACGGTTAAGGATGGGAATGGTCGCCTGAATTATCCGGGAGCTGTGAAATTCCTTCATGATCGATTTGGAATGATCGATGTAACTCATCGAACCTTGCGGACCGCAGTTGCGCGACGCCAGCTAACAGCATCTGTTCGCGGTTCAGTGGTACGATTTCACACAGGTTGGTTGATCGCATGGGCTGAGCGGCAAACCAGAACAGCCTATACTGACCGACAGTGAGTATCTGTGGTCTTTCAGAAGTTTTACGCACATTTTACGCACGTTTCAATTTTCCGAAAACCATCTAAACCCCCTGAAAACATTGGACCTGCTTGCTATTATTGAAGATGGTGCCGGTGGTCGGACTCGAACCGACACGACTTTTTATGGTCCCAGGATTTTAAGTCCTGTGCGTCTGCCATTTCGCCACACCGGCTGTCTTGATTACCAACGACTTGCGTGAGTAAGAACGTCTGCAATTTGCTCCTGTGCTACTTTCTGCGCTACCAGGTTGATGTCGGTCCTAACCATCGCGGGTCAAGCTAGCAAAAGGCACGAGATGGACGCAAGCGGCCAATTCGGGGATTATGGGTGCGCAACATCCTAATAGATCCACGACGCTGAATTTCTGTCCCGAACCTCCCGATAAAGCCGACCGGCCGTGAATACCCAAGGGTTCCTCGGGCTTATACGAATCTATTGGCGGCTATAGCGCACTGCGCAAGTAGCCGCCATCAAAACTCCTGCTTTTTCAAAAGCCTGCTAAGGCTGTTTCTGGGTGGAGCGCTCCAGCATTCTTTGCAGATCGCGTTGCACTTCGTCGAATCCGGCGGTGATTCCAGGCTCGTCCGTTTGCCCTCGGTAACGTGCAATCAGAGCGAGACGATTTCTAATGAGCAGGAGGTCTCTTTGCGTTGGGTTTCTCGTGCTCTCAAACCCATCCTGGTTCAAATCTTCGATCAACTCATTTCGATCCTTCACCGATATTACTTTGTCGAAAATCGCCTTCTGCCAAAGATTGTCGGCCTGAGCATTCAAGCCAGCGAAGTTGAGGGCGAAACGTCCGAGCCGCTCTTTGCCGTCCGGATTGGTCTTGGGATCTTCATACGTTTGAGCTACGACCGAGAGAGCTTGTTCGCCGAGAGTTTGCTGGAGGTAACGCAAAGCCCCGCGATCGATTGAACCATCCGCTCGCATCATTTGGGCTTGAGCATCACCCGCGTAACTGGAGTCGTTAAAAAAGGCGAGAACACCAAAGAGATACTCGCGATCATAACGATCAAGGCCTTCAGGGGTGTTTGCCGTTGGACTGGCCAGCAGTTCACGGGCAGCGTTCACGGCCAGCTCCCGATATTTATTGGGCGCCATCTCCTGCAGAACGCGCGCAAGATATGCAACCTCAGCTCCACGTCCTGTGATCCCTAAAATTTCACTTAACAGTAATTCTGCTTCCTCCCCTTCGATCTGCCGCACCACATCCATCAGACCGAAACGCAGTGAGGGAGGTAAAACAAACGAGGTGCTCATCCGACCATCGCGCGATGCTCGCGGACTAAGCCATGAATCATAGTCCACTTCCTGGTTGAGCAGGAGAAACTCTTTAATATGGGGCAGAGCTCGGGGACCGCACGCAATCAGGTTTTCGAACTTCTGAATCGCGATACGACTGTTCTTCGTCTGGGGGCCATTCGAGACAATTTTAATCTTTTGCAGTTCGGCGATGATCTCCTTCGGATCCAGTTCCTTTTGCACCTGCTGCGTCACGCGTTTTTCAATGACCTGCGTTTCAGGGCTCGCCATCTTTCCGGAGGCTAACGCAGCTTCCAGGTCGGCGATTTTTTGTTCCCACTCTGCCCGTTCCCTGGTATTTGCCGCTTTTCCTTTGGATAGTGCGACCCAGTAAGCAGCCCCTCCAATAGCCACAATCACAACCAGGGTAAAAAGAATTTTTTTCATTGGATCCTTCGTCTCTGTTCAGTTTGGGAGGAGCGAATCACGTTCGAGGAAGAATGGGTCAACTCTGCAGTAGCGTCAATGGGTGCGCGACCTGTCCGCAACAGCACATCATTCCTTTCGCCACCAAAACAAAAGGCGGAAGGTGTCCTTACCTTCCGCCCGAACTTTAAATCAGATTTGAAACCCAGGTTAGTAATTAGCGCCACCGTAATACGGAGCACCGAAGCTAAATACAGCGCCATCGGATTTCATGATCCAGTAGCCGCTGTCATTTGGGCCGCGGGCAATGCCGACGAAGGTCAATTCATTGGCTCCGTTGGCATAGGTAGCATTGTAGGAGTAGATGTTCCCGTTGTCTCTTACCTGCCAATATCCGGTGCCATCGCTCTTCGCCGCGATGCCACGAACACCGCTCCCAGCTTCGCCACCACCGTAGTAGCCAGCAGGGCCGAACGTGTAAATGCTGCCGGTAGCGCGCACGAGCCAATAGCCGTTGCTCGGGTTAGCAGCCATACCGACGAAGTCGGTCAGGCCCTGACCGCCCCATGAACCGTGATAAGGAGCATCGCCGAAGGAAAATATCCCGCCGTCTTTTGCCACCATCCAATAACCGTTTCCAGAAGCAGTGGAAGTAATCGCTACAACCGGTTGATTGAGCGGTTGTCCGCCCATGGAACCGTGGAAAGGAGCAGCACCGAAGGAAAAGATTCCGCCGTCCGCCGCCACCAGCCAATAACCATCGCCCTGGGGACGGGCAGCCATGCCGACAACCGGAGAGTTGAGAGGCTGTCCACCCATCGAACCGTAAAATGGTGCGCCGCCGAAAGAGAACACGCCACCGTCAGAAGCAACGATCCAGTAACCGCCGCCGTTCGCCGAACGAGCAATGCCGACGCGATTTCCACCACTGCCACCACCCACGCCACCGCCGCCGTTCTTGCGCATATTCACGCCATTACGAGCATCGCCGCCGCTGCGGTTATCGGTGATGTAAACATCGTGAATGTTGTTACCGGGACAGGCCGTAGACTTGACTTTGCGATGACTGTCGAGGTAACCGACATTGACTCCGTTATAAGTACCACTGCCATAAGGCGACCACGCGGACGGCATGCGCCAGGCGATCACATCATAAAGCTTATCCAGGCTCGTTGCTGTCGGAATGTTGTTGTAGGGAGCAGACATTTCACCATTCGGTCCCGGATGGTAGTAGCCCATGATATTGAACCCGAAACTGTCGGTGTTGTTGCCATCATGAGATCCGCGCGGACGGCTGGCAGTGTTCATCGAGCCCGAGCGGCCTTCAAAAATGTATCCCAGCTTGTCGACGAGGAAGTGATAGGCGATATCGCAGTAACCGGCCGTATCCATGTGATAGTTCTGCGTCGCCCGGACCTTGGAAATCGAAGTGGACTGGCTTGTGGTATTGAAGTCAGAGGTGGAAGCAGTGTGATGGATGATGGCGCGGGTCAAAGCGCCCATTTGCGAGATGGAGCATTTTGGTGCGCGGGCGGTCCAGCACGCACGGGTACAAATAGTTGGCTCTGGTCCCTGACCTGCGACGGCGTCGGAAGCAATGAAACCTATCGTGCCAAGGACGGCCGTGGTTACTGCAAGAAACTGGGGTATTTTCATAGGCATGTGGGTATGGATTTTTAGGGACTGATGTGAGTAGGGTGCGAAACGAGCTTGATCAGGGGCGCAAAAATTGTCCAGCGGGAAGCGGATCGTTTAGGGATAAGGGGTTCGGAGTCCGTCACGTCATAGCCCATATGACAAAGTCCACCACGTTATGAACCTTCCAACGACGGATCATAGATCCCCCGGTTGCTTAGGATCTGCCGTGAGGATCTAACTTGCTTCGACGGACGTAGAAAACCAAAAAGATCAGCAGGCCAACTCCCATGGCAGCGCTCGCCGCAATGGTAGGTGTTGTCTCACCGAGGGGACCAAGATGGACTTCCGTAAAATCCTTCTGCAATGGTCCGCCCTGTCCGAGATCGTATCCTACCCGTCTGATTCCAAACAGTCCGGCAGGCGTCCGCACAGTCCAATCCTTTAGAACAACCGGTGAAGCCCATGCCATCACTGAAGACGTGCAGGCCAGAACCAAGAGCATACTCAGCACCGCAATTCTGAAGCGTGACATCATGTTCTTTTTGGTTGGGAACTCAACTTACGTGCTCTCTTTTAAAAACCGCAGAATTTTCTCCAGATCACTTGAACATCTCCTTCATCATCATAATGCGTAAGTATCCGGATCATAGTGCCACGACCGAACGTCCCTCCTCGATGCGCAGTCGATGGATTCATGCGGGTTACATGGTCATTGACGCCCAACTCAAACCTAATCCCTCCTTCCTCTAAAGCAGATAAAAGACGTTGAGCATCTGGAACAGGCAATTCGGCTAAGAAGCGAAAAGGGCTCCCTTGATCATGGCTATCCGGCATACGGATGGAAGAATTGTAAGCCCAGCGCAGCTTTGCAATACAACTCCTCCAAAGGCGAAGCCAAGAGTGGTTCCCTTTGCGATTCAGAGCACAATTTCCCCGCTCATGTCCGAAACGTATTCTGAGGTGCTGAGATAATTATCTGACGTCAAAAACAGATTGGCGAGGTGCCGAGAAAATTTTCTCGCTACTCCGCAAGATTGGCGGACTAGTGAAATAATTTTCTCACGTCTCGGCAAGATTGGCGGAGTAGTCAGATAATTTTCTCGCGTCCCGGCAAGATTGGAAAAGTAGTGAGATAATTTTCTCACCTCTCGGCAAGATTGGCGGAGTAGTGAGATAATTTTCTCACCTCTCAGCAAGATTGGCAGAGTAGTCAGATAATTTTCTCACGTCTCGGCAAGATTGAAAAAGTACTCAGATAATTATCTCGGCACTCGGCAAATCTGTCGGAGACGTGAGAAAACGCATCCCGGAGGCTTAAAGTCATTGGTAGCATTGGGTTAAAACCGCTTGGCACCTTTCTTGTATGACGCGACGACCAAACGTGAATTCCCGGAATTGAGGCGAATTTTCCTCCCCAGGCGGAGCGTTTCACCAGTGGGGACAGCCCATAATTCTATCGATACGATTCAGACAACCGGGACCAACTATCCGAAGCGATTATGAAGCCTGGAAGCCTGTGGGCACGACCGTCGCTTCCGTGGAAAGTTTGTAGCGGCGACCCTGGGGAGACACGAACTCGGCTTCCATCAGGAATGCGCGATAGCCCGATTCGGGGATAACAACAGAAACGCCCGCTGAGTTGGCCACTTTACTGCGTTTCACCGGATGCGATTGCCAATGATCGTCCCGGAAATCGCGGTCGTTTGAGGCCGCCATCCAGAGCCGGGCACTTTTGAACGGTTGGTCGGCGCGGAGTTCGATTTTCGCATTTGTCTCATCGATTTCGACTTTCCATTCCACTTTGGGCAGATCCTTCCGATCCGCGATCGTTTCGAAGAAGGCTGCCATGGTATTGATCGCCTCTTCCCCGCTCCCGGCATTGTGTCCCACATTCGGTGTCTGAAAGACCAGTTTGGGCGCCGGCAAATCGTTCCAATAATGGCGCAGGGAATCGACCGTCCAATAAGGATCATTTGTCCCAAGCAGAACCAGTTTGGGCATGGTGTAGCGCTGGCGGCGAAAATAGGGATCGAGCCACTCCCGAATTTGCACTGCACGAGGTTCATCGATTCGATTGATCAGGTCGGCATCGGTGTAGTCCTCGATCTTACCGCTCTGGTGACCATAGGCCTTGCGGGCCCAATCCGTTTGCACACGCATGTTGAGCATGTCGAAAACCATGGGCGCAATCCCAACCACCCGCGGATCAATCGCAGCAGTGAGCCAGGTCGTCCAGCCTCGTTTGCTCGCGCCCGAGAGGACAACTCGTTTGATGTCCCGTTTGTATTCCCTTCGCGAGAACTCCTCCAGGGCGTCGGTAGCGCGAACAGCACTTTTGACCATGGGAAACAACAAGGGCCACGTCTCATCGCCACTGCGAATGTATTGATCGAGCGTGTAGGCAATCAGTGCATCTTCCACCCGACCGTCGCAGAGGGGTTGATTCGGGACTTCGCTCAGGACGGCGCAAACGGCACCCGCTTGTTTCGCAAGAATCTTGAGCGTTGGCAGGTGGGACTCGGGAAGTTCACTCCCGGCGATCAGGAGAAAAGCAATGTCAGGGTTGCGCACGATCTTCGGAACCACGACCAGCATCGGGTGTTTCCATTGACTCTCTCTCCAGGTCTGTGAAGTGAGTTCCAGACGCGCGACGGTGAACCCGCCGGAGGTTTCGCTCGCCACCCGTTTCCAGGCGAACGAATCATCCGGTCGTAAGACGTAACTCTCCAGGGCATCCTGTGCCATCACTGAATTCACGGGGAAATTTTAACCACGGATAGACACGGATGAACACGGATAAAAACATTTGTGCATTCACGTTAATTTAAATCCGACTAATCCGGTTCTGCTGAAGCTCTATCCAGTCCTTCCCGAATCCGTGTTCATCCGTGTCTATCCGTGGTTAGGTTCCTTTTCCTACTTCTCGCAATAGAACAACCGCGCCGGAAGGATGTTTAATAGTTCGAAATCAGTTTCCACGTGATTGAAAGATTCCTGCAGATGCGGGAGGACCGCATTGGAAAACTGGTAGACGAGCATTCGACCATCCTCTTTCAAGGCGGCGGTGGTGGAACTAACGATTCCCTTGCGCAACTCGAGAGGGAAAGCGCTGAAGGGAATCCCGGAAATAACGTAGTCGGCCTGCGGCAATCCTTTGCTTTGCAACACGGTGAGGACATCGGAGGCAGAGCCCTGGATCACATGGAACCGCGGATCTTTGATACTCTGCCTCAAGTGCTCGACGAATTCAGGATTCGTATCGATGGCGATCAGAGTGCCATCTTTATGCAAACGCTTTAGCACCTCCGAGGTGATACACCCTGTCCCGGGGCCGTATTCTACGATCACCCGAGCGCGTGCCCAATCCACTTGCTTGAGAAGTCGATTAATCAGAAAAGACGAACTTGGAATGATCGATCCGAGCATTTTCGGATGCGAAATAAAATTCTTGGCAAAGATCAGCGCGTTATTACGGGCACCCATGCGCAAACCATTCACTGGTTCGCCATCGCGCAGCAATCCATTTGTTACCGGGATTGAGCACGCTCCATCCTGCCGGGGAAGAGTTAAATGGTGGAATTGTTGCATCGTTACATTGGTGCAGAGCGGTTCTTCCCATGCAACAATGCAACCCTTCATCGATGCAACGCTCCTTTCTCCGCCATTCGGATGTTTCTTTGGCCGCTTTCTCAGATACAATCCCGGTTGAAACTTTCACCGCAACCAATGCGTCTGAAGAGATGAAGCCGATACCTATGGACCACAAAACCCAGTTTCAGAGGGAACATTCCGCCTGCCCCGAAGATTTTTTCCTGACACGCCGCCAGTTCCTGAACCGCTTTGGGATGGGCTTCGGCGCACTCAGCCTCGCCTCCATGCTGGGCGATGGATTGATCTCCGATGTTGGGGCAGAAGACTTAAGCCCTCTCCTTCCGAAGAAGCCGCACTTCCCGGGCAAAGCAAAACAAGTCATCCATATTTTTGCGCAGGGCGCTCCTTCGCACATTGACACTTTCGATTACAAACCCGCGTTAGAGAAATACGCTGACCAATCTTTGCCCTCCATGAACGGAGGGATCGCCATGCCTTCCCCTTTCAAGTTTCAGAAGCATGGAAAATCAGGCATCGAGGTGAGCGAAGTGTTTCCAGAACTGGCACAGCATGTGGATGAAATGACCGTCATTCGTTCCATGTTCACCGACATTCCTGCTCACGAAGTGGCCACCACCTTCATGAACACCGGGTCGCAACGTTTGCCACGCCCCTGTTTGGGTTCGTGGGCTGTTTATGGATTGGGAACAGAAAACCAGAACATGCCCGGCTTTATTTCCTTACGCCCGGGGGGCGGTTTGCCTGCCGGCGGCACGCAGAACTGGCAATCGGCTTTTCTGCCCGGTGTTTACCAGGGATCGAGCGTTAACACGAGTTTAGGGTCCCCAGAAGAGATGATCCAGCACATCAAGAACCCGTACGTTTCCCAAAAGGAACAACGGCGACAATTGGACCTGATCAAACAGCTGAACGAATTCCACAGCATTAACCTGCAAAAGGACGCCAATCTGGAAGCACGGATTCAGGCATTTGAAATTGCATTCAAAATGCAGACCGAAGCGACGGACGCTTTTAATTATCAGAAGGAGCCGCTGGCTGTCCGGGAGAGTTATGGCAACACGCCGCAGGGGAAACAATTATTGATTGCGCGTCGCCTGGTGGAACGTGGCGTACGCTTTGTCCAGGTCTGGGCAGGCGGCTGGGATCATCACCAGGATATCGAAGAAAAACTTCCACAACGCGCGCGTGACATCGATAAGCCGCTGGCAGCATTGATCGCTGACCTGAAAGAACGCGGCATGCTGGATTCCACCCTGGTCATCTGGGGTGGTGAGTTCGGCCGCAAACCAGTGCGTGATCGCAACGGAAACGACAACCCAGGGCGCGATCATAACAACCAGGCTTTCACCACTTTAATGGCAGGCGGCGGGGTAAAACGCGGTCACGTCTTTGGCGAGACCGATGAGCTCGGGGCCAAGTCAGTGGTGGACCGCGTTCATGTGCATGATTTGCACGCCACCATCCTGCACCTTCTCGGTTTCGATCATAAGAAACTGACCTATCGATACAACGGTCGCGATTTCCGCTTAACCGATGTTTCCGGCAACGTGGTCAAAGGTATCATCGCTTAGTTCTTATGCGCAGGCTGCTTCAGACAACTCTCTTTTTGCTTGGCTGCATCGTTCCAGCCTTGCCTTCCCATGCGGCAGATCCGACTAAAGCGGAACTCGATTTTTTCGAGAACAAGATCCGCCCGGTGTTGGTGAACCGTTGCTATAAATGTCACAGCACCGAAGGAGAGAAACTCAAAGGCAATCTCTCGGTGCAATATCGAGAAGCGCTCCTCACCGGCGGCAGCAGCGGCCCGGCGATCGTTCCCGGCAAACCGGAAGGGAGCCTATTGATCGCAGCGATTCGTCACGCGGACGAAGATTTGAAGATGCCGCCTAAAGGCGAGAAGCTTTCCGATGTGGAGATAAACGATTTTGAAACCTGGGTGAAGATGGGTGCCCCGGATCCCCGTAAAGCGGACGCTCTGAAAGAAACGACCTGGGGCAAATCGATGCGAGACCACTGGGCATTTCAACCCATCAAACAACCTCCTGTTCCAGAGGTGAAGAATAAGAATTGGGCAAGGACGCCGATCGACTCATTCATCGTGCAGAAGCTGGAACAGAGCGGGATGAAGCCGTCCGCCCCCGCGGAGAAGCGAACGTTGATACGCCGCGCCACTTTCGACCTGCACGGACTGCCCCCCACGCAGGCTGAAGTGAACAAATTCCTGGCTGATAGTTCGCCCGATGCTTTCAGCAAAGTAGTCGATCGCTTACTCTCTTCTCCTTTGTATGGCGAACGTTGGGGCCGTTACTGGCTCGATGTCGCGCGCTATTCCGACACGAAGGGTGACATAGCGAAGAATCGTCAGGATGAGAATTATCCGAACGCCTGGACCTACCGCGACTATGTCATCCAGTCATTTAACCAGGATAAGCCATTCAACAAATTCATTATCGAACAGATTGCGGCGGACAAGCTGACGCTTGGCACAAACCGTTGGACACTGGCTGCGCTTGGTTTCCTAACTCTCGGCGATCGTTTCAACAACAATAAGCACGACATCATCAACGATCGCATCGACGTGGTGACCAAGGGCCTGATGGGTTTGACCGTTACCTGCGCACGTTGTCACGATCACAAATTCGACCCCGTTTCGCAGAGGGATTACTATGCATTGCACGGAGTTTTCTCCAGCACCCAAGAACCAGAGATTGGCCCTGCCCTTTTGCCGATTCAACAGACCGCCGAATATAAGGATTACGAAAGCAAGCTGGCAGCCATTGCGAAGGAAGCGGAAGACCTACGGAAACAACGTGGCCGACGCTCCAAGGAGCAGCTGAAGGAAGAACTGAATCTGCGCAAGTCTTATGCGAAGCTCGAAATGCATCACGACGCCGCACCGCCCAGGGCCCATGTTTTGTTCGATGAACCCAAGCCTCGCGACTCAAAGCTGTTCATTCGGGGTGAAGCCGGCAATCCCGGTCCAGTTGTTCCACGCCGTTTCCTGGAGATTTTCTCAGGCACGAACGCTGTATTCAAACAAGGGAGCGGTCGCTACGAACTGGCGATGTCGATTGTGCATACCAATAATCCACTGACATCACGCACCCTGGTGAACCGCGTCTGGATGCATCACTTCGGCGAAGGGTTTGTTCCAACGCCGGACGATCTGGGGAATCAATCCTCCCCGCCGAGCCATCCGGACCTACTCGACTATCTCTCGAGCCAGTTCATGGCAAGTGGTTGGTCGCTCAAGAAACTGCATCGCGACATCATGCTCTCCAGCGCTTATCAACAGAGCAGCGCAAACAATCCTCAATACGCGGAGAAGGATCCGGACAATCGTCTGCTTTGGCGCGCCAACATTCGCCGCCTTGATTTGGAGGCAGTCCGCGATTCCATCCTGGCGATCGGCGGCAATCTTGATGTCACCAGCGGAGGTCGTCCTGTGAATCTTGGCGAAGCGCCCTATTCAAAACGCCGCACCGTTTACGGATTCGTCGATCGGAGGAACCTGCCGGAGATCTACACGCAATTCGACTTCGCCAATCCCGATATCTCCACAAGCAAGCGTTACCAAACGATCGTTCCGCAACAGGCGCTCTTCATGATGAATAGCCCTCTCGTTATAGAACAAGCGCGCAACATTGTGGTGAGGGAAGATTTCGAAAATTTAAGCGCACCTGATGCGCGGATCCGACTCTTGTATTCTCTCATCTATCAAAGGATGCCAACGGATTCTGAAATCCGTCTTGGTCTACAGTTTATTGAAGAGTCGCCCGAGAGCGAAAAGATCCCGTTCAATGCCAAGGACAAACGCAAACCAGTTCGTCCACGTAATGCGAATACCATGTCGCTCGCCACACTTTCCGGGAAAGACTACAAACCGCTCGATGCCTGGGCTAAATACGCCCATGCCCTGCTCCAGGCGAATGAGACAATGTTTGTGAATTAAGGATCAAGTGATTCAGAGGCGCGGGCACGAATTTCTTCAGGTTCATTTGCCAGATACCGATTTCGCCACTCCGCCCGCGAGAGTTTGCCACGCTGATTGGTTTCCAAAGAGTCAACGAACCACCAACGACGTGGGATTTGCCAGGCAGGAAGATCCGCCAGCAGGAACTGCTTGAGTTCTTCGCCCAGGATTTCCTTTTGCCGGGCTATACAGGCCACGATAGTCTCCGTTCGTTCTGCCTCATCACTCGGGACGCCGAACACAAGACACTCGCGAACTGCGGGATGCTTCAACAACGAGCGCTCGATTGCCTCAGGTGAAATCTTTCTACCAGCCACGTTAATTTGATCACTGGCCCGGCCGCGCAGAAAAACCTTCCCCTCATTGATTTCAGCGAGGTCGCTGGTTCGGAAGACACCGCGTGCCAGATTGTCGTTCGATTCTGGCCAATAGGTTTCACCCACCGCAGCGCCCTGCACTTCAAGACAACCATTGTTTCCGATTGCAAGCCTCACGTTGTTCATCGGAACTCCAGCAAAAGCGCCATCCTGGCGGGGAATTTCGCTACTGTCGTAGGCAATCCCGCCGCATTCGCTAGAGCCATAAAAATTGTGAATCTTCAGGCGAAAGTTCTCGAAGACGGCGGATTCAAGAACAAGCGGAAGCGGAGCGCCGGCCGAAATGGCCAACCGTATTTTCGCCGAAATGGCTCCGGCATCGTGCCACACCCGCCACAATGCCGGAACTGCTGCCAGGGTGAAATTTTCCAGATCGTGGCTGGCCCGCCGCAACATTTCGGGGAGCGGTGCTGGTACAAGAATTAACGGAATCCCGTGGAGCAGGAGAGGAAGAACCAGATTGGAGAAACCATAGGAATGCGCCAACGAGATGACCCCGATATTCGGCCACTCACGACGGAGCCCCATTGTTTGCACAATGTTAGAGGCATCTGCCGCCAGTTGCCCGGCTGTGAACGCAACCGCGCGCGACATTCCAGTGCTCCCGGAAGTCAGTTTTAAATGCACACATAGTTCGGGCAATGCGAGAATCTCCGGTGGAGTTTGGCCCCATTCCAACGGACAAACCACCTGCCCTAAACGCCAGGCTCGTAACACCGCGAAGACGAATTCTGAAGAGTTCCCTTTCGGGAAGACCACCCGTTCAGCAGGAGAATCTCCTGTCTCGGCCATCTTCGCCAGTTCACCAAATGTCCAGCGCTGGCCGGAGAGAATATCGCTTAAAGCGACCTCCTCGCGAAATTCCTGCGCAACCTGGCGCCAGCGCTCGTATAACATTTGCAGTTAGGTAGCGTATCAGTAGCTTAATCCGCAATGGCCAATTTCGGTGTTCAACACCTGCCCCTCAGCAAACGCTTCTCGAAAGCACGCCGAACTGTTCTTAGAACTTGCTTCGTCCTTTCGCTCTCGCTTTTTACCGGTTGCGCGACCAACCCGATCGTCAATGAACGCCCGTTCACCTTTGAGACCGACTCGCTTTCCTATGCGAACCAGTTGAATTGGGAATACAAGTTCGATGACGCGGGGAAATGGAGTGCCAAAAAGCGGGAGCCATCTCCAGATTACACGTTGCACTGCTTCGTGGTCGCCCGCTCAGCCAAACAATTCTTTCAGAATGCCAGGTTTGTCCCGGAACTGCCTCGAGAAGATAAAGAAACGAATCGAAAGCTAATCCGGAAAGTCATCCGACAAAATCCACGAAAGCCCCTCCCGCTGGAAAAGAAGGTGACGATCCCTGGCTATGCGAACCTCCGCGCCTTTAGCCAGGATAACGAATCGATTCTCAAACAAGAATGCGGTGGCGCCTGGCAAAGTTATTTCCAACGCGGAAATTGGAGAATGCTCCTTCCGTTCTCACGTGGAAATCAGCAGAAAGAAGCGCAACAACTCGAAGCCAAAATCCATAGCAATCAAGCGCCGGTAGTACATATTGTACAATTCCCTAGTCTAGCGGTGAACCATGCAATCCTGCTCTTCGATGTGGATTCCGATCAGGATCAAATTCGATTCGCAGCTTACGATCCGAACAAACCAGAGGCTCCCACCACTTTAACGTTTGATCGCCGGGCGCGGAGTTTTTCATTTCCGCAGAATGATTACTTCATCGGGGGTAAAGTGAACGTTTACGAAGTTTACGACAGCTGGCCCAAGTAGAGGCTGTGTGGACACCAGTCGTCCTTTTCCCAGTGGAAAAACCGTTTCAAGGACTCCGCCGGGATTTTTCCGCGTGGAAGAATCGTTTCAAGGTCTCCGGCACGACTTTTTCGCGTGGAAAAATCGTTTCCAGGACTTCGGCGGGACTTTTTCGCGTGGAAAAATCGTTTCAAGGACTCCGGCAGGACTTTTTCGCGTGGAAAAATCGTTTCCAGGACTCCGGCAGGACTTTTTCGCGTGGAAAAATCGTTTCCAGGACTCCGGCGAGACTTTTTCGCGTGGAAAAACCGTTTCCGGGACTCCGGCGGGACTTATCTCCTATGAAAAGGTAGTTTCTGAGCCTTCTCAATGAGCGACAGCTTACGAACGCAGTGTATAGCTACGTTTTTGAGGGGGACTTTTAGAAAGATTGGAGAACTTCAGAACCGAGCGGTGGCTCTTAGAGAGGACCTTCAGTAAAGTGACTCTTGCGACGAGCCTTGCCCTTCGGGGCACGTTCCATTTTGATCCGCTCCGGGGAACGAATTGTCCGGGTATTTGGATCCGCGTAGGTGCGGCGGGTGGTAGGACGAGAATACTCAGTCTTGGAAACCTGGGTCTTAGCCTGGTAGGTGGTCTTTTTCTCGGACTTTTCCCGAACAACTTGTGCGTGCATGTTTACGCCAGCAAACAACAAAACTGCAACTCCGATTCCAGCCAGGATTCTCATATACTTTGACCTGAGTTTGCCAGCGTCTGCGGTCAATTGCAATCACCCATTGGGAAGGCTTAAAACGGGCTATTTTCAGCCTCAGGAAAATTCCGGGCGGTATCCGGTGTTGGTGTAACCTGATTGCATGGCGAATCGCAGGGCACCTTCGCGCTCAGTCCTGATACCCGCGGTTCGGCACTTTCTTTAATCTAAGGGCACAATATTTATGAATATAACCTTGGATACCACCTACGTAGAACGGGACTCCACTGTTCCGAATGTTTCAGAATTTCGCATGGCCGTTGACTTTTCCGAACCGCAGCAGGAAACGGAAACCCAACTGAGTGACGCAGATTACGAGCGCTGGGTATGGACATTCGAGCAATTGAAAAACGCCGACCTGGGTCTCTCGTTCGAGGAAAAAGTGAAGCTGTTTTGCGAAGCCTCAAATCCGGACGAGATCGAGGAAATGATCTACTCAAGCATGCATGAGCAGACCATCATTCCACTTGCCGCTTGAGTGCAGGGTCAAATCTGTACTTTGAATTTCTCGCCCTTTTTCAAAGACAAAACAAAGGCTGTCATCAGTTCAGGAATTTGCTCGAGATCTTTGAGATTCACCATCTCCACCGGGGAATGCATGTAGCGATTGGGCAAACTGATCAGTGCGCTGGGAATTCCACCACGGGTCCAAAAAATAACATCAGTATCGGTCCCACTCGTGGCGGACATCGTTTCGTGTTGCAGCGGAATCTTCTTCCTGGCAGCAACCTCTTCCAACCGCTTTACGATTTCCGGATGATTACATCCGCCATGAGTTAGCGTCGGTCCCTTGCCCATCTTCACATCTCCGTGAGCTTGTTTGTTGATGCCCGGATAATCAGTCGCATGAGTGACGTCGACGACCAATGCGGCGTCTGGGTTCACTGAATAGGCGATCTGGCGTGCTCCAAGCAGGCCGACCTCTTCCATGATATTGGAGACCGCGATGATTTCGGCGTTAATCTTCTGTTTGCTCTCCTTCAAGAGTCTCAGAGTTTCCGCAACGGAGAACGTTCCAATGCGATTATCAAAGGCACGCGCAATCGCGAGGTCACCACGGAATTTTTCAAAATAGTGATGCAATGTGATCGCTTCGCCAATCTGCACGATTTCCTGGGCTTCCTTTTTGTTCGATGCACCAATATCGATGAAAAGATCTTCAATTTTCGGAACCTTCCGCTCCCCTTCCTGCTTCGTAAGATGTGGGGCAACGTTTCCGATCACTCCGCGCACCGGTCCATTCTTCGTGTGGATATTCACGCGCATGCCGCGCAGGATCGCAGGATCAACCCCACCCAGTTTGCGGAAATAGACAAAACCGTCGTCGCTGATGTAATTCACGGTCATAC
This sequence comes from Limisphaerales bacterium, assembly GCA_046597605.1. Classification (GTDB taxonomy): domain Bacteria; phylum Verrucomicrobiota; class Verrucomicrobiia; order Limisphaerales; family JACDHS01; genus JACDHS01. Next base: position 13,851 of record JBKJKE010000240.1, on the reverse strand, counting down.
CAATTTCATCGGCATGAGCAGCCAGCATGATGCGAGGGCCCCCGCCCTTGTTGAGAATCGCCACGCAATTTCCATAAGCATCAGAGGATGTTTCATCTGCATATTTTTTGACGTAATCGAGCCAGATACGTTGTCCCCGGTATTCATGACCGGAAGGACTTGGAGTGTTTGCGAGTGTTTCGAGAAATTGAAGCGATTGATCGCGCATGGCGGAAATATGGCAGTGGAACGGGTTTAGGCAATAGCGGCGAAGCAGGCAGGGTCCATCCCGCATTTCAACCTCCACTACTTTTTCAGAGTCCTCCATTACACCGGTCAGGTAATGCTCCGTTCCCCCTCTTTGCCGGAAGTCCCTGCGAGGTTTATCTTTTGTCCAAGGAACCAACCGATGCCAAAACAGAAAACTCCACAGGAAATTTCTCCCGAACTGTTTACTGACGAAGAATGGGGAATTTATGCGACAGCGATGCAAGCTGCTAACAACGCGGGGATTCCATTCCTGGTGGGCGGGGCGCTTGCGTTGGGAGTTTACACCGAGCGGTGGCGGCCGACAAAGGATGTCGATCTGTTAATCCTGCCAAAAGACCGGGACGTGATGATCGACGCCATAACTAAAGCCGGCTTTAAAGATTATTACGATCAGACACATTACGACCGGGGCTGGATCTACCGCTCCACTCGCGACAACTACATTGTAGACGTGATATGGCGGATGGCGAACCGCCGGGCAGATGTCGACGAAGGTTGGTTCGAAAATTCCCGGATTGTCGCAGTCCGTGGCGCTCAATTTAAAATTGTTCCCCCCGAGGAACTCCTTTGGCACAAACTCTATGTCCTCCAACGTGACCGATGTGATTGGCCGGATGTTTTCAACCTGCTTTACGCCGTGGGCCACAAACTGGATTGGAAGTATCTGTTGGATCGGATGGGCGAGGACCACGCACTGCTCAACGGTGTCCTGAACATCTTCGGTTGGCTTTGCCCTGGAAAGGTCGGAGCTCTGCCAAAGTTCGTGCGGGAACAATTTCATCTGGCTGATGTCCGACAAGGAACTCCCGAAGTGCTACAGCAACATGTTGGCTTTTTAGATTCACGAGATTGGTTTGTTGGACTGGAACCGAACCGAAACATTTTGAAGCAATGATCGTAAACAACACACAAAACCAGGAGGTCCCTTGCTGATCGGCGCCATGAATCATCCAGCAGAAGATGTCATCTCTGAAATCAAATGGATGGCAGCTATGGATCTCGATTTCATTGATCTCACCCTGGAGCCTCCAATGGCCGCAGTGTGGAAAATAAATACGCGGGAGATCCGTGAGGCCATCGCGGACAACGGCCTGCAGGTGGTAGGCCATACTGCATATTACCTGCCTATGGCTTCGCCCTTCGATTCATTGCGTCGTGCTTCAGTGGATGAACTGAAAAAGTGCCTCGAAGCATTCGCAGAAATGGGCGCTAAATGGATGAACATTCATCCTGACGGCAAAGCCCCATTGCATGCAGACAACTATCACGTGGGCCGAAACATTCTAAGCCTCGAAGAGTTGTTGCCCTTTGCTCGACAAGCGGGAGTGGGAATAATGCTTGAGAACCTGCCGGGTAAATTCAATACCGTGCAGCAGATCTCGCCAGTACTGGACGCCCTCCCTGAACTTGGGCTGCACCTGGATATTGGGCACTGCAACCTCATGACGGAAACGAACACCTGCGACGAATTAATGTCGTCGCATGGAAATCGCCTCAAGCATGTGCATCTACACGACAACAAAGGAGGCAGTGCGGACCTACATTTACCTCTTGGTTGTGGGACGATCAATATTGCGCATTACGTGCAGTTGATGAAGCGTCATGGTTACGACGGGACAATTACCCTGGAAGTATTTTCCGAAGACAGGACATACCTGGAGCACAGTCGGAACGTATTGAGACGGTTGTGGGATGAGCCAAATCGGGCAGGTGTCATGGCTGAAGTTTCCCGACGCAGCCAAGCAAATTAGATTCTGCAAAAGAGCCGTTCGGGTTATCCCAAACGGCTCCATTAAAAATTCAAAGCTTACGCTTCGAAGGACTTCCCACATCCGCAGCTTTGCCGCGCATTCGGATTGGAAATTTTAAATCCGCCTCCCGTCAATGCATCGCTGAAGTCCACAACTGACCCACGCAGGTAGTTGGCACTGAAGGTATCCACGACGACAGAGACGCCATTGAGCTCCGTGACATGGTCATCGGGACGCTGTTCATCAAACAACATTCCATATTGCATTCCAGAGCATCCCCCTGCTTCGACGTAGACCCTCAAAACTTTGTTTTTATTCTCTTCCTGGGTCAGCATCACACTGATCTGCTTCGCGGCGCTCTCGGTCAATTTCACCGCTTCTTCACTCTGGATCGTATCACTCATACGATTCACGGTAATGGAACCGAAAATCAGTGTCAAACCGCCGGAACCTAACGGTTCTGCATTTGTTTGATGACCAGAATCTTCTTTTCCACGGCAGGTCGGGATGCGGGGACCAACTGCATCAGTCGCTCGTAGTCGCTCATCGCCTGTTCCCAATTACCTTCTGCTTCGTAGATTTTGGCGGAGGCCAGGGCCGCTTCTTTCAAGCACCTGGCGTCAAACTGCTCCCCTTGAGGGACATAAATGACCTTGGCATAGTGTTCCTTGGCGGCTAACGGTTGACCGATAGCCTCCATGACTTTGCCCATTCCTAAACGCGCCAGGCTCTTGCCTTTTAAATCAGCCGTCGGCGAATCTATCACCTGCTGGAAGGCGTTGGTTGCCAAATCATACGCCGATTTTTCTTTGTATTGATTGGCCCATTGCAGGTGACATTCCCCCAACCGGCCCCATGCAAGGGCTGAGAGCGCGTTCGTTGGATTGGTGACCTTGATGTAAGCCGACACGGCTTGGCGAAACTCCTCCGCAGGAAACTGCGTATTCGTCATGAATTGTGAAAAGATTGTGTCGCCCAATCCAAAATAAGCTTCAGCCACAAATTGCGTGGGTACACCGTTGTCATTGATGATGCTCAAGAAATGAGCGTGCGCTTGTTGAAAGTCATCCCGATGAAAAGCAGCACGGGCGGCAGAGATTTTCGCCTGACACGCAGTCTCCTGCGAAGGATTCAGTTTGCTGACCAGTTGATAATTCAACTCGGCCAACGCGAATTCGTCCCGGTTATAATAGAAGTCTCCAATCCAGTTCTGCGCAAATGCTGCGAGAATGTTGGTCGGATACTTTGCAATGAAGTTTGTAAAAAGGCCAAGCGCATTGGTCTCCATCCCCGCCTGAAAGCTCACCAGCGCTTTTGAGAACTCCGCCTGCGGCCCAAGAGTGCTATTGGTGTAGGTCGCCGTCCAATTTTCCAAACTGCCCATAGCTTCCGCCCATTGCGCCTCACGCATGTGAGTCTGGGCCAAAGCCAACTGCACTTCGGGAGCGAGGGTGGCAGCCGGCCACCTTTTTAAAAAATCTGAAAAAAGCTTCCGGGCTTCCGCAGGACTGCCCGACGCATTCAAACCTTGCCCAACCAGCAACACGGAACGATCTGCATAACCCGTATTGGGATACCATTCCAAAATTTTGCCCATCGCATTAGAGCACGCAGCCATATCTCCGTTGTGCAATCCAGCCCGAACAATTTGGTAGAGCGCATTGTCAAAAAGGGTCCCCTTTACCGCTGGAAATTCTGCATACTCCTGAAGCAGCTTGTTGTAGTTCGAAATTGCTCCCGCAAAATCCCCGTTCAGAAACTGAGTGTCAGCCAACTTGAATCGCGCGATTCCCTGCTCTTCTGAAAGCGGCAACTTCGCGGTGGCTTCGGCAAAGCTCGTCTGAGCGTCCAGATATTTCCCTTCAATCCATAGGCACCAACCCCGGTCCAAGTACGCCTTGCCGACAAACTCACTACCTGGATGATTCGAAATGACTTGGTTAAAGCTACTCAACGCGGATTGAGCGAGGTTAGTGAAAACGGTTTGGGTTCCGTTCGTGCGGGGTGCTTCGCTCAAAGCAAAAACCTGCTTCAACCGCAACTCACCCAGGGTAAAGTTCGCAAGGTCGAGCGTGGAATCGTTCGTGTTCTGATTTACAAACTGCTCAAGCTTGGTAATCGCTTCTGAAATTTTATTCTGCGCGATGGTCAGTTGAATCGTTTTAAACAGGGCATGCCGACGATGTTCCTGCGGCAACCCCGCAGCAATGTTCTGTTCATAAACCGCCGCGGCTTCGCTGAGCTGGCCCGCTTTTTCGAAGATCTCCGCCTGGACCTGGGTTGTGTCCACTGTCTGAATCTGCAAACCCAATACGCGCGCCAGCGCAACGGCATTACTGCTGGTCACTATCGCCAGAGGAAGACTGCCAAGAGCCAATTGAGTTCGGGCCATCAGGAATTGCTGCCGCCATTGTGCATCGGGGTCGAGCGTGCGGCCTTCCAAAAGCTTGAGTTGCTGCTCAGCCTCCGAGAATTTCTTCTCCATGAACAAAGCTTCGGACAAAAGGAGCATCCCAAAAATAGCGAAACGATCGTTTGGTTTTGACTCTGTGAGCTTCCTAAAACTTCGTTCAGGTCCGAGCAACTCAATCACCTCGTTCCATCGGCCAAGCTTCGAAAAGCAAAGCGATTTGTTGTAGGCAGATTCCAGGACCAGAGGTGAGTCCAAATGGTTTTTTACGACGTCTGCGTATTTCTCGGCGGCTATCTCAAATTTCTCCGTGCGAAAGTAACCTTCAGCGATCCAATAACGGTATTGATCAGCAAAAGACCCCGCTTCAGGAAGTTTCTTCTCCAGCAGTTCAATAGCTGCGGTATTATCGTTCAGATGCACCTTCGATTTGCCCAGATACAGAACGGATTCCGCCCGAAAGTCGGAATTTGGATGTTTGTTTAAGAATGCATCGAAACTGCGCTCCGCCAGGTCGTACTTTTTGTCGCGGAAAATCTCAACAGCAGTCGTGAAAGCGCGTGTTTCTCCGATGGGTGCAGCAGCAGCCACGTGACAGATCAACAGCAGGCATATATAAAGAAGACGACTCATCAATTGAACGAAGTATCAGAGGATTTGCTTGAGGATTCGACTCAAAAAATGCCCGGTGTAGCTAGCACCGCATGCAGCCACGTCCTCGGGCGTTCCTTCGGCCACGATTTCCCCGCCACCCGATCCCCCTTCCGGTCCCATATCAATGATCCAGTCCGCGGTTTTGATCACGTCGAGATTATGTTCGATAATTAACAATGTGTTTCCAGAAGCACGCAATCTAAACAGCACTTCCAATAACTTGGCGACATCATGAAAATGCAAACCAGTGGTCGGTTCGTCCAGGATGTAGAGCGATCTCCCTGTGCTTCGCCGGCTTAACTCACCTGCAAGCTTCATTCGCTGAGCCTCGCCCCCCGAAAGAGTCGTCCCGGATTGTCCCAACCGAATATATCCCAGGCCAACGTCCGCCAGTGTTGCCAGTGGCTCATAGATTTGCGGCACTGCTCTAAAGAAGGTGGCAGCCTCATCGACAGTCATATCGAGCACGTCGGCGATGTTCATCCCTTTGTAACTAATCTCCAGGGTTTCTCGATTGTATCGTCGTCCGTTGCACCCTTCGCATGTCACGTATACCGGCGGAAGGAAGTGCATCTCTATTTTAATAAGCCCGTCGCCCTGGCATTTCTCACATCGTCCACCCTTTACATTGAAACTGAATCGCCCCGTGTCGTAGCCGCGAATCTTTGCTCCCGGGAGCTTCGCAAAGAGATCCCGGATTTGATTGAAGATTCCAGTGTAAGTCGCCGGGTTGCTGCGAGGGGTCCGCCCAATTGGAGATTGATCGATGACAATAACCTTTTCCAATCCTTCATAGCCTCGGATGGATTTGTGCGCACCGGGCTGCTCCTTGGAGCCGTGGAGCTTCCGAAACAAGGCCCGTCGCAAAATGTCATCAACCAATGTGCTCTTGCCTGAACCGCTAACACCGGTAACGCAGGTCATTGTTCCAAGTGGAATCTTTGCATCGACATTGCGGAGGTTATTCTCACTCGCCCCGATCACCTCCAGCCATCCCCGTTCCGATACTTTGTTGCGGTTCTTCGGTATTGGGATACTCAGTTCACCAGTGAGATAACGTCCAGTGAGCGAACGCGGATTAGCTTTGATCTCTTCTATTGTACCGGCAGCAACCAACTCTCCTCCGCGGACTCCAGCTCCAGGTCCCAGATCCAGGATGTAATCGGCGCGACTGATGGTGTCTTCATCGTGTTCGACCACCAGGACCGAATTCCCCAGATCTCGCAAATTTTCCAACGTTTTCAGCAACCGCTCATTATCCCGCTGATGCAATCCAATGCTTGGTTCATCAAGGACATAAAGCACGCCCACCAGGCCAGCCCCAATCTGGGTGGCCAATCGGATACGTTGCGCTTCACCTCCACTGAGAGTGCCGCTTTCACGATTCAGAGTCAGGTAACCCAAACCGACATTGCGCAGAAAGCCAAGGCGAGAGCGGACCTCTTTGATCACCTCGCCTGCTATTTTTTGCTGGAATTCGGAAAGTTTTAATCGAGCAAAGAACTCGTCCGCCGCTTCCACTGAAAGCGCGCAAATATCCATTATAGAAAGACCTGGGATTCTGCGTCCCGGCTGGTCAGTTGGTGCAGCAGCGGTAACTTTCGTCTTACGCCCCCCTGCCTTTCCTGTTTGAAGGAGTCCACCTGAAGAGACGGCTTTTTCTCCGCCCAATGTCACGGCAAGTATCTCAGGCTTTAAACGTTTGCCGCCGCAAGCGTCACACGGCTGCGGGTTCATAAACGCTTTCAATCGATTCCTGGTAAACTCACTTTCGCTTTCCGCGTACAATCGTTCCATGTTCGGGATCACGCCCTCGAAAGCTTTCTGGACCTTGCTCATTTTGCCGGCACGCCAAAATGTTAACTCCAATTCCGAGTCGCCTGTCCCGTACAAAAGCGTCTTCTTGAAATCCTCAGGCAAATCCTTGTAGGGAGTCTCCATGCTTTGCTCAAAGTGCGCTGTGACACCTCGCAGCAACGCCTTATAATAAGTCACCATCCTTTTGCCCCCGCGCCGCCAGGGTTGAATCGCACCACCTTCCAAAGACTTATCCAGATCTGGAACAACGATCACAGGATCAAAAACCATTTTTTGGCCAAGCCCGTGACAAACGGAGCAAGCGCCTGACGGTGAATTAAAAGAAAAATGTTTTGGTGTCAGAGTATCGAAGCTCTTCCCCGTTCCCGCGCTATAGTTCCGGTTGGAATAAAGAGTTTCCTTCCATGTCGCACTCGACTCGCTACCAGGAGGTTGATCCAGCACCAACAAGCGCCCTTCGCCCCAGCGCAAGGACGTCTCAACAGAATCACTCAGACGAACACGGATCTTGTCGTCGATAACCAGGCGATCAATCACTGCTTCGATCGTATGCCGCTGTTTGGCATCGAGCTTCACCCGGAGGTTGGCACCCAACTCTACCAATTGTCCGTCTACTCGGGCGCGCACAAATCCTTCGCGTGCCAGTCGCTCGATCACATCCCGGAACTCACCTTTTTGATCCGAAACAACCGGAGCCAAAAGCATCACCCGCGTTTTGGAAGGGAGCAGGAGTATTTTATCCACGATATCGCTCGTGGTTTGCTGAGTAATTGGTTCGCCCGTCTCTGGACAATGGGCCTGCCCCACATTAGCGAAAAGCAGTCGCAGGTAGTCGTAGATTTCCGTCGTGGTCGCGATCACTGATCGCGGATTCGTTCCCGAGATCCTTTGCTCAATTGCAATCGTTGGAGAAAGACCCTCGATGTGATCCATGTCCGGCTTTTGCATCTGATCCAGAAACTGCCTGGCGTAAGCCGAGATAGACTCAACGTATTTGCGCTGCCCCTCCGCGTAGATGGTGTCGAATGCGAGCGAAGACTTCCCGGAACCGCTTAGCCCTGTGATCACGACCAATTTGTCCCGAGGTATGCTAAGCGTCAGGTTCTTGAGATTATGCTGCCGGGCACCGGCTATTTTGATGAACTCCTTCGACATCGCGAGATTTTCTCATGAGAGAATCCGCTAAAACTAAATCAACCCGAGAACTTCGCAAAGCGTTTGTTCAAATGTGTACAGCAAAAAGCCGCGTTCACACGCGGCTTTTTGAAACATCCCAGGGTCAGGTTTCTATCCCGTAAATTTTAATCTTGTTATAGAGCGTCTGCCGTCCAATCCCAAGGCGTCGCGCGGTTTCCAGTTTATTACCCCCCGTTTCCTTGAGCACCTGAATAATCGTGTTCCGCTCCATGGCTTCCATGAGTGTGAGATCCTGCACTTCACCTTCAGCACTGCTCGGGCTCGTAATGGAGAGATCCTGCACATCGATGGCGGTACCTTCGGACATCAATACGGCTCGCTGCACTTCGTTCTGTAACTGACGCACGTTCCCCGGCCATTCAAAGCCTCGCAGCTTTTCACCGGCAGCTTCTGTGTAGCCGGTAATGTTGCGGTTCGCCTGTGCGGAAAATTTCCGGAGGAAAGCGTTGGCCAGGGGTAAGATATCCTCGCGACGCTCACGCAACGGAGGCAGATGAACAGAGATTGCGCTGATGCGATAAAACAGATCCTCCCGCATCTTACCGTCTTTGATCGCTTCGTCCGGTTTGCGATTCGTCGCGGCAATGATTCGGCAATCCGTCTTGTAGCTGGTGCGGCCACCCACGGGGCGAACTTCCTTTTCCTGCAGGACTCGCAGCAACTTGCTCTGGGTGTCGATCGGCATTTCCGATAACTCGTCCAGCAACAGAGTGCCCCCTTCAGCCTGCCGGAATAATCCTTCACGATCCACGTTGGCACCGGTAAAGGCGCCCTTCACGGATCCGAACAATTCACTTTCGATCAATTCGCGGGGAAGCGCGGCACAATTGATCTTGATGATCGGCCCTTTGTTGCGCGGGCTCAACGTGTGGATCAAGTCCGCGATAACTTCCTTACCGGTTCCACTTTCGCCGGTGATCAAAATTGAAACGTCGCTCGGTGCTACACGCTCGATCGTGCGAACAACCATCTTCATGGAGGGGCTTTGAAAAATCGGCGAAGTGGTGCCGCTCATCGTCGTGATTGCCTGGCGCAAGCTGCTGGCCTCTTCGGTCAAACGCTTGTGTTCCAAGGCGCGCTCCACCTGGATAAGAAGGGCTTTAGGATCGAAAGGTTTATTCTGAAAATGATAGGCGCCCCGCTTGGTGGCTTCGACCGCAGCATCGAAGGTTGCGTTTCCGGTCAAGACAATGACCTCCGTGTCGGGCCAATGTCTCTTGATATGCGGGAGAAGTTCCAAGCCATCTCCATCTGGCAGCACCAGGTCCAGAAAAACCAGGTCTGGCTGGATCCCAGTGAAGCTTTCCTTCAACTCGGTGGCACTTGCTTTCAGGATCGGCTCGTATCCGCCGGCCTTCAAGATCTTACTAAGGAGGTCACGGACATCTGCCGTATCCTCTACCACCATGATTTTTCCTTTCATATTATTTCTGGAAAACTTCCGCTGCCGCCTGAACAAACCGCTTGAACAACTTGCTAAATTCTTTGTGCTTTTCCGCCAGCCGTTCCGGATGAAACTGCACTGACACCAGGAAGGGCAACATCGACTTATCTTTCAATTCCATGACTTCCACCACTCCGTCTTCTGCCCTGCCAACCACTTCCAACGGTTCCGCCACCTGCCCTACCGCCTGGTGGTGGGTGCTGTTCACCTTCAGCGTCTGACAACCTAGCCACTTTGACAAATCTGAACCCGGCGTCAATTGCACACTGTGCACAGGTTGGTTCTTCCTGTCCATACACCGATGATTGATCGCCTCGGGTAGTTGGGTCGGAATATCCACTATCAGCGTCCCTCCCAAAGCCACATTCAACACCTGGTGTCCCCGGCAAATCGCGAGCAGCGGTTTGCGTTGACGAAACACCTCGGAAACCAGCATCAGTTCCAAAATGTCCCGCTCCGGTTCAGTCGGGCCGGCTTTACTGGCCAGTTCAGCTGGAAGATCTGGGGCGTAAATTTGAGTCTGAACGTCATCCCCACCTGTGAGCACCACACCGGAACAACACGCCACGTACTCAGCAATCAATTCCCGGGAGCTGAGAACAGGCATCCCCAGTGGCATCGCCCCAGCCTTAAGGAGTGCTTCGAAATACCGGTTCGACAGACTAATCGAGGAATCCGCGAACTCCGAACCTTTCTTTTCAGTGCTGGGTGAAACCAGGATAAGCGGACGCATGTGTTTAGAATGATCAATCCTCGGTGGACTCGTTGAAATTCGTACCCGGAAATCTGTCCAAAATCATTTTCTTCACTCGAGTCTCTTCTATCGGAGGAAGCAATCGTCGCGTGATTCGTCTTTGGACAGAGTCTAACAGCTCCAGCCAATCTTCCAGTGGGGGCTCTTCTATTTTCTGCCAGGTGTCATAGCGACGACCACGATGATAGAAAATGTATTCGCCACCGAACCGGTGGGCATAGCATTGGATTTTTTCGCCCTCTTCGGTAACCCGTTTCCAACTGATCTCAGCTTTGGCCATAATTTTCTGGAAGATCTACACTTGCAACCGCCATCGCCGCGATTCCCTCTTCTCGTCCAAGGAAACCCATGCGCTCATTCGTAGTCGCTTTGACTCCGATCCGTGCAGGACTCACCCCTAATGCCTCAGCGATGTTCTGCTTCATTGCCTGAACATGGGCTCCAATCTTAGGGGCTTCCGCAATCAGCGTTGCATCAATATTAATAATTTTTCCCTCACGCAATATCACCTGCCGTGCCGCTTCCTGCAAAAACACTTTGCTGGGAACATTTCGCCAACGCGGATCTGTATTGGGGAAAAAGTGACCAATATCACGCTCCCCCAGTGCCCCAAGAACCGCATCGCAAATGGCGTGCAGCAAAACATCTGCATCGGAATGACCATCAAGGCCTTTATCATGAGGAATTTCAACCCCGCCGAGCACTAAATTTCGCCCAAGGACAAGCTGATGAACATCGTAGCCGATGCCGACATGATTCATGGCGGCAGACCTTATCGACGGGGGCAGGCAGCACCAAGCTTATTGTTCATGCGGTATAGGCGCACTGCCAGAAGGCAATCCCGTCGCCTATCGTTCCACCTGAGATTTTAGCTCTCCAATCTCAACCAGAAACATCTTCATCATCTCTTCGGCTGCCCCGGAGGTGATTTGTTTGATCCCTGCACGGTCTGTTCCATCCCCGAGCTCGTAGGTGATGCAAGGCGAACCGAATTGCAGGAAGCCCCAAACTTTGGAAGTGCTGCCATCAGGATCGTGCGAACCGCTTCGCGTCACCTTGTAATCCGGAAACCTTTGATTGATCGCCGCGAGCCAATTTTTTGTAAAATCCTTCGGAAACGTTTTTTCGGAGTCGGTCTGAGTGTAGAAAATATCATTCTGGGTGGAATGGAAATCCAGCATCAGGAAAACGCGAACTCCCTTCTCCTTGCCAATTTCAAGCAAGTGATCCCGCACTAAAGTCGTCTCAGGCTGGGAAAACTTATTCCAATCTCTATTGAGATCCACGCCCCCGAGATTATGCCGCCAATGTCCATGCTCCACTCCATCAGGGTTCATTAAGGGCACAACGATCGTGCGGAACTGTTTTCGAAAATCTGAAGCCAGTTGAGTATCTGCCGCAATCGTTTCGGTAAAGGCGATCAAACCAAAGGATCCTGTCACCTCGGGCGGATGCTGGCGACCGATGACAAACACGAAGTTCGTGCCGGCCGGATTTCCAATTTGTAGTTCCTCAATCGCGCGTCCTTGAATCGACTTCCCGACCAGGCTCTTCTCGACGGATTTGCGTTTCGCCATTTTTTCCATCCACTCCGTCAACTCCTTACCTCGGATCAATTCCTGCCCTGCAATCCAGATGGGTTTTGGTCCCACCTTAAACGTCAGAATTCCTTCATTCTTCTCGCGATCCCGTCGGTAAGCGTTTGCCCCGAGCATCTTCCAATTCACGCCATCGGAACTGATCTTCGGGTGATAGCGGTGATTCCCATCCTGGTAAGTCAGCGTGACGGTGATTTCTTTGGTTTCCGCGGATACCACTTGAAACGCAAACCAGGGGCTATTGTTGATTGGAACATTCTCTGGCCGAATCCTAATGCGGAACAGATTGCTCCCGGTCTGTGAACATTCATTGAGGCGTCCTCCGGAAAAATCATTGTTAAAGCGAACGCCACTTTCCTTGAACTCCCAGGTTCGCTTCTCCTGGAGCTGAACTTTGATTTCTGCAACGGCAGATTGGCAGAACAGGAGAACGGCACCGAAAAGAAGCATCCAGCAGGACTGCTGGAACGGGTGCCGTGAAAACTTTCGCATACAGTTGTTATAATGGCTCAAGACAGCTCACAACAGGCAGATCTTAATAGAGGTATCGCCTGAGTTCCGACCTGGGACCAGCTCCCAAAGTAAAAACTCGCCGCTCTACCTTCGTTTCCTTAATTTCGTTGGCATGAGCTCCGTTTCCAATTGGTTCAAATGCTTTCTCTTCCTCGCTGCTTCGCTGACGACTTCCTTCACTGTTGCAGCACAGCAAAAGAGCTACAGCATCGGCATGATCGCCAAATCCCAGGGCAATCCTTTCTTTGAAGCCGCCCGTGTTGGTGCCAACGACGCCGCTCGCGAGTTGGGCGCAAAACATGGCATCACCATCAAAATTGATTGGCGCACACCCAACGAAGAAGATTCCCAGAAGCAGGCCGAGTTCATTGAACAGCTTCTTCTCGGTGCTACTGACGGCATTATCATTAGCTGCTCGGATGCGAACAAATTGACCGACGCCATCAATAAAGCTGCCGCACAAGGAGTGCCGGTAGTAACTTTCTCCGGCGACGCCCCACAGAGTAAACGGTTTGTTTCCATCGGCATTGATGATTTCAAATGTGGGGAAGAAACATTCAAAGAATTGGCCAAACTCCTCCAAGGAAAAGGAGTAGTCGCCGCGATTGATGGGAATCCCAATGCGGCGAACTTGCAGCAACGCGCCGCCGGGTTTCGCGCAGAGGCCACGAAGCATCCGGGGATCAAATTGCTCGACGTCTATTACCATAAAGAGACCCCGCAGGATGCCGTTGCGAAGATTGAACAGGTGATGCAGGCAAACCCACAGATCACCGGTTGGGGATTTTTAGGTGGCTGGCCGTTGTTCACCGACGACGCACTCAGGTGGAAGCCGGGCACGATCAAATGCGTTTCGGTGGATGCCCTGCCCCAGCAACTTAAATATGTTCGTAGCGGCCATGTGGAAATGCTCCTCGGCCAGGATGTTTATAATTACGGCTATCGCTCGGTCGAACACATCATCAACAAGGTTCATTTCAAAAAGAATCCCCCCGCAATAATCGACAATACGAAGCTGATGCCGGTCGGCAAAGCAAACGTTGAGGCCTTCGCCCTGATATGGAAGAAATGGTTGCCTAAAAAGTAAGAAGTCAGCTAAAGCACTCTACCTAGTGGCTGGCCGGAAACTAATTTGAAGTTGACCGGCATGATTGGGATGAGGATTGAGGGAAGTGAATGTTGGAGACGAAGATGAAGCTTTTCGAGAGAAAGAACCATTCGCTGCCCATTTCCCTCCATATTCCGAACTACTCAAATAATTATTTGGCGTGAAAAACCGATCGGCGGGGTGGCCAAATAATTATTTGGCTACTCCGACGGTTCGGCGGAGTACTCAAATAATTATCTCACGTCTCCGCCGGATGGGAAAAGTACTCAAATAATTATTTGGCGTCTCGGCAGGATCGGCGGAGTAGCCAAATAATTATTTGGCGTCAAAAACGAATCGGCGGAGTGGTGAAATA
>JBKJKE010000135.1:0-65173 GCA_046597605.1 Limisphaerales bacterium | reverse complement strand
AAAGCGCCTCCACAGCTCTCTGGGCTACAAATCACCTGTGGATTTTGAAAAACAAACCTCTAATACTAAATTAACAAATCCTTGAAAGCCCTCACCGCATTTTCGAAGCAAGATCAGAGTCATCCCTGGAAGCGCTTCGTCGAGAAATCAAAGAAGAGACTGATCTTGAAATCGACACGATTGAGTTTGTGCTGGTCCAGGATTGCATTCATTCCAGGGAGTTTTATCGAGAGGCTCACTTCATCTTGCTGAACTACACGTGCTGCACCGCTGGGCCAGACAAAGTCACCTTGAACGAGGAAGCGCAGGAGTTCCGTTGGGTGAGACTGCAGGAAGCAATGAAGATGGAGCTGAACCAGCCAACGCGAATATTGTTAAAAGCGGTGCATGGAAAAAGAATTTAACCACGGATGAACACGGATAGACACGGATGAAAACCATGATGGTGCGCTTCTCCAATCCGTGTTCATCCGTGTCTATCCGTGGTTAAGAAGCCTTTTGATCGGCGTACTGTATGGACAAGATTATCATCAACGAACTGGAAGTGTTTTATCGGATCGGGGTCCCGGACGAAGAACGAGCTCTGCCACAACGATTGCTGTTGAGTCTGGAGATAGCCCACGATTTTCGCCCCGCCGCCGCCACCGACGATATATCCAGGACCATCAATTATTTCGCAGTGGCACAGCGCTTATTGCATCTCGGTGATGGCAAAACATGGCGCTTACTGGAAACGTTGGCGGAGGAAATCGCCGGGATAGTGTTGCAGGAGTTTGGGGCGACCGGTGTCCAGGTCGAGATCAAGAAGTTTATCATCAAAGAAACACGTTGGGTTGGCGTGTGCATCGAGAGGTAACTTAATCTTGTTCCTTCGTTGCATCCCCACGATGCCCCGCCCCTACTCAACGGTAGAGCCACGCACTGAAATGCTACATCCCCATCCAAACTTTTTTCGCCTCAGGGTTTGGAGGACCCCCGCAAGGGGACAAGGCACTTCAGAGCTTCCCTTGATGCCGTAATGGGCACACCGGTAGTTCAGGTAGCACGCGGTAGGATTCACTTCTTCGCTAAAATAGTATGCACTTAGTCCCTGCCGATTATAGTATGAAACGAAAATTCCTTATTACGCTCTTTGCCGTCATCTCGATGGCCTGGTCAGTATCAGCTTCTACCAACTGGGTAGACTTCACCTTTAACCCCGGATCTGGGACGGATCAACTTGTTGAAACAACTGTTGTTCAACCAAACGGCAAGATCATCATTGCCGGCGCCTTCCAGACTTACAACGGAGTGGACCGAAAGTTCATTGCCCGTTTAAACAGCAATGGTTCACTGGATCAGACCTTTAATGCCGTTCCCAACGACTGGGTGCGTTGCGTCGCAGTGCAGACTGATGGCAAGATTTTGATCGGCGGCAAGTTCACCACTATCGGCGGTGTGGCACGCAACCGCGTGGCTCGGCTCAATGCCGACGGCACGCTCGATACTTCTTTTAATCCCGGCTCCGGTGTAGAAGGCGCCTTCTTCCCTTCCGACCCGAACGATATTCCCTTTCTATTCAGCATTGCCGTGCAAACCGATGGCAAAATCCTGATCGGCGGCGGATTCCTTTCCTACAATGGGACTGCCCGCAGCTGCATTGCGCGATTGAATGCCAACGGCAGCTTGGATACCACCTTCAACCCGGGCAACGGCGCTCGTGAAGACTGGGTAAAGAATATCTACATCCAGAACAACAAAATCCTGGTGGTCGGATGGTTCCGTGGTTTCGGCGATCAACCGCACAACAAAATCGTCCGGTTGAATATGAACGGCACCGTGGACACCTCGTTCGCACCGGTTACCTTCCATGAACGTTCTTCCCTTTATACTTTGGCGATTCAACCAGATGGCAAATACCTGGTCAGTGGGCATTTCACTAATGTGAACACCATTGAACATCATGGCGTGGTTCGATTGAACACCAATGGGACTCTGGACGGCACCTTTAATGCACAAGTTGGAACCAACGATTTCGTTGAATCTGTGAAGGCCCTGGCAAATGGGAAGATTTTGGTTGGCGGTTATTTTTCAACCGTAAACGGTGAAACCCGCCAGCGCATCGCCCGGTTGAACTCCAATGGCTCGCTCGACGCAGCTTTTAATCCATTGCCAGAAGAATATGTCCTGGGCATTACGGTGGTATCACAACAGAAGATCCTGATCGTTGGCGGATTTAAGGATGTGAGCGGAGTTTCTCGAAGAGGCATAGCACGGTTGCACCTCGTGGCACAGGTTCCACAGAAGATCCCACGCATGTTGTGGCAACACGCAGAAGGGGCTTCTTCTTACTGGCTCTTCGCCGGCACTAACTTCTCATCAGCCGTCAGCATTCCTGCGATCGGACCGGCCTGGTATGGAGTGGCATTGGCTGATTTCAACAACGATGGCGAAAAAGATGTGGTTTGGACTAACAAAGCGAATGGTCGGATTGTTGTGTCATTGATGAACAAGACGAACGTTTTGTCAGTAGTCAGTATCACGGCGCCGGCAGTTTCATGGAAACTGGTCGGAGTGGCCGACTTCACCCGCGACGGTCGTCCTGATTTTGTTTGGAAACGTGGCGATGGCCGTGTCGTCCTTTGGGAACTCAATGCTCAAGGAACCGGCATTGCGAACGCGAAGCTCTTGAATGAAGGCAGACCGATGGGCGCAGGATGGGTCAGGTCTTTCGCCGGGGACATCGATAACGATGGCAATAATGACATTCTTTGGCAGCACACGACGGGCCGCATCGCCGCCTGGCTGATGGACGGTCGAGCTGTCACCAAGCAAGCGGCACTCCGGAGCGGAACTCTCTTTCCGCAATTGAGACTCGTAGGTCTCGGTGACCTGAACGACGACGGCTCCGCCGACATCGTTCTGCAAGGTGGCAACGGACGAGTAATCGTTTGGACCATGAACGGACTCGAATTTGTGAGTGCAAAAGTCCTGAGAGACGGAACGCCCGTGCCAGCCGTATTCCACCTCGTAGGGGTGAACTAATCGGCAAATGCCTGACCGCGGAAACATAACCGCGGTTGCAGTCGAATCGGGTGTCAGCCTGATTCACTGCGCGGTGCAGGTCTGGTGTCATTTCATAACGCTCTAACTGGAGACAATAATTTCTCCAGTTGGAGCGGATGAAGGAGTCGAAATGAAGCTTTCTGACAGGACCGGAACTGAATCACCGCCACCCGCCCTACGCAAAATTTCGCTCAATTACGGAGGCGATATTGTTGGCTTCGAACAACAACCTGCCACCCTCGTAGAAACCTTCGCCAAGACAGTCGCAGATTTCCCGGACAACAAAATCGTTCATATCGGGCCCGATGGATCTGAGACCGTTTGCACCTACACCGAACTCTGGCAGGAAGCGACGAGTATTCTAGGTGGCTTTCGAAAAATCGGTTTGCAAGCCGGGGCTCCTATCATTCTGCAATGTGATCTCAGCCGCGACTTTATCCCCGCCTTTTGGGGAGCAATTTTGGGAGGTTTTATTCCAATACCGGTAGCCATCCCCACTGACTATGACCAGGACAACGCGTCAGTTCTTAAGCTCAGGAGCGCATGGGATCTTTTGGTTCAGCCAATGTTTGTTGCCTCGCAATCCCAACATCAAAAGCTACGAGGGTTGGAGCGTTTTCCCGAAATGAAAGGGTTCCGGAGTGTATCCCTCGACACTCTCCGAACCAACGAACCCGACGACCTGGTGCAGATGCCGAATGGCGAAACTTTAGCGGTGATCATGTTGACCTCTGGAAGCACTGGCGTTCCAAAAGGTGTGATGCTAAGCCATCGCAATCTGATGGCCCGATCAGTGGGTTCCGTTCAGATGAATGGATTTTCCTCAGAAGATGTGTCGCTGTCCTGGATGCCGCTGGATCACGTAGCGAGCCTTATTTATTTTCATCTGCGGGATATTTTCACGGGTTGCACGCAGATCCATGTGGCACCGGCTTTCATTCTGCAGAATCCATTGCGCTGGCTGGACTTGATCCACCGTTTTAGGGCAACGGTTACATTCGCTCCGAATTTTGCCTTTGGACTTGTCAACGAACGAGCCAGGGAAATCGGCCGCAGGCATTGGGATTTTTCATGTGTCCGTCACCTTCTGAACGGGGGAGAAGCAGTGGTGCCACGGACAGCTCGCACCTTTCTCCAACTGCTCGCGCAACATAGCCTTCGCCAGGATGCGATGCGCCCGGCCTGGGGTATGTCCGAAACATCTTCCGGCGTCACTTACGGAGATCGATTCCGACTCAACCTGACATCAGACTCGGATCAATTCGCGGAAGTGGGACTACCGATTCCCGGATCATGCATCCGTATCGTCAACGAGATCGATGAACCAATCAATGAGGGAGAGATCGGGCGTTTGCAGTTTAAAGGGCTGACCCTTATGTCCGGGTATTACAACATTCCGGAAATGAACGGAGAAGTGTTCACGCCGGATGGATGGTTCAAAACCGGAGACCTTGGGTTCTTGAGGGACGGGCGACTCACAATCACCGGTCGTGAGAAAAACATCATCATCATCAACGGGGTGAACTATTACAGCCACGACATTGAATCGGTCGTGGAACAGATTAGCGGCATTGAGCTTTCCTATGTTGCAGCATGCGCGGTGCGCCCCCCGGGAGCGGAGGCAGAACAACTCGCCATCTTTTTCAGTTGTGCCGAGCAAGGCAGCAACCCTCTGGCTGAACTGCTCACGCAAATCCGCGCACGCGTTGCCCAGCAAAACGGGATTAAGCCAGATTATCTGATTGCTCTGGGAAAGAGCGAAATACCGAAAACCGAGATCGGCAAGATCCAACATGCCAAGCTGAAAGCTCGATTTGAGGCGGGAGATTTTAAAAGCATCCTTGACCAGGTCGAAAAGGTATTGGCGGAACACCGAAAGCAACACGCACCGCAGAACGATCTCCAGAGCAAATTGGCATCGATCTGGTGCGAGGTCCTGGGTGTCTCCGAAGTGGGTAGAAACGAGAGTTTTTTCGCGGCTGGAGGAGCATCCCTTGCCGCCAACCGAGTCATCAGCCGGACCCGTGAACAATTGAACGTGGAGTTACCTTTGTCCATGCTGTTCAGCCAGGATGCTACGCTGGAGAAGGTCGCAGAGTTTATCGCCCACCACGAAAAGACTTCGGCGGCTGGCATTGCTCCTTTTCCTAGAACCGAGCCTATTCCGCTTTCTTTCGCTCAACAGAGAATCTGGATTGCGGAGCAGATGAATCCGGGGACAGCACAATTCAATGTCGCACGTGCGCTCTGGTTACGTGGTCAGGTGAATGGAGCAGCTTTGGAAAAAGCACTGAATGCCATAGTGCAACGTCACGAAATTCTTCGCACCACATTTTCCTTCAAAGGCGGGAGGCCGGTGCAGCGGGTCGAATCGGCGCTAGCATTAGTCGTGCGCAATATAGATTTACGCCATGAGAATGATGCTGAGAGGACGGCATTGGAATTAAGCGCCGCGGAATTGAAGGAACCGTTTGATCTTACCAAAACCCCGCTCTTTCGCGCCACCCTCCTTAGGGTTGCCGAAAGCAGATCCATGCTGACCCTGTGCTTCCACCAGGTTGTTATAGACGGCTGGTCTGTGGGTGTGCTCCTGGAAGATTTACGAACAGCCTACGAGGCCTGTCTGACAAATTCTCCGGCTCCACTCGAAACTCTAAATATTCAATACGCTGATTTCGCCGCCTGGCAGAGAGCGCAATCAGTTGAAGAGCGCGCAAATCATGTAGCCTATTGGAGCCATCAGTTGGCCGGAGCTGTCCCTCGGCTCGATTGGATTCCGGCGAAAGCTGTGACAGCGCAAGCAGCGACCGAACGTTTGTTGATTTCGAAAGAGCTTCTTAAAAAGGTGAAAGCGTTCAATCAGCGAGAAAACGTGACTTTGTTCATGACGCTCCTGACCACCTACAAGGCGCTACTTCGTTCTCGCAATTCGGTGGATGACATTTCGGTTGGCACCGCAGTATCTGGGCGCACCCATACAGACACGGAAGATTTAATTGGTTTTTTCGTCAATACGGTGGTGATTCGAAACACGCTCCCGGCTGGACTTACATTTCGTGAATTCTTGACAGATATCCGCAAGACCTCCCTGGAGGCATTTGCCAATGCGGACGTTCCATTTGAATCGCTGGTCGAGCACCTTCGTCCCAGTCGTTCCGAGGGAACACCGTTCTTTCAGGCATGGTTTTCCTTCATGGATTCCATGGCAGATTTCGAAATGGGCGGTCTTTCTGTGACTCCGATTCATATCCCACCGCCTGAAGCCCAATTCGATCTTTCGCTTTTCATCGTCGAAAGGGCCGAAGAGGTGGACTGCTTTTTTGAGTACAAAACTGGCCTGATTACTTCGGACGATATACAACACTTTATGCATTCTTACGAAGCGCTGCTTTCCCAGGGGGTTGAAGCACCCCAGTTGAAGCTCAGTGAACTCTTCAACGGGGTCGCCGTGCCCTCGCCAGAGCCAGAAAACTTCAAAACCATTCATGAATGGTTTGAGCATCAGGCCAGCCGGACTCCACAGGCGGTTGCTGTCACCTGCGGAGAGAATTTCATTACCTATGGAAATCTTAACCGTCGCGCGAATCAGTTGGCCCGCGTCTTACAGAAACGCGGAGTAGGCCCGGAATCTTTGGTCGGGGTTGCGTTGGAACGTTCTCGGGAGATGCTGATCTCAATCCTGGCGGTCCTTAAAGCTGGTGGTGCCTACGTCCCACTGGACCCGTCCTATCCCACTGAACGGCTGGCGTTGATGTTAAATGAAATCAATGCCCCTGTCCTCGTCACGAGTCAGCTGGCCAAGGAGGAACTTCCTGTCACCGCTTCGAGTATTATCTGCATTGATTCCGACTGGGAAAGCATTAGCGCGGAGGCGGACAGCGACCTGGAACCTACGAGTGCATCGGATAACGCGGCTTATGTCATCTTCACATCGGGGTCGACGGGAAAACCCAAGGGAGTCGTCGTAACCCAGGGCAACCTGGTGCAATCGAATAAAGCACGATTCACTTACTACGAAGAGCCGATCCGTGCCTACGTGATGATCTCTTCCTTCTCCTTTGACAGCTCAGTGGCTGGAATTTTCTGGACCCTCTGCAGCGGAGGCAACCTGGTCCTGCCCGAGCAGGGATTGCATCAAGACCCCTCAGAGCTCATCCGTGCGATCCAGAAGAATCGTGCAACTCATTTTCTTGGATTACCTTCATTGTACAAGCTGCTTCTCCAACAAGCCTCCCCTGAAGCGATCAGCACCTTGCGAACGGTTATCGTGGCTGGGGAATCCTGCTCGGCTGAGGTTGTAGAACAACACGGCAAAGCACTTCCGCATGCCAGATTGTGCAATGAATACGGTCCCACGGAAGCCACGGTCTGGAGCAGCGTTGCCCGCTTGAGGGTGGGAGAAAAGGTCACAATCGGTCAGGCGATTCCTGGAACACAGGTTTATATCCTGGACGAATCAAAAGCGCCCGTCCGCCAGGGCGAAGCCGGTGAAGTTTACGTAGGCGGTCCAACCGTGGCGCGGGGTTATCTAAACAGACCGGATGTAACGTCAGCCCGGTTCGTTCCAGATCATCTAAGTGGTCAGGCGGGAGCTCGCTTATACCGCACCGGTGACCTCGCGCGCTGTTTGCCGAGTGGGGATTTCGAATTTCTCGGGAGAATCGATCATCAGGTGAAAATCCGAGGATTCAGGATTGAACTGGAGGAGATCGAAACGGTAGTCAAGGAATTCGCTGGAATTCGCGATGTTGTAGTTAATGCGTTTCAGCCTCGAGAGGATGGGGAAAAGGTGCTCGTCGCCTATGTCGTCGGAGATAAGGCGGCAGCCGCAGAACTTCGGCAATTTCTCAAACAAAGACTCCCGGAATACATGGTCCCGAGCGCCGTTATGTTTCTTGACCGGATGCCCTTGATGCCCAATGGAAAAGTCGATCGCTCAGCCCTTCCAGCGCCGATTGAAGAAGCAGGCTCCGGGGAAGCATATGTCGCGCCCCGAACCCCGAGCGAAGAGGAAATCTCGGCGATCTGGCAGGAGCTGCTGAATAAAGAGAGGATTGGCATCTACGAAAACTTCTTTGAGTTGGGCGGTCATTCCTTGTTGGCGATACAGGCGATGGCTCGAGTCCGGGAGCAGTTTCAGCTGGAAATTCCACTTAAACACATTTTTGAAGCACCAACCATTGCCGGACTTGCCGAACGGGTATTTGACCTCCTTATGGCTGGGGATCAGATTACAGAAATCAACAACCCAAGTATTTCCGGCTAGGTTCTATAGTGGGCACGCCTAGTGATTGCTCCAAGTCGGGAGCAGAGCCCGACCGTTCTTGACCCCGATGACAATTGCTTGGATTGCCAGTTAAATAAGGCCAGTACTCGGAGATACCAGATGCAAGAGCAGCAGAATTCCTTTATCAGGTCGCCCTCGCCTGGCAGCGAACCGGCGAGCCCCAGGCCCTCGTTGGAGCAGCGTGCCATTCTGGAAGCGCGGTTCATGAAAAAAACTGCGGCCATCAAAGCAGAAGTTCCCGCACCCCTGTTGGCAATCGGCCCCCATCCGCTCTCTTTTGCACAGGAAAGTTTATGGTTTTTGGACCAATTTGCGCCGAATAGCTCCCTTTACAACATCCCCCACGTATTGCGACTTACTGGAGAGCTCCGGTTGGACTGGTTATCTCAAGCGATCCAATTGATCGTCGGCCGACATGAATCACTTCGCACCCGTATCGTTTTGCTAAACGAAAAACCGGTGCAGGAAATTGTGGAAAGTGTCTACTTTGAGGTCCCTATCGTCGATCTCAGGGACATGACTGTGGCAGAGCGGGCAACAGAAACCGAGCGGAGAACCAGTCAGGAATCCCAGCGGCCTTTCGATCTTTCTCGCGGCCCTCTGTTTCGCGCGAGCTTCCTGAAGCTGGCAGACAGGGAGCATATCCTGATGCTTACGATGCATCACATCATTTCCGATCTTTTGTCTTTCCAGGTGTTTTACCAGGAACTTACAACTGCTTATGCGGCGATTGCACAAGGCGTGAGTCCAAACCTTCAGCCTCTAAAGCTGCAGTTTCCAGAATACGCAGCCGGCCAGCGTCGCCGAATGGAAGGCCCTGCTTACCAGGAGCAACTTGAGTATTGGAAAAAGTCTTTAGGTGGAGAAATCCCGCTTCTGGAACTGCCCGTCGATCGCCCGAGGCCCGCGAACCTATCATTTGCCGGTCGAAGACAGAAAATTGAGATGCCGCTGGCTATCCTAAACGGGGTAAAGCAGGTCAGCCGGGCAAGTAATACGACTCTCTTTGTAACGCTCATGGCGGCGTTCCAAACTCTTCTTCATCGCTATTCGAACCAGAATGATATAATCGTTGGCTCCCCCATGAGTGAGCGCGCTCGAATTGAGTCCGAACAACTGATAGGTTTACTGATCAACACACTGCCTTTTCGCGCCAATTTTGAAGAAAACCCGACGTTTACCGAAGTGTTGGATCGGGTTAAGCAAAGCGTTTACGGCGCTTTGACTCATCAGGAAGCGCCGGTGGAGAAGCTGATTGATGATTTGAAGATCCCTCGCAATGGGGCTCGCAATCCGTTGTTTCAAACGGTTTTTCAATTTGTAAGCGACTCCGCCCCTGCGCTTCGATTGCCCGGAGTCCAGATCGATTCTCAGGAAATTGAACTCGGCACTTCAAAATTTGATCTAACTGTCACACTGGCTGAGACGTTGAACGGGCTGGTGGGAGACATCGAGTATAGCACTGAGCTTTTCGATCAATCTACGATTACCAGGATTGTTTCCCATTTTCAGACGCTCCTCGGATCCATCGCCGCTCAACCCCATGCGAAGGTCAAACAACTGAACATACTTCCCCTGGAAGAGCGGGATCTTGTCGTAACTAAGTGGAACCAGACCTCATCGGAGTATCCAAGAAATGCAACTATCCCACAGATCTTCGAGGAGCAATGTGCAAGAACGCCCAATGCTGTTGCTGTCGTGTTCGAGGGCAAGCATCTAAGTTACTCGGAATTGAATAGGCGGAGCAACCAGTTGGGAAAACGGCTCCAAAAGCTCGGTGTTGGCGCGAACACGATGGTTGGCTTTTGCGTGGAGCGATCTCTCGAGATGGTTTTGGGCCTGGTCGGTATTCTGAAAGCAGGCGGAGCCTATGTGACTCTCGATCCCACTCTGCCGCGTGAACGCCTCGCCTACATGTTCGAAGACACAAAGTCGCCGGTGTTTGTGACGATGCAGAAATTTAAATCCCTGGCTCCCGAGGGATCGAAGGTCGTCTGCTTGGATGACACTGAACATTTTGCCAATGAGGATGGCAATAATTTCAATCGGACCATCACAGCCGAAAATCTTGCCTACGTCATCTATACCTCCGGTTCCACAGGGAAGCCGAAGGGTGTCCTGGTTTCACATCGTGCGGTAGTGCGGTTGGTCAAGGGCACCAACTACCTCCCCTTCAGCACCAGTGATGTTTTCCTGCAGTTTGCGAACATTTCATTTGATGCTTCAACCCTGGAACTTTGGGGACCCTTGTTGAATGGAGGAAAGCTCGTTGTTTTCCCGGCGCATTTTGATTCGCTGGGACAGCTCGGAACAGTGATTCGTGAGAATAAAGCAACGACTTTGTGGCTCACAGCTGGCCTGTTTCATGAGATGGTAGAGAATCACCTCCAGGATCTGAAAAGCGTCCGTTATCTGCTGGCCGGGGGAGATGTCCTTTCCGCTTCACACGTCGCGAAAGCTTTGCGGGAGCTACCGGACACCACCATTATTAACGGGTATGGGCCAACAGAAAATACCACTTTCACCTGCTGCTATACTCTCCCCGGTACGTGGGATGGCAAACGCTCAGTCCCGATCGGAATGCCGATCAGTAACACACAAGTCTATGTGTTAGATGAACTCAACCAGCCGGTACCAATAGGCGTTCCCGGCGAACTCTTCGTAGGTGGTGATGGATTGGCATCGCAGTATTTGAATGCTTCCGAACTTACCCTCGAAAAATTCGTACTCAATACCATTTCGGCAGATGGAAGCAGACTTTACCGAACCGGCGATCGCGTTCGCTGGCTCGCAAACGGATGCATCGAATTTCTGGGACGTTTTGACAACCAGGTTAAAATTCGGGGGTTCCGAATTGAACTGAGTGAAGTGGAAACAGCTCTTCTGGAAGATCCCGCGATCCAAAATTGTGTCGTGACAGCGCGCGAAGACTCCTCCAAAACGCGCCAACTCATTAGCTACGTCGTGTTCAGGCCCGGAATAGCCAGGACGGTTTCAGAACTCCGCGAATTTCTTTCCCGAAAGTTGCCTGCTTACATGGTGCCCTCTGCGTTTGTTCCACTCGATGCATTGCCATTGAATGGCAGCGGAAAAGTGGATCGAAAAAAACTGCAACAGCCCAGCGATCTTCCAGATTTCAAAAGCGAGAATGCCGTTCCACCCCGAAACCCGATGGAGCAGAAAATTGCTGAAATTTGGGCGGAAGTCCTTGGGATCAAACATCCTGGGATTCACGATAATTTCTTTGAAATCGGCGGCCACTCGCTCCTGGCCACTCGCGTCATGTCTCGGGTGAATAGTGCATTCAATCGCGACCTGCCACTCCGCAATTTATTCGAGTCGCCAACGATTGGCGGACTGGCAACGGCGATTGCTGAAGGAGAACTTTCTGCGACGCCAACAATCCCCATGTTAAAACGGCGCCGCTCATCTGAGAAAGCACCCAGTATTCAGGGGGAGACGGAATGAGTGTTGATTTTCAGGAAAAGAAAGTGCAACCAAACAAGACCGCCCCGATCCCCGGCGGCGATGCTTTGGAAGATGCCTCTTTCGAGATCCCTCTCTCGTTTGCGCAGGAACGACTCTGGTTCCTCGATCAACTTCATCCCGAAAATGCGCTCTATAACGTTCCCACTGCCATCCGCATTCATGGAGATCTGAATTGCAAAGCCCTCAAACGGAGTCTTGAAACGATTATTCAAAGGCACGAGGTGTTGCGAACCACCTACCGGCTCTTCAACGAAGCCCCGGTTCAGGAGGTTCATGATTCTTTTGAGCTGAATCTGCCGTTGGTCGATATGACCGCGAGCGGAGCAGCAGAACGGGAGCGCGAAGTTCAGCTGCAAATGAAAGAGTATGCTGCGCACCCCTTTGATCTGAAAAAAGATCTGATGTTGCGGGCTGCTTTATTTCGGATGGCGGCAAACGAGCATATCTTTTTCCTGAACATTCACCATATCGCCTGTGACGAATGGTCGATGGGCGTGTTTTTCAAGGAACTTGCTCAAGTCTATTCGAGCATAGTATGCGGTCGTCCGCATGCTCTCAGCGAACCTCCCGTGCAGTATGCAGATTTTTCGATCTGGCAACGAGAATCCATGGCAGCAGGCCTGTTGCAGAAGCAACTCGCCTACTGGAAAGGACAACTTTCAGGCGACCTCCCAGTGCTGGAACTTCCCACAGATTACCCCCGACCGGCTGAACGGACTTTTCAGGGTGCGAAGGTAAAACGGGCTTTTACAAAAGAGTTCTCTGAGGTCATCGCAACGCGTTGTCGCAAAGAGAACGTTACTCCGTTCATTTTCTTTTTGGCCTCCTTGAAAGCGTTGCTTTATCGCTACACTGGACAGGAAGATCTTGTAATAGGGACGCCGATCGCAGGCCGTAACCGGATGGAAACGGAGGATTTGATCGGCTTCTTTGTTAACACATTAGCCCTCCGGAGCAAGGTTTCGGCCGAGGCTGGTTTTCGTGAACACCTGGCGAGGGTACGTGAAATTACTCTCTCCGCCTTTGCCAACCAGGATATCCCATTCGAGAAAGTTGTCGAAGAAGTCCAACCGGACAGGAGTGCAGCACAGAACCCGATTTTTAACGTGATGTTTGCGGTGCAGAATCGCGGTGGCAAAATCGACATTCCCGGGCTTCAAGTCAGCGTCGAGGAAGTTGAGACGGACACGGCGAAGTTCGACATGACTTTGGTGGTGCAGGATTCGGCAGAAGGGTTTGTAGTGCTGCTTGAGTTTAACACTGCTCTGTTTAGTCCCCACACCGCCTCCCGCTTCCTGTTACACTTTGAGAGCCTCGTGGGCGCGATTTTAGCAAATCCGGGGGAACCAATCGCATCTCTCCAGCTCATCGCGCCGACGGAGCGTGAGAAACTCCTGGTAGAATGGAACCAAACTGCGACAGCTTTTCCCAAAGACACCTCGGTCCATGAACTTTTTGCCAGACAGGCGCAGAATAGGCCAACCGACATTGCGATCGTGTATGGGAAAGAGCAGGCGACCTATCGTGAAATCGATGAACGATCAAACCAACTCGCTAATCACCTCAAAAAACTAGGAGTCCTTCCCGGCGTGCTGGTGGGAATTTGCGTTGAACGGTCAATCGAGATGGTGGTGGGATGGCTGGGAATTCTAAAAGCTGGCGGCGCTTATGTGCCTTTGGATCCCGGGTACCCTGCGGAACGCTTGCAATTCATGTTAGAGGACAGCCAAATGCCTGTCCTTATCACCCAGAAAAAACTGGTATCCCTGTTGCCCGAAAAGGCCCGAAAACTCTGTGTCGATTCAGATTGGAACCAAATTGCACAGGAAAGTTCTGCCTCTCCCGGAGTTCCCGTCAGTCCGGAGGATATCGCGTATGTCATTTACACATCTGGATCTACCGGAAAACCAAAAGGTGCCGCCGTTCCCCATCTTGCGATTGCGCGACTTGTCTTTAACACCAATTACATTCAACTGGGGCCAAACGACACCGTCGCTCAGGCCTCGAACAGCTCTTTTGATGCAGCGACTTTCGAAGTCTGGGGAGCGTTGCTGCTCGGCGGAAAGCTCATTGGCGTTCCACAGAATGTGTTGTTATCACCGGGAGACCTCGCGAAACATCTCCGGGACCATCGGATTACAACTCTTTTCCTGACGACGGCACTGTTCAACCAGGTTGCAGCAGAGATTCCCAATGCCTTCAGCACCTTAAAACATGTTCTTTTCGGCGGAGAAGCATGCGACCCCAAGAGCGTTAAAGAAGTATTGCGCCACGGGCCTCCCCAACGGTTATTACACGTCTACGGACCGACCGAAACGACTACATTCGCATCCTGGTATGAGATCCAGGATGTCCCGGAAGGAGCGACAACAATTCCCATCGGCCGTCCGCTTTCCAATACTACGTTTTTTGTTTTGGACAAAAACCGGCAACCGGTTCCCGTTGGCATTCCAGGGGAATTATATATCGGCGGCGATTGCCTTGCACGCGGTTATCACAACCGGGAAGAATTAACCGCCACCAAGTTCGTTCCCCATCCGTTCAAGGCCGGCGAACGCCTTTATAGAACCGGTGACCTCGTCCGCTATTTGCGAGATGGCAACGTCGAATTTCTGGGACGCATTGATAACCAGGTAAAAATTCGTGGATTCCGGATCGAATTGGAAGAAATCGAAATCGCCCTCAAACAGCAGGGTGCGATTCGTGACGCGATTGTAGTTGTTCGCGAGGGTGCTTCAGGGAAACGTCTTGTTGCCTATGTTGTTGCCCAGCACTCTCCCCCAACGGCGGAGGATCTGCGGGTCTATCTCAGGCAGAAGGTGCCAGATTTCATGGTGCCGACAGCCTTCGTCTTTCTGGGTGCTTTGCCCCTGACCCCGAATGGAAAGATCGATCGTCGCGCGTTGCCCGAACCTGTGACCGGTCCAGCGAAGGCCAAAGAAAGTGATTTTCCCCGGAATAATCTGGAGAATCAATTGGCGAAGATTTGGGAGAGCATCCTCAACATCAAACCCATCGGCATTCACGATAATTTCTTCGAATTAGGCGGCCACTCGCTTTTAGCAGTTCGGTTGTTTACGCAAATCGAAAAAACAATGGGCCAGAAGTTGCCTCTCTCAACTTTATTTCAGGCACCGACCATCGAAGGCCTGGCTAATGTGATGCGGCAAAAAACATGGTCTTCCCCGGGAGCATCACTTGTGGAGATTCAACCTCGCGGCTCCCGTCCGCCAATGTTTTGGCTGCACACGCTCGGAGGCGGCGGCGGTGGGGGACTGTTCGTCTATCGGAAACTCGCAGAACTCCTGGGACCGGACCAACCCTCCTACGGTCTGGTTACTCCGCCGGAACCTTTTACGAGTATGGAGCTGATGGCAGCTCATTACATTTCCGAGATAAAGACGCTTCAACCCATTGGGCCCTACTTCATTGGCGGCTATTGTTTCGGGGGTATCATTGCTTTTGAAATCGCCCGGCAATTGGCCACCAGCGGCAACAAAGTAGGATTACTTGCGCTCATTGACAGCACCCCTCCGAACTGCGCCCAAAAGGATAAATATAGTTTAGCCATGGTGCTTCATTTTATTCGCACCCTGCCTGAATGGGTTTCAGCCCAAACGAAAGACGGTATCCGCCCGATGGCACTCCGCTCCGGTCGTAGAATCGGTGCCGGATTGAAAAAGTTAGCAAAATATTTCCAACATCCCATCCCAAATACGGCGGGTGGGGCGTCCCCCATGAACAAAGTTCATGATAAGATCAACGAAATCATAGATTTCACCCATTACCCCGAGCATTACAAACGGTACGCGGAGGTGCATTGGACCGCGCTTGACGCCTACAAACCGCAGGTTTTCGACGGCTCAATCAGCCTTTATCGCACGGCACGTCCGCACCTCCTGGAATTCGATGCTGAAAAGTACTGGGCTCAATTGTCGACAAAGGGAGTAGAAGTTCAAATTGTTCCAGGCACTCACGAAAAAGTTTTGGAGAGCCCTAATGTTGAGCTTCTGGCTCGGGAAATTAGAAAGAGCATGGGCATTGTCCCGGCAGCTCATTCCATTTTGGAGAACACCAATAAAATGGCTGTAAGCCATGCTGCTTGATGTATGGAATCGCTTTTCGATTTAAACTGGTCGGCACCGACCGAGTTTTCTCCGCTCTCTGCGGGGGAAGCCCACATCTGGTGCACCAGCCTTGATCAGCCGCTTTCCACCTATTTCGAACTCAAATCTTTCCTTTCCGTTGATGAACAGGTGAAGGCAGCTCGTTTTCGAAACGAACAGTCCCGCAGACAATACGTGTTGGGCCGCGGTCTTCTTCGGAAGCTTCTGAGCGGCTATCTTCGCGAACATCCGACCGAGATCACCTTTGTTTATGGCGATCACGGGAAGCCGGTGCTGTTCCACCCTGTTAAGAGAGAGGATGTGCGCTTCAATATCTCTCATTCCGGGGAATTGGTGCTCCTGGGATTTGCCCACGGCAGTGACATCGGTGTGGACGTTGAGCAAATGCGGCCGGTACCCGAGGCTGATGTGATCGCGGAAAGGTTCTTTTCCCCCAGCGAAGCCGCGGCAGTTGCTGCTGCTGACAGTAATAAACGCGATGTATTCTTTGAGACATGGACTCGCAAAGAGGCTGCTCTCAAATGCAGTGGAGTTGGCATCGCCGACGCTTCCTCCGGTCGAAATCCACAAGCTACGATCTACGAGCTAAAACCTGCCCCGGGATATGCCGGTGCGGTCGCCCTTGCTCATAACGATGTCAGGGTCCAGACCCTGCGCTGGTCTCCTGAAATTTCATTCCTCCCGACGGCATTCGAAATGCGTGAACTATGAAAAACATAATTGCCGTAGTCGTGTTGTTCTGTGCTGGCCTGTTGCATGCAAATGATTGGAAACCTGACGAAGCTCTGTTGCTTGCAATTCGTGAGGTGGAATCGAACGGAGGAAAATATCTTTACGGAGATAACGGGCGTTCTCTTGGTGAATACCAAATGACCAGGGCCGCCTGGAATGATGTTAATAAGTGGAGGAAAGCCCGAAAGTCAAAGGCGTACGACTATCGCACCTACGTCTTCACCCCAGCGATTGCGAAGGATTACGCTTCCAATTACCTGAGCATCCTTCGTAGTGGCCTGCAGGGAAAGCTGCGCCGAGCCCCGTCTGCATCCGAACTCTATGCCGCTTACAACATGGGTTTCTCGAAGTTTGGGGCTTGCGGCTTCAACTTGGGCCGGATCAATTCCACAACCGCTCGCAAATGCCGCGAGATTGAGGGAATGCTAAACCAACGGATGGTGGCGTCGGCAGAACCGCTGTAGCGTCCTACTTTTTCTCGATCATCTTCCGGAATTCACCGAAAAGAGGAGTCGAGTCGTGCGGCCCGGGAGCCGCTTCGGGATGGTATTGCACGCAGAAGATGGGCTTCTTCTTGTGCCGCATTCCCTCCACAGTCTGGTCGTTTAGATTGATACGGTCCACCACCACTTCTGGTGGCAGGGAGTTAGCATCCACGGCAAATCCATGATTCTGGGAAGTGATTTCCACTCGGCCCGTTTCGAGATCTTTCACCGGCTGATTCCCGCCGCGATGACCGAATTTCAGCTTGAATGTTTTCCCTCCAAACGCTTGCCCCAGGATCTGGTGCCCCAGGCAGATACCAAAAATTGGAATCCCGCTGTCGACCAGGTCCTTAACAGCTTTCACAGCATAACCGAGAGCGGATGGATCACCTGGTCCGTTAGAAAGAAATATCCCGGCTGGCTTATACTTCAAAGCGTCAGCGGCGGTCGTTGTCGCAGGCACCACCTGAACTTTGAAACCCTGCTGACGCAAGCGGCGTAGAATGTTGTATTTCATCCCGAAGTCATAGGCCACGATCGGGATGTCCGCGGGGGGCAGCGGATCACGCACATTTCGAGGATCCAACACTGCCTTTCCCTGAACCAGGCTAAAACTCGCGCTTTGCAGATCCTTTTCGTCCCAAAGGAAGGGTTCCTTATGCGTCACTTCTTTGACGTAATCCACTCCTATCAAACCTTCCCAGGTCCGGGCGCGTCGCACTGCTTCTTCATCTGAAATTTCTTCGGTGGAAATGAACCCTTTCAATGCTCCACTAACGCGCAATTTTTTTGTCAACGCGCGGGTATCGATGCCTTGAATCCCCGGAATCCCATACTTTTCCAAATAATCGGCGAGCGAAAAGTCAGCGCGCCAGTTGCTGACTACCGGCGACAGTTCGCGAATGACAAAACCACCGACATGCGGACGCCAGGATTCCACGTCTTGCGTGTTTACGCCATAGTTCCCGATCAAAGGATAAGTCATCGTCACGATCTGTCCTTTGTAGGAGGGATCAGTGAGAATTTCCTGGTAGCCGGTCATGGAAGTGTTGAAGCAAACTTCGCCGCATGCACTCGCGCGCGCGCCAAAGCCACTTCCGTGAAAAACCGAACCGTCTTCCAGTGCTAAAATCGCTTTCATGAAACTCAAATTGACGGGATGCTAGGTCGCAACGGCACGGGGTCAAGTATTTACCCCGCAACACTTGCGAATTTCGAATCGATCACGGCGCGCTTCAACAAATGTTTACCTACTGTTTTCGACGTTCGACTTCTGCGATAAGTTCTTTCGGGGAATCAATATCACCAAATCCGACCTGCCGCCATAGTTCAGTTCCGTCGTGTTTCAGGAGAATCAAAGTCGGGAAACCTTCGATGTTAAACTTCTTCTGCAACTCGAAATTGTTCATCTTCACCGGATCCGGAAGTTCTTTCCGGCGGGGAAAATCCAGTTTTCCGAAGACAAGGCTCTTTTCTTTGTAATCCTTGAATTCATTTTTGGAGAGAACCTCTTTTTCGAGGGCCTTACAAGGTGGACACCAGTCGGATCCAGTAAACTCCAATAGCACCGGTTTATTTTCCGCTTTCGCTTTGGCCAAAGCGTCGTCCAGGATAAAGGGAACTGTGTCAGCAGGGCTTGATTCACTGGCAGAGTCAGCCTCCTCCCCTGCACCAGGTCGACCACACGCGCTTACCAATAAAGCGAGAGACAGGAACCAGCCACAATTCTTTAGATATCTAGTCATAAAAATTAGTCTTCAGTTCCAGGAAAAATCCTCTGGCGCAGAGGCGAGCAACTGATGGGGCCAGCCTTTCATACGTAAAATACTCATCCATAAATTTTGCACGTCGGTCGAAAATATCAGTTCGTTCGAGGCATCATGGATAATCCAAGCTCCACGTTTGATTTCCTCCTCCAACTGCCCTGCACTCCAGCCTGAGTAACCAGCAAAAACTTTCACCTGCTGAGAAGTGGAATAGGATTCCCCTAATTCGATCAAGCTTTCCAGAGAATGCGCCAGGTTCAGGTTCTGCAAAATGTTCGCGTGAGGCACAAACGTATCGCTATGCACAAAACTCAATGCCTGGGGTTGAACTGGCCCTCCGACAAAGAGCGGTTGTTCTTTCAGCTTGTCCGGAAGGTCGGCAGCGACGGATTCACCCAATGTATTTGCCGCAGGCCGATTTAAAATGACACCCAATGCCCCTTCGGCATCGTGCTGGCAAACCAGCACAACAGCATGATGGAAAAATGTTCCGGCCAGCTTTCCCGCATCCAGGAGAAGTTTTCCCTTCAGATATTTGGATTTCTCACCCATCCGATTGGCGCAATGTGCAATAACATGGTTCGGCTGACAATAGCTGAAGCCACATGGCAAAAGCCGAAATATTGCCAATCAGCACACCATCGCTTATTGCTCGGGCGGCTCGTTACGTCTGGCTGCTCCCCACACGACTGGTCCCCAGAAGAATAATACCGATAAGATCAAAACCAGAAATCCCCAAAAGTTAGCATCCATAGAACCTCCTGTCGTAACCTATCCCTCTTTTTAGAGGAATGCCACCTGCGGAATTATTCTCCGGAAGAAATCATCAACTGAACGATGCGCCCTTTTTCGAAAGCCCAAAACCGAACAATCTTTTTTTGAAAAAAGAAAGATTCTCCCAAAGAGCGGGTTTACACACGTTCTTCTTACCACCACTCCCCCGCCAGTAATCAGGGCGATCCTGACTTTCTAAAACATGCGCAGAGCGTATCTGAGGCTAAAGTAACATTCATGAACACTCTCGACGCGATCATTACCTCCCATCCCTTTGTCAGCACCATGTCCTCGGAACACCTCGACTTGCTTTGCAAGAATGCGCGAGAGATCGAATATAAACGGGATCAGATCCTGTTTCGGCAAGGTGACCCCGCCAATCGCATGCTTTTGATCGAAGAGGGTAAGATTGTGATCGAAGCACACGAAGCAGGGAAAACCGTTCCGATCCAGACCTTCGGCACCGGGGACGTGCTGGGATGGTCCTGGCTGTTTCCGCCTTTTTCCTGGCTCTTTCAAGGGCGAGCCACTGAACCGACGAAGGTTATCGCTCTCGACGGCGCGCATCTTTTGATCGCTGCGGAACAGGACCACGATTTCGGTTACGAGTTAATGAAACGAGTTTCCCAGATGTTGATCCATCGGGTGCAAACCACCCGACATCAATTGATTCAAAAAGAACAAAGGTAGTGTCATGAAAGATCGAAGAACTGGACACCGGCTCGCCGCGAATGAAAAGCGGGTACAGTGTCAAAAATTATTGGTGCGTCGACATTCCGCCCGACGCTCTCCTCCCACCACTTCCGAAACCTTTAACTGCCAAACTTTGATGGAGTCCTTATTTGGACAGGCTTGAAGATTCCCACCTTGGAGCGACCAACCAAACTACCGTTCAACCGGCGCTGACGTATTGGTAGTTACCTGCTATTACGACGAACAGGCGTTCACGCCAGCCAATCACTGAGTCCCGATATTCTTCAGTCAACATTGAGGTGCGAACGGATTCATCAGGAAGGCCTCTTCCAGGAAATAATCACAGCAAGCCTAACATTCGCGGTGCTCTTCTCAGATCTCGCCATTTGCTGCGGTCTTTGGTGTAAGAGAATCTCTCTACCACTTTCGAATCCGCCTGCGAAACACGATAGCGCTCTTCAACTCCCAAGGGCGGTATCACTAAAAAATGATCAAACCCGTCCTTACTGCCGCAGTAATATGAAACTGAGATGAGGGTATTTTGCAGATTCGGCTCGGCTGCGCGAAGAAAGTCTGCGTAAGACACGGTGCGTGTCCGCAGAATGATATACCCTGCGATGCATGCAACAATCATCATTCCAGCGAATATGAATGCTAATTTATTTTTTGCTCGGCGCATACAATTGTGACCTAACGTCCCCGCAACCCGGCACGCGAGACCTATTTCAAACCCGTATTAACTAAAACCGCAAATTTGGAAACGTTTCGAGAGCATTGCCCTAGAAACAAAAAAAACGCAGCCGTTGCCGGCTGCGTTTTGCTTTTCTAAAATGTAACTCGGATTACAGACCTTTACCGATCATGTACTTCACGAGGTCAGCGACACGGTTGCTGTAACCCCATTCGTTGTCATACCAGTTGATGAGCTTGAAGAAGCGGCTGTTCAATTCAATGCCGGATCCTTTGTCGAAGATCGACGAAGCGCTGTTGTGAACGAAGTCGGTGCTGACCACTTCGTCAGAGGTGTATTCGAGAATACCTTTCAGATACGTTTCGCTCGCCTTCTTCATGGCGGCGGCGATTTCTTCGTAGCTGGTTTCCTTCACCGTCTTAACCGTGAGATCAACCACGGAGACAGTCGGCGTCGGAACGCGGAAAGACATACCGGTCAATTTGCCTTTCACTTCAGGGCAAACGAGAGCAACAGCTTTCGCGGCACCAGTGGTGGAAGGAATGATGTTGATCGCAGCGCTACGGCCACCTTTCCAATCTTTCTTGCTCGGGCCGTCGACCGTTTTCTGGGTCGCGGTATAAGCATGAACGGTCGTCATCAAACCTTCTTCGATGCCGAAACCTTCTTTGAGGAGAACGTGGACCACGGGAGCGAGACAGTTTGTCGTGCAGCTCGCATTGGAAACGATGTGATGCTTTGCAGCATCATATTTCTCATGGTTCACACCCATGACCAAAGTGATGTCTTCACCCTTGGCCGGAGCGGAGATGATAACTTTCTTGGCACCGGCAGTGATGTGGCCCTTGGCTTTTTCAGCTTCCGTGAAAAGACCGGTCGATTCGATCACGAGATCGACTCCAAATTGTTTCCATGGCAGTTCAGCCGGAGTGCGTGCGCTCACGACGTGAATTTCTTTGCCGTTCACGACCAGAACGTCGTCTTCCAACTTATCGGCGCTGGATTTCTTGGACGAGACTTCGCCTTTGAAACGGCCCTGGGTGGAATCGTATTTGAGGAGGTAAGCGAGGTTATCTGCTGGAACGATGTCGCCAACGGCCACGACTTCGAGTTCTTTTCCGAGGAGACCTTGTTCAGCGATGGCGCGGAACACAAGACGGCCAATACGACCGAAACCATTAATTGCAACTTTCACTGCCATAGTTTTGTTCAGATTAAATTAAATCGAGCCGTGAATCTACAGCCGAACCCTAGTGCGTCAACGCTGAATTGGGGCGGTTTTCACATCGAAAAGCCATTTCCAGGTCTTGGGCAGCGGTTTTACCTTCCTAAAAGTCGCAGCTGAATCTCCGGCGGAGGTTTTATCTTCCGTAAAGTCGTAGCTGAGTCTCCGGCGGGGCTTTTACCTTCCTAAAAGTCGTAGCTGAGTCTCCGGCGAGGGTTTTACCTTCCTAAAAGTCGTAGCTGAATCTCCGGCGAAGGTTTTACCTTCCTAAAAGTCCTGCCTGAGTCTCCGGAGCACGACTTCGATCCCAATCTTTGATCTCAAATCTTAAATTTCAGATTTCAAATCCAGAGTAGACAGTAAGCCAGTGGCAATGGAACTGCACGGCTCATTCATTCAACCACCCGATTTCCCCTTGATTGCCTCATAGCAACGTCCAAACTCCGGGATTAAACGCCTTGATAAAACTCAGGAAATCCATTACCTATGACAGCCTTTTTTGTGGAGGATTTGCCCTGAATCGAACGATGTTAGCCGAAAATATACCGACAGTTGTCCAAACCGAGCGGGTAATCCGTCCGAAGAAGGGGATTGCCGCCCTTGATCTTGCCGAACTATGGCGGTTTCGAGAGCTATTCTTCCTCCTCTCATGGCGAAACGTCCTGATTCGGTATAAGCAGACTTATCTCGGGGTGGCGTGGGCTGTTTTGCAGCCCTTCCTGACGACATTGGTGTTTACGGTCGTTTTCGGAAGAATTGCCAACATGGAAAGCAACGGGGCTCCGTTCGCAGTCTTTAGTTTGGCGGCACTCGTTCCGTGGCTCTTTTTCGCCAATGCGCTGAGCGAAAGCAGCAATTCCCTGCTTGCTTCGCAGAACATGATTTCAAAAGTTTATTTTCCGCGAATTATCATCCCGACGAGCACGGTTCTGAGCGGTTGTCTCGATTTCTTCATCAGTCTGGTCATGCTCTTCGGCTTTATGGTCTGGTATAAAGTTCCGGTCACGCCGCAGATCCTGCTCTTGCCGGTGTTTTTCTTTCTCACCTTCCTGGCGTCGATCGCGGTGGGACTATGGTTCAGCGCGTTGAACGTGAAATATCGCGATATCAAATACGTGGTGCCGTTCATCGTGCGTATGGGGATTTACATCAGTCCGGTGGGCTACCTCTCCAGCAAGCTCTACGACAAGTTCGGAAACTGGTATGCGTTGAATCCGCTGGTCGGCCTCATCGACGCGTTCCGCTGGTGCATCCTTGGGCCCAAGTTTGAACCTTATTGGCCGGGATTTTGGATCGGTGTGGCAATGATCTTATTGCTGCTCGTCTCGGGTGCGTTCTATTTCCGTTCCACGGAAAAAACCTTTGCTGACGTGATTTAAGCGCATGGCTCAACCTATTATTTCGATTCGGAACATCGGTAAGCGTTACGTGTTGGGAAGCGGCGCGTCGCATGACACCCTTGGAGACCAGGTTTCCAATGCCGTCAAGAGGGTCGGCTCAATTTTCAAGTCGAATGGCAATGGAAATGGAACTACTCCTAAGGCCAGGGCCAGGGCACACGAGTTCTGGGCCTGCAAGGATGTCTCTTTCGATGTCGAACCGGGCGAAGTCGTTGGAGTCGTCGGACGCAATGGAGCCGGTAAATCGACCCTGCTCAAAATCCTCAGCCAGATCACGGAGCCGACCACAGGGGAGATCCGTATCCGTGGTCGCATGGCGAGCTTGTTGGAAGTCGGAACCGGCTTTCATCCGGAACTGACCGGTCGCGAAAACATTTTTTTGAACGGTGCGATCCTCGGAATGACCCAGGCAGAGATCCGAAGAAAATTTGATGAGATCATCGCTTTTGCTGATGTCGAAAAGTTTCTCAATACGCCGGTCAAACGTTACAGCAGCGGGATGTATGTGCGTCTGGCGTTTGCCGTGGCGGCGCATCTCGAACCTGAGATTCTGGTCGTTGATGAGGTGCTCGCCGTCGGTGACGCTTCGTTCCAGGCAAAATGTTTGGCGAAGATGGGCGATGTCGCACGCAATGGTGGCCGCACGGTGTTGTTCGTCAGTCACAACATGCAGGCAGTTCGTTCGCTCTGCCATAGTGCAGTCTTGATGGAAGGGGGCAAAGTCGCCATGCGGGGTGAGACGCAGGCTGTGGTGAATCGCTATCTCGCAGAAGCAGGCGATGCCACGACGGAAGTCCGGTGGACTCCTGCGGAAGCTCCCGGCAACCATGAAGTGAAACTGCTCGGGGTGCGGATCTATGATGAATTCGGAAATCGTAGTGGTGTCTTCTCCAGCAGCAATCGCGTGTTCGTCGAAATGGAGTTCGAAAGTTTCGAAATCCTGCCGACGCTCACGCTCGGCTTCGACCTGGTGAGCCCGGATGGTGAAACGATTTTGCGAACCTATCAAACGGATCAGGAACAGGGCAAGTGGCCGGTGCAACGGATAGGACGGCAATCGTGGCGCTGCGAATTGCCCGCAAAGACATTCAATTACGGCACCTTTTTGATCTGCCCGAAGATCAACCGGCAGAATCATTACATGATTTACGATGGCAACAGCGTGGCGAAATTTGAAGTGGTCCTGGATCACGGCGTTTCCCCGCTCTGGAACAAACTAAAAAGCAAAGCGAACCGACCGGGAATGATTTCACCCATTCTCCCGTGGACGCCCGTTACCACCAACAATTCTTAAAATGGCACAGCTCAACACCGCCGCAGGGACTGGCGACTCTTCGAAGAAAGCGCCCGCGAACAGTTCGGGAGATTGGCTCTACGAATATGGGGTCGTAGGATGGTTGTCGCGTCCCGAATTGCGGCGTCAGCTTCCCCTGCCCTTTCGGCTCTTCGCTGGCTATTGCAACCTTCAGAAACCATTCGGCCGCGCCGCCGTCATTGGTGGCAAAGGGATGCTTCAGGCCGCCATGAAAATGCACAAGATGCGCGGTGGCAAAAATTCCACCATGCTGGATCTGGGCACACACCAGGTATTTCTGAACCTCGAAGATCCTCGAATGTTGCAGGTGCCGAACGAGTTCCTCAAAGAGCGGACGGCAGTCACTGTCATCAAAAGCTTTGTCTCCGGGGGAGACACCTTCCTCGATGTCGGAGCGAATCACGGCAGTTTTTCGATCATCCTTTCTGAATCGGTCGGAAGTGGCGGTCGGGTCGTTTCCATCGAACCGCAACCCCAAATGGCGGCCCTGGTAGAAAAGGCGCTCAAGGCGAATGGCAAATCTCCCTTTGAAGTACACTCCTTCGCCTGCGGAGATCGAAACGGTGAGATACAATTTTTCATTCCCAAGTCCACCTCCGGCGCTGCGGGAGTATTCCCAGGATTTTCAGCTACAGACGAACATGAAACCCTGACCGTTCCGTTGAAGAAGTTCGATGATGCGATTGCCTGGCAGTCCTTTCCTGGAAAAGTTTTTCTGAAGCTGGATATCGAAGGAAGCGAACTCTCCTTCCTGCGCGGAGCACGGCAGATGTTGGAAGCGCGCAGGCCGCACATCCTCCTTGAGATCAATCCGCACTCCAGCGCCGCCGCCGGTCTTTCGGTGGAGAAGCTGATCGATTATTTGAAGGAAATTGGTTACACGCAATTTGTGGAATTGAAGATGCCGGTGAAACACCAGCCTCTCTCGGAGATCGATATGCAACATCAGCGGAATGTGATCATTGCTCCCTAACAACGGATTGAGCCTGCCATGCACGTTTGCATCATCTGCAATGAGTATCCCCCTGCTCCGCACGGTGGAACCGGTTCCTCCTACCGGGACCTCGCAGAAGGGCTGGCCGCGGCGGGTCACCAGGTAACGGTGGTTGGGATTTATTATGATCCCAAGTGGTATAGCGGTGCTCTCGCTGATGAAAAAGTAAACGGAGTGCGGGTGGTTCGAATGAAGTGCATTCCCATCTGGCTTCCCTGTACGCTCCAGGTCTTCGCCAATCGCTACAAGCTTTCCCAATGGCTCAAGAGCGCACACAACAAGACCCCTTTCGATATCATCGAAGCGTCGGATTACGGTGGATGGCTCAAGTATGGCGGTCCCGCCGGCGTCCCGACAGTGGTGCGAATCAGGGGTTCCAATTATTTCTTTGATGCCGAGCTGAATCGAAAAGGTGATCCCCAGGAACACGCATTCGAACACGCTTCTTTGGCTCGCGCTGATTATATCGGCTCCGTTTCACGCTTCGCCGCCGAACGGACCC
Organism: Limisphaerales bacterium; assembly: GCA_046597605.1. GTDB lineage: Bacteria > Verrucomicrobiota > Verrucomicrobiia > Limisphaerales > JACDHS01 > JACDHS01. The sequence continues at coordinate 38,648 of JBKJKE010000135.1, read as the reverse complement.
TGCAACTCTGCGGACTCGCTCACCGCAAATGCACCGTGATCCATAACGCGGTGGACATGAACGTTTTCTCGGCTTCGCCCACTGTTCCAACGGAACGCGGCATGATCGTGTTCGTTAATTCGATCAACCCAAAGAAAGGGATCGAACAACTCGTGGACGCGATGAACATTGTTTGTCCGAAGTATCCCGAAGCCAAACTGGTGGTGATTGGACAGGACACCCAAAAGGAAGCCGACGGTAAGACCTACGTGGAGAAATTGAAGGAGCGGATGAAACCGGAGTTCAAGGATCGCGTGATTTTCACCGGGCGGATGGATCGCTACAAAGGTGTGATCGACTATCTCCGGCGCGCACAAATCTGCTGTTACCCTTCCCACATGGAAACTTTTGGCATCGCCGCAATCGAAGCGATGTCCGTGGGCAAGCCAACCATCTTTTCAACCGCCGGGCCAGGACCAGAGGTTGTAGAGCACGGGGTTTCCGGTCTCCTTTGTGATCCGTTCAGCGCGCAGGATGTGGCTGACAAAATTTGCACGTTACTCGGCGACGAGGCCTATGCCGCTAAATTAGCTCAGGCCGGGCAGGAGCGTGTGCGAGCTGTTTTCAATAAGAAGAATTGGGTTCAGCGCAACGTTGAGTTCTTTAACTCATGCATTCAAAAGACAGCGCCTCGTTGATGCATGTTGTTTAACTCATACATCTTCATCTTCGTTTTCCTGCCGCTGACCTTGTTGGTTTTCTTTCTCCTGGGACATCGCGGCTACTATCGAGCGGCCATCGGGTCGGTGGTGGTGGCGAGTCTGTTTTTTTATGGTTGGTGGGATCCGCGTTACCTCTGGTTGATCGCAGCCTCCATGTTGTTCAACTACTTCGTCGGCGTTCGAATAAGCTCCATCGCACGAACGGCCCGTGGGAAATGGTGGATGATCCTGGGATCGATCTGCAACCTGGTGCTGCTGGGATATTACAAATACACCAATTTCCTGGTGGAAAACTTCGACGCTGTTTTTGGAACCGAATCCACCATCCCCCAAATTGTTCTCCCGCTTGGCATCTCCTTTTTTACATTCACCCAGATTGCCTACCTCGTGGATGCCTACCGTGGTGAAACCAAGGAGTATAACCTTCTCGACTACTGTTGGTTCGTCGTCTTCTTTCCGCACTTGATTGCAGGTCCGATTGTTCATCATAAAGAATTGGTTCCGCAGTTCTCCGAGAAGCGCATCTTCCGGTTCAGCCCCGAAGACTTTTCCATTGGGCTGATGATTTTCATCCTCGGCTTATACAAGAAAGTGGTGCTAGCCGATTCCATTGCGCGCTTTGCCTCACCGACGTTCGTCGCGGCAAGCCAGGGAACGGAACTGAGCTTCTTTGCAGCCTGGGGAGGTGCGCTCGCCTACACCTTGCAGATCTACTTCGACTTCTCCGGTTACTCTGACATGGCCATCGGCCTGGCTCGTATGTTCGGAGTTTTGTTTCCGCTCAATTTCAATTCCCCCTACAAAGCGGTCAACGTCATCGACTTCTGGCGTCGCTGGCACATGACACTCTCAAAGTTCTTGCGTGATTATCTCTACATCACGCTGGGTGGGAATCGCTGCGGAGTCGTGCGTCGTTACGCCAACGTTTTCGTTACCATGCTGATCGGCGGAATCTGGCACGGCGCGGGCTGGACCTTTGTCATCTGGGGCGGCTTGCATGGATTGTTCATCACGCTCAATCACATGTGGCACGACTTCCGAAAATCGCGCGGACACGATCCTAAGCAAAGCACCTGGGTGGGACGCAATATTGCCCGGGTCGCCACGTTCCTGTTCATCGTCGTCACCTGGGTTTTCTTCCGTGCCGACAGTTTTCATAGCGCCACCCTTCTTTTGAAGGGGATGGCAAACGTCACCGATGCATTGCATTTAAACCTCGGCGAAATCAAAGCGGCGGGACGTCAGATCGTTTGGACGGTTGCCTTGCTCCTGGTCGTCTGGTTCATGCCGAACGTCCAGGAGATCATGGCCCGGGTGAAGCCAGCGTTGGACTTCATTCCCAAAGCGGGAACAACGGCACGCTTGATCTGGAGACCCACCGTGGCGTGGGCGGTTGTTGCGTCTGTGGCATTCGTGATCGCTCTGCTGCATTTGTCGCAAATCACGGAGTTCCTTTACTTCCAGTTCTAAGGCGATGAAGGAATTAACCTACAAAAAGTTCCTTGGGTTGGTCTTCGGCTTGACGGCTGCAATGACCGTTTCCATTGCCCTGCTGAACTACCGCGTTGACCCTCTACAGTTCTACCGGAAGGCGCAGTATCCTCCCCTGCTCACTGGTGAGAAACGTTTCCAGAATCCCGGGCTCGCGAAGAACTACCATTACGATTCGATCGTCATGGGGACATCCTTGTCCGAGAACTTTCTGTCACATGTCATCAAAGAGAAACTTGGCTGGACAGCGCTTAATTTCTCGATGCCCGGCGCATCCGCCCGCGAACAACGCCTGATGCTCAACCTCGCTCTCGAAACCGGCAAAGTGAAGAACGTCCTTTGGGACGTGAATTACGAATACCTCCGGGGCAGTTCCAATTGGGTGGCTAATTTCGACGGAGTCTTTCCAGAACATTTCTACGACACGAAGAGCTGGAACGAACTTCACACCTATCTGCTGAATGTTGATACCACCAAGGATAGCGCGAAAGTCTTGCTCCGAAAGCTGGGCATCAAAGCTTATCCAGACAGCACGTTGGACGAACTCTATACCTGGCACACACGACGGGTGTTCGGCACCGAAAGCGTCCGGAAAGCATGGAAGCGAGCGACTGACAAACGTCCCACCTTCGTCAGCCAAATTCCTGAATATGCCGTAACGAATCTGAACGCCAATTTTGATCAGAGCTTTCTCGCGGAGATTACGAAACATCCGGAGGTTAAATTTCATCTCTACTTTCCCCCGTTCACCGTCGGCTACTATGCCCATGTCTTCGCAACTTCACCGGAGATCTTTCAAAACATGCTGGCGAATCGTCGCCACATTTTTGAACGAACAAAGAGTTTATCGAACGTGGAGTTATACGACTTCCAGGGCGATGCCAAGATCACAACAGATCTCGCCAATTACTGCGATCTGATTCATTTCAACACGAACATCAACGAGCACATCCTGGATGCCGTTCGGACGAAGCAGCACATGTTCAACGAAACGGGTTCGGAAAATCTGCAACGTGCCATTACGAAGGAAAGCACCGCGGCCTGGGTCAAAGATTTCGGGAATAGGTAAGGAATTGCGGCAATCCCAAGCAAGGTGAGGCGAGCTTTTTAACGGAGTAACAGAACGCGTTTATCAAAACCGACCGCAGGCTCTGTTGGCGGTTCGCCCACTGCACGCGACCCACCATTCCTACCGACTCTTCGCGCACCGTTCCACTAAGCCATCTTTACATTATCATCGGTCGTTTCGATTTCCGGACGACGATACTGGCCATGATATGCCGGCGTCGTAATAGTGTTCCGTGCGTGCAGTCCACCGCGGACAATGATCCGGACCGTGTCCAACAAGATGAACATATCCAGGAACAAGCTCATGTTCTTGGCGTAGTAGAGATCGTATTCCAATTTGCGCTTCGAATCGTCCACCGTGGAACCGTAAGGATAATTCACCTGGGCCCAACCGGTGATTCCGGGTTGCACGAGCGAACGTTCTTCGAAGTAAGGAATCTCCTTGGAAAGCATCTGGATGAACTCGGGTCGTTCCGGGCGCGGTCCAACAAAGGACATCTCGCCACGGAGCACGTTCAGAATCTGCGGAATTTCATCAATCCGATATTTGCGCATGAAGCCACCGACCGGAGTGACCCGTGAATCGTTGGTTGCTGCCCATACTGCGCCATTCTTCTCAGCATCAGTCCGCATGGTGCGAAGTTTGATTACTTTAATCGGTCTACCAAACCGACCTGATCGAACCTGGTGGTAAAACACAGGCCCTTTCGAGGTCAGCTTCGTTGCAATCATTCCGGCCAACATAAAAGGCCCCAGGAAAATCAAACCGACCAAAGAGACAATGATATCAAAAGCCCGTTTCACTTTTTTGATATACAGCATGTGAGGAGAACCGCTCGCATTCATCAGCCATTGCGGCGTCACCAGATCCAACGGGACCGTATGATAAACTTCTTCAAACAATCCAATCAGCGGCATCACGTTCACTCCAGAATACCGCAACTGACAGAACTTTCGGCACATGGCGGGGTCGGTGATGCTGCTTTCCGTGCAGAGCACCCTGCTGATGTCTTTAGCATCAACGATTTCTTCAATCTTGCTAATCGGTCCGAGGGTATTGGAACGGTCGATCGGTTTGTAATCGTCGTAATGGATGAAGCCCACTAACTCCAAATTGTGAGCCCAAAATTCCTGAAAAAGGTCGCTATCCACCTCGTCCGCCGGACCACGAACCACCAGGGCCACTCGCTCGCGGATATTTTGTAAGCGGCGAACCAAAAAAATGTGGTGAGCGAGGATAAAGCCGTATCCCAGCAGAGCTCCAATTACCATAACACCACGCCCAATGCGCCCTGAGTAATTGATGTAGAAAAGCGCCAGCATGAACCCAAAAGCCACCAGGAAGCAGATCCCCAAGACAAAAGAACGATTGAAAACGTTCGGATTGTGGTGTTGCCGGGCGTAAAGCCCAAAAATGTAAGCGACACAAGGAAAGAAAGCGCTTCCCAGAAGAATACTTGGGAGATATTCCCAAATCTTCACCAAGCCATCCTGTCCCAGGCGCAATTGAGTCGCGAAGAGAAAGGCCAGGCAAAAAAGGGCCCCGTCTGCAAGAAAATGAAAAGTCACATTCAGCCAGTGCTTTTGTAAGACTCCGTTGGAATTCATGAGTAACTTAGAAAACTGTTATTAACACGTGGACAGAACCAGAACTGTCAGACGTTATCGGTTTAGGGGTTGATGAGACAAGCCAAATAATGGGATCTACCAATGCATTCCAAGGGCCAACCTTACCACCGAGCCACACTATTAGATTGCCCGGCGAGCATAGGCCGCAGTTTTTCCCCAATAACCTGTGTAAAACGCTCCGCTCCAACAGAATCCAAATGGGTGTAGTCGCGAAAAACGGCGTCTTCGTACACCAAAAACTCTTCCTGAAGCACCCGCACCCCGAATCGCTTCTGAGTGTCCTCAAGAAACTGGGCAAAGTGTGTCTCGAAATCCACCTCTTTCCGACTATCACCCACCGCCGACAGGATCGGCATGTTTACCCAGTACACCGGTATTTTGTTCGCCTGAGCCAGCGTCAAAAATTTCTCATAATAATGAAGGTTGAACCGATGCACCTCAAAACGAGCGCGATACATGGGATGCAACTTCTCACGAGGGTATTTTCGTTTAGCCGCGACGGTCGCCAGATCCTCTTTGCTCTCCTTCGGGGTTGAGGTCCTGGCAAAAAGCGGGGCGTTCCCTTTGAGAATGTCTGCAATCTGCTCCCGGTGGCGCAAGGTGTAGGAAATTTTGCAGAGCACCCCGTAGAGGACTTCAAAGGGTTCCTTCCGGGCGCTGGCGACCTCCCCTACTTCGTCCCAATCACAAAAGCCCCCCACGAGGAGAGCCACTCTCTTGCTGGCAAACGTGTGAGGTGAGGGCGCATAGATGATTGCCCTGGGAGCTTTCCCCGCGGCGATTTGCCGTTTCAAGATGAAATAGGGCAACTCGGGCCCGGTCCCGGCAATGGCAAAGTTATTTACCGACCTTCCTGGAACAAACTCCTGCAAACGCGCCGCGACAAGTCCATCCCGAGCCACGCTATCGCCCATGATCTGTATGTCGGGCGCCTCGGGAAGCACTTTGCTTGCCTGCAACGACTGCACCAGTTTGTTTTGAGGCAGGAAAGAGGCGAGAGTCTCGGCAATCAGCACGAGCAGGACAAACAGCCATATCGCTGCTATCTGGCGGTTCTTGAAATTGAAGATGGATGAAAGCTTGGGCATCGACGCTGGAACTTAATAAACCACAACCTTCAGAGTTGCAGAATATCAGTGTAAAACCTAGAGAACGCGGACGCTCAAAACAAGAAAATAGAGGCTCCTGTTTGTTCGCCTTCGCTTCTAAACGGAAGGGATAGTTTCGCGGTGAACCGCCCAATCATTAGTAATTAACTTATATTACCCGCAAACACTCTACAGCAGCAACCCGCCAGCTTGGGAAACCCAATGTTTACAGTCATATCGACGGGGCGGAGTAGGCAAAACTAGTTTTGAGCACTCCGCCCCCGGGGAAAAGAAATCAAAACTAGTTTTGTCGTCTCCACCCGCGGGGAAAAGGCGTCAAAACTAGTTTTGCCCACTTTTCCCACTGGGCGAACACGTCAAAAACGTTTTTGTCCACTCCTCCCCGGGGGCGAGGACGTCAAAACCAGTTTTGACGTGTCTGCCCCCCGGGCGAAGACGATAAAACTAGTTTTAACATGTTTTCCCCGCGGGAAATGACGTCAAAAACGTTTTTGACGTCTCCGCCCCCGGGGAAATGAGCGCAAAACTAGTTTTGACGACTCCGCCCCGTTCGGAAAAAACCCAAAAACAGGTACTCCTGGACGCCAGTCCGGAAGGGCATTTAGCCGAAGAAAAAAGGTGTCACCTCAGTTCAGAAATCCTTACTGGTTTCCGATTCTTACCTGGAGTCAAAGCGTAGCTCGCAGAACCCAAAATCCATTATCAGTTCGGTTTCGGTAATGCGCACGGGAACGGTGGGCATCAAAGCGTAAAGAGGTTGGCTGGCGTCAACTGGATTGTCTCGCTTCTCGACCAAACCCGCCGATCGGAGCACAGAAAGAGCTTTTACCACCGTATCAACCTTTCGCCCCACCCCAGCATTGAGTTTGGAAGCTGGCTGAACTCCCCCCAGGGCAAGCGCGACGACTAAATTACGACGAACCGGATCATTCAGTGCGCTAAAAACGACGTCGGGATTAAACAGAGAGTTACCGGGCGTCGGAGAAACAGGTTCTTGCGGAGCATCCATGGTTCCCATGCTCAAAGAAGGGAGGACTCCGGGCAAGCTTCCATTTCGACCCATTATCGTCCATTCCCAGCAGGATCAGGGGATTTGCACACTTTAGTCGTCGGCATCAACGCCGAACTAGCAAGGAAACGCCAGTAATCGTGATATCGAAAGCTGAGTGGCTGTTCGTGTATCGGGGGTTAAAGGCGATAAAGCTGTCCCAACTCCAAAGGAGTTACGTAATAAAGCCCAAGGGTTGCTCGGCACGAGCTACCCTGGGTGCGATGCCATTGACTATCCAACCCCGAAGCGGGTTGCGTCACTTCTGGCAGGAGAAACCAATTCTGCTAACGATGCCCTCAAGGCCTTCGGCAACCATTTTCTCGTAACATTCTTCATCCTACGCAACCCCTTCGGGGTTGTTGGCTTTATTAACATTCACCCCAGGGTAGCTCGTGCCGAGCAACCCTTGGGCTTTGTTCCGGAATCCCTTTGGGATTCAGCCACCAAAAGAAAAGCTAAACTTCTCCCTATATTTCCCGATGCGATTTCGCACCGACTCAACTGCTCTATAACCCCTGCTCCGTCGGCGATATCACCACCCCCGGGCGATTGATCAAACCTTCCAAATGTGGTTCCGCGGCTTCGGCACGATCCAGAAGTCCCATCAACTCTTCAACCACTTGCTCGGGTGCTTCCAGTGGTAAGGCGTGGCCTGCTCCCTGTACTTCGGCATACTCGCAATCTGAAAGCAGCTTGCACATCTCGCGCGCTTTTTCTTTGGGAATGAATTGATCGTCGACCCCATGCATCACCAGAACGGGAAAATGGAGGTTCTTTAAAATAGAAGTGCGGTCCGGGCGATAAGCCATCGCTTCGAGGGCCCATGAGATTCCTTCCACTCCAGCACCCGTTGCGCCTTGTTCGACAAATCGTTGCAAATCAGGAGTGATTTTCCTTATGGGCGAAAATAATTTTTGGATGGCGGCATCGGCAGCCATCTTCGGCCCGGCGGCGCGGACCTTTTCGATCATCTTCATTCGGTTTTGACGACCTTCCTCGGTGTCCGCCGCAGCCTGGGTGCCGATGAGCGCGAGCCCGGCCAGTCGATGCCGATAACGTTCAGCTAGAGATAGAGCCACGTAACCGCCCATGGAAAAACCCGCCACCACGGCGCGGTCCAAATGTTCCAGCACGAATACCTTTGCCATCTCATCCGCCATCCGATCAATGGACGCCTCCACCGCGGGAACCGGTTTGCCGCCGAAGCCTGGAAGATCCGGGGTAATCACGTTGGTGACTTTTCGCAGCGAACGGACGACGTAATCCCACATCGTGTGATCGAAAGGATAACCATGAATAAGAATCAAAGCAGGTGTAGCCATAAATTATTTAAGAGCGGACTTCTTGGATGTTTTTTCCTTCGGCTCGACGAGGTGCTTAATCCAGGCGTCGGCCTCTTTCGGCGCAGCATCAAAGGGATCAAGCAACTGAAGAGCATTTCCGCCCTCGGCACCAAGGATTTCCCAATCAACATAATACTCCATGGCGTGCTCCTGCAGCAATTTCATGGCATGGGAGCGAGCCGCGGCCCGCGTGTTTGCCGGTGCCGTTCGCAACGCTTTCTCGACGCTTTCCCCGGACAGATCCCAGGCATCGGGCGTTTGCGCGAGAGCGAGGCCGAGACTGCGAGCTGGATCGATATGATGAAACTCAAGGTCCTGCGATTTCAACCAGGGATCGTTCCACGACAGTTTTTCTTCGGCCATGAATTGCCGAAAAAGCCAGCGCTTCGTGATCCAGTCCACTTGCCCGACGAGCAGGTCGGGATCGGTGGCAAGTGCGTCGAGCGTTTTACGCCAGATATCCAGGAGAATACTGGTTTCAGCATCGCGCCCGCGGAACTCGCGGTTCGCCGCCATCCAGAATTGCTCCAGCAATTCCACCGCACTCACACAACGACCGTTCGCCAATGGAACCAGCCACGGTCCCTCGGGTTGATGCGACAAACTGCGAAAGGTCATCACTGCATCGGCCAAAATCACTTTCGGCAGACAATCCGCCTCGAGCAGATCCAGCACGAGCGACGTGGTTCCAATCTTCAGGAGAAGAGTGGTCGGGAGAACGTTGGTATCTCCATGCAGCAAATGTAGGCGTCGATATTTGCGGGAGTCGGCCAGGGGTTCATCCCGGGTGTTGATGATCGCGCGATTGAACTGCACCCATTCGAAAAGATCGTTGTTGATGTAATCAGCCCGCTGGCTGATCTGGAATATGTTATCTACGGCAGGTTGGGAAACTTCGCCCCGAAACTCTGCCGCAATGGTAGTGCCGACGCGCCCGGAACTGGAGTAAAGAAGGCGCAAAGTCAGAAAGGCGAGCAGCGACTGCACATTGGTTTCCGTCAAAGGAGCCGAACGACGCACCAGGAAATTTTCGTGACAGCCAAAAGTTGCGCCGGAGTAGTGATCGACGTTGTTGCGAATGAAGCTGACCTCTTTCTCGAGCTTTAGCTCTTTCACCGCCTGCTGCAGAATGGCATCCCCTGCCCGGTCGTAACGATAGATATCAATTAATGAGAGACATTCCGGAGTGCAGTATTCGAGGTGCCCCATGTCGACGTAGGTCCGGCCGCCATTGAAGAGAAACCCCCCGTTTCCAGCAGGCTCATCCCAATCCCGTTGATGGACGTCGATCAGACCGAAGCGTTGATTGGCAAAGACCCAGTCGCGCACGCGGGTGATGGCGCCGGGAGAGACAGGGATGTTGTTGGTAAGACATCCGTATTCAGTTTCAAGACCAACGATGCGGTTCATAGCTTTCTAAGGCAAAATGTAAACTGCCTGACGCCTTGCGCCATGGGACCGCGCGAGAAAATTACAATCCCAGCTGCGCGAGCGTCAGAGTTTGGTAACGAATAGCCCGCGCATGATCACGAGCAAGCCAACCGATTTCCACGGTCTTGTCCTGGACATCCGTCCGCCATCCGGACTGGCGTTCTTCCAAAGCAGGCATGCCTTCGGTGAAGTTTTTCCCGTGAGATAAAATCCACCAGGCTTGCAGGAAAATTTCTGCGACCTGCTTGCGATCAGTCTTTCCCTTGCACTGCTCAGCCAGCCATTTCTGGGCGTTTGTTTCAGACGGCTGCTGACTCGCGCACACAGCGACCCCTCCCATTTGAAATCGGAAGGAACCATCAAAGTGCAACCGAAACAGGAGATCGTGCTCAGGGGAAGAACCTAACTCCGCGAGGAGCAGTTCGATCAAAAATGGCGCGGTAAACAGCTGTTCGAAATTGGTCTTCAACTGGCCGCTGATTCCGAGGCTGACCAATCGGCGCAAGCTGACATCCTCCGGGGCACGGGTAAACGCTTCCGTGTGCGCAGCATCGATGGCTGCCTGTCGAATCTTTTCAATGTCAGCAGGATGCCCCAAACCGGCGAGAGCCTGGCGGTCGAAGATTTCGAACACCTTCGATTGCCCGCTTCCAACGCCCATCAACAGAACTCCAGCCGGCAAACTGGCGCCAAAAACGGGAGTGCCGCCTTTGAGTTGTTCGCGAACGTAATCCCGACGGTTCGAGATCGCTTCCAACCAACGATACGGTTCTTCAGTCATGCTCTTGTTCGATTAAGCCTTCAAAAATTTCTTCTGCTGACCTTCATCAATTATCTCGATTCCGTTTGGCCCTAGAACACGAATGGTGGCAAAGGTTTCTGCATCGGGGTTCACCCCGCCCGTGGCCGAGTCAAACTCAGACGCCACAATTAAAAGGCGGGACGCAAATCTCACCGCGTCGGCCAGCTTCATCTCGGAGGGTTTTGGATTTCCGTAACGCTCCTGAAAACTGAGGATGCTGCGGATGGATCCGGAACCCGAACCGGAAGCGGCATGGCCCACAGCCTGAAATTGCGCGCCCAGTGGATCGTAAAAAAAGATCTGCGGCTTCGCAGGAGAAACAGCCTGGTCGAGAGCAGCAAACAGAGGTACTACGACGCCAATGCCTTGAACGGTCATCGGCAGGTTCTCACGCAGCAAACGGGCCAGGGCACGAACCTTTGCGGGCAAACTGAGGGTCTGTAATTGGCTGCGGCGATAATACTCGAAAGAGGTTTGAAGCACTCGCGCCATTTCAAAAGCAGTGGCCGGTGTCCCGGCGATCGCCAAAAGAGAAGTCGCGTCGATCTCCATGATCTTTTCAACGCGGTCAGTGACAATGATATTCCCAGCAGTGGCCCGACGGTCTCCGGCCATCAAAACACCCTCAGCAAAATGAAAAGCGAAGACGGTAGTAGCCTGCGTTTGAATGGGAGCGGCGTGGCTGTTTTCCACGCGAACCGGCGCAAGATTACGCTCTGCGAGCAACGATAAAAAGTCGCCCGCGATACGATGGGTTTCGGTCATATCGCAGTGGTTATTGGCCTGTTCTTTGGCGATATCTTTTAGCCTGGTCGGGGTCGACCTTACGCATGCGTTTCAAGAGTTCTTCCGTGTTCGGTTTATCCACTTTTGGAGAGGCGGGGCCTTCCCCGCCGCCACCGGAACCCGGAACCAAAGGACGTGTCTTTTGAGCTTGGTCAGGCATATGCTAATTGGTTGACGTTAACTTGTACGAAGTTCGCAGAATTGGCAAAACCTACAAGGGGCCTTTCTCCAGAAACGACTTCAAGGAATTCCCGACGCCCCTCGCCCAAATCGGCCCGATTTGCATACAACGCTTCTGGCGTACGTTGCGACAAGGAGTTTTATGAAATTAACAAACGCGACCCTTTGCATTGCTTCGCTCGTAGCCCTCACAACCACCGGTTGTTATTCAGAACGAGTTGTCCGTGAACCGGCAGGTGCCACAACCCGCACCACCGTTCGCGAAACGGTGACAGTCGATGAACCGGCTGGAGCGCTCAGACCGGTGCCGTCGCCCCCCGCGGTGCCTGGCCCGCGCGTGGAACGGAGGGTAACCACCGCGGCTCCGACCATTCGAGAAACAATCGTTGTTGAAGCACCTCCTGCAGTGCAGGTCGAAACGGAAGGTGCTGCCCCGACCGGCGGACACGCCTGGGTGCCCGGACATTGGACAAGAGAGGGTGATCGATGGGTTTGGTCCGGTGGGCGTTGGGAACTACGTCCGGAGCCAACCTCGGTCTACGTCCCGGGCCACTGGGAGGCTCGAGGCAGCGGTTATATATGGCAGGAAGGTTACTGGAAATAATTCCAGCATTCCAACCGCTCTATTCGAGGAGATCTTTCGCCAGCTGTATGCGGGTGGATATCTCCTTATTTATGGGAAGGGTTCGCGCCAGCGCATTATTTTCGGTCTGGCCTGTAAACGATTTCATCTTAACGGCCAACGATCCAATGGTGTCTCCGTTGCGATCCCGTAGAGGAACGTAAACAGTAATGGTGTCCTTGCCTCGCGCCGTGAAGACCTGATCCGTGTCGATAACGCTTTTGTCGGTTTCAGAACCCGGCTGGCCAATCTCTGTTTCATTATTGCTCGCGATCACTTTGAGCACCTTGGCAGCGTCGTAGGCAACGATCTGCAGACCCAGCAGTTTAGGAAAACGCTCCATCATGGTCCGCACGGCCTTCTGAGCGATTGGGTCGCGGGGCGTGTAGTCAAGTTGTGTATCGGCGAAGAAGGAAACCGAATCTGATTTGGTCCAGAATCCGATTTTACCGGCGGTAAACGAATTGTCGGTCATCATCGGAATAACTTCTTTGCCGTTCAGACTGCAACGGATCTGGTTTCCTTTGCAGGTAACACTCATCTCATGCCATGCCCCGGCCGGGATCTGAATCTCCGGCCCAATCGGTGCAGCTCGCTGACCGTCCACAACTTTGTAAAATCGGAAGGTGTTGCCCTTGGCGCTGGCGCGGAGGACATAGAAATTCTTTTCATTTAAATATCGAAACACTACGCCAGCCATCTTCTCGAGCTCTCCGTCAACACACTTGAATTTCGTTTGCAACGTGAAGTCCCCAAAAACTTCTTTGCCATAAATGAGGATGGGAAAGTGTTCGTCCGTTTTGTCCCGCGCCGTCTGGGCCAGCACCCGGCGCTTGCTTGAGGTGGAGGCGTTCGGGGACAGCGGTGCGAACGCGGATGGAATTTCATCCTCTACCACCTTCCATACGCCAGCATCACCGGCCCCAGCGATCGTGCTGATGAAACCATCTGGAATGCTGCCGACCTGGGTTTTAGCAAAATCAAAGCGGAGCACAGCTCCATCGGCTTGCAGAAAAAAGCAAAGGATCGCGGCAGTCGCGAGGATACGTCTCAACATGTTGGGCGAGACGCTAGCAAAAGGAGACGATGGAAAAAAATAAAAAAGCGGCAGTTTATTCAACTGCCGCTTGTCCTGGCTAACGGTCCCAGACCGCAAACCAACTAAACTTAGTAGATCATATCCGCCACCGTGCGACCGGCCGGAATGAACGGCAGCACGTGTTCGCTATAAGGAGTGATCACATCCAGCAGGTACGGCTGATCCGAATCCAACATGCGCTGCATTGCTGCACGCAAATCTTTCTTAAACATGACGCGTTCGGCCGGCACGTTGAACGACTTCGCCATCGTAATGTAATCAGGATAGATCTGCTTACGGTTCTCCGGATCACCCAGGAAGGTATGACCACGGTTACCTTTGAAGAAACGATCTTCCCACTGCATCACCATGCCGAGATGCTGGTTGTTCAGGATGATCACTTTCGCAGCAATCTTTTCAATATGCGCGGTCGCGAGTTCCTGCACGTTCATGACGAAGGAACCGTCGCCGTCGATATCGATCACCTGTTTGTTCGGGCAAGCCACCTTGGCGCCCATGGCCGCCGGATAGCCGTAACCCATCGCGCCTAAGCCAGCGCTGGTGAGGAACTGACGCGGAAACTTGTATTTATACCACTGAGCCGCCCACATCTGATGCTGACCGACACCGGTCGTGATGATGGCATCACCTTTGGTCAATTCATAAAGCAACTCGAGCGCGTACTGCGGCAGGATGACTTCGTTTTCCTTGTCCTTGCCGGTCATATGGTCGCGCACGTGTTCCGAGCGCAACACCTCTTCGGTGACGGCATAACGCAACGCTCCGCGTTTTTTCCATTCGGCGATCTGGGTATGCCATGCGTCGAATTTCTTTTTGATGGCGCGTTTCTTCACCATCTCATTCAGACGACGGAGCGCATATTTGATATCACTCTGGATGGCGAGTTGCACCTTGCGGTTCTTGTTGAACTCAGACTCATCGATATCGATGTGGACAATTGTTCCCGTTTTGCAGAACTCATCCACCTTGCCCGTGACGCGATCATCAAAGCGCACGCCGAACGCGAGCAAGAGATCAGCACCGTCTTTGAGCTTCACCATCGGCTCTGCAAGAGAGGTCCGTTGCTTGAATTCACCGCTCACTGCCCAATTGCCGTAAGCTGTCCCGTGCATGCCGAGCCAACGCAAAGAAAGCTCATGCGTTTCTGGAAATGCGCCGCAACCCATGATCGTGGTGACGACTGGAATCTGGCAAGCTTCCGCAAACTTCCGAAGCTCTTCGGAGGCTTCGGCAGAAATAATACCACCACCGCAATACAGAACCGGGCGTTCCGCTTTTTCGATCAAACCAATGATCTCGTTCAGCGCGAGGTCGTCGGCTTTGACCACCGGGTTGTAGCCACGGATGTTGACTTCTTTCGGCCAGACAGGCTGCGCCTTGGCTTGTTGCAGATTCTTTGGAAAATCAATCACCACCGGACCGGGACGACCGGTGGTGGCAATGTAGAACGCTTCTTTGACCACGCGTGGAATATCATGGATATCGGTGATCAGATAACTGTGCTTCACAACGGGAAGCGTCATGCCGAAGAAGTCGGTTTCCTGGAAAGCTCCTTTGCCGATCATCACCTGCGGCACCTGGCCGGTGATGGCGATCAACGGGATGGAATCCATGTAGGCGTCGGCGATCGCGCTGACCAGGTTGGTCGCACCGGGACCGGAGGTGGCCATACAAACGCCAGCTCGACCGCAGGCACGTGCATAACCTTCGGCGGCGAAAGAACCACCTTGTTCATGACGCGGAAGGATAGTGCGGATTTTGGAACGGGTGAGCGCCTGGTGAATTTCCATGCTCGCGCCGCCGGGATAAGCGAAAATGACATCGACGCCTTCGCGTTCAAGGGCCTTAACGAGGATCTCGCAACCCATCATGGTTTCGCCGAGTTCAGCTTTGGGAGCTGTTTTCTTCTTTGTATCAGTTTTCGTACTCATTTTTCTCTAACAGTTTGGCGGTGGCGATCGAGGTTAACAAAAAACCCACGACCGTTTCCAGCCGTGGGTTTCTTGGTTCAAGGTGCCTTAAGCGCAAGAAGACCCGACGGCGTCGTCTACTACGACGGCGGCTCGGGCTACTACTACTCGCGATCCAAAAATCATTTAGGGGAGTTTACTATTGTCGAAATGTCCGGTCAAGAATTCTCTAAGGCGGTCCGAGGGCCTTCCTACAAGTTGTTTTGAGACCGCCCGAAGCTTTTATCTGCCCGCGTAGGAAAGTTCTTTTTTGCGGAGACCCGATTCTCTAAAGTGCAGTCCGACAGGATCGCTCCCATGAAGAACATCGTCTATTTCGATTTAGAAACGCAAAAATCTGCGGAGGAGGTGGGTGGATGGGATAAAATCCGAGATATGCGCATGAGCGTAGGTGTCACCTACAGCACGGCGCGAGGCGGCTACAAGATTTACGGGGAAAAAGAGGTCAACCCGTTGATGGAAGAATTGCGTCGGGCCGACCTGGTGATCGGGTTCAATCAAATCCGGTTCGATTACGAAGTTCTCACCGGCTACAATCCTTTCTTCGATACTGAACAGATTCGGTCCCTCGACATGTTGGTAGACATCAACTGCATACTGGGACGCCGGGTTTCCCTGGATGCCATCGCCACCGCCAGTCTCGGCGTGGAAAAGACCGCTGAAGGCATGCAGGCACTCCGCTGGTTTAAAGAAGGCAGAATGATGGATATTGCGGAGTATTGCTGCTTCGATGTGAAGATCACCAAGATGGTCCACGAATATGGCGTCACCCATAAAATGGTCTATTTCATGAACAAGCTGGGGCAGAAAAACTCAGTCGAGGTATGCTGGGAACATTAGGAACTCCCCTCCAGAGCTTGCGTCTTTTGCATTCACCGACGCCAGGCTTACTTTGAAGTGGAGGCACTTATGGACGAGACCAACACTGTAAACGTAGAAAACCCACCTAAAAATCCGTTACGCATGGATCCGATTCTCACCTGCCAAATCACCATTGAAGGTATGACATGCGAGAAATGCGTGGAACGAGTCGACAAAGCTTTGCGGGGCAAGAATGGCGTCAAAGAGGTGAAAGTAGACAGAAAACAGGCAATCGCGACGGTCACTTTTGACAGCACTCAGATCAATATCCCTGCTCTGCACGATGCCCTGCTGGGAGCCGGTTACAAGCCAACTCATAAGGCAGATCCAGAGTAAGCTACTGATCGAGATATCTTCGATTTAGAGGCATATAAGAGCTCGATTCGAATCAGACGTGATTAAACCTATCAAAACTTTGCTCGTGGCATTGGTGCTTGGCGGCTCCCTTGGTTCCAGTCAGGCAGTTTCTACCATCGACACCGATAATCGCTACGCTTACGGGGCGAACATCGGCTGGATAGATTTCAAGGCCGATGGGGCCAATGGAGCAGTCATCGGCGAGTTCGTTTGCTCCGGTTCCATCTATTCAGCCAATGTTGGTTGGATCAATCTTGGCAGCGGAATAGCCGCCAATCTCATACAATATCAGAACAACGCAGCGAACGACTTCGGTGTGAACCACGATGGTCTGGGGAATCTTCGCGGGTATGGCTATGGCGCCAATATCGGCTGGATCAATTTCGAATCCCTTGGTGCACCTAAAATCGACCTGTATTCAGGTCAATTCAGCGGGCACATCTACAGTGCCAATGTGGGCTGGGTCAGTTTGAATGACACTTTCGCTCTTGTGCAATCAACGACAATTCAGGCTGGTAACGACGACGATGGCGACGGCATTGCCGATGCATGGGAAAGACAGAAAGTTGGCAATCTCCCCACCCTCACCCACGAAGGTGATGCAGACAATGACGGCACTACCGACTACCAGGAATACATTGCTGATACCGATCCCCTGGATAACACCAGCAACTTGCGCATCGTTTCCTCCTTCTTTGATTTCTCGGATGGCGAAGACGATTCCGTCACATGGACGAGCCGCCCTACCCGTTTCTATGATTTGCAATACTCATCCAACCTGGCCGATTGGTCCTCAGCAGGACCGGTCTTAAGTTCTGGTGGTCCGACTGCAACAGGGAAACTCCATCCACGCCCCGCCGGGAACCTGCGCTTTTTTCGAGTAGAAGCGCTCAAACCGCTCTCGCCATAGTCAGGACATTGCTCTCAGAGCAAAAGGAGGCAGGTTTATCCTTGCCACTCCCCTGCAAAAGTTCGTAACGCTTCTGTATGCAACGAAGCGCGAGCCTTTCTTTTTTTATTCTGTTGCTCGCTGGTCTCGTTTTCTCTGGTTGCTCCTTTCACGAAAAAGAGATCATCAAGCGGGTTCGCACCAACTACACCTTCACAGACCCGGAGTTCAAAGAATCGATGAGTCACCTGCTGGGAGCGCCGATGTCGAAAGGCAATTCCATCAAGACGCTCATCAACGGTGAAGAAATTTTCCCGGCCATGCTCACCGCGATCAGCAACGCCCAGGACTCGGTCACGCTGGAGATGTATATCTGGGGAGATGGCGAGATCAGTCGCGTCTTTACCGATGCTCTCAGTGCGCGCGCGAAAGAAGGAGTTAACGTCCATGTGATTGTGGATGGGCTTGGAAGTTCCAAGCTCCCCTATTCCTACATCAATCAAATGAAGAAGGCGGGCGTTCACTTCACCAAATATAACTACCCGCATTGGTGGAGATTCATCAAACGATGGAATCATCGGACTCACCGCAAGATCCTTGTGGTGGACGGGAAAATTGGTTTTGCCGGCGGTGCCTGTATTCACGACCACTGGGTAGGCGATGCGGAGGGCCATCCTTTCTGGCGGGACAATCATTATCAAATTGAAGGGCCCGTCGTGGGCCAGGTCCAGGGCGTCTTTATGGACAACTGGGTGCGCATGAAAAAGCAGGTTTTACATGGCGGTGAGTATTTTCCACCACTTGAAAAGAAAGGCGAACTGCTGGCGCAATTTTTCCCAAGTGGCCCACACGGCGGAACCGAATTCGCACGATTGAACTACCTTATGTCAATCGCGGCAGCCCGGAAACACATCCGTATCGCGCACTCTTACTTTGTTCCGGACGATCTCGTGATCGAGTCCCTGATCGCCGCGCGCAAACGCGGGGTGAAGATCGAAGTAATTGTTCCGGGACCTATAGATGCGGGTATCGTCAAGGCCGCTTCTCGTCCGAAGTGGATTACATTGATGGATGCGGGCGTAGAATTTTACGAATACATCCCGACCCTCTATCACTGCAAACTGCTCATCGTGGACGATATCTGGGTGTCGGCTGGATCGTGCAATTTCGATGATCGCTCCCTGCGCATCAATGATGAGGCAAACTTCAATGTCCTGGACACCGGGTTTGCCGCCGAGCAAGTCGCGGTATTTGAGATGGATAAAGCTAAATCGTATCGCATCAATCCCAAGGATTTGAAACGCCGTTTCATTGTGAAGAAGATCTACGATCGTTTCTGGGGCTTGTTCGCATTCATGCTCTAAATTAATCCAGTGAAAGCAGCAGTCCTTCACGGCAAAGAAGATGTTCGGGTTCAAGAGATTGAACCGGCTCCACTGCAATCCGGAGGAGTAAGAGTGCGGATCGGAGCAGCGTTGACGTGTGGCACCGACCTGAAGGTTTTCAAACGGGGCTACCATGCGCGGATGATTGTTCCCCCTGCCGTGTTCGGTCATGAGTTTGCCGGCACGATCGTCGAAATCCATGTTCCGCCTTCTTTCCAGCAAGGTAGTTGGGCAGTGGGCGATCGGGTCGTGGTTGCCAACTCAGCGCCATGCGGCACCTGTTTCTTTTGCAGGAAGCAGCAAGAGAATCTTTGCGACGATTTGATGTTTCTGAATGGAGCCTACGCCGAATCGATTGTTATTCCAAAACGGCTCGTGCAGAAAAACATGTTGGCGCTCAAAGATACCACCCGCTTTGAAGACGCTGCCCTGACCGAACCGCTCGCCTGCGTCGTACAGGGCGTTGAAGACACCGGGCTGCAAAAAGGAGACCGTGTCTTGATCATTGGCGCGGGGCCGATTGGGTTGATGTTTGTAGCGTTAGGTAAGGAGATCGGATGCGAGGTAACGGTGGCTGGACGCGGGGAGGAACGTTTGGAAGCGGCGAAGCGTCTCGGTGCTGCCCACGTGATCGATGTGTCAGGCCGGGACCTTTCCGCCGAGCCCGCCTATAAAGGCAAGTTCGACGTGGTCATCGAAGCCGTCGGGAAACCTGAGACCTGGGAACAATCCATTCACCTCGTACGCAAAGGCGGCACGGTGAACTTGTTTGGCGGCTGTCCTGCGGGAGCGAAAGCCTCCTTCGACACCGGGATCATTCACTATTCCAATTTGACCCTCCTCGCCAGTTTTCATCATACCCCGCGGACAATTCGCAAAGCCTTGCAGTTGATTGAGGAAGGGGTCATTCGCGCCGCCGACTTCGTAAACGGAGAATGCAGGCTATCGGACTTACCGGATCTACTTCGCTCCATGGCCGCAGGCAACAAAGCAGTTAAAACGCTGGTCAAATTGTAACTCAGGCTGCATCCATTTCGTCTGATGCACCCAATGCGAACACTGTTATCCGGCGTTCTTCTGCTCGCTTCCCTCTCCCTGGCGTTAGCCGCGGATGCAAGCCGACCCAATATCGTCTTCATCATGACGGATGATCATGCGGCCCACTCGATCAGCGCGTACGGCAGCAAAATCAACAAAACTCCGAACATCGATCGAATCGCACAGGAAGGAATGCTTTTCAAAAACTGCTTCGCAGTGAATGCTATTTGCACTCCGAGCCGCGCGTCCATTCTCACGGGCAAATACAGCCACAAGAACGGTGTTCCGGTGTTCAACCGCTTCGATGGCAGCCAATGGACGGTTGCCAAAGAATTGCAGAAAGCGGGCTACTACACCGGCATGTTTGGTAAATGGCATTTGCAAAGTGATCCAACCGGGTTCGATCAATGGAGCGTCGTTCCCGGCCAGGGCAAATATCATGATCCCGATTTTCTCACTCCAGAAGGCCGCTCCCAGATCAAAGGTTACGCCACGGAAATCATCACCGACCTTTCCATCGATTTCATCGAGAAGCGCGCGAAGGACAAACCGTTCTTCCTGATGTACCACCACAAAGCGCCGCATCGTCCTTTTGAACCCAATGAGAAATGGGAAAAAGCTTTTGAGAAGGTGCAGATCCCGGAACCGGAGACCTTTAATGACAATCACAAGACGCGATCCAGTGCCGCTACCGTCGCCGAGATGACAATCGATCGGCATTTAACCCGCGGTGACCTGAAGATAAAACCTCCGACTCACCTTTCGAAAGCGGAAGCAAACAAATGGCTCAGCGGCGTGGACACCACCATGACCATCACGGTCGACGGCAAAGAGAAAACCATCACCGGCCAGGAGCTCAAGAAATGGAAGTATCAGAAGTACATGCGAGACTACCTTGCCTGCGTCGCTTCGGTGGATGAAAACGTCGGCCGCATGCTCGATTACCTGGAAAAGAGTGGGCTGAGCAAAAACACGATTGTCATCTATACCTCCGACCAGGGGTTCTTTCTGGGGGATCACAATTGGTTCGACAAGCGCTTCATGTATGAAGAGTCGTTGCGCATGCCTTTTCTCATTCGCTATCCCGGCAAAATCAAGCCGGGCACCAGGCAGGATGCCATGATCCTAAACGTTGATTTTGCTTCCACCTTCCTCGAATTCGCCGGGCTGAAAGCGCCCCAGGATGTGCAGGGACACAGCATCGTTCCGTTGACGCAGGGCAAGACTACAAAAGATTGGCGCACCTCGATGTATTATCGTTATTACCATTTCCCCGCCGACCACGTAGTCAACCGACATTACGGCGTCCGCACGGAACGTTATAAACTTATCTATTTCTATGAATTGAAAGAGTGGGAGTTGTTCGATTTGAAAAAAGATCCGAAGGAAGTGAACAACGTCTACGCCGATCCGGGCTACAAGAAGCAGGTGGAAGAGCTTAAAGCCGAGTTGGAGCGCCTACGGAAAGACCTGGATGACCGCGATCAATTCGCGGACATCGACAAGAAGATCTGATCCCCTTGCCCCTGGGCAGATGAGTTCAACAAAAAAGGCGCTCATCACAATGAGCACCTTTTCGTTTTGAAAGAACTACAGCCTAGATAGAGATCAAACTATCCGCATCCCGCATATCGAGAAACTCGATGATCTTTGCGACGCATTCCTGGACGGTCAGTTCATGCGTATTCAGGACGAGCTCGGGTTTTTCTGGAGCTTCGTAAGGTGCTGAGATCCCAGTGAACTCCTTGATCTCACCAGCACGCGCCTTCGAGTAAAGTCCCTTTGGATCGCGTTGTTCGCAGACATTCAGCGGAGCATTCACGAACACTTCAGCGAATCCTGGGCTTGGAACGAGCTGGCGCACCAATTCACGATCCGCGCGGTAAGGCGAGATAAACGCCGTGATACAAATGGCACCGGCATCGGCAATCAATCGAGCCACTTCACCGATGCGTCGAATGTTCTCCTTGCGATCTTCCGGTGAGAAACCGAGATCTTTGTTCAAGCCGTGGCGAATGTTATCGCCATCCAAAATGTAGGTGTGCTTGCCGAGGTTGAAGAGTTCGCGCTCGAGTTCAACGGCAATGGTACTCTTCCCGGAACCAGACAATCCAGTCAGCCACAAGACACAGCCGGAATGGCCGTTACGCAAGGCGCGCTGTTGTGGAGTAACTTTGCCATCGCTCCAATAAATATTATCGCTCTTGTGGAGGTTATCCGAGCTGCGGCGAGGATAGTTATCCGCCGCAATGATGCCACCACCACTAACATCGAATCCATCAACAATAACGAAGCGACCAGTCGGAATAATATCGACGTGAGCATCGAAGGCCACCGGGCGCTTGGTGCGAATCGTCAATTCCGCAACTTCATGACGTCCCACCGCCATCTCTTTTCCTTCGCGATGGATCGTTTCCAGCGTTGAGGCATCGATGATTTTTTCGATCTCGTCGATCTGACATTCCACTTCCTGCGTGGCGAGCTTCAGTTTGTAGGGACGACCTTTCTTGAAAGGATTACGCCCCAGCCAAAACAAACGGGCTTTGAACTTCGTTAGTTCATAAGGAGGTGCGGTTTCCAGGGCAGCCACTGCGCCGCGTTCCACGAAAATTTGTTCTGTAAGGGTGATACCAATCGATTCCCCCGCTTGGGCGGAATCACTCTGCGGAGCATTCCAGCGTTCAATGGTTTTTACCGTCGACACCTTGTTGCTGGGAGCAAACAAAAGTTTATCGCCCACCTTGATCGAGCCCGCTTCCACGCGACCGGCGAGGATGCGGCGTTCGTCAAAGCGATAAACGTCCTGGATCGGAAAGCGCAACGGTTGATTGTCCGGACGATCCGTTACCACAAATTGGTCCAACGCCTCAATGACAGTCGGTCCCGTCCACCACGGCATCTGATCCGCCTTCGTAGCAATGTTCTGACCATGGTAAGCCGAGATCGGGATGAACACTTTCGGAGTGACACCGACACTCGCGAGAAACCCGCGATACTCTTTTTCGATCTCGTCAAAACGCGCCTGGGAATAGTTCACCAGATCCATCTTGTTCACGAGCACCGCGATTTGTCGGATGCCCAACAGGTTGAGGAGATAACCGTGACGACGGGAGTTTTCCTGAATGCCTTCGTTCGCATCAATCAGGAGCAACGCCGCTTCGGCGTTCGCCGCACCGGTCACCATGTTCTTCAGGAACTCTTTGTGTCCCGGAGCATCGATGATGACGTATTGGCGCTTCTTGGTGGAGAACCAGATCTGCGCGGTGTCGATGGTGATGTTTTGATCGCGCTCGGCTTGCAGGCCGTCCATGAGGTTCGCCCACTCGAAGGGGACACCGCGACGTTCGGCAGCCTTTTGGAGCTGCTCCAATTTACCATCTGGAAGCGATCCCGTGTCATTGAAGAGGCGACCCACGAAAGTGGACTTGCCGTGGTCAACGTGACCAACGATCACGATCTTCAGTTGTTCAGAAGGCGCAGAAATTGAGTTCATAGGAAAAGTCGTTTACAGAACAAAGTCACACAGCAATACCGATTACATATACCCATCGCGACGAAGCTTCTCGAAAGCGTCTTCGCTTTCTTTGTCCTGCGCGCGACCAGAGCGCTCAGAGATCTTCGTGGTGCGCAATTCCTGGATGATTTCCTGGACATTCCTGGCGTTGGATTTCATCGGGAACGTGCAGGGGTAACAACCGAGGCTGCGATAACGTTCGCCTTTTTCATTCGCGAAGTACAATGGGCTGACCGTGATGTTCTCGCGCTCGATATATTCCCAGATGTTCAATTCCGTCCAATGCAGCAGCGGATGAATGCGGATGTGGGTTCCCTTATCGAAATCCGTTTTGAACTGATCCCACAACTCCGGCGGTTGATCTTCCACATTCCACTCCATGTTCTTATCCCGGGGACTGAAATAACGTTCCTTCGAACGGGTGGGATCTTCATCCCGGCGAACCCCGACAATCACTCCAGTGTAATGATGTTTCTCGAGGACAGCTTTCAACCCGTCTTTCTTCAGCATGCCGCAGCATTCGACACGCGTCGCTTTGCCATTGGGATAAGTGCGCCCTTCTGCGAGCACTTCCTCGTTCTTGCCGACGAC
Organism: Limisphaerales bacterium; assembly: GCA_046597605.1. Lineage (GTDB taxonomy): Bacteria > Verrucomicrobiota > Verrucomicrobiia > Limisphaerales > JACDHS01 > JACDHS01. Next base: position 14,731 of record JBKJKE010000135.1, on the reverse strand, counting down.
GAGTTGGAGGTTCCATTCCTTTACCAGCTTGTCGCGGTATTCGATCATCGATGGAATCTTGTAGGTCGTATCGACATGCACGAGCGGGAATGGGACATGGCCGAGAAACGCTTTGCGAGCCAGCCAAAGCAGCACAGTCGAGTCTTTGCCGATCGACCACAGCATCGCCATGTTTTCGAATTTATTAAACGCCTCGCGCATCAGATAGATGCTCTGGTTTTCGAGTTTTGAGAGGTAGTCCATAATCTATTTCGTCACTGCAAGTCTGTCTTCGGGGTCACTTCAAATTTGAAAGTCCACTTTTTTGGACATGAAGGTGTGAATGCCGCATTCCACTTTCTTAAAACCTGTCCATCGGCCAGCGCGTTCGTCTTCGCCGGAGCCTGTCTTCTGGGTGCAGGGTGCGCAACCGATCGAGCGATAGCCTTGATCATGCAACACGTTGTAAGGAATTTTATGTTGCTGGATATACTTCCAGACATCTTCCTTCGACCAATTCGCCATCGGGTTCAACTTGACGATGTCTTTGCCAGCCGATTCGTCAAAGTTGTAGAGCTCAAGGATACCCACTCCAGAACGCGAGTCTGCTTGCTGACGGCGCAGGCCCGTTATCCAGCAATCCAGGTCACTCAACTTATCGCGCAACGGATAAACCTTCCGCATCGTGCAACAAAGATCCGGATCACTTTTCCAAAGCTCAGGACCCTGCGCTTCGTTCTGTTGCTCGACCGTCAGGTCAGGCCGCAACGACTCGATCTTAAACCCAAAAAAATCTTCCAGCCGTTTCTTCGCATCCAGCGTTTCTGGAAACAACAAACCGGTATCCAGGGTAAAGATCGGAAAAGCCAACCCACATCGGTGCGCGATGTGCATCATCACCAACCCAGCCCCCTGGAAACTCGTTCCAATCGCCGCGCGGGGACCGAACTGCTTCCATGCCCACGCCAAAATCTCGTCGGTGTTCGCAACGTCGAACACAGGGTTCAACTCACGAATCATCGCGGGCGTTACAGCCGGAACCGGCTGTAGGACAAGCGTGTTGGGGCCAGTAGGCACGTAATTTGATTATCCCTGCGCAGGAGTAGCGGCAGCTGGAGCTGGAGCAGCAGCGGCGGCAGCAGCAATTTCTTTCCAGAGAACGCGCTCGACCCAGTCACCGAAGCGTTCGCCGGAGTTTCTTTCAGCAGCATACCGGGAAAGGAGCGGGCGCAGCTCGTTCACGATCTCTTCGCCCTTCACGTTCTCCCTGAACAACTTGTTCAAGCGCGTGCTCGATTCATTTCCCCCGAGGTAAAGTTGATACTTATTCGGCGCGCGACCGACAAAGGCGATCTCGGCCATATAAGGACGGGCGCAGCCATTTGGGCAACCGGTCATACGAATCACGATCTCTTCACCGTCCAGATTCACTTCCTTCATCAAACCTTCAATGCGAGTGATCACTTCTGGCATGACGCGTTCTGATTCCGACAAGGCCAGCCCGCAAGTCGGCAATGCTGGGCAGGCGATGGACGCCAGGCGCAGAGCAGAACCCTGGTTGTCCGTCGCGATCTTGTGTTCCGAGAAAATTTTATTGATCCCATCGCGTTGTTCCGGCTTCACGTTCGCGAGAATCAAATTCTGCGAAGGAGTCAACCGGATCTCCGGCTTGAACTGTTCTGCCACTTTGCGCAAAGCCGTCTTCAACTGAAACGTTTCCGTGTCTTTGACCCGACCGTTTTCCACAAAGAGAGTCAGGAAATAATTGCCGTCCATCTGCTTGTGCCATCCGTAAGTGTCACCCTGTTTGGTGAACTTGTAAGGACGCACTGCCGGAAGCTTGTAGCCGAGACGTGTTTCCAGTTCGTTGCGGAACCATTCCACCCCGCGCTCTTCGATCACGTATTTCAGACGAGCATGCTTACGGTTCGTGCGATCACCGAAATCGCGGTGCACCGTCAAAACACCTTTGGACACTTCGATCAATTGCTCGGGAGTAATGAACCCGATTACATCAGCCATGCGCGGATAGGTCTGGACGTTCCCATGGCTCATTCCGAGACCACCGCCGACGCTCACGTTATAACCGATGAGCTTGTCCCCTTCCACGATCGCGATGAAACCAAGGTCATTGGTCAACACATCGACATCGTTCAAAGGAGGAATCGCGAAAGCCGTTTTAAATTTGCGCGGCAAATAGGTTTTGCCGTAGAGCGGATCGACGAACGTCTTGTTCTCTTCCGCGAGGTTCAGCTCCACACCTTCCACCCAGATCTGGTGATAGGCTTTGGTAATCGGCGACAACGCGTCCGCCACTTCGCGGGCATGTCTCTGCACCAGTTCGATCACCGGACTGGTTGCCGGAGTGGGCGCTGCCATCACATTACGATTCACATCACCGCAAGCGGCAATCGTGCTCGCCATCGCTTCGTTGATCTTCTTCATCAACGGCCCGAGCGCCCCTTTGGTCACACCGTGAAATTGGAAACTCTGACGGGTCGTAATGCGCAACGTATTGTTGGCAAAACGGCAGGCAATATCATCAAACGCCACATACTGGGCGGAGGTGACGATTCCACCTGGCAAACGACCCCGAATCATGAACTGATACTGCTTGGCGACCTTCCGTTTATCCCGGTCATCACCCTGGTAAATGCCGTGAAATTTCAGAAATTCGTAGTCATCCTCCGTGAAGCGCTCAATCGCTGGATCCTGCAGCGTCGGCAAAATAGTGCCGGAAAGCGTGGGAGAGTTCTCTTTCAACCCTTCATTGCGCGTGAGCGGTTTAGCGCCAGGAGCGGCAGCGGGGGGAGTGGGGGGAGTGGGGTTCGCGCTTTCAATCATAAGTGATCCAGTAATGTTACTTATTTTATGGCAGGTTTCTGCAATGTCAACGGCATTCCTCCAATAGAGGAACGGGGATTGTGATTGAGGGAATCACCGATGACAATGAAACAATGGGGTTTTGTGGGGCTTGTTTCTACATTTTCACCGAGTTGTGTACTCGTCAGCGAGTTTGACCCCTTTTACCGGATGACAGGCAATTTCGTGGTAAACCGACCCCGTACTCTGCGTATTATGGGGTCACTTCGAAACGAATCGATAGTGCAATACGCGTATTGTGGGGTCACTTCGGAGTGAATCGATAGTGCAATCCGGGTATTGTGGGGTCGCTTCAGAATGAATCGATAGCGTAATCTGTGTGGTAGGGGGTCACTTCAGGGTGACTTGATAGCCTACTCTGCGTGTTAGGGTTTTGGGAAGAAATCGTGGAACTGCCGAGCTGAAGATCTCAAATTTGAAATCATTTGATAATTTCAGATTACAGAAGAGAACCCCGGGGTGACATTAACTGCATCCCAAGAAATGGGTCACCTGGGAAATTACCGGTAATGCGGGGTCGAACCATTCGTTTTCCCTTCAAACCTTCCGGCGACCGTTCAGGGTTCCCGACCCACGAATCCGCGAAGAAATCCTTTATCGAGACCCCCTACCCTACCGGGCTCACCTCTAAGTAGCCAATTACCGACGTCCGAAAGATCAAGCGAGATGCTCAAGGTGGAAGTTTACGATTCAATGTTTCGGTTGGTCCTGAAATATCCTGCCAGATGCGATGTATCGTGTTCTTACTGGCTTTTTGGGCCTTGGCCAGTGTGCATCTCCGATCCCGACCGGCTTCATTCCTCGGGTAGAAAACGTTCCGTCTTATCTTGCTTCCACCTTCCTGGGCTAAGACGCGCCTCTCTCTACCCCCATTTCCCCGGGACCCCTCCATACTTTGTCCATCACGGACTCAGCCGTTTAGTCCAAAGCAGTGTATCCATCATGCCTCTACTTCAACTGAAACTTCCACGCTTGCTCGCATAGGCATGATGGATACACTGCTTTTAGGCCAATTATGATACCCATCCACAAATTGCGCTGGATAGTTGTCTTGCTGGTCTTGGTTATTCTGGTTGTTGCATCTCTTGTAGTCGTATTCTCCTCCAAGCCTGGCACGAGTGTTCTTAGTGCGCGGTTTAGACCGCCAAGCCAGTGGAGGGTTGGTTATCATCGCGTGGACGTTTGCCAAAGCCCGAATCCGATGATGGTAGGTTGGAATCTGAATCTTGGGCCGCTTTCCGTATCCCGCCTCAGTCAGTGGCAGCCTTCGATGATGGGTTTGACAAATGCTCTGATTATTCAAGGGACGAATACCCCTGTGCAGACAAACACTATCTTGAAATGAATTGGCCTAACAATAAAAGGAATGTAGATAACTTGGAGCGAAGCGCAGAGTTATTTGCATTCCCGGGTTGAACGAAGCTGCGGTTGGACTCGTTAAATATGCAACGACGGCAGAAATGGATTGTGTTCGGAGTTATATTTGCATTTGTTGTTTTGGCGGCGCCTGTTGCATTCACCTTCATGGCTTCACGGGGTCTGCGTGGAATCTATGAAAGCAGCGGCAGTTGCGCTTGCGGTCACACTTTGTTTCAGTATATCGACGAAACCGGTTACTACGACTTTGTACCTGGTCACGGTTCAAAGGAGTTACGCTATGCTCTACGGGAGGGAGGAGCCAATCAGTGGGTTGGCATAAAAAACAACACGAATGCCGTCTTATTCAGATTGCAGGATGGTGAGGTGCATACGACCTACGCGATGAGCACGAACTCTTTCAAAGAGGAGCGCGTTTACAATGTTTGGAGAGTATGGATTCCACAAATACTTGGGGAGTAAGGCGATCTAACAAAAAAAGGAATGTAGATAACTTGGAGCGAAGCGCAGAGTTATTTGCATTCCCGGGTTGAACGAAGCCGCGGTTGGACTCAGGGCGGGGTGGAATGGCCGGGAGGGGCTGTTTGCGGAAAGTGTTTGGCGAGGGGATTCTTCAGATGAGTGTTCTCGAATTTTAGTTCAGGCAAAGGTCTGCCCCATTTTGTGGGCGGTTCAGGCTTTGCTCGTGTGTTAGCATTCGCTACTGTTTCGTATGGTCTCACGTCACCCAAAGTCGCCTGACAATAAGTGCGTGGAGCCAAGCGCCGTTAGCTCACGTGCGATGGCCTGCACACAATACGGACGCGATTCGAAGTATTGCGTCCTGACAATAAAAAACTGAAACCACAGATGCTCAAAAAACGTAACTTCCTGATTGGCGCGGTCATTCTTTGCATTGGGCAATTCTGCTCCGAACTGCGCGCAGCGGCGATACGCGGCGTCACCATTCAGGCTGTATCCTCAGAATTTGCCTCGGGGGCCGATCAACGGCGCGCGACCAATCTGGTGACGGGCGTCGGGCTTTTCGGCGACGTTCACACCACGACAGCCGCAGGATCGATGTGGGCCACTTCGCCCACGAACGCCGGTTCCGTCAGCCTCGCTGCGGTGACGTTCAACCTTGGCTCCGTCCATACGCTCAACCGGATGAAAGTATGGAACTACAATGAGGCCGGAGCCAACACCCAGCGCGGTATCAAGTTGGCGAATATTTCTGTCGCCGGAGAGGATCTCGTTTTTACGACCCATCTGGCTAATGTCACGTTCACCCGCGCCCCCGGCACTTTCACCAACGCGTCGCAAACAATCGACCTGGGCGGTATCCAGGCGCGTTATGTCCGCATCAATGTCCTGACGAATTTTTACACCACGGGCGCGGTCGAAAACCGGGTTGGTTTGAGCAAGGTTCTGTTCATCGACGACACCGTTCCACCGGTGCTCACCGCCGCGACCCGCAGTTATTCCGGCACCCAGGTGACGGTGCGGTTCTCGGAATCCGTCCTCCCCTCCACGGCGACGAACGCGACCAACTACGCCATTTTCAGCGGCACCACTAGCGCTTCCATTCTGAGCGTGGCGATGAACGTTTATAACGACGGCGTGGTGCTGCAAACCTCGCCGCTGGATACCAATCTCGTTTACACGTTGTCAGCGCAAAATGTCCGCGATGCGGCGGATGTGATCAGCATAGCCAGCACCAATGTAACGATTGACCCGGAACTGGTGCTTTGGCTCAAAGCGGACGCTGGTGTCGCTGTAGACGGAAACAATGTCCTCACGCAATGGAGCGATCAGTCCGGCCTTAACAACCACGCCCTGCCCGTGACGAATGCCCCGACGCTGGTTGCCGGCGCGGTTAACGGACGGCCAGTCGTTCATTTCGACGGCACGCAAATCCTGGAAGTGGCTAACCATCCCAGCCTGGTGGTCAGCCGGGACATCACGATCTATACGGTAATCAGCCTGGATACGTTGGCTGCTCCCGGTCATGGTCTCCTCAGCAAATGCCAGGTGAACATCCCTTCGTCGTTCGACCTGCAAATCGTGGCCTCTACCGGCAAGCCCAGCATCGTCCGCGGAAATGGCAGCGGTTTTACGACTTTCGCCGGCAGCACGACCGGCCTCGGAGCCAACACCCAATATTACATCGTTTCCGTGGTGACCCGGGGTACGAATGCCACCCATTATTTGAACGGCAATTTTAACGGCAGCGGACTGATCATGGCCGGACTCGGCGATACGGGAACAAATCTTCGACTCGGTTTCCGCCAGGATGGCGGCACAAAATTCCGCGGGAACATGGCCGAGACGATGGTTTTGCGCGGAGCTGTCACCGATGCTGAAAGATCGGCCATTGATAGTTATCTCCGCGCGAAATACGGGATTTCAGACCTCACCCTCGCCATTACCTCGCAACCGTTCGACGCCACCCGGCTCGTCGGGCAGACGGCTACCTTTGGGGTTTCGGCCATCGCGGGTTCTCCGACGATTTTCTATCAATGGCAGAGAGGCACGACAAACATTGTCGGCGCCACGAATTCCACTTACACGACGCCGGTTCTGACTCTCGCGAACAACAACTCGACGTATCGCGCGGTGGTTTCCACTCCTTCGGGCCTCAGCACCAATAGCTCTTTTGCCACGCTCACGGTTTTGGCGGATACGCAAGCTCCGGTGATTTTCTCAGCGACGAGGAAAGCCGGGAGCGCCACTGACATCGTGGTCGTGTTTTCCGAAGCGGTCGCAACTTCAAGCGCGGCCAACATCGCCAACTATTCCTTGAACGATGGAGTGACCATCAGCGCCGCCGTCATGGGAAGCGCCGCCAACCAGGTCATCATCACCACTTCGGGCCTAAGCGCCGGCACCACCTACTATCTAACTGTTGAGAACGTTCAGGATTTATTTGGCAACACGATGGTTCCGGCTTCCCTGCAAATTCTCCCGGCCAATCTTGTGCTTTGGTTGAAAGCTGATTCCGGTGTCGTCACCAATGGTTCCGGGTTGGTCAGTGAATGGACTGATCTTTCCGCCTCTGGAAATACCGCCTTGCAATACCGTGGCGTTTCGCTGATGCCCACGCTGGTTCCCTGGGCCATGAACGGCAAACCAGCTCTCCGTTTTGACGGAATCAGGAACTATCTCGAAGCGGCGTCATCGCCCAGTCTGGCCATCACGGGGGACATGACCATTTATGCGGTGGCGAATTTTACCGATTACAATGGGATCCGCGAAATCATCTCCAAAACCGCCGGCAACCAGCCGGCATCGTTTGATTACTATGTCCAAAACTCGACGCATACGCGCTTCTATCGCGGCAATGGCACGGTCAACAATCTTGTCACGGCGCTCGCGCCCTCGGCCGGTGTTCCGCATCGCCTTGCCGTCGTGATGCAAGGAACCAATGTTAGTCATTTTCTGGATGGCAACGGGAATGGCACGGGCATTTTGTCCACCCCGATGGCTGATTCGGGCACACCGCTAAGAATCGGTTCACGCAATGATTTGGCGCAATACATGAAGGGCGACCTGGGGGAAATTATGGTTTTCAGCGCGGCTATATTGGACGCCGACCGGCAGGCCATTGACGGTTATTTCGCCAACAAATACGAATTGGTGGCCGACCCGGTTTCCCTGGTTTTGCAGCGCTCGGGTAGCGATGTGGTCATTAGCTGGCCGGTCACACCGCTGGTATTCGCGGTGGAGGCCAACGCCAATCTCAGCACGGCCGGTTGGATCCCGGTGACGAACTCAATTACCATTAGTGGAGGCACCAATAGTTTGACCGTTACTCCTGCCGGGAGCGGTCGGTTCTATCGTTTGGTCGGCTACAAACCGTCTCCGCCCTTGAACATTGTCGGCCAGACGAACCTGGTGATTTCCGGGCTGCGCATCACGAATTCCGCGGGAAACGGGATCACGATTTCCGGCTCGAGCAATATTACTGTGGTAAATTGTTGGATTGGTCCGTGCACCGGATCGGCGGTCACCATTTCGTCCAGCGAAGGCGTAACGATTTCCAGTAATCGATTGGAAAAAGCGCAAAGCGGGGTTTACGTCGCCAATTCCCGCCAGATCTCCATCACTCGAAACCGCTGTGTGGACGTGCAAGGCCCCTTCCCGCGCGGCCAGCTCGCGCAATTCAACAATGTAAGCGGGTCGGGAAATTCCATCAGCTCCAACGTTTGTGTAAATACTCTGGGACAAAGCTATCCCGAAGACGTCATCAATCTTTACAACTCCAGCGGAACTCCCACTGACCCCATTCAAGTCATCGGCAATCGCATTCGTGGCGGCGGACCGAGTGAATCGGGTGGTGGCATCATGACGGGCGACGGTGGAGGCTCTTACATCCTGGTCAAAGACAACATCCTCGTTGATCCCGGCCAATATGGAATTGCCATCGCCAGCGGAGACCATATTCAAATCATCGGCAACAAGGTTTACGGAAAGCGGCAGCCGTTCACGAATGTTGGCATCTATGTCTGGAATCAATACGCACCACTTTGTCATGACCATGTGGTGCAGGGAAACCAAGTCCGCTGGTACGATCGCGATGGAAATCAAAATCCCGCATGGAACGCAAATAACTGCGGGCTGATTGAAGGATGGAATGACAACAACTGGTACGCTGAACTGGATGATACGATTTTGCCGGAAGACCTTTAAAAATTGAGAAATGTTTCCGATCGTCCGCTCGAAATCGGTGGCGTCCAAATCCAGTGTCACTGGCCCGCGGTCAATTGTCACCTTGTTGGTGATTGTTGTTTACGTCGCGAGTTACGGCCCGGCGTGGAGCATCGCTGCTCGCACCAGCCACTTCGGTATCCTGGACATTTACGTTCTGCTTCCCACGCCGTTTAAGCGTGGGTATGTATTTATATGGGCGAAGCTCGACGACAAAGTGAAGAGTGCCGTGTTCAAGTAGCCGCGAGGGTCGAAAGAAGAAAGAAGATGAACTACGTCGGTTATGTTTTTAATTTCCCAAAGTTAGAGCGGGAACTCCGTCTTGGTTTCAGTTAGCAGCCTGGACTTCTCCAGAGGAAGGAGATTACAGCTAACCCCTTATTCTGACTCGATCGAGTGAGGTAGAGCCATCACCTTCAACCGCGACACGTTACTTTCCAGTTTTACGGATAAAACAGCGACAGTTTTCAAGCTCAAAGCCTGCCTAAAGAATTGATCCAACGCACGTCCCTGGCTTTGTAGCTTTGATAGGCTGGTGCTCCCAGTTTGGTGATTACGGCCTGCTCTACCTGCTCCTGCAACTCATCGAGCAACGCCTGTTTTTCCCCGGCTGACCGGTTTTTATCGGCGCGAATTTCATCAGACCGCTTTTCCGACTCGATCCGTAAATCAAAGAGCTCCGTGGCGGTCTCACCCGGCTGACCGAAAGCGGAAACCACTTCATAAAGTTCTCGATAGCTGGCGGAACGAGCCCGGGTGAGATCCGTGTATCGCTCTGAGCCCAGCACGCTTTGCAGTTGCTTCTCCAGGGTGTCCGGGTCGATCTCGGGCTGGCTCTCTGCCTGTCGACGATAGTCATCAATGGCTTTGGCCAGGTTGCGCAGCTCGGTCTCACTAAAATCCACGCTCAACTGCTGAACCTCACTGACCGCGCCAGACTGCCGCAGCTGATATTCGGTCCATTCCTCCGGTGACAATATCTGCGCCTGTTCGCTCTCCATATCCCGGCGTAATTGCGCCACTTGAGATGCTTTTTCCAATGGCAAAAGACTGGCTTGGCGAACCGCTTGCAACCCAGTCTCGTAGCGTTCAGTCAACTGCCGCATTTGCTCCTGCTTGGCCGGAGACAAGAAATCCGTCGCCCGGTTCCCGGAGGCGCTGGCGGTCGATGCGTCAGGCAGGTCGTGGGAATCTTCCCCGACGAGTTGGTTCAGTAGCGCGTCAGCTTCCCTACCGAGAGCTTTGATCTGTTGTCCGAACCTCTTCTGGAAGTATTCCCGGACATTTGCCCGGGCCGCGATCTTCCAGAAATCACGGTGGAATTCCTGGACCAAAGCGAATCCCTTTTGCGCATAAAGTTCTTTGAGCTCGGCACCAATGATCCGGCGAAGAACCGGTTCATGGCACCCGGCTTTACGCAAGTTGGCGACGTAGGTGGGGTAATCTTGAGACTCAAGCTCATCCCAGCGCAAGGGCACCGGCCCCGTCGTGGTCACCGCGGACGGATGCTCAAAGTTCTTCTGCGTTACCCGGGTCGTTCGGGGAATCGATCTGGTCGCTAGATGCGTGCTGTCGCCGGAATGGCTCCTGGCCGCCCAATACCCTGCCGCTCCCAGCAGGACCAGGTTCAGAGCGAGCGAAAATCTGAGTAGCCGTGAACTCATGGATTTCCAATTTCCTGAAGCCAATCCTGGTTGATCTCGAGTAGAAGATTATTGGTTCCGCCCTTAGACAATGCCCCGAGTTGCTCAAGGGCGCGTTGACGCAGCGCCGCCAGGTGCGTCCGCTTTTCGGCGCGGCGCAGAGGTAACTGACGTATTTCCTGCGCCCGGGCCATAGCGTCCTGGCGAATGGCGAACAACGTCAGCGCCAGACTTCGTGGGAATCTCTTTCTTTCCAGGGATGTTAACATCCTTCCAAGGCTGGCATCGCAGCTCTTCAAGTAGTCAACAAAACGACTGTCGCCCAATAGCAATCGCACTTTCGCATTAAGGCGCTGTTCGCCATCCCAATCGGGCCCCTGCAAAGGCTCGTCTCCCTCGGCGAACAAGGCCGAAGGGAGCGGATTGCACGACTCGCGTGTGAAGGCCATCAACTGACGCAATTCGGAACCGCTCAAGCCGGCTTTTGAAAAATTAGCATTGCGCCGTTGACAGATTATCAGGATTTCCCGCAGCTCGGTTTCTTCCAGTTCCGATGGTGAAAGCACGGCTCCCACATCCTGGCGCCATTCCTGGTAGATGGCCGAACGGCGGTCGATGCGATGCGAGAGGTTCGCCTTGGAGAACTGCTTTTGAGCTCGGTCGGAAATGCAAACGAACTTTTCCGCACGCTCATAATCCAGAAAACCAATCGAACCTGCCGCTTCACCCGCATACACGTGCTCCAGCCCTTCGGAAGTCCATGCAAACCCGAGCAACTCTTCGAGCGTTTTATCCTTCTCGTGACCCAAAACGTTTTCCTGCTCGGTTCGCGCCGTCGCGGCGGCCTGACGTTGACTAAAGCTGGCCCAAAAATTAGTCGGTCCCGAAACACGCGATTCGGCACCCTCGAACTTCTCCTCAACCATGGGCAGCAATATGTCGCGCATGGTCTTTGGAGGGCAACCGGCAGCGCGCAAGTTCGCGGCATACACCTCCAGATCGGTCGATTCCAATTGTTCCCAGGCTGAGCGGGCCGCCCGAAGGGTCCCGCGTTTCGCATTTATCAGGGTGCGTCCGCTCGCCTGCGTCGTGATGTCATGCAATGCAACCGCCGAGGCCGGTTGGGACGCGGGCTTCAGAAACACCAAAAGGAAAAATAGAAGCAACCCCAGATTTAAACTCAAGGAAACGACAAGGAACGGCCGAGATCCTCGGGCCGACTTCGTGGAATTTAGCCCGGGGCGTGGGCGGGATGGCTCAACGCTCTCCATCACGTTTCAGGTATTCCTATTGTGGCAGCCTGCCCTGTTTGAAATTCTCCAATGCGTCGGCAAACTGGTCCTTGATCCCCGGCTCGGCCAGGCCCACGGCCTGGGTGGCGAGTTGGATGGCTTTCTCTCTGTTGCCCTGCAGGAAAACGAGTTGAGCTTGCGTATGGAGGAATTCAGCCTCTGGTCCTCCGAGCAGGCTATTCGCGCGTTCCATCAGCAGATTGCCCGTCTTGATAATGATGTTTGTGGAGGCGCCTTCAAAAATCAAATCGCGCTCGAATCCTTCCATGCGAAATTTGGACCGCGTCTGACTCGCGATGGTACGGGCTACGCGGTGCTGCATAAAAGGATCGTCCCGGTGTTCATCGCTGAGTTGGAGCGCCAGCTTGTTGGCGCCTTCGAAGTCCTCCTTGCGGATTAAAACCGTCATGCGGAGACTCTGGGTGACGGCGCGCTTACGCGGAAAAAGTTTCTCCAACTGGTCGATCTCGATCATCGCCTTGTCCCACTGTTTGGCTTTCCAGGCTAACCTCCCCAATTCGTTGTGCTTCTCCCACACTTCGGCTTTAGCTGCAGCGGCCTTCCGGTCGAGAGCCCTTTTCTTCGGGTCGAAAGTGCCCGCCAGGACTTGCTCTATGAGTTGATCATCGATTTCTTCGGGATGACCGATAAAGCTGATGTGGCCTTTCTTATCGATAATGAATGCGCTCGGAATACCTGCTTCCGCTGCGAACAGCCAGTTCTCCAGCATTTTGCCCGACAACCGATTGGTTGCGCCTTCATCCACGGCAACGCGGTAGCTCATAAGCTTACCCATGCGTTTGATAAAAGCTTCCACGTCGGTTCCTGGTGATTCCTTAACGTTTTGACCGATCACCACCAGTCCCTTGTCCTTGTACTTCTGGTGCAGCCGGTTCACGTGTGCCATTGGCTCCTTGCAAGGGGTCCACCAGGCGGCCCAGAATTCCACGAGGTAAGCGGTTCCTGGCTCAAAAGACTTCACCGGTTCGCCTTGAATCCATTTGGAAACAGTTATTTTTGGAGCTGGATCTCCTTCGTTCAGCGTGGCTGCATTTGTCGAAAGGATGGTTGCGGCCAGGGCCGTTAAAACTGCCGTTTTTAATTTCATTTGGGCAAACAGGGAGAGTTGCCCGACAGTATTACACTTTACCTCAAAAATGGACATCACCCTATTTTGAGGGTGTTGACGTCGGTCATGCCTCCGTTATAAACATTACTGACTCCCTTATCAGCAAACTAAAAAAACACTGCGGCACTGCGCCGCCTTCAAATCCCTATATGAAAAAAGCACTCACCCTCCTATTGGTGATGGCGGCATGTTTCCTCGCCGCCACCACACCGGTTCACGCCGCAGGAACCCTGAAAATACACATGATCTCCGTCGGTGATGGGCGGGGTGATTGTTTCCTCATTGAGCTCCCCGACAACACCAAGATGGTCGTCGATATCCCCGCCGGTTGGTCCAGTGGCCTGATAAGCAAACTGAACTCCCTGGGGTTTGGCGGCGGCATCAAATACCTGGTGGGCACGCATGAGCATGTGGATCACATTGGCGGGATGAATGAATTCCTCAACAGCGGGTTCACCATCAATAACACGAAAATTTACTATCCTAGCGGGGCTATCAACGCCAACGGCCCAAACGAAGGATCCATGACGACCGCGGCCAATGCCCGGGGCCTGACCGTCTCGAAACTTGAAGCCGGGGACTATATTGTCAACACGACCTATGACGGTAAGCCACTTAAAGTGCGCGTGATCAGCCCTGAGACTTACAAAATCAATGGTGGTACCGATGATTGGGGTTCTGAGAATGAAGCTTCCATGGTCCTCAAAATTACCTACGGCACCAAATCGATTCTGATGCAGGCGGATGGTTACGGTTCGACTGAACTAAGCACCCTGGCGGGGCCCTTTGCTGGCGAAATCAACGCTTGCCAGGTGCTCAAAGTCGGACACCACGGTGTCAGCGCCAATGGCGCTCTTTCTTGCCGGGAAGCTTATCTGGATGCGGCGGGCGTCAACAAAGCGCTGATCACCGACGGCGATAAGGCTATTGATGCCACTATCAAAGCGCGGCTGCAGGCGAGAAACATAAGTTATTGGTCGACCGGTGCCGGCGACGGCTATTGCTGGCTTAGTACCGATGGCGCTTCGAACTGGGTAGAAAGCGAACCTCCAGTTTGGCCCGCAGCGCCTACCGATGTGGCGCCGTCCATCACGACGCAGCCATCCAGCCAGACTGTAAATCCCGGCGCGACCGTCACTTTCAGTGCCGCGGCCTCGGGCACGGCTCCGCTGGATTTCCAATGGAGATTCAACGGTGTGGATATTGTCGACGCAACGTCCGCCAGCTTAACGAAGAGCAATGTGCAGAGCGTCGATGCGGGTAATTACTCCGTTGTTGTCGACAACTCCGCTGGCAGTGCGACTAGTGCTAACGCGGTTTTGACTGTGAGAGTGCCGCCGTCCATTACGACTCAGCCCTCCAGCCAAACTGCAACTACCGGAGCGAGTGTGACCTTTACTGTGACGGCTAGCGGCACAGCACCGCTGACTTATCAATGGAGCTTCAACGGTGCGAATATCTCTGGCGCAACCGCCGCCAGCTTCACGAAAAGCAATGTGCAAAGCGTTGACGCGGGTAATTACTCCGTCGTTGTCAACAACGCCGCCGGCAGTGCAACCAGTGCCAATGCGGCTTTGTCTGTGAATGTGCCGCCGTCCATTACGACTCAGCCCTCCAGCCAAACTGTAAATCCCGGTGCGACCGTGACTTTCAGTGTCTCGGCCAGCGGCACAGCTCCGCTGAACTATCAATGGACCTTCAATGGCGCGAACATTTCCGGCGCCAACGCCGCGAGCTTCACG
>JBKJKE010000184.1:0-12058 GCA_046597605.1 Limisphaerales bacterium | reverse complement strand
GTTACAATTGTGTGACAAACGTTACGAAAAGGTCAACTCAACCTTCATCCACGAGTCCGAGCCTTCACCTCCCCACGCATAGCCTCCTCAGCGAAAGTCAAAATGAGAATTGCTGCTAATTTTCCCTCTGGTATAGGATCTAGCAGTTCCATAGGATTATCCCTGTGTCCTCTCGTTATCGAACGCCAGCCCCGAGCTCGCCGCTAGTGGCACCCGAGCAAAGGGGGGAGTGTCGTTTTCGAGACGCAGGGCGGGCCGACCAGTTCCACATGGCCTCGACAGCTCAAGTCTGGACCCTTGCTGCCCGACAAGCTCGATACAACGTCCACACGCTGGCGCAGATTACCAGGGTCCACATTCGACAAATTGAGCGGTTTTGCCGGGAAGAGCTGGGGAGGTCCCCGCAGGAATGGCTGGATGAGCAACGGATTATAGCTGCTCGATCGTTACTGCTGGAGCGGGAATCCATCAAGCGTGTCGCTATGGAACTAGGTTTTAAACAATTGTCGCATTTTTGTCGGCAGTTCAAAAAAACCTATGGCATGACCCCTTCTGAGTTCCTGCTCTTTCATCGCCAATTTAATACTCCTGTTCCGCAGGAATGAACAAATCGTCCGAAATAACGACGCAATTTGATTCCGTCGTTCTTCTTTTTAGAAGCCTCAATGTGCGTGCCTCATTGAAACGGCTGCACGGCTGGTCTTAAGGCTTTGTAACAGGATAACCGTGCGGATGAGTCGGAATACGAGGCATGGGCTCCCCCCTTTCTCGGGAACCTAAAAATATTCGGAGCAAACAGGGAAAAATTCTACGAGTAGAATGCCCGTCGCACCCCTCCAAACTGCGAATTCGACCCCCGCTACGGCGTAACATCCCTCCATTTCTGGGTGCAACGCGGCCGTAACAGGGGTCAAATTCTGATGTTGGGGGAGAATCCTCGCGTAAGATTGACCACCATTTCGTGTGCGATGGACAATCTCCGAGGTGGTTTGCGCTCGTTCCAGGGAATACCCAAATCTCCGTCTTCGATCCCCTTCGTTCCACGATTTAGTTAGGGAGGTTTTACTTCTCCGATTATGCTCGTTCTCCGGATCGCCCATCTTTTTGTCTCGGCAACGGGAGCAATATTGAGATCCAAAAAATCGGCTCTTTACGCCGGAAGGGATAGCGATTGTCAGGTTCTTTCCCGACAGTGCATAAAAGATTTTCGGGTGAGCGTCGATCAAGGCATTGCTCGTTTCCGAAATTCTTTTTGGCAATCCCTATAGATAAGCCAAAAATTCCGTAAAAGCACGTTGGGATAATTTGTGTTTTGCGGTCTTACATCGACAAACAAATCCCAACCCGATGCTCCTATCAGCTTATTTTTCCTCCGCTTCTGGGGCTTCGTGTCTCTTCAAACTTAGCTTCTTGGCCAGTCGGATCGCTGAAATCATGCTGGAGGCATTGGCGAGGTTCTTTCCAGCTATGTCATACGCCGTGCCATGATCAGGAGATGTGCGGATGAACGGAAGGCCGAGGGTCCAGTTTACTCCAGATTCAAAACCGATCATTTTCAGGGGAACCAGCCCCTGATCGTGATACATGGCTACGACTGCATCGTAATCCCCTCGGAACACATAAAAGAAAAGTGCGTCGGCTGCAAAGGGGCCTGCAGCATTGAAGCCTCTAGCGCGAGCCTCTGTCACCGCAGGAATGATAGTCTCAATTTCCTCCATGCCAATCTTCCCTCCTTCGCCTGCATGTGGATTTAATCCGCAAACTGCGACACGCTCCTGTTTCAGGCCTAGATCCCGACAAGACTTCGCTGCCAGCTCAATCGCGAGCAATATTTTCTCTCTGGTGAGGTTCTGCGAGACGTCTTTAATCGGAACGTGAGTAGTAGCCAGCACTACTCGCAACCAGCGGCCACGTTCATCGTCACCCAGAAGCATCATCGCAGTTTGAGCAGTGCCCGCAATTTCAGACAGCAGTTCTGTTTGTCCGACGAATGTCGACTCGCCAGCTCGAATAATCGCCTCTTTGTTTACCGGAGCCGTAATCATGGCTGCTAATTCGCCCCGCAGGCAGCGCGCAGCTGCATCCCGCAGCCAGGCGACTGCTGCTTTTGCTGCAATGGGAGAGCCCGGTGAAAGATCGAGTGCCAGGGGAGCAGGTAGCGGATTGGCAACCAGGTATCTAGCCTCGGTAACAGCCTCACTAAGCCGCTCAAGCGGGAGCTTCGTTCCCAAGGTATCATTGAGGGCGGATAGATGATCCCAGTCACCGATAAGAAGATAATCAAAAGTATCTTCCTCGGCTTCGCGAGCCAAGGCCTTTAATGTGACTTCCGGCCCGATTCCCGTGATGTCCCCTAAAGTAATACCGATACGAGATTTCATAAAGAATGGAATGGCCCACTTCCATCGCCAGCGCAATGCGATATTAGGTCGAGCCTCAGAAACCCGTCTTTCCGAGCGCCTTAAAAATAACGAACGAAAGACTTCGATTTCAGCCGATCGAGCCATTGTTTCTGCAGACGATTCCGCTCTTCGCTTTTCAAAACTTGTTCGACTTCATCCCGAACATCGACCAAAGACTTGGTGTGTGCTGTGCGAACATCCTCGACAGATAGCAGGTAGCAAGCTTCTGGCAATTCAATGACTTGGCTGTGTTGGCCCGGCTTCAGGGAAAAAGCAACATCGGAAAGCTCCTTTTTCAATACTTCTCGATCTATCCATCCGCGGTCTCCACCTTGGGCACGTTGAGAGTCAGAGTAAACAGATGCCAAATCCACAAAGGCAGCTCCCTCTTTCAGTTTGCTGGTGATTTCCTGGGCCACCCTAGCAGGAGCGGTATCGCTCTCGTTCGCTTTGTTCATCACGATCATACGCAACTTCACCTGATCGGGCACCTCGTATTTCGAGATGTTGGTTGTGTAATAAGCTTCGATCTTTTGTGGCGAGACCAGAATCTTTTCAGCGGGAATCTTGCTTTGGATCATCGCTCTGACGATGTAATCCTCGCGAATCTGTTTTCGGAATGTTTCAAAACTGATGCCTTGAGCCTGAAGCGTTTTTGCGAGAGTTGCCCGATTGGCATAACGTTCCTTGATTCGATCCTGAATGGCGTCATCAATCACCGCTTCTGGCAGTTGGTATCCCGCCGTGTTGAACTCGTGCAGAACGAGTTGCCGTTCGACGAGCTCTTCAATCTTCGCCTGACGGGTCTGCTGCAGCTTTTCCTGGAAGACCTGCGGTTGGGCTCGGTGCTGCTTGGCCAACAACTCGGCGAGCGGGGCAATTGCGCTCTCCACTTCCTGATATGTAATGACGGCATCATTAACAATGACGTAAACGCCATTCACCAATTCGGCTCGCACAGGCAAACTAAGGAGTAAAGTGGCGGAGAGGAGTACTAAAATTCTTTTCACAGCGGCGCAAAATAAAACCGCGCACGGGCAAAAGGTCAATCTAAGAAGAGTTAACGATTAGTGTTTGAATGGAGGAGGCGGGATCCCTTTGGCAGTTTTCTGTGCCTCTTTGAAGGAGCGGACCGGCTTAGGCAACCTTGTGATCGTCCATTTCTCGGGAAAGGCGTAATTACCCTCCGGCGGAAGCTCCACCTCCGGGCTTAGGGCCTGAAGCTCAGCAACATCCCGATCAAAGTACAGTTCCACTGTGTTTCCGTTGTTGCTATAATTCCCCCCGACGAAATGAGGAGTGTATTTGACGAAAAGTAGATCCCCGTAAATGTAAGCGAGCCATTGTGCATTTGAATCTGCTGCCACCCTGGTTGGTTCAGCGTCACAGAAGACTACCAGAAACTCGTCCATCTTCCGCACCTGCAGCGACACATGCCGCTCTCCATCGAATACAAAACTGCCTTTGTCGACCTCGTGCATTAACCAGCCTTCCTCGAATCGACTCTTTTTGTTTAGCGGTATCACAGCAAAGCCTCCCGCCTTTAAAAAGGTGCGGCTCCATACGGCATAGCTGACATTTGTTAGGCTAATATTTCGTATGCGCTGCGTCAGCGCCAGGTCACCGGTTTCGTGATCCAGAATGATATCTTTTTCCATCGTAAGGCCGAGCGCTGGGTCTGCATGTCCAAGGATGCGAAGGGTATACGGTTTGTGCTGCCAATCCGCTTTCCCCATCGCGAGGACCAGATGAGCAGGGAGCTTAAATCTGGAGGATTGAACATCCGCTTGATGGCCACCGAGGTAAAATGCTTTTTCGCCAACCTCAGGCGAATCCACCAGCACGTTTTCACCATGCAAACTGTAATGCACAATTCGCCCCCCGAAGCTTGGCACTACGACGGTCTGGACATCTGGTTCGCGAGCGAACATAAATACGCTCTTTGGCCAAGTCGAATAGCTCCCCGAGTAAACGCCCTTGCTCATTTCAGTCCAGGCAGCAGTCTGTGCCACGGATGGGATAGCAGCAAAAAATGGTGCCAGCATGCAGGCCAGCACCTTCACACCAAAGAAAACACGCGGACGGAGTAACACAGAGGCTATCGTAGGACAGCCATCATCTCTGTCCAATTGGAAAACCATCAGCCCTGGCCGGCCGGGACATTTAGCAGCTTCCAAACCCGCAACGCCTCAGTGACTCCCCAGGCCTGGGCATCGCAGCCCCGTTGGATGTGAGGTGCATCACCATCCACATTCTCGGGGATTTGGCCCAGGCTCACGTCCTTCATAAGACGTTCCAGACTCCCCAGATAAGATTTCGCTGCCGCGACAGAATCCGGCGAAAAATCCCAGGCCCGGACAAGCGCTTCACAAAACGTGGGGAACGTCCAGGTCCATCCGGTGCCATTGTGATAGGCTGGCTTTCGCTGGGTGTCTTCATCGCCCATGTAACGACCGAAGTAGGGGAAGGCCGGGTCGTTCAGGAGACGACCATGGGCAAAGACCGGCAACGGAGGAGAGACCGGCAACGGAGCCAGGCTCCGTAACGCACCCGGGATCACCAAGTACCTTTGAGCAGCCTCGACGCAACGCTGTGCTCTCTCTCCCGTGACAAAGCCGAAAGCAACAGCGAGGAGATAATTACTCCTAAGCGCGTTGTCTGGAATTGCATCGCTCGCGCTTTGCCCTCTTTTTGCAACCAACAGATCCGCAAGATAGCCGCCCTCCTCCAACCAGTAATAGTTCTGGAGTGACCGCTCCGCTCGATCAGCAATCGCGAGCCAAGGTTCGGTTTCGGGAGCGACTCCGCGACGATGCAATTGCCGTAGAAGCCGAATCCACAAGACTTGGATTTCGACCGGAAAACCCTCGCGAGGTGTGCCGGCCGGATAGTTTGTGTCCATCCAGGTGAAATGGCTCGGACTCCAAACAAGTCCCGATTCACGTTCCACGTATATGCCATTTGGCGCTCCAGATCCGTACCCCACTGCGATCTCTCGAAGCACATCGATGACCGTGCGTCCACGCGCATCTACAACCAGCTCATACAAACTCTCACCTATTCGAGCCGCTGCTTCCTCCGCGAGAATTCCATACCAAAGCGGGGCGTCTGACGTGTTCCGGTTGGATGCATTTTCCCCGTGAATGGTGTTCGGCATCGTCCCATTTTCGACAAACCGCCCAAACGTCAGGAGAAGGTCCGTAACATCTTGGGTCATGCCTGCACTGAGCAGCCCACGAGCAGCGATCATTGTGTCCCGACCCCAGTCCAGAAACCAGGGATAACCAGCAATCACCGTTTTGCCATGCCCGCGGCGAACGACAAATTGACGTGCCGCTAACGCCAGTCGCTGTGCGAACGGGTCGGGCTTGGCCGGACCGAACGCGTTGCGCACGGTCTTTTGGTTTTCGGCGGAGCGGTCGGAGAAAGAATTGTCCAGAAGGCTGTTGCTCGGATCATTGGCATCGGCCGTCAAAACCAGGGAAACTGGCTGTCCTTCTCGAAGCGGCAAATCAAACCACCCCGGGCTGAAGGCATCCGCGGCTCCAATCTGGCCCCGGCTTTGTTCGATCGGATGAGCGATTTGCTTAACCCACTCAGGACCATGATGATAGAACCCTTTGTCCGAAAAAACGCGGAGCTGCCGATCCTGAGCAGGGGCGAATGAAAATCCCGGCCTATCGCTAAGCATTCGGGTATGCACGGAAAAGTGGTGTTCTGTTTCCCGATTCCGTATTGTTTCTGAATGAAAGTTACGATCTTCAATATCGACTCGAATCGTCAAGCGCACGTCAGAAACCGTGCTATTCGAAAGTGCAGGCGAATCAACAGGCGCCTCAGTCGGGTTCACCGATTCCAAGACTCGAGCCCCGCGGCTGAACACAAACAATGTAGTGTTGCGGCCCTCAAGCATATCGGCTGAAAGATGGATCTCAACTTCGCGCTCATCTCCTGCATTGGCCACAAACTTCCAAACTGCGGGCTGGCCCGTTTGGAAATAGGCAAGATTCTGCAAATTTAACGGTGTTACGAAACCGTCTGCATTCACCCATACTCGAATGCGCTTGGCGAATACGTGACGGTCGACCGGGAGATTCGGGTGAAGGTTCGCGCCGAGGGCGCAATCGTATTTGGATTTGATTCGCCCAAGGTCTACGCAAAGTCGAGCCATCCCTCCGACTCCGTTGGTAAGCAGCACCGAAGCTTCATCGTTGATCTGCTCGTTCTTCCAGAAGCTGGAAGAAAAGCCGGGCTCTGGCGCGAGGAGGCGAACGTCGGCCGTAACCGTCTCCCGCTCTTTGTTGTAATGCTGGACGATCATGCGGGCATCTGCTGTCTTGCGGCCCAAACTCTGCGGAGTCGAAGGAGCGAAGAAAGCAACATGCCCACCTGCCGACTGGATCGACTCAACGTGCTGTTCCCATTCTTCTCCAACAACTTTCAAACTGGCGCGGAATGGAGATGGATCGGTAATCAGCAACCAATGAGCCGCTGGAACGAGTGTCACTCGCGAACGATCGCTCTCTGTCCAGGTAACTACTTGCGGGTAGATCGACAATGGTACTGCGTCGCCAAAAAGGTATTTGCTCAGCGAGCCGGAACTCGCTCGCTTTGCGCCGGCCACAAGACTTAGAAACTTGCGTGGATCTTGATCGACCGCATGGGCGAGCGCACGCCAATCCAATCTGCCGATTTCTTCGGGCATTAGGGTCTTGCTGAGTGCTGTAACAGCCCAACTCGCCTGGGCTCTGGCGCGACGATAGGAATCTCCAAAGAGCCCGAGCGGCAATTCTGCGTTGGACAAACAATACGCTTCGCCCGCGGCTAACTTGATGTCCCATCGACCTTCGGCACATCGAATTGAGGGAGAACGTTGCCCAAGTAAATCGATTGAAGGGCACCCGAGCTCCTTGTATATATTATCACCCAGCGAAAACAGGTGTTCGTTGCTGGCATCGGTATTCACCAAAACAAGGACCCGGTCCTTACCTTCTGCAGAGACGCGTTCCATGGCAAAAACCGCAGCAGCGTTTGCGCTAAGCCTGGTAATCTTTGCGCCGTCGAAGAAACACGGGTGGTTCGACAGCAAGCCGTTCAATGCTGCCAATTCCGGGATAATGTTCTCTTCAGCATCCCAATTCATGCCACGGCTTTGATGCACTTCCACCTTTTCGCCGGCAAGCCATTCAACACCGCAAGTGAATCCGAATCCACCGGAACCACTTGTAAGGCCACAAAGCCTATTGCGGAGCAACGACCAGAGCCGACCCTTTTTGGCGAGACGCTCGTTGTCGTGAGTTTCGCTATAATGAACGTAGACTCCAATTCTTTCGCTCTGGCGCAGGGCATAGTCGAGATACCATTGCACCTCTCCGCCGGAGTAATTTTGGAACAGCTCCGAATAAGCCCACTGCATGCCCCCTTCTGTCAGCAATGTTTCGGTCGCTTCCCACGAGCCCCCCAAACCTTCGAGGAGAAACACTGTGTCCGGAAATTCCTGCCGAACGCGCGCTTCAATATACTGCCAAACGGGAAGTGGCACCTTATAGCCCGCATCACAGCGAAAACCGTCCACACCGCGCCGACACCACTCGAGGAAAGCCTCAGCCAGATGCTCCCAAAGGCCAGTGAACTGTGGATTGAGTTCCACCAGATCTTCCCAGACCGTCCCCCAGGCGCCCGGCGACGCGAACTTCCCGTCGTGCTCCCGAAGAAACCATTCGGGATGATTTTCAAAAAGAGTTGAACCCCAACCAGTGTGGTTGACGACGACATCGAGAAAGACTCGCCCACCAAGAGCGTGAACTGCATACGTGAGATCCTCGAATTGCTCGATCCCGGTAGTCCGCTGGTCGAAATCTACGAGCGCGGGGTCGATTGCCAAAAGATCCTGACAAGCATAAGGACTACCGAAACGACCAAATTTCGCTATCGTGGTAGGCGTTGGATTTACCGGCAAAAGGTGGAGTATCTTACAACCCAAAGTGTCAATGATGTGCGGTAGCTCGCGTTGTAGATCTCTTAGCTTTCCAGAGGGAGGAATGACAGTGTATCCCTGCTTGTCCAACTCCTTCGCGGCCTTATCGACTTTAGCATCCACTGTCGAACGAAGATTTTTGGACGGACCGAACATCCTGGTGAAGGCGCAGTAAATGGTGTTCCCGGTGCGATAGCTGCTGGGATGGCAACAAAGGCCCACATCCGGTCCACTCGGCCAGGATTGGCGGCCCTCAGAATCCAGAAAGTATGCTTTTGCTTTGAAATAGCCGGGTTCAGTCACCGGGAGCTCCAACGCCCAACTTCCATCGGTTTCGCGCTGCATAGGAATGTCCCTCCAGAAAGCGACGGAGAGCGGACGCTTGCCTGAGTAGGTCTCTATAATCTCACGGCGCAAGCGCGCGCCTTTTCCAAGATTTGTCCTCAACATGGCTCGCACCGGAAAAGCCATGTTACTATCCTCTCCTACCATCTGGAAACGGACTGTGTCGCCTACAAACCGCAGAATACGGTCGCCTGGCGCTGGGATCATGACGGCTTTTTCCATGTTGTTTTAAAATCAGCAACGGCCGGCTCTCAACTTTCTTCATTGGCCGGCTCGAAATCGCATCTGCCCGAAACTCTGCCACAGCAAAGTAAGCTGCCCAGAGAAATATTCAGGAACGATGCCTAAGCAAATCATTTACTTTCGCGCTCCTGTTCTATCACCTTTGCCGAGGATCAGTTGTTATGGGCAAAACCACTTTAGCAGTTCCTGGGTTCTCGCATAGGCATTCACAAAATGGCCGCGCAGAGAATGGAACCATTTGGGGCTTCGTCCTCGCGCTTTCGTTTACTTTCGCGGCACTTGGGGAAAACAGGCCGCTGGAGTTAGTAGAAGTTCAGAGACTCGTTCCGGGACTTGTGCTCGACATACGTTATGCCACCACGAACAACTTCACTGGCACACAAGTCTACCCAGCAGCGAAATGTTATTTACGACGATCGACAGCGGAGAAGCTAAAACGGGTTCAAGTAGAATTACAGAAACAGAAATTGGGCCTTAAGGTCTACGACGGATATCGCCCCTTGTCTGTGCAGAAAAAGTTTTGGGAACTGGTGCCCGATGATCGCTATGTGGCCAACCCGGCAAAAGGGTCGAAGCACAACCGGGGTGGCGCAGTGGATTTAACGATCGTGGATAACAAGGGTACGGAATTGCCAATGCCCACTCCATATGATGATTTCACTGAGAAGGCGCATCAAAACTATCAGGACCTCCCAACAGAGGTCTTGAAGAATCGCGCCCTGCTTCGGGAGGTGATGGAGAAAAACGGCTTCAAAAGTATTGAGACAGAATGGTGGCACTTTGATGACGTCGATTGGCGCAATTACGAACTCCTGGATTTAAGTTTCAAAGAACTGGGAAACAGTCGTAAAGAACATGCTCCTATTCTGCGCCGATAATGCGCCAACCTTCTCGGGCGGGGTTGCGGTCCATAAGGAGTACTGAGTTGCGGACCCTTTTCCCGTTCATGAACCAGATCGCGATGATGCCGTTTTGATGCTGCCAAATCAAATCTGTGCTCCCATCCCGGTCAAAGTCTGCGAACCCTGCCATTCTCCAGAGGCGACCGAACGAGTTCAGAGAGGCTGAAGCCTTTATAGCTGTTCGGTCTAACAACCAGGAATTCAATTTACCATTCGCATGGTGAAGAAGCAGATCGCCGGAACCATTTCTGTCCAGGTCGGGAGCGCCGATTATCAATGTCGTAGGTTCCACAGCCATCCCACCGGCTAGGGGAGTGGCCTTTTTGAAGGCTGCACCGTTCATTGTCCAGGCGAGCATGCGACCGGTCGAGTGCCTCCAGATCAAGTCTGCGTGGCCATCGGCGTTGACATCTCCACTACCGGACAAAGTCCAAGCCGGGCCCATCAACAAACCATTCCTTAAATTAAGAGCGGATCGAAATTCTGAACCTTGCATGAACCAGACCGAGGACCCCCCTGAGGCACTTTGCCAAACGATATCGGCTGAGCCATCTCCATTCATATCCGAAACCGTCCGGGCCAGCCAGCTTCTGGACGCCTGATACCCACCTCGCAAAAAATGCTCCGTTGTGAAGGCTGTGCCGCTGAGGTGAGTTGAAGCGGTCCGGCCAGAGGTGTGCTGCCAATAAATTATATTTTCGTTTTCTGCCCCAGGGCGAAGCGCACTCTCCGGGATCGGCAGCGCCAGGGTGTTTCCCGAGTTATTGACGTTTTGTCCTGATCGATCTTGCGGATTGCCAATCGCAATGCGGGAAAAATCAGCCACAGGCGGCTGGGTTCTTACCTCATCTCGAGCAGGGATATTCTGATAATTGCTTCCCAATTGCCCATCATAGTAAAAATAATCCTCGAAGAGAGCATCATCTGCGTCGGAAGCGTGCCTCGTATCGGCAAGGGGCTCGACCGAAATCACCTGCTCATTAACACGTAGCGAAAATTTCAATCGCCGATAGTCGCTGTAGCGAACATTAGCGGTAAGTTGGCGATGAAAATAGCACGGACCAATACCGAACTCCCCCCATGTGGCGGGAAATCCGTCCGATGTGGAGCTGACCAGAACCTGCGGACGGGTTGGACCGACGGCAATCAAAAGATTGGCCTCCTCCTGTACGGCCCCGCGGACAGTAACTGCCATTCGCAAGCCCGGGGAAGTGCTATTGATATTACCGACCCAGGTAGGGACCACCACCGAACCTTGGCGCACATAAAACCCTCTGCCTAAAGAGATCAGTGTATTTGCTGCGTTGTTATGATGGAAGACCTTCCCATGTTTGGTGTAAAGCCGGGGATATGCAGGGTCCCATCCTTTCCACTCCACCGATAATTCTTCGGATGGCAAACCACCACCGGCAGAACGGAATATAACGGCATAATGGATCGTGTCACCGGCCTGCGCCCGCGTCTTGTCAACCAACAAAGTAGTGATTTCCGTGGTCGTCTTGCCCGGCGTCGGGGGGGGCGCACTTTGAATGGCGAAGTCGCTCATCGGACCATTTCCCGAGAGTGATTGGCGGACATAGGAGGCGGCATTTTTGTATCCAAGTGGGAACTCCCAACTGACCTCCTGTAACAGACTGCGCAGCGCCGGAATTGAACCGGTCAGGTTGGGAAAGTTATCGTGCAATTCATGGCAAAATTTATACACCTGCTCGTCGTTTAAAAAATCTCGGGTGATTTGACGACCCGTTGCGTCAGTCGCAACAAGCTTGGCATCAAGCGGAACATAGGCGCGGAATAAACCATTGGGATTTGTCTGCATGGTCCACAAAGTCTTCCCATCACGAATGCAGGCGACCGACGCTTGCACTGCTGCGTTGTTCCCGGCGCTGTATACGCGTCCGTTCACTAACGAAGTAAAGCCTGCCGGTTGGCGAGCTCGTGGCACGGCATCAAAGTAGATTGGGCTGCCGTACGCTGCTATCCATGCTGCGTCATTGCCGAGTACCCGCACCATATAGTGAGATCTCCCTTCCGTCTCTGTGATTTGATACGCGATGTTCGCACTCGGTGAGTTAGCCCGGATTTCTCACCAAATAAGAATGAAGAAGCGGAGGTTTTTGTAGTCAAACTGTTGGACTAGAACAAGTTATGACTGGCACCGCATCCTCCGCTTCGACGACAGACTGTAA
>JBKJKE010000179.1:0-19384 GCA_046597605.1 Limisphaerales bacterium | reverse complement strand
TCCCCGTTTCAGACGGGGAAATGGACGTAAATCTAGATTTCCAAGCGTTTCCACTCCTGAATCGATCGTAAATCTAGATTTATCGTCGTCGCACGATCGGAAATGAGCGTAATTCTGACGGTTCCGGGGGTGTAAGGGGCTTAGTGCGAACAGGTTGCGATAGCCGCCCGGGTTTGGATTAAAAATGATTTTATAAACCCTCAAGTAGAGTGAAGCCCTAGGATACTCAGGTCGATGGATTCCAATGCAATCGTTCCTTCGGGCTTCGTGGCTAATGCTAAAGAACAAATCCACTGAAAAAGCGAATCACCCCTCCATTCCCCAAAAAACGGCAAAGCAGTGTCTCCAGATGGGACACTCTGTTTGCCTTATTTCTTCAAAACCCAAGCGTCCGAAGAGGCTGGAGCAATGATTTTTCTCAACCGTCCGGAAAAAAGCTGGACATAGGAATTTTCTTTGGGCAGGGCGACGCACTTGGCACGCGCCATGCCCCTGTTGTTGACGAACCAAGGAAGGTTTTTCACGAATGTCGAAAAGAACACGTCATCTCATTGCTATTTTACTGCTGGCCACCACGGTTGGATTGGCTACCTACAATCTTCTACGCCCCGCTACACTTGATCGAATTCTCGTCAACTCCCTCAGCTCTGGCCAGCGACCTGAAAGTTCCGAGTCTACGGAAGAACTTACAGTGGCCGAGTTCGAGCGGTCGATTGCACAGAATGGAATAATCGAGGCGAAAGTAAGCCCAACTGCTTTCGAAGATGTCTATTCGGTTGAAGGAACTCGGATCGCCGACAAGAAATTAGTCACGTTCGAGATCACTACTCATCTGGATTCGCAACAAATCTCTACTCTCTTGAAGAAGAACGATGTGGCAATGGAGATTCCCGGAAAAAACAAGGAAGAGTGGATCCTCAGCATCTTCGCCCCAATTATCATGGTTTGTCTGATCGGTGGTGTGGTCCTGAATCAAAGCCGAATCGGCAAAAGCAAAAAGCATCACAAGATTCGCACGCGTCCGGATGTGACTTTCGCCGATGTCGCCGGTGTTGAAGAAGCGAAGGCCGAAATTCAGGAAACAGTAGATTTCCTTCGGAATCCCGAAAAGTACAAGAGACTTGGTGGAAAACTTCCCAAGGGTATCCTCCTGATTGGTCCTCCGGGAACTGGCAAGACGATGTTGGCCAAAGCCATTGCAGGCGAAGCAGAAGCAAATTTCTTCAGCGCACACGGCAGTGATTTCAATGAAGTGTTCGTTGGGGTCGGTGCCAAGCGCATCCGTGAAATATTCGCGGAAGCAAAAAAGAACCGCCCGGCTATTATCTTTATCGACGAAATCGACTGCCTCGGAAAGAAGCGCAAACAGGATGGTCACGGCGAATTGCAACAAACGAACAATGCGCTGCTGGCTGAGATGGATGGCTTTGAATCCAGCGATGGAATCATCGTCGTCGCGGCAACCAACCGTCCGGAAGATTTGGACGACGCTTTGATGCGCCCAGGTCGTTTCGATCGTAAAGTTTTTGTCCCGTATCCAGACCGCAAGGGACGTCGCGCCATCTTGCAGGTGCATATGGATGGTAAGCCGATTCGGGATCGTGAAAAAGCTTTGGACCTGATCGCCCAAACCAGCGTCGATATGTCCGGTGCGGATCTCGCCAGCCTGGTGAACGAAGCGGCAATTCTCTGCGCGCAACGTTCTTATACTGAAATTTCCACAAGCGATCTTGAAGAAGCCCGTGACAAAGTGCGTTGGGGCAAGGAACGCAAATCCATGGTTCTGAAAAAAGAAGAACGGGAAATGGTCGCATACCACGAAGCAGGGCACACTATTATCAACCTGCAGAAGTCACTTTTGCCACCGCTCTACAAAGTCAGCATTATCCCTCGGGGCGGTGCCTTGGGAGTCACAACGTTGATGCCGACGGAAGATCAGAATATTCACAGCAAAACATTTTTACTCGAGCACATGGCGGTTCTGATGGGCGGTCGTGCTGCGGAAAAAGTATTCTACGGAGCTACCACGAATGGCGCTTCCGGTGACCTGGATTCCGCGCGCAAGATGGCTTGCAAGATGATCCACGAATGGGGAATGGGTGAACGTCTGTATTACCAGGTAGATCAGAAGGACGCTGAAGTGGAGATCAACAAGTTGTTGGAAGCGGCGGACCGCGAAGCTTTGGAAATCGTTCGTGTGCAAAAGGATCACACGCATAAATTGGCACAGGCACTTTTGAAGTACGAAACGCTGACTCGCGAACAGGTGCTGAATCTTCTCTATGAAGATCAGGAACCGACCAGCGAAACCCAGTGTGTTTTGAATTAGGCAGGGACCCCCAATCCACACCCGACGAACTTTGGTTCGTCGGGTTTTTGTTTTTTGGCCAAGCCTCAGGCGACCGTGAGAGGTCCGTCAAAACTGGTGAGGCTGATAACTTCTGTTCTGGCGACGTGAGGCCCGTGTTGTTGTCCTTTCGGGACGAAGAAGTAAGCGCCCGCTGTATAACTGGTCCCTTCTTCGACCCATTCACCCGAAAGCACGTAAACGGATTCATTGGCGAGGGGGTGGGTGTGAGCTGGAACTGTAGTGCCTGCTTTGAACTTTCGGAGAACGGTCACTCCTCCGGTTTGCTCGTCTTTGCGGAGGATGAGTAACTCTACACCTGCATACGGACCGGGTTGCCACTGCTTGTCGTGGGCATTTGTGATATACGGGAACATGCGTCCATCACAATTCGAAACCGAGCCGTCGGCAAGCAAACAAGTATTTCAAACTTCAGTAAAAACCTTTGAGCCGGTTGGTTTGTGCGGTTAATTTCCGTCCATGAGTTTCAATTTGGCAGGACAGTTTCCCAGTTTTCGACCGCGTCGGTTGCGCCAGTCACCTGCGATGCGCAAGCTGGTGCAGGAAACTCGGTTGAGTGCCGAACAACTCGTTCTTCCCTTTTTCGTTCGCAACGGGAGCAAGATCCGGCAGCCAATCGGCTCCATGCCAGGAGTGTTTCAGCTGTCGCTGGATGAACTGTTGAAAGACGCGGAACAAAGTTTTCGGTTGGGAGTGCCCGCTGTTTTGCTTTTTGGAATTCCAGAGAAGAAAGATGCAAAAGCGTCTGGGGCTTATGCGGCAAATGGAATCGTTCAGAAGGCAGTGCGCCTCTTGAAAAAGGAGTTGCCGCAATTACTTGTCATCACCGATGTGTGCCTTTGCGAATACATGAGTCATGGGCACTGCGGGATTGTTCACGAGAAACATGGGACGGTTTTGAACGATCCCAGTCTTAAACTGTTGGCTCGGACCGCTGTGAGTCATGCGGAGGCGGGCGCGGATATCGTTGCTCCGAGTGATATGATGGATGGGCGGGTCAGAGCTATTCGCGAGGCTTTAGATGCAAATTCCTTGGTGGATACTCCAATCATGGCTTACGCCGCAAAATTTGCGTCCGGATTTTACGGGCCTTTCCGGGAGGCCGCAGAATCTACTCCACAGTTTGGAGACCGTCGGAGTTACCAGATGAATGGAAGCAACGCCGCAGAAGCAATGCGGGAAGTAGCATTGGATATCCAGGAAGGTGCAGACATCGTGATGGTCAAACCTGCGCTTGCCTATCTGGATATTCTTTATCGCGTGAAGGCAGAGTTCGGATATCCCACGGCGGCTTACTCTGTGAGTGCTGAGTATTCAATGATCAAGGCTGCGGCCGCAAATGGTTGGATCGACGAAAAGGCGGTTACAATGGAAAGCATGATGGCGATGCGACGGGCTGGTGCGGACATCCTGATCACTTACGCGGCGAGGGAAGTAGCAGGATGGCTACGGGACGAAACGCGCGGTTGATCCTTACAACCCAGCGATCAGAAACACGATTGCGCCCAGAATGGCGATGATCGCGACGGTGACGACGATGATAAACATCTTCGCACCCTTATCGCTCTTCTTGGCGAAGGGGGAGTTCTTGTCGAACATCACGGTTTTGTTGGTTTGATCCAACTCGTTGAGCTTAACCCCTTGAGGGATTGCCGTGGTGTGGTCAGGAAGCTTCTTTGGGCTTGGTGCAGGACCAGCGGGGGGCTTAGGCGCTGGAGCAGGGGCTGCACCTGGAACTTCGAGACGAACTTCTACATTGCCGAGGCGAAAGGCCTGACCCGACTTCAGTACTGCTTCATTCGTGACCTGTTGACCATTTACGAACGTTCCATTGGTGGAGTTAAGGTCATGAACGTAAAACTCCTCCCCTTTTTGAATGATCTCGCAATGATGACTGGAGACAGAGGGCTCGGGAATTTGGAACGCGTTGTCTTCCACCCGCCCGACAGTGGTTTTTTCCACTTTCAGTTCGTGTGAACGGCCGGTCAGTCCTTCGCTGAGAACAACGAGTCTCGCCATAATCTATTGCGATTATCTCGATGAAATCCTTCAAGTCAACCGTTTTGCCCTCCAATCGATTTGACCGCAGGTTCACCGGCACCGCGTCGGCTCAGGATATGGAAGATTTCAAGTCCTTGTTTTGAAAGGATCGCAACCTCCGGCCACGAAACTTCAAGATGCAGTGTGCAAGCTGCTCTGAATTATTTGGACGAGTTCGTCTGGTTTGTAGGGCTTCTGCAATAGTTGAATGCGCTCTGACGCGGGGGAATTCTCAAGCACGTCCTCGCTGTAGCCGCTGGTGAAAAGAACCCGAAGGTTAGGATTCGCCGCCTTCATTTTTTCTGCCAGTTCATGTCCGAGAACACCGTCCGGCATCATCAGATCCGTAAAGAGGAGATCGATCTCACTTGCGCGATGTTCCCAGGCCAGCAGTGCTTCGCGTCCGGTTGCCGCTTCCATAACATGGAACCCATGGCGGGTCAGAACCGTTCGTACCAGATTTCTCAGTGCGACTTGATCCTCAACCACAAGAATCCTGTTCTTCTGTTGCAAAGCCTTGGGCGCAGTTTGCTCACTAGTCGGAGTCACTCGCGAATTGGGTTGGGCTTGTGGGAGATAAATACGGAATGCGCTCCCTTTTTCCGGCAAGCTCGAGACTTCTATCCAACCATTGTGCTGCTGAACAATGCCGTAAACTGTTGCAAGTCCCAGGCCTGTTCCTTTACCTACATCCTTCGTAGTGAAGAAAGGTTCGAACACGTGTTTTAGAGTTTCTTCGCTCATTCCACAGCCGGTGTCTGATACCGCAAGGCAGATGAATCTACCTTCACGTCGTTCCGCACCGTGACCGTTCTGCAAGCGGGCGGTCATTTCCGAAGTGATTTCCATTGAAGTAACCGAAAGGGTAATTTCACCACCTTTTGGCATCGCATCTCGAGCATTCAAGACCAGGTTCATGATGATCTGTTCCATCATGCCCGGATCGGCCCAGATGTGGGGGACTGGACTTTGGGAGGTGCAGTTAAACTTGATATTCTCGCAGACGATACGCTCCAGCATCTCCCCCATCCGATGGATCATTTCGGCAATGTCGAACGATTGGTGTCGGATTAACTGTTTGCGTCCAAAGGCCAACATTTGCCGTGTTAGTGTGGCAGCTCTTTCTGCGCTCTCGGCGATATGATGCAATGACGCTTCTGTAATCTCATCGTGATTTCCTGATTCCAATACCAGACTCGCGTGTCCCTGGATCACTGTTAAGATGTTATTGAATTCATGAGCGATTCCCGCGGAAAGTTGCCCGACGCTGGCCAGGCGTTCCTGCCTTAGAACGGTCTGTTGACTTTCTCTGAGTGCAGTCTCTGTTTTCATTCGCTCGGCAACTTCCTGTTCGAGCTTTCCATTTGTTGTCAGCAATTGCTGAGTGCGTTGCTGGACGCGCTCTTCGAGGGTGGTCAGTTGAGACTTCGTCTCCTGCAACAGATGCCACTTTTCAGTAAGCGCATGGGCAAGTTGCTGCACTTCGATATTATCGAACGGCTTCTTAAGAATTAATAATTTATCGTTGCGCCCTAACTTCGCGAGCATGTCTTCCCAGGAGTACTCCGAAAATGCGGTGCAGATGACAATTTGTATTTCAGGATCCACTTCCCATATGCGCGCCACAGTCTCGATGCCATCCCACCCGGGGGGCATCCGAACATCCACAAACGCCATCGCATAACGGCGTCCTGTCTTAAGATGTTTTTCGACCAACGTCAGGGCCTCCTGGCCTTGAAAGGCAGATTCCAGTTCAAAACGGACGTTTACGCCCGGCGCGGAATTTCCTCCGAAAAGCAATGCATCCGCTTCATCCAGTGCGGCCGCGGTGGCGTTGTTTGAACAAAGGATTTTC
Organism: Limisphaerales bacterium; assembly: GCA_046597605.1. Lineage (GTDB taxonomy): Bacteria > Verrucomicrobiota > Verrucomicrobiia > Limisphaerales > JACDHS01 > JACDHS01. The sequence goes on along the minus strand of JBKJKE010000179.1, from coordinate 13,121 downwards.
CTGAAATCCTCGTGAATCGTCTGGTTGTCGTCGATCACCAGGATTTGGCGGTTTTTCTGGATCATATCTTGTCTGCCTCCATTGCGAAGGGGAGTTCCAGGGTGAAAGTTGCTCCCTTTCCTTCGCCGTCACTATGAACCAGGATTTGCCCCCCCAGTTCTTTCGCGGCCAGGGCGCTGCTGTGCAGTCCAAAGCCGTGCCCTCCTTCGCGAGTGGTGAAACCGTGTGAAAAGATGCGCGTAACGTTTTCTTTGATTATTCCCACCCCATTGTCTTCAACAACAATATGCACCCGATCTGCCGGAACCCGGATTGAAACCGTGACCCGCTTGTCCAGATTCGGCCCCTCATCGCAAGCGTATTTAGCGTTACGTATGAAGTTAACGAGGATCTGAAGAATCTTGTGTTTATCCGTGGAAATGGTCGGGCTGGCCTCGTAGTTTTTGATCAGATGCACGTCGTGGCGGGCGAGCGCACCTGCATTCATCTGCAAGGCATCTTCCACCAGATTCTCAACCTTGTGTGACTCAATCAGTCCGGACACCTTCGCATAGCTCTGCTGCATGGCTACGATGTCCTTGATATGATCGATGTTCTTCCGCAGCGTCTCCAGCTCCTTTAAGGTAACGTTTTGTTCTTCCCCCATATAATCGGCGAGTTTACGAACGTAAGCCGGAAGCTGTTTTGCACGGAGGTCGGTGGAGAAGAATTCTGCCAGGTTCTCTGAGTGTTCATCCAGGAGTTGGGCGACCTTTCCAAGGGAAGATTGTCGTGAATTGCGCAGTCGCTCGGTAACAACATTGGCCGCTACATTGACACTGTTTAAGACGTTTCCAACATTGTGCAAAACGCCGCTTGCTACTTCGGCCATTCCCGCTTTGCGAGAAGTGCCGATGAGTTGTTGGTTGAGTAAATGCAATTCGCTTTCTGCGCGTTTTCGATCACTGATGTCTCGCATGATCGTGAGAAGGCGTCCTCTTTGTCCTGGCAGCTTCAGTAAAGAACTGGAGAGCTCGATCCAAATCCGTTTTTCGTTCCAGAGAGTTACTTCTTTTTCAAGGCGATACTCGGGAGTGTCGCCGTCGCACTTTTCGCAATGGGCCTGGAGCACCCGCTCGCGATTTGCTGCCGTATGAATGATGGACATGCTTTCGCCCTCCAGTTCGGATTTCGTTTTATCGACAAGACGGCAATAGGCCTCGTTCACCATCAATACCATGCCGTCAGCATCCGCCAATCGCATGGCATCTGCCGACGAATCCCAAACCACCCGAAATTGTGATTCGGACTTTCGCAACGCTTCGTCTGCCCATATGCGTTCGAATGACCCTCCGCAATGATCGGCCAGCATCTGGAAGTTTGTGAGATCCTGCTGATTATAAAAAACAGGTGTGTAGCTTTGGACCGATACGATCCCAACGATCTTGTCTCGATATCGAATAGGGGCAATCATGATCGAAGCAGACGTTCTCGACTTATCCCCAAAAGGAATCGTATCCGGCTGCTTAGCGTCAATACCCCTCAGAATCAACTCCGCCCCAGTGGTCAATGCCCGTAGATTCATTCCGGTGGGTTTCTGAGGAACACGGTTATCGTCCCAAATTTGTGTTCCGTCAATCGTGTCTATGCACATGACACGATATAGAGCGTCATCTTCCGGATTGTATAACTTCACCCAATAGGCGTCCCATCCGAACATCTCCTGCGACACGCCGCCCACTATTTCAGAGGCTGCCTCCACGCTGGAGGCGGTGCTGAGGCCGTGGCTTAATTTTGCAAAGGAAAGAGCGGTGAGTTCTGACTGTTTTCTATCGGTAATGTCCTGCAGGATTCCAACTGAACCCATCGGTTTTCCGTCCGGCCCGAGACTCTGAACGGACGCATCTGAGATCCAACGTTTTTTTCCGCTGCGTGATGTTACAAGCATGTCGCAATGCCAATGCTGCGCCATTCCTTTCCGCACGCGATCTGCTGCCTCGATGGCATCCAGCCCTGCTACATCTCCGCGCATGATCCGTTTTTGCAGGATCTGCCCCCAAACTTCCGGGACCATTTCCTCAGCACGATAGCCGATTAATTTTTCAATGGCGGGATCGATGAAGGTGTAGCTGCGAGTAGCGTAGTTTGTTGCATAGGAGACGGCACCCCCTGCACTGATGGCCTCGCGGTAGAGGGCTTCTGTTCGGCTCAATTCCATCTGGGCGCGCTTCCGATCCGTAATATCCTGAATAGTCGCTTCGAAATAGAGAGCCTCTCGGTTGCTATCCAATTCAATATGAGCATTAATTGAAACCCAGAGATCTCCACCCGTTTTGTTGCGGAGTTGAGTTTCAAATCCTTCAACGACACGGTTAAGCCGGAGCTGCTTCTCGAACTCACAGTGCGACTCGGGTAGCGAAAATAGTTGGCTCTTGATGTCCGTTACGACTTGAGATAGTTCAAGGACATCGTTGTAGCCCAGCATTCGGGCGAGCGAACGGTTTGCCGTCAGCAGGGTCCCGGTAGAGGCGAACTGGCAGAGACCCTCCACCGCATTTTCAAAGATAGAACTATAGTTTTTTTCCGTTTCAAGCCGGGCAAATGCCCCGCAGCATTGGTCGGCGAGATATTCAGCCAACTGCAAATCCTTCTCAGAATAGGCATTGGGCGTGTAGCTTTGCAGGCTCATGATTCCGAAGATTTTGGATTCAGTCCGGAGCGCCAGAAACATGAGGGATGCGGATGGGCGGCCTCTGTCACCAAAAGCTTGAAAGTGGGGAGAGATTTCCGGGGTGCCCTTGCGAATGATCAATTTGGAGCCGGGTTCCGAAAAACAAACTTCCCGAAACGTCGCGCTTGGTTCGAGATTGCGGGAAGGCGACGACACCTCGACCCTTTGACCCTCAATCACATCAAGGAGTAAGACCCTCGTCATAATGTCGAGTTCCGCAGAATAGAGGTCGACGTAGAAGGAATCCCAGGCAATCAGCTTGTCCGCCGCATCTCGAATTAATTCGGCCACCTGACGAACGGCTTTAGCCGAATTGAGTTTTTTTGCCAGGTTGCGAAGGTCCATTACGCATGCCGTTGCATCTTGTTGGCGGTCACTTTCGTTCATTTGTTCTTTCGATCATCCAGTCTCATCGGTTGAACTGACAAATCGGATGGGATTCAGGATGGTTAGGGCACATGGACACGCTAACTATAGCAACAAGCTGGCCAAAACTTACCAGGGCGAAAGTTTTGGTCACAAAGGCAGTCAGGAGCAGTGCTGGTCCCGGAGGGACATGCCACACTAGCCCGGTGGCTTCAGCCCCGGGAAAGAACGACGTTCTGATCAAGTTCCGAAGGAACGGCTCAACCGTAACGTTGGGACTTTTAACGGGCACCGATGGTAACACCCACGGCTACTCCCTCCGGGATTGAAATCCTGGCTCCCCCAAAAAACAGTGAAGAAACCTGCAAAACCGTCACCAAACCCCTGTCGAATAAGGGCTTCAGAGGAACTCCTCGTCATCACAAGGGTGGGTCCGCAGGACCGTCCGACCCGCCCTTGTGATCACAATGGGGGTCCCGCAGGACCGTCCGACCCGCCCTTGTGATCACAATGGGGGTCCTGCAAGACCGTCCGACCCCCCCTTGTGATCACAATGGGGGTCCTGCAAGACCGTCCGACCGGCCCTTGTGATCACAATGGGGGTGCTGCAGGACCGTCCGACCCACCCTTGTGATCACAATGGGGGATCGGGAATCTTGTGGGATTAACGGTAACGTAACCCGATTTAGGTTTGTGGGAGCGTTTCCGGGCTATGATGAGCCATTAGACTCAGGAGGCTTTGAAAACGATCAGGATACCGTCCGAAGGGGTATTCAACTTCTCGAGGGAGGCGTTATTGCGGATAGCGTAAGCCTGGTAGCCAAGTTCAGAGAGGAAAGAATAGAGTTCTTCGCGGCTCGTTCCGGCACGCTTGAACAGGAACTGTTTTACCTCCGCCAGCAAGATTGGCTTCTGTTGCTTGAGCGTTTCCCGGGCACCTTTGAAGACGGATAGTTCGTGTCCTTCGACATCCACTTTGATCACGTCGACTTTGAGCCGATTCTTCGCAACGTATTCGTCAAGCGAAACGGTTTCCACGGTTTCGGAGCGTCCGTTGTTGGAAGGGGCGAATGCCACGGAGGCGGTGCCGGAATTATCGTCGCCGCCCAGGTTGATCGTCATCATCCCGCTCTTTTCCGAGACGATCAGCTTTTTAGCATGGATGTTCTTGAGATTGTTTCGGGAAATATTCGCCTGCAGGTCAGCGTATTGCTGGGCGACTGGCTCGAAAGCGTGAATCTGGCCACGATCACCCAGGATCGGTGAGGCAATAATTGAGTAGTATCCGATATTCGCGCCGACATCGAGCAGGGTCATGCCTGGTTTCAGGATGCTTTTGATGTAGCTCGTTTGATTTTTCTCAAAGGAATCGCCCAGCCACCAGACACCGTTCTGCAATTCATCCCATAAGTTGCACTTGATGGTGATGCCATTACCAATCGGGACGACTTCCACTTTGCCGCTTTTAGCGAGAAACTTTTCGAAGACCCAATCCACTACTCGCCATTTGCCCTTGAAGTAAGGAGTCTTGCGTGAGATCGCCCCGACAAGGTGAAGGAGTGGACCGACGTTGCGGATGGATCTGTCTTGCATATTCGCGAACTGAAAGCGTTCAGGCAACCAAAACACGTCTGGCAAGTCGAGTCAAATGTCCCTGCAAACGGCTCTGCGCCAGAACGACGCCGGACAGAAAGTTTAACCACGGATGGACACGGATAAACACGGATTTGGGGACTTTTTTGAGCCTTGTCTTTCTTCGGTGAGGTCGGTCATTTGTCGTCACAGAGCGATGAGGGCGGTTGTTCAACCCCAGATATCCGTGCTGATCCGTGTCTATCCGTGGTTAAATTCCCTGTTTGTCCCGTGTCGATGTCACCGGAGAGCCTATCGAAATTTGATGAAAACCGCCCGTCACTGGGTATAGTCGAGCGCATGAAAGTTGTTTCTGGTTTATTCGTTTGCATTTTCGCTGCTATGACCGCGTTTGCACAAACCAACGCCGAACCTATCCGTCTCTGGCCCGCTGATGCTCCGGGAGCTACCGGCAAAGAGGATAAAGATATTCCAACCCTAACCCCTTATCTGCCCACGGCAGAAACAGCGACCGGCGCGGCAATGGTGATTTGTCCGGGTGGCGGCTATGGCGGCCTCGCCAAACACGAAGGGGAAGATTACGCACTCTGGCTGCGGGACCATGGTGTAACCGCGTTTGTTCTGAAGTACCGGTTGGGCTCAGCCGGATATCGTCACCCCGTCATGTTGAATGATGTGTCTCGGGCGATCCGTTACGTCCGCGCCAATGCGGAGAAGTATAAGGTGGATCCCAAGCGCGTCGGCATCATGGGCTCGTCTGCGGGTGGCCATCTCGCTTCCACGGTTCTGACACACTTTGATTCGGGCAAGCCGGATTCTGAAGATGCGATTGAAAAGCAGAGCAGCCGTCCAGACCTTGGTATCTTGTGTTACCCGGTCATTACGATGACGGGCGAAAAAACTCATGGCGGTTCCAAAAAGAATCTTTTAGGCACAGATCCCTCGCCTGAATTGGTCAAATTGCTTTCGAACGAACTGCAGGTTACGAAAGAAACGCCCCCTACCTTCATTTACCACACGGTGGAAGACAAAGGTGTGCCGGTTGAAAACGCTCTGCTCTTCGCGAATGCGCTGCGGGCAAACGGTGTCGATTTCGATCTGCACGTTTACGAGAAGGGCCCGCACGGCAGCGGTCTGGGTCACAAGGTCTACGCGACCTACGGCGAAAAGAAGCTTCATCCCTGGACGGCGAACTGCCTCTTCTGGTTGAAGGGTAAGAACTTTGTGAAGTGATCATAGATCGTAGCTGCGTTCGTGAGAACGCGGGCTGACTAGTCGAAGAGTTAGCCCGCGGTGTGACCACCGCAGCTACGAAGGTTAGACCTTGCGGATTTCCCCATCCTTCATCGCAGCTACAAAACCGTAGATATCTCGCTGCAAACAGAACGCCACGTCATCGCGCAAATCAGGAACACTAAGGAGATGACGACCGTTCCGTGCGAACGCCATTGCCCCCATCAAGTCTCCTTTGCTGAGTTGAAATGATTGGCGGGCGAGATGGGTGGAGTCGGTGATTTTGCCTGCTGCGTATTGAGCCCAGATCATGTCGGCCAGGGCCCCGGCCGCGAGGATATCTTCATAAGCGGCCTCCTCGAAGGTTCCAGCGCAAACGAACAAAAGATTCTCCGGTTTGTTCTGTAAGATCCACTTCGCCACTGCCCCAAGGTTCAGGAATGAGCCGATCAAAGTTTGTTTCGCGTTGGCACAGGCTTGGAGTGCGCGGGTGCCATTGGTGGTGGTGGTGACGATGGTTTTGCCTGTGACTTTCTCCGCGAGGAACTCCCGCGGTGAATTGCCGAGTTCAAAATCAACGCTCCCGGTTTGTTCTTTGAGAATGCGCATCCCGTGCCGCTCTCCGGCAAGGAGGACCGTGTTGTCTTTTTGGTGAACGGTCACTGCTTCGGAAATCTCACTGACTGGAATGATCGACGCAGCGCCATTGGCGAGCGCCACGGTCATGGTGGTTGTAGCCCGCAGGATGTCGAACACGACACAGGTGGTGTTGGTGAGATCGCGTGCCTTGAGGGCCGGGAATTCGGAGGGAGTGAGTGCAACTTCGAGTGTGGTCATTGTCTATTTAAGCGTGATCTGCGGTCGGGTCCTCATGTAATGAAACAGATACTGCTGCGCATAGCCGGCATTCGGACCGAAATGGGTTTCTGAGAAACGGATCAGCTTATGGGTGGTCGGCTTTCGCTTCGGGAAGTAAAGCTGCCGCAGGGCCTTCAAAATCCAGACGTCTATGGGAAAAGCCTGGGGAAATCCGTAGGCGAAGAGCAACACGCAATCGGCGATCTTCCGTCCCACGCCCGGGCATTTGATCAACTCGTTTCGCGCTTCTTCCATCGTTACATGGTGGAGGCCGAACAAGTTGATCTCACCGCTGGCGACCATGCGGGCTGTCTTCAAAAGGTTCGGAGCGCGAAAGCCCATTTTGCAATCGCGCAGTTCCTGCTCAGTGCAGGCGGCCAGACGTTCTGCGCTCGGAAATGAAAAGATTTTCGTATCTTCCGGGGCGGCGAGGGGCTTTCCGAATCGTTCGCAGATGAGGGCAACGATCTGTTGGATCTGCACAATTTGTTTCGTGGACGAGAGGATGAAAGAGGCGAGGCATTCCCAGGGATCCTGCCGCACGAGTCGAAGCCCTCGACAACATCTCACCGCCTCTTGCAGCGCCGGATCATCACTGGGAAATGTCCGAAGAATACCGGCGAGATCCACGTCCAGTTGCAGGTAATCTCGGAGCCACTGCCAATCCGTGGTCTGCGCTGAGGCTTGCGCAAGGATACCGCCTTCTACCTGCTTCAACCGAACCCAGTGTTCGCCGATGATTCCGTGCCACATGCCATCAACGAATCTCCATCGAAACGCCTGGCCGCCATTCAATGTGGAGGAGAGATCGTAATCAGGGATGGGAAAGAATTGCTCGGCAACTTTCATTGCAGATTGCGACAGGCGAAAACCTGGATGACGCGAAAAACGCGACCATCTCGGTACTTGATCTCTCTCGTACCCAAATCTTCCACGCTGGCGAATTCGGTTTTTAATTTCTCGGGAACGGGCTCGGGAATGGGGTCTTTGATATTCAATTCATGAACGAAGATGGCGTTCTGACCCTTACGATGTTCGCGATACCGATATTCCGGCCAGAAAAAGAACTGGTTCTGCGGAGTGTCGGATGAAATGTAATAAGCGATCGGGTCCCGTTTATGGGCAGCTGTTTGTGCCTCCGGTAAGTAGAAGGAGATTTCCCCAACCAGCCCGTAATGAGCGGCGATGATAAACGAAGCGGTGCCTTCGTTTGATAATTTCTTCCACTCCTCTCCCACCACTTTGGCCACTTGATCCCAGGTGCGAACTCGGCGCATGGGTTCGCTCGTCGCCGGCAGGGTACGTCCGGCAATTTTGCCAATCAGGTTCGTATCATGCATGAGGATCACGACTACCGCGCCGAGCGCAATGCCGGTGATGGTCACGGGCTTCACCCATCTCGTTCCTGTCACCCAACGACGGTGCCAATACGCGATCATTAAAAGGAAGAGAGGGATAATGCTAGGGGCGATCCAATTCGGGAACACGCGTTTATATACGGTGAAGGCGGCATACCCGATAAATACTGGAGCGCCCATGCTGAACAGAAAAATGAACAGTGGGTTGCGTCCATCTTTTTTCCAGAAGGCGAACATGGCCCAAATGGCCGCGAGGAAAAGCACCGGGTTCAACAATGCCGCCTGGCTGAAGACGAAATCATTGAAATAGCGGAGCGTCGGCTGCCATGGATCGTTCCGACCTGCGTTGTGGGAGACATGTTCCACGGTGATCCAACCGTTTTGCGAGTTCCAAATCCATACAGGAAGTGTACAGACGGCGAAGATCGCTATCGCAAGATAAGGTCCTGGCTTGCGCAGATGCACGCGAGCGGGTTTCCATAAAATAAAGAACAGCGCCCAGCAGATGAGTTGAAACAACGCGGCGTACTTGCTCAGGAAAGAGAGGCCGAGGAACAATCCAGCCAATGCCCACCAGGCACTGGAGGTTCTTTCCACTGAAGGCCGTTTGCCCAGGCCCATCGCCCGCCAACCGGCGAACATCGCTGCGGTCCAGAAAAGGACGAGTGGCGGATCAATCGTCATGAGGATGGATCCGACGGCGAGCAGGGGAGCGGTGCTGAGAATCAGAACAGACACAAACCCCGCCTGCGCGTTCACTTCGCGAGCGACGAAACGCAAAATCAAAAACGCCATCGCCGCCGCCATTACCGGCGAGAAGAAACGGACTCCGAGTTCCGTGTCTCCGAAAATGGAGGTTCCGATCGCCTGGAGATACGCAATAATCGGAGGCTTGCTGAAATAAGAAAGCGCAAGGTGCTTGGACCAGAGCCATTGATACGCTTCATCCTCGCTCAACTGAATCTTGGCTGCCGCCAGGTAGCCAAGACGGATCGCGAGCAGCAGGAAAATGAGGACATAGCCCAGGCGCAACCAATGCTGATCAAGGGAGACAGTTTGAGGATTTTTGTTCGGGACGGGTGCCACTACGTTTGGTGAGCAACGCATTGAAGGCAGCTTTTGCCACAAGAGAGGGAACCAGCGTTGCCCTGCTACTTTCCAAATCCAATCTACCCCAAACACGATCGCCGCCGCATAAGAAAGACCGAGAACTGCGCCCATCAATACGTCCGCAGGAAAGTGCACTCCGCAATAAACCCGGGAGAAAGCAACAAGGACGGCGAGCGGCAACATGAATCGCCAACTCCGTCGATAGAAGATCCATGCCACCATGACGCCCGAGAACCAATTTGCCGCGTGCGAAGAAGGCATACTGCCGCTCCCGCCTTTTCCCAATAGCAGGTTTGTTTCAGGGAGAACGTCATAAGGGCGCAATCGTCCGATCGCGTCCTTCAGGGATTTGCAGATCAAGCCGTCGCCGATTGCCACAACGAGTAAGAGCATGGCGACACACAGTTTGCCGCGGGTGCCCCCCTTGAAGATCAGGAGTAGCGCGACAACCAGCAGAATGGGGTAGAAAAAGGCGTTGTGACCGAACCACGGCATGACCCTATCCAGGACCGTGTTTGCCAATGCTCCGTTAAAAAAACGGAAGACACTGTGATCAAGTGTTTCGAGCCAATGCACTTAGTAAGTGACCAGCGAACGGACGGGAAAGCCTTTTAGCTTATCGCGGCCGTTCAGGAACTTGAGTTCAATGAAGAACGAGCACTCAAGGATTTGAGCGCCGACCTTCGCGAGCAAATCGGCGGCGGCTGCCGCTGTTCCACCGGTGGCAAGCAGGTCATCAATCAACAACACGCGACTGCCCTTGTGAACGGCATCGGTGTGAATGGCGATGGTGTTGGAACCGTACTCCAGGGAATAACTCTGTTCGTAAGTCTGGTAAGGCAACTTGCCTTTCTTGCGCACGGGAACGAAGCCGCACTGAAGTTTGTAGGCAGCCGCTGCTGCAAAAATGAAACCGCGGGCATCTATGCCGACTACTGCATCCACGTCGCCGGGTTTGAAGTCATTGGTGAGCTCATCAATGCACATCGCAAACAGCTTTCCGTCCTGCAGAACGGTAGTGATGTCTTTGAATTGTATGCCGGGTTGCGGGAAATCGGGAATGTTCCGAATCGCTTTCTCGAGTGCTTGAGTGGTGGCGTTCGCAGGCGTTGTCATTGGCGGCGAATTATGGAGAGCCGGTCGGATGGGTGCTAGGAATTTTTTAGATCGATTGAAAACGAAAACGGCGGCTGTTATGCCGCCGTCTCGTTGTAGTTTGGGAAGGAAAATCTTACTTCTGCACCGCCTCAAGTTTTTCGATCATCTTGCGCAGTTTGTTCAGGGCGATGTTTTGGATCTGGCGAACGCGTTCGCGCGTCACACCAAATTTGTGTCCGACTTCCTCGAGGGTCTTCTCAGAGCCACCGTCCAGACCGAATCGATAGCGGAGAATGGTTGCTTCCCGGGGATCGAGAGTTTTCACCATTTCCTGCAACATCTTGGTGATCGTTTTATCCTCAAGTTGTTTATAGGGAGTCGCAGCGTTTTCGTCCTGAACGATTTCCGCGAAGTTGTTGGAATCATCATCCCCGATGGGTGCATCCAGGGAGGCTGGCCGAATGGCGGCCGTCCGCATTTGTGACACGCGGCTGGCGGTCATGCCCAGTTCACCGGCCAATTCATCATCGCTCGGTTCGCGACCAAGCTCTTCCTGTAGCTTCATCGCCGTGCGTCGCATCTTCGCGATCTTATCGACGAGATGCACCGGCAGACGAATGGTCTTGGACTGATTGGCGAGAGCCCGTTTGATGGATTGCTTGATCCACCATGAACCATAGGTCGAAAGTTTTCCGCCCTTGGCCGGGTCGAAGCGTTCGACGGCCTTCATCAGGCCAATGTTGCCTTCGTTGATCAGGTCGAGGAGAGGCAGTCCGAAACCTTCATAATCGTGAGCGATTTTGACTACCAGGCGAAGGTTTGCCTTGATCATCAGCTCGCGGGCTTTCTTGTCTCCCTTTTTGATCTTGGCCGCTAATTCAATTTCCTGGTCCGGAGTGAGCAGCGCGACCAGGCCGATCTCCCGGAGGTAGAGCTTGATGGCAGTATCGCCATCGTAGGAAGTGCGATCTCTTTCAACAGGTGCTGGAATTCGTGCAACTGCAGTCTGGCTCTCGGTCTCCGGACGTTCCGGAACCTCCACCAGTTTTGAGCGTGGAGCCGCAGTCGAACTCTGCTGCGGCAGTTCATGGTTAGGTGCGCTCTTTTTCTCAACCCGTTTGAGTTCAAATTTTCGCCCGAGAGTCGCCGGTCTTTTCGGTTGTGTTCTTACAGCCATAACTTTTTCCTTGGTAAAAGTTTGGATTGAATTCGAACGTGTCGCAACCAAGCTACTCCTGATTGGCTCAGGGTTGTTTCGTCCAACAAACCAGTGCGGGAGGGGCACTAGGACCCCATAGGTCTACTAATCCCTGCTGCGGGACATAGTTATGAGGTGCAGAAGAGTCAGCACCGACGTAACCATGGCTGCCACGTAGGTAAGCGCAGCAGCATTAAGAACTTTGCCCACCGCAACCTGTTCGTTTGCCCCGATCAGGCCTAGCCGCAGGAGCTGTTCTTTCGCGCGGCTGCTGGCATTGAATTCCACAGGCAAAGTGACGATCTGGAAGACTGTAATGATCGAGAAAATGCCAATGGCGATATTGATGAAAAGAGGGAACAGGGCCTGGAAGACAAAGCCCGCCAATAATATGCCCATATAGGCCATGCTGGCGAACTGAGTTGCTGGAACCATCCACATGCGAAGCATCAACGGTCCGTAAGCGGCCCGGTGCTGCAAGGCATGTCCGGCCTCATGCGCCGCGACTCCGAGTGCGGCCACGGAGCGTCCCCGGTAATTTTCTGACGAAAGGAACAGCGCTTTTTTGGTCGGATCATAATGGTCTGTGAGATGTCCATTTACTTCGCTGACCGGCATGCCGTGCAGACCGGCTGCGTCCAGAATCTCGCGGGCGGCTTGCGCGCCAGTCAGGCCGCGGGAGGCAGGTTGTTGAACATACTTGCCATAGGTGGACGACAGTTTGAACTGGGCATACAAACCCAGAAGCAAACCAGGAATGGCAAACGCTAGATACCATTTATCGAACATCATAATTTTACTTTCGAAGAAACCTAATACGAGGCTTGGACTTCGCAAATCCGAGTTGGGTGCCGCCGCACGGTCCACCCCCCGATTTACGGGTCCTTAGAGGCCCATCTTGGCCAGGACGTTTTGTAGTTCTGTTTGGAAGGCGGCAACATCTTCCTGAGAAGGGCGATATCCCTGGACGCTGGGCGAGACTCCCAGGCGACCGGTTTGATCCAAATACCAATCGGCAGTGTTGCCGTCGCTAAACGTGGTTTTTCCACTGACCATGGTGCCGGGGCGGGCGATGTGATCTACCGTGACGGAGACATTTCCGGTCCCGAGCGGAGCTTCGTCCATTAGTTCGGTTTCGACCGGGACGGCCGCTGCGGCGACCGCAGGCTCAGGTTTCACTGGCTCTGGAACCACAGGATCTTTCGGCATTAGCTTCAAGTCATCCACCAGCAATCGAACATCCAGATAGGTCAGACGGAGGCTGAATTCGGTTTCGATTCGTTTCTGGATATCTGAAAGTTTGGCGCCTTCTTCGATCCAGGTGGCCACTTTTTTGCGCTGTGCGTCGTCTAAATTCATCTTTGGGCGCTTGTTATGCGTGAAAGCTCTGTGTTTGGCAATGAGTGGAATTCTGAAAGGAGCCATTATGGATGGTCGGTCGGAGTGTGAGTGTTGACTAAAAGCCCCCCAGATACTGCTATTAGCCCGGATTTCTCACCAAATAAGAATGAAGAAGCGGAGGTTTTTGTAGTCAAACTGTTGGACTAGAACAAGTTATGACTGGCACCGCATCCTCCGCTTCGACGACAGACTGTAA
>JBKJKE010000170.1:0-26077 GCA_046597605.1 Limisphaerales bacterium | reverse complement strand
CTACAGTCTGTTTCACAAGAACCGCTGGGTGGTAGTTTCATTTGGCTCAATATTCACAAGCCTTGTGACGCCTCTCCCGCTTCTTTGTTCAATCCATCTGTGAAATATCCGGGCTAGATCAGCCCCCCCTTAACACGCGGAGCATGCTATTGCTTCCATTCCACTGAAAAAAGAGAGGAACCAGGAGGGCGGTGGTTGACGGACGGCCCGCCCCTGATGCAGCGTCGTTATCGAGGAAGAATGCCGGCTTGCGCGAGCTACTTCTTCCGAACCTGCTCCTTCTTTTCTTCGAGATCAGCCTGGAGTTTTTTACGCTCGTGGACAAGTTGCTTCTCTAGTTCCTGCGTTTTGTCCCAATCGCCTGCTGTTTGGGCGCTGGCGATCTCTCCTTTCACGGCAATTTCACGTTCCGCGATCTTTGCCTGGAACTTGGAGTCGAGTTCGGCCATCTGCTTTTTCTGTGATTCGGACAGTTTAACGGTGGGAGACGTTTTGTTTAGCCGTTCCATCGCGAGATCGTAAGCAGACTTCATGGGGACAGACTACAACGTCGCAATGTCCAATCCAATAGTTTTGAGAAGGTTGTCGGGGCAGGTCCGAATTGGATCGGATCTTGCCGCTCGGTGGTGGGAGAAGAGTTGATCACAGGCTTGCGATAAAGTTCCGGGAAAATACACTTAACGAATATGGATTCGAAGAAAGAGACCGCCGCACTACTCAAAAAACTTGGCCTTCAGGAAACAAATCCGGGCGTTTTTTCCGGAGAATGGTCTGGGAGCGGGACGGTTTTGAAAAGTGTTTCTCCCGTGGATGGTCAACTCATCGCCAAAGTGCGTCGCGCGACCCCGGCGGATTACGAGAAAACTGTGCGCCGGGCACAGGAGGCCTTCGAAAAATGGCGATCGATCCCAGCGCCAAAACGGGGGGAGATCATTCGGCAGCTCGGCAATGCGCTGCGCGATGCCAAGGAAGACCTTGGGCGTCTGGTCACTCTCGAGGCTGGAAAGATCGTAGCGGAAGGCAAAGGCGAAGTGCAGGAGATGATCGACATCTGTGATTTCGCAGTTGGCCTGTCCCGGCAACTTTACGGCCTGACGATCGCTTCAGAGCGCGCCAACCATCGGATGATGGAACAATGGCAACCGCTTGGCGTAGTTGGAATCATCAGCGCTTTCAACTTTCCAGTCGCAGTCTGGGCCTGGAACAGCGCTCTCGCTGCAATCTGCGGCGACTCAACGATTTGGAAACCGTCCGAAATAACCCCCCTTACCGCGATTGCCACCATCAAGATTGCCGAACGGGTCTGTCGGGCTAACGGTGTCGATCCAGCCATATTCAGCCTGGTCATTGGTGATCGCGACATTGGCGAACGCCTCGCCAAGGACAAGCGTTTACCTTTGATCTCTGCCACGGGTTCCACGCGAATGGGACGCGCCGTCGGCGAAGCTGTGGTGAAGCGGATGGGTAAACTGTTGCTCGAACTCGGCGGGAACAACGCAATTATCGTGGCCCCTTCCGCCGATTTAAAGCTGGTGACTCGGGCCGTTGTGTTTGGAGCGGTGGGAACTGCTGGGCAACGTTGCACGACTACCCGACGTTTGTTCGTGCACGAATCGATGCTGGAAGACGTCACTCAGCGTTTGATCGCAGCTTACAAACAGGTGCCGATTGGGAATCCGCTCGATCAAAAGACATTGATGGGTCCTCTGATAAACTTGCCTGCCGTTGAAGCCATGCAGGCGGCGTTGATACAATTGAAAAAGGAAGGCGGCGAGATTTTGTACGGTGGTGCTGTCCTTAAAGGGAAAAACTATCCGGGCGGGCGCTACGTGACGCCATGCATTTGTCGTGCGGACGCGGACTTTCAGATCGTTCATGAGGAAACGTTCGCTCCCATTTTGTACGTTATCGCCTACAAGGACCTTCCAAATGCGATTCGGCAGCACAATGCGGTGCCGCAAGGGCTCAGTTCTGCCATTTTCACGAACGACTTGCGTGAAGCGGAACTTTTTCTTTCTGGGCAAGGCAGCGACTGTGGGATTGCGAACGTCAATATCGGGACAAGCGGTGCCGAAATCGGTGGAGCTTTCGGCGGAGAGAAAGATACCGGAGGCGGCCGGGAAAGTGGGAGCGATGCCTGGAAAAACTACATGCGCCGGCAAACGGTAACCGTCAATTTCGGGAAGGATCTCCCTTTGGCCCAAGGCATTCAGTTTGGAGATGCGGTTTAGAACAAAAACAGGAAAGGTATTGTCGAAGGCGACAGGCTGCGTATTTCTTGCATAGCCCTCTTAAACAACGACTTGCAACAACGCAGGGTCGCTTTTTCGCGCCTATGCAACCTTAATCGGAGTTGACATTGAATTGAAACTGGCAAACCTTGCATTAACACAACGGAGGCGATCCTGAGGCGGCGGGAGGATAGCATTCAGAGAAAAACAATTGGTATGATTTCAAACGAACGTCCATCACCCTATGGCGGTAACCGCCCCCATTCACACTCGCATTCTCAATCGCAGTATGGAGGGATGCCACCCAAACCCCAAGTACAGGAAGACACTCTTAAAACGGAAAAAATTCAGATCGAACGGAAAACGTTTATTTTCACTTTGAAAGAAAATCCTCGCGGTCGTTTTCTGCGTATCACAGAAGATGTAAATGGTCGCCGAGATAATGTGATTATTCCGGCAACCGGCTTGGAAGATTTTAAGAAGATTTTGGATGCGATGGTTCAGGCCAGCGCGGAGATTCCGCCGAAGGCCCCCTAACCGATCCAGGCTGTTGAAATTTCGGATCTAAACCGGCGGCGTGGCTGCCGGTTTTTTGCGTACTTTAATAGTGGGTGCATCACCCCAGAGGCTCTCTAAATCATACTTCTCCCGAATGTCATTCCGCATGACATGCACGATTACATCAAAGAAATCCAAAACGCGCCAGGGAGTCTGGGCTTCCCCGTCAATGGCGCGAGGTACGATCTCGTGATCTGTTCGAAGGCTGCTGGCGATTTCATCCACGATCGCACGGATGTGCGGTTCGCTGTTTCCAGAAGCGATGACGAAGTAGTCGGTAACCGAGGAAAGTTTCCGGACATCAAGAACAACAATATTTTCAGCTTTTCGGTTATCGGCGAGTTCGCGGCAGAGCAACGCCAGTTTTTTGGAATCCATTCCTTAAAAAGCTAGCTCAAGGCCGTCAAAGATAAAGACCATTGTTGCGGATGATTTCTGCTACCTGCGGTTTTACCAGGAATTCTATTGGCAAACCGTTGGCCACTCGCGCGCGGATCACTGAGGAAGAGACTCCCAAAGGAACCCCCCGCAGAAACTGACCTTTAAACGGGGCGGGCAAGACAACCTCGATCTGCCCGGGACGCGGAACGATGATGAAGCTAACGAGTGCGGCCAAGGCGTCGGCCTCACGCCATTTCGGTAGCTGTGCCACATGATCGGCTCCAATCAGGTAAAAGAAGTCGGACTCCGGAAAGCAGTTCCTGTAATTACGGACTGTCTCAATCGTGAAGGAGACGCCGCCTCGTTCTATTTCCTGTTCGTCCACTTCACACCAGATTTGTCCAGCCAGGGCCGAGCGCAGCATGGCTGAGCGGATTTGTCCTGCGGCCGGAGTTGCCCCCGGCTTGAAAGGAGATTGCCAGGTAGGGATGAAAATAACTCGATCCAATTGCAACTCCTCCAGAGCCGCTTGAGCGACGAGGAGGTGCCCCAGGTGGACCGGGTCAAACGAACCGCCAAAAAGCCCAATGCGTTTTCTCATGCTGGTAGTGCTCACTGCGTGGTTTTTGAGATCCCGAATACCGGTCGAGTCCAGAGTCCGCGCAGGGCCTTCAATGGGGGAAACATTTCAAATATTCGGGATTAAACCAATGATTGATTGGGGGCTTCGATCATTGTCATCGCGGTGAGAGGAGCCGCTCGTGCAGAAACCTTGTTTTTTTGGGTGCTTTTATTTGAGCACATTTTACTTTCGGAGCATGATCTGGATTGTTGCACTAGTCCTTTTGGCCTTGCTGGGGTGGATCGGTTTCCAAGGGGGCGCAGTTCGAGCCGCAGTCTCTTTCGTTGGGTTGCTGATTGCTGCCGCCGTGGCGGTGCCAGCAGCACCTCTCATTGAGCGTGTGCTGGGGATGATTGGAGTGAAACACCCGCTCATTCAGCAGGGTCTGGTGCCAGGCATCGTCTTTCTACTCCTTTGGATTGTGTTTCAGATCATTGCGCAGACGGTTCACCACAAGATCGAACTTTTCTACAAATACAAAACAGACGACAAATCCCGCTACAAATTTGAGCGAATGAATGATCGGGTGGGGCTCTGCGTTGGCTTGCTTAACGGTGTGGCTTTTTTCATGCTCGCTATGATTCCAGTCTACGTGTTCGGCTACCTCACGGTGCAAGTTGCATCCGGGGATAGCGATTCGGGGTCCATCCGTTACATCAACAGCGCCCGGCAGGAGTTGCGGTCTACTGGCTTTGATAAAGTGGTGGCCGGTTACGATCCGGCTTCAACTAACCTGTATGACGCTTTTGACGTCGCCGGCGTCGTTTTCAAAAATCCAGTTTCGGTGGCTCGACTGGCTCGTTATCCAGCGTTCCTGACTCTTTCCGAACGGCCTGAATTTCAGCAACTCGCCAATGACACTGATTTTCACAACCTGTGGCAAAGCGGGGCCAGCATTGGCGACATCCTCAAATACCCCAAGATACAAGCTATCAGCACAAATGCTGCATTGGTGAAGGAGATCGAAACGATCCTGGTTCCCGACCTGCAGGACTTGAAGGCGTTTTTGGTGACGGGAGAGTCCGCGAAATACAGTGACCAAAGTATCCTGGGACGCTGGCAGTTCGATTTCGCGGGCACGATCAACCAGGAGCGGAAGAACCGTCCGAACCTTTCAGCCCTCGAGTTGCGTCAATTGCGAGCCCGCATCGCTCCTTTTTGGGGAGCCACTTTCATCGCCACGATCGATAACAAAGTCATTCTGAAGCGCTCCGAACGCGTCGCCACAGCTCAAAACGCTCCACGCACGATGGCGGAAGGAAGCTGGGAGCGAAAAGCTGGCACGTATCACATGACCGTGGACAACAACGTCATCGAAGCTGTCATTGAAGATCGGAACAAACTGATCCTTCCATGGGGCGACTTGAAGTTCTTGTTTGTACGTGAGCTTCAGTGATCTCGGGCGTCGCACTCTGACACCAGGGCACTTTTCGTAGACTGCCCTCGCGTTGTCCCTACAAATGATCGCTCGTGTTGCACTGGAAATCGCCCTGCGCAAGGAGTTTGACTACCTGATTCCGGTGAGTTTGGAAGGGCAGGTTGATGTTGGGAGCAGAGTTAAAGTTCCATTCGGACATCGCGAGGTGATGGGTTGCGTCACGGCGATCGTAGAACAATCTTCTCACACCAATCTCCGTTATATTTCCAAGATCGTCGGCAAGCAAACGATGGTCACGCCGAAAATCCTCAAACTGGCTCGTTGGATTGCCGATTACTATTGTTGTCCACCAGAGACTGCGTTGAAGAGCGTTCTTCCAGAGGCCGTACGCAAAGAGAAAGAGGGATGGAAAGAGCAATTGTTTGTCCGCATCCAACCTCCCGCTGGAGAACTGCCAAAACTGACGCAGCGACAAAAAGAGGTTTGGAAAATTCTTGAGGAAAAGAAAGAGCTGCCGCTACAAGAGCTCCTGGAATTGGCGGAGACCACTGCTGAAACTGTACGCCGTCTGGAAGACAAAGGACTTCTCACAATCGCAGCAGAAATTTCCGAGCGAGATCCCTACGGGCGCGAGACCATCCTCCCTACGACGCCCTTGGCCTTTAATCCAGAGCAACAAGTCGCCTTCGAAAAGATCAAAGTGGCAATGGTCGCTGCCGACAACAAAGAAGGGGGCATCGACCCGTCGCGATCGTTCTTACTCCATGGGGTCACCGGCAGCGGGAAGACTGAAGTTTATCTGCAAGCCATCGCCCATGCGCTGGAACATGGTAAAGGATCAATCGTTCTCGTCCCGGAAATCTCCCTTACTCCTCAAACAGTTGAACGATTCAAAGCGCGATTCAGCTCGGGGAAACTTCAAACCCTGGTTGCCGTCCTGCACAGTCACCTTTCTGCCGGCGAACGGCACGATGAGTGGCATAAAATCCGACAAGGGCGTGCCAAAATTGTAATCGGGGCGCGATCCGCAATCTTCGCACCGGTGGATCCTTTGGGCCTCATCATTGTCGATGAGGAACATGAGCACTCCTATAAACAGGAAGAGGCGCCCCGGTATAATGCGCGCGATGTTGCAGTGGTCCGCGCGCAAATGGAAGGGGCGGTCGTGGTGCTGGGCTCAGCGACGCCTTCCATTGAAAGTTATTTTAACGCGCAAAAGGGAAAGTATGGACTTCTTGAAATGCGCTACCGGGCCGACGACAAGAAGATGCCCTTGATCAAGGTGATTGACATGCGTTCCGCAGCGAAAGCCGATAAGGGGACGCCGATCTTTTCGCCGCAATTGAAAGAAGCGCTAACGCAGCGATTGGAGAAAAAAGAGCAATCCATTCTGTTTCTGAATCGTCGCGGCTACGCCACCTCCTTGCAGTGTCCAACCTGCGGTTACGTCGCAGAATGCCCGAACTGCAGTGTCTCGCTTACTTACCATCGCGCTGCGCAAAAGATCTGTTGTCACATTTGCGGTCATCAGACGGGAGCACCGAAGGCCTGCCCCTCTTGTCAGAACCCCGCCATTCGCTACGCCGGATTGGGGACTGAAAAAGTGGAAAGCACCCTCATAAAGCTCTTCCCCAAGGCCATCATCAAGAGGATGGATTCCGATACCCTGAAACGAAAAGAAGATTACCGGAACATTCTCGGTGATTTTAAGCGTGGCAAAATAGACATATTGGTTGGGACCCAAATGATCGCCAAGGGACTGCATTTTCCAAATGTCACATTGGTAGGGATTATCTACGCCGACCTAAGTCTTCACATCCCGGATTTCCGTGCGGGTGAAAGAACATTTCAACTGCTTACCCAGGTATCCGGTAGAGCCGGCCGCGGCGATGTAGAGGGCGAAGTGTTTATCCAGGCGTTCACGCCGTTCCATCCAGCAATCCAATACGCGCGTCGGCATGACTACCAGGGGTTCTACGAACAGGAAATCGAGTTTCGTGATCAGCTGAAATATCCCCCGTCCGCTCGCGTTGCCTTGCTGACGCTGAAGGGGCGCAATGAGGACAAGGTGAAACTTTCCGCGGACTACCTGAAAAAGGAATTGGAGAAAGTCACAACCGTTCTGCGCGACCTCATCATTGCGGGCCCCGCTCCCGCGCCGCTCGCTCGCGCGGAAACCTATTTTCGTTATCAGTTGATGCTGCGCACAAAGCAGATGACACAACTGAGCCGCATCTTAGCTGAGTTAAAGGAGAAGCTTTCATTGCCCGAAGAAGTCACGCTCAGCATCGACATCGATCCTGTTAATTTGTTTTAGCGTACAACTGGCCTCTTCCCCATTTTTTCGTTTGAGTCATAATCGGTCCATGCTTGAAGTTGCTTTCTTCGATACCAAGACCTACGACCGACGTTCCTTTGGAGCAGTGCAGAATAGCGAACAGATCAAATGGAATTTCCATGAGTTTCGATTGAATGCAGAGACCGCAAAACTTGCGGAGGGCAGCGACGCAGTTTGCATTTTCGTCAATGACGATGCGGATGCTGGCTCTTTGAAAGTGCTTGCAGAGCTTGGCGTGCAAATGATCGCACTGCGCTGTGCCGGATTCAACAATGTCGACCTCGCTGCTGCGAAAGTCCTCAAAGTAAATGTGGTGCGGGTTCCAGCTTACTCCCCGCACTCTGTCGCGGAACACGCGGTTGGTCTGCTGTTGACGTTAAACCGAAAGATTCACCGCGCCTACAACCGGGTTCGCGAACATAACTTTTCTTTAAGTGGTTTGGTGGGCTTTGACATCGCAGGAAAAAACGTTGGCATCATCGGCACCGGCAAGATCGGGAAAATCGCTGCTCAAATCTTTCGAGGGTTCGAGGCAAATGTCATAGCTTACGACCCCTTCCAGGACGATGCATGGGCCGGATCAAAGGGCGTCTCTTATGTAACCCTCCCCGAGTTGTTGGATAAGGCTGATATCATCTCCCTGCACACGCCCTTGACGCCGGAAACCAAATACCTGCTGAGAGAAGAAACCTTTCGGCAAATGAAAAGGGGTGTTTTCCTCATCAACACTAGTCGTGGAAAACTGATTCACACAAAATCCCTGCTTGAATCTCTGAAATCCGGCCACATCGGCGGTGTGGCACTTGATGTCTATGAGGAGGAAGAAGGGATCTTCTTTGAAGACCGATCGGAGGACGTAGCACTCGACGATGTTCTTTCGCGGCTACTAACTTTTCCGAACGTTTTGATTACTTCCCATCAAGCTTTCCTCACCGAGGAGGCGCTGGGAGAAATTTCTCGGGTAACAACCGAAAACCTTATGAACTTTGTCCGGCGGCAGCCGTTCATGATGGGGACATTATTGACCTAAGGGCGATGTTGAAAACCGGACCCGCAAACTTCTCAGGTTCTCGAGAAGGCCACGATTAAGGAGTGAAAAGTCCGCGATCTCGCGAAAAGGCGTCGATCCAAGAACGAAAATTCCGTGATCCTGCGGAAAGACGTCGATTCAAGAATGAAAATTCCGTGATCCTGCGGAAAGTCGCCGATTCAAGAATGAAAACTCCGTGATCCTGCGGGAAGACGTCGATTCAAGAATGAAAATTCCGTGATCCTGCAGAAAGACGCCAATTCAAGAATGAAAATTCCGTGATGGATCAGAAAAACGCCGATATTGGAGTAAGATTCCGCAATGCAGCGAGAAATATGAGCGTTTCATGAGAAAACGTCGTTACTCAGGCCGCTTAGGACATCGATTCACTCTCAAGTGTGTCGCTCTTCCCGACGCTTCTCTTTTGTTTTGTGATCGGTGAACATGATCGAGATTACCAGCCAGAATCCCAATCCGCCGGCCGCGAGAAAACAGATCATTGCGAGTCCCGGATAACCGAATATTTGAAATCTCGTCTGCACTTGCATCAACAAAGAAGCGCCCACGATCAATGCTGCCAAAATCAACCCAACGGTGATGCGATTGGCCACCTTTTCGAAACCTTCGATAAGAAAGTCAATCTGCGGAACCTTGATGCGCATTTCCAAGTCAGAGTTGCCCACCTTATCCAGGATTTTGTTCATCCGATTGGGAAGGCCCACTGCGAAATCTTTGATTTCCAGCAGCGAGGTGAGCAAACGGCGCGGAGTCATCTCCTTCTGCAAGCGCTCGTTGAGGATCGCGGAAACATGTCGCCGGATGGCTTTATGCGGATCGAACTTCGGATCCAGGGTTCTGCCGATTTCATCCAGTTGCAGCAATGATTTGCCGAGGATCGTTAGCTCAACAGGGACATAGAGGCCGCTTTCACCAGCGGCCCGGCCAATTTCAAGAAGCAGTCGTCCGACATCGATCTTCTCCAACGTGGACTCCTGCTGTTCGGCTACCAGCGTAGAAATCTTGCGAGTAAACTCGTCTTTCTTGAAAAACTCCGTGGTCTCGCTCATCTGAATGGCCTGTTCTGCGGCGGCCTCCCCCTTGGCATCTGCAATAGCCATGAGAAGTTTGATTAACTTCTCCTGCATCTCTGGGGTGGTGCGTCCCACCATGCCAAGATCGAGAAGGGCCACCTTCTTTTCCGTTGTCAGGAAAATGTTCCCCGGATGCGGGTCAGCGTGGAAGATGCCATCGACCAGTGTCTGCTTCAAATAAGCTCTGAACAACTCGTCTGCGAGCGCGAATCCATTGAGTTCGGTTCGTTCCAAAGGGGTAATATCCGGAACCTTCTTCCCTGGGATGAAATCCATCGTGAGTACGCCTCGGGTGCAATAGTCCATGATCGGCTGGGGGACAACGAGATTGGGGAACTCGGCGAGGTTCTTCCCGATGGTCACCATGCTGGCGGCTTCCCTGGTGTAATCGAGTTCGTGAATGAGCGTGCGTTGGAACTCCTCGAAAATCTTGCGGAACTGATACTTTCGCGCGGTTTTGAAATGTTCATCCAGGAAGTTGGTGAGCTCCTCAAGCACTTCGAGGTCTTCAGCAATCTGCTTGCGTATGCCGGGGCGCTGAACTTTCACCACCACTTTTTTGCCACTGCGAAGAGTGGCGCGATGAACCTGCCCCAGCGAGGCCGCCGCCAGTGGCTCGGCGTCAAATTCCTGGAACAGCTTGGAAATACGTCCGCCCAGTTCACTGCTGATAATGTCTTCAACTTCCGCGAAAGAGAATGGTTTAACCTTGTCCTGCAAGCGGGAGAGAGCGTCGAGGTAAGGCCTTGGCAAGAGATCGGCACGGCTCGAAAGGATTTGGCCAAGTTTGACGAACGTGGGGCCCATACGTTCCAACTCGTTAGTCAATTCCTGTGGTGCCTGCGCCTCCACCTCAGGCAGATCATCTAAAAGGGTCGCCCGCTGATTGAACTGTTTCGCGAGATCAGGGTTAACGTACTTCCCAAAAAGAAGGGCGATTTCCTTGTATCGTTTCAAATGGGATGGTTTAAGCGAGAGGTTCATTTCTCAAGCCACTTTACGGCGGGCATTTATAAAGACCAATAAGGGCAGAGACCTAATCGTAGTGCGCGCATGCCTGAGGGCGGAAGGGGGAGACCCGAACGTTGAGACACTTACTTCAGATGCAGGGTTCTCCTGGAATCACTTCTAACTACAGAGGCCCATATACACTTGGACCTTCTGGAACCTGTTGCTGCCATGGATATGGAAACAGCTTTCCGGTTTGCATCTGCCGAAAATTAGAGACGTCGACTTCTTCCCGATTGAATTCCCACCGTCCCGCTTTACTCTGTTCGGCATGGAATTGTTTCACAAGGTCCTGAAGGCCGCAGTCGATGGCGGTGCCTCAGACATTCACATCAAAGTTGGCACTCCGATTATATTTCGGATTAGCCGTGCTCTAATTGGAATTGAAGCGCCAATCCCCACTGAAGAATGGATGAACAATGTCGCCGAACACATTGTTCCCAAGCACGTGAAAGTGAAGTTCGACCAAGACCGTGAAATCGATTTCTCCTATTACGCTGAAGGGGTAGGGCGGTTTCGTACTAATATATTCCAACAGCGGGGATCTCTTTGCCTTGCTATGCGGCACGTGAAGACGCAAGTCCCTGACTTCGACAAACTTGGGCTGCCAGATACGCTCAAGAAAATCGCGGAGTCACCTCGTGGAATTATCCTGGTAGCCGGCTCCACCGGGTCTGGAAAATCCACGACATTGGCGGCGATGATTGAGCACGTGAATTCCAACTCACGTAAACACATCGTGACGATGGAAGACCCGATTGAATTTGTTTTTGAAGACAACCAATCTGTCATCGAACAGCGCGAAGTGGGATTGGATACAGTGTCATTTCAATCTGGTCTCAAACACGTTCTACGTCAGGATCCAGATTTGATCATGGTCGGAGAAATGCGCGATTCGATCAGTTTCGCTGCCGCCATGAGTGCAGCGGACACGGGGCATTTGGTCCTTTCGACTTTGCATACGACGACGGCCGCGCTTTCTGTCACTCGTATTCTCGACTTCTTTAAAGCGGACGAACGCGAGCAGGTGCGGCGTCAATTAGCCGGCACTCTTCGCGCCGTTATCTGCCAACGCATGGTGCCTACAATTGACGGCAGCATGACACCTGCAATTGAGATCATGATCAACACCTCGACGGTTCGTAAGTTAATCGAAGAAAATCGATTGGATAAACTTTCCGCCGCGATTGAAACGGGTCAGGACGATGGCATGCAGAATTTTAATCAGGCGTTGCTGAAGATGGTGCAGGAAGGCCGGATTACGAAAGAAGAAGCGCTGCTTAAAGCAAGCAATGCACAGGCGCTCGAGATGAACTTCCAGGGAATTTTCCTATCCGAAGGCAAACGCATTCTCGGCTAAGGCTCACAACCGCTCAACAGGTATCAGGTCGCCACTTTTGTGATCTTGCCTGCGTTGACTTCCCATCGTTGCAGGTCGCGTGAAAGTTCACGCGGCCAGTTCTCCTCCGTGCAGGTCATGAAGACCTGTCCTCGGGAATGCTGCGTCTGATCCAAGAGGGGCAGGAACCCGGCACGTCTCTTTGCATCCAGTTCTCCCATCACATCATCGATCAAAAGGATCGGCGGGGCGCTGTGAATGCCGGAGAGATATTCAGCTTGCGCCATTTTCAACGCTATCGCCAACGTGCGCTTCTGTCCTTCACTAGCAAATTTTGCCGCAGATTTCTCATTCAACAGGAGAAGGACGTCATCCCGGTGCGGACCAACAAGGGTTGATTTGTAAGCGCGTTCCCGAGCGCGTGATTGTAAAAGCTCAAGGCCGAAATCACTCTTTACGGCTGGCTGATATTCCAGGCGCAATTCTTCCGCGTCATGTGAGATGCGACGGTAGGCAAGTCGGGCAAGCGGAGAAATTTTAGGAAGCAGTTCGTGGCGATACTGAACCAAACGGTCGCCCGCCTGGATCAACTCCTGGGTGAAACTTTCCAAGGCCATTTCATCCGGCTGTCTCTGTTTCAATATGGCATTTCTAGAGCGTAACGCAGTCGCGTAGCGCTGCAGGAGCGGCAAGTAAGTCGGGTGCGTTTGGGTGAGCAATAAATCAAGAAACCGTCGGCGCATTCTGGCGGTGCCCTTAATCAGCTGCAGATCTTCGGTGCAGAAAACAACCGCGCGCACGGTTCCCAGATAATCGGAAAGCTTCCTTACCGGTTGAGCATCCAGGGACAATTTCCGCTCCTGCAGCGACCAGTACATCTTGATCTCATGTTCTCCCTGGCCCACCACATTTCCGCCGACAAAGTATCCTTTCTGGCCATGGCGAACCATTTGGGCGCTGCCGATTCCGCGGAAGGAGCGGAGAGTTGCGAGGAGATAGATGGCTTCGAGAATATTCGTCTTCCCTTGCGCATTGCTGCCGACGAGCAAATGGAATCCTGGCGAGAAATCATGATCGATCCCCGCGTAATTGCGAAAGTCGCGGAGTCGAAGATGCGCCAGATGCATGGAGCAACTTTCCAAAGGTGGAGCGTTCATTCCAGAACAAACCGCATTTAGAAGAACCGGATTGATTCAAAGACGCCTCCCATTAAACTTTCTGACAATGTTCGCATCTCAATTTCTGCGTGTGTCAGGGAGAGTGTTGCTCTCTCTTACGATTTTATCTATCGGGTTGCAGGCGGCAGAATTAGGCAAAGGAAAAGGTAAAAAAAAGGGGCCACGCGTCGCCGAAGCGTCGGCGGAAGGCGAGTTAGCCATTAGCAAATTCAAACTCCCGCCCGGCTTCAAAGCGGAACTCTTCGCTGCTGAGCCGCGACTCGCCAATCCAGTCTGCTTCACGATCGACGAACAGGGACGCTTCTATGTCGCCGAAACGTTCCGTCACACCGATGGAGCCCTCGACGTTCGAAAGTATATGAGTTGGCTGGATGACGAACTGGCCAATCGAACGATGGATGAACATCGCGAGAAGATTACGCGACGAATCAAAGACGCTCCGGACATGACACGCGAATCAGAGCGAGTTCACTTGATTGAAGATCGAGATGGCGATGGAAAAGCCGATTTCGACTCCATCTTCGCAGAAGGGTTCAACTCCGAGTTGCACGGCATCGGCGCCGGTCTTTTGGCACGAAAGGGAGATGTTTATTACAGCTGCATCCCGAATCTGTATCTGTTGCGTGATGAGGATGGAGATGGAAAAGCAGAGGTAAGAAAAGAACTCCAGACGGGTTACGGCGTGCGTTTCGCTTTCATTGGGCACGATCTTCACGGTTTGCGAATGGGACCCGATGGTAAGCTTTATTTCAGCATCGGTGATCGCGGTTTCAGTGTGAAACAGGGTGATCGTACGATTGCCTTTCCCGAAGGTGGCGCGGTGCTTCGTTGCAATCTTGATGGCACGGATCTCGAAATTTTCTGCTATGGCCTGCGTAATCCACAGGAGTTGGTCTTCGATCAATATGGCAACCTTTGGACCGGGGAGAATAACTCTGACGGCGGAGACCAGGCCAGATGGGCGTACCTGGTGGAAGGGGGCGATACGGGTTGGCGCATCGGTTATCAATATATTACGCAGCCGAACAATCGTGGCCCGTGGAACTCTGAGAAAATGTGGCATCCGGAAAATTCGGAACAGCCAGCTTACATTATCCCTCCAATTGCTAACCTTGGAAATGGACCCGCCGGACTTACCTATTACCCCGGGGTCGGAATGCCCTCTGAATACGATGGCAATTTCTTTCTATGTGACTTCAAGGGAACCAGCACTCGCAGTTTGATTCATACCTTTACGGTTGAACCAAAGGGAGCGTCGTTCGGCCTGACAAATCGGCGCGATTTCATGAACGACATTCTTTGCACCGACGTGGAGTTTGGCCCTGACAGCAATCTCTATGTCTCCGACTGGACGGAAGGCTGGGATAAACCGGGGAAAGGTCGAATCTATCGGGTCGCGCAAACCAACGAGACGAAGGACCCCCTCGTGGCGGAAACCAAAAGGCTGATCGGTGAAGGTTTCGAGAAACGGGATGACAAAGAACTCATCCGATTGCTCGCCCACAAAGACATGCGAGTCCGACAGGAGTCGCAGTTTGAATTGGCGTCACGTGGTTCAAAATCACTCGAGGCTCTGGTGAAGGTTGCTCAGGACAGCACGAACCAACTCGCACGAATACATGCTATTTGGGGGGTGGGCCAGATTATCGCTTCGCAAAGAAGTGCCTCCAAAAGTTTTGAAGAAATTCAGGAAAAAATGATGCTCATGTTGAGTGATAAAGATCCTGAAATCCGTGCCCAGATCGCCAAGTTTTACGGCGACGCGCGCTTCGGAAAAGCGGTGCCGGAACTCATCAATATGGTGCAGAACGTCAAGGAGCCCCGGGGCCAGTTCTTCGCTGCGATGGCACTTGGCAAAATCAAGGACAAGGCGGCGGTGGGGCCGATTATTGAAATGCTCCGCGCTAATAACGATGCGTCTGCTTTTCTTCGGCATGCAGGAACCATGGGCCTGCTAGGGTTAGGCGATTTTGAAGCAATTAAAACCGCAGCCAGGGACGAGTCTCCTGCGGTACGGATGGCCGCCTTGCTGGCTATGCGGCGCTTGCAACATCCCGACATTGCGATGTTCCTGAGTGATCGCCAACAGAAACTGGTCGTGGAAGCGGCGCGCGCCATCAGCGATCTGCCCATTGTGGAGGCGCTGCCGCATTTGGCTTCCGTGATTGATCGACCTCACTATGAGGACGCTCTCTTCCGACGTGTCTTGAACGCGAACGTTCGTGTAGGTAGGGATGCCAATGCTCTGGCGCTGGCACAGTTCGTGACCAGGCCTGATGCTCCCGCCGCATTGCGCGTGGAAGCGCTGGAGATTCTGAAGAATTGGGAGAAGCCCTCGAACAGAGATCGCGTGACCGGCCTGTGGCGTCCCGTGACACAGCGGGATTCCGCTGTTGCCGTCTCGGCTATGCGACCGCATCTCTTTGAGTTGCTCAAAAGCGGCCCCCCCGAGGTGAAGCTCGCAGCGGTACAGTTTGCACAACATTATGCAATTCAAGATGTCGCACCGGTTCTGCATGAACTGGTATCAGATGAGAATGGGAATGCGGACGTCCGCGTTGCTTCACTGCAGACTCTTGCCATCTTTGGAGATTCAAAATTTAACGAGGCCCTGAACCTGGCCGCAAAATCCAAAGAAGAGAACGTTCGAAAAGAAGCGGTGGCATTGCAGGCCAAGTTGAACCCGGAAGACGCCACAGCGCCACTCCTGGCGGTGTTGAAAGATGGTTCTAACGGTGAAAAACAAAATGCCTTCGCGGCCCTGGGCACTTTGAAAGATCCTTCCGCCGACAACATCCTGCTCGAATGGCTCGACAAACTGATCGCCGGGAACGTTGCGGCTGAGCTGCACCTTGAACTCATCGAAGCGGCCTCAAAGCGAAGCGCTGATTCAGTGAAGCAAAAACTTGCACAGTATCAGTCATTGCGTGGCAACGATTCCCTGGGTGGCTTTCGCGAAACCCTGGCCGGTGGTAATGCGGAGGAAGGGCGGAAGATCTTTTTTGAAAGGGTAGAAGCGTCCTGTGTCCGTTGTCACAAAATAAAGGGTGAAGGAGGGGAGGCGGGCCCGATTCTGGATGGCATCGGTTCCCGAGTCGCTCGCGATTATCTGCTCGCTTCGATTGTGGACCCTAATCGGGAGATCGCTCCTGGGTTCGAATCAGTCACTTTGCATTTGAAAGACGGAAGGTCATTCGTGGGAACGTTGAAAAAGGAAGATGCCAACGAGATCATCCTTAATTCTCCTGAGGATGGACCGGTTACGATCAAAACCAAGGACGTGGCAAAACGGGAACGCGGTCTCTCGGGAATGCCACCTGAATTGGCCAAGGTTCTCTCCAAGAAGGATCTGCGGAACGTGATCGAGTTTCTTGCTACACAGAAATAGGCATTTGGCTTCCGTCACTCCGGCGTATCTATCGCTGGAGTGCTTGGATGGCCTCTACCTGGGGGACTAAAGGCTCTCTGGGCCCCGGACAAGCGCCCATAACTCACGCCGCTACAGTCCCCGTTGTAGGCGGCTTTTGCTTTGCCTTTAATGTGACGCGACCACGGAGCAGCATCATAAGTATCCCGCCAATGATTCCGAACGGAATCATGAAATAGAAATAGTAGTCCCAGTTCTTATCCAAAAGCTTGCCCAAAAAGTAACCCGCCAGACTCCCGCCGAAGTATTGGAAAGAGTTAATCAGGCCTGACGCAAAACCTGCCATCTTTCTGCCTCCGATGTCCATGGCCGCTGCCGTGCCGAGAATAGAATGAGTGGAGTTCGCCGTCAGAGAAATCAGCAACAAAAAGAAAATTGCCACGTGTGCGGTGCTGAGGTTAAAGCGCATTGCATTCGGAATGCTGATCGCCGCTAGGAGGATCACCACGGATTCCAGGAAAAAGAGGAAGGCCGCGACGGGTGCGCGCTTTCCATTGAAGAGTGTATCCGAAATGTAGCCGGAAATCAGGGAGCCCGCGGATGCGACAAACGGAATGAAAAAAGCCAGGACCTGAAACTCGGTCGATTGCAAATTCACGGAATGATGTTCCTGCATGTAGCGTGGGAACCACTGATCAATTGCCTGCCTGACCGCGCCGGTGCAGGCATAAGCAAGTGCAACGACCCAGACGACCGGATTCGAGGCAATCGTATAAAAAACCACCTTCATGTCGGCCCGAACGCCGGTATCCGCGTGATCGTCCTCGCCCGCATGTGCGCCATGGAACCCTGCTTCTTCAGGTGTTTCCTTCACGAAAATCACCATGCCTATTGCAATGAGTGCGCAGATAATCGAGGGGACCCAGAACAGCCATCTCCAGTGCAGGGGTGGGATTTGCCACATGCCGAGAAAAACAAACCCAGCCAGAAGCGCGGGACCGAGCTTAAAGATGCCAAAGCGCCCAAGGTTGATCATGAATCCAAAGATTCCGGCAAAACGGCCACGCTCCCTTTGACCAAACCACGCTGCGTTAATCTTTACCATTCCCGGAGCGCCAAACGACTGCATGTAGCCGTCGACTGCACGGATGGCGACAAAGAGGGTGAGTAGCTTGAGGAAAACTTCTGCGCCTAGAAATTGGATCGGAACAATGCGAGTGCCATCCGGTTGGGAGGTCCACATCAGCGAAGCCGCGCCGAACAAAATGTTCATGACGATGGTCCCAGTCGCACCAATCAGCATGGCCTTCTTACCACCCAGACGATCCGCCAGCAATCCGTTGATGATCTGTCCAATGGCATATGCCACCAAAGAGGCAGTGATGATCAACCCCATGTCCGCCCGCGTGAATCCGTATTCCTCGCTAATCGCCTTGTTTGCCACCGATAAATTATATCGGCACATGTAGAACGATGTGTAGAGAAGACCTATGAATCCCCAGTTCAGCCCGCGACGGGCTCGAAAACCGGGCAAATATTTAGGTGACGCCTGGGAGGAGTTATCGGACGGCTGCATCAGATTTCGAGAACCTTCTCAAACTTAGTGAGGTTGCGCACGCCCTCTTTTGTGATGTGAGCGACATCCTCCAAACGCACCCCGCCGAGATTCGGATAATAAAGCCCAGGTTCAACCGTTACCACGTGGCCCGGCTTCATCAGATCGGTCGCCGATGGACTGACGCGAGGAGCTTCGTGAATTTCCAGGCCGAGTCCGTGACCGGTGCCGTGGAAGAACCCCTGCATTCGTCCTTTGATCTTGCCGGTCTTAAATCCTTGGCCTTCGAAATATTCGAGAATCTCTTTATGGACGGAAGCACCCGAGACATTCGCCCGAAGGCGCTGGAATCCAATCTCCTGCCCATGGGCGACTGTGTGATACATTTTCTTGACGGCGTCGGTGGCTTTTCCCTTTACCACGGTCCGTGTGATGTCGCCGAAGTAGCCGGTTTTCTGGGAACGCGGGAAAACATCGATGATGATGGGTTGATTTGCTTTGAGAGGGCCGAACCCGCGTTCGTGTGGATCGCATCCCTGCTTTCCGCAGGCCACAATCGTATGCGCAGCGATTCCGCCGGCCTGAATGATGGCTATATCAATGACAGCCCGAACTTTTTCGGCCGTCAGTGCCACGTTGTTCTGCAACAGCTTTCCGTCTTTTCCAATCCTCGCACGTTTTAGACATTGAATCCCCTCGGCCAAACCAACTTCAGCCATCATCAATGCAGCACTTATCTTTTTGACCTCGTCAGCGCTTTTGAATTCGCGTTCTGGAAAAATCCCGCCTTCCTTAACCTTAACTTTTACATCCAGCTTACGCAGTTCCTTGGCGAGACCATGGGGAAAGTTGCCTGGAACAAAAATTTTCTTGAGCCGTTTTTCTCGAACCAACTCAGCGACGACCTGCGCGTAGCTTGGCGTGCGAACTCCTTTGTCGCGCAGTTTCTGTTGGTAATGCGAATAGGAGAGAACCTTGCAGTGAGGCGCTTGCTTGGCGGCTCGATCAATTTCGAGGTCACTCATCACAATATGGCAGATGCCATTCGCGCGGAGGTAGATGAAAGGATCGGGGACGAACATGCCCACGGCATAGAGCATGTTTGCGTCACGCTCGCTGTCGGCAACGATCAGTATATTTTCGCGTTCCATTTTCGGCAGCCGCTGGGGGGCAGCTAGTTAAATTCCGAACAAACGATCTCCCGCGTCACCCAAGCCAGGCAGGATATAGCCTCGCTTGTCCAAACGCTCGTCTACTGCGGCAGTAAATATGGGAAAGTTGCCGAAATGCTCGCGCACTTGCCGGATTCCTTCTGGAGAAGCTACAAGATTCACCATGCGCACGTGGGTCGCGCCGCGTTCCATGAGCAGGTTCATGGCAGCGACAGCACTGCCTCCAGTGGCCAGCATGGGATCAATTAAAATCACTTCAAAATTGCGCAGGTTGTCTGGCAGGCTCTTATGATAAGAAGTGGCTTGCAAGGATTTTTCTTCCCGCTTCAGGCCGATAAAGCCGACCTTGGCATGAGGAATCAATTGCAGGATAGAGTCCAACATCCCCAACCCTGCGCGCAAAATTGGAACAAGGATAACCTCCCGTTTCAGCTCAAAACCTTTGGTTGCTTTCAGCGGGGTTTTGACCTTGATCGGCACCACATCAAAAGAGCGAGTGGCCTCGTAAACCATGAGTGCGGCCACTTCGCTAAGGACACGGCGGAATTCCTGCGGGCCAGTCCGCTCATCGCGCAATCGGGTCAGATTGTGCTGAATGATCGGGTGCTGAATAATGGTGACATTTTTCATTGGGAGGATGAGCAACAGTTTCAGTTACGGAATCGCATTGCGATAAAGGAAGTAGAGACACCCAGACTGTAGCTTCGGAAATTCAACCCCAATATCGATCTTCACAGTACGAGCTTCGGATTGGCCAAGGATGGAGAAGATATCACCGAAGCCAAAGGGCCGTTCGTATTCAATCACATTGGCGTTCTTGACCTTCGCCAACGCTTGAGCGCGAGACAACGCGGCATCAAAATCCCCGTTCTCATCGACAAAACCGAGTTGAAACGCCTTCTCTCCGGAGAAAACACGACCGTCCGCATACGATGCCCAATCCTCGGCAAGTTGTCTGCCCTCTTCCCCGTTGCTCGCCCACGCCTCGCCTCGGCCCGTGGCTACAATGTTGGTGAACTTGCCGTAAGTTTCCATGATCAACTCCTGGACGAGTTCCCCTTCCCCTTCCGGGATATTACCCGGTTGCCGGAATGGGCTCAGCATATCTTTGTATTGTCCGCTCTTATAAGTCTGGGCGCGCACACCCACTTTATCCATGAGGCTACCAAAATTCCATCCCTGCATGATGACGCCGATACTGCCGGTGATGGTTAATTCATTGGCCACAATCCAGCGGCACGGCGCCGCCACGTAGTAGCCGCCCGACGCGGCAAGCGTCTGCATTGAGGCCACCACCGGCTTTCCCGTGTCCTTCTGGAAATTCTGAATCGCATGATAGATTTCGTCTGAGGCCAACACTTCCCCTCCCGGTGAATTAATCTTCAAGACCACGGCTTTGACGTTTTCATCACGTCCCGCCACTTCGAACTGATCCTGAATGTGTTCCACCATGCTGTGACGGCCATCGCCTCCGCTGGAGATCACCCCATCAACCCGGATGACAGCGATCTTGTTCCGGGAACTGTTATCGGTCACCAGCAATTCCTCGAGATACTGCCGCTTCTTGTGCACGGATTTTTTGGATCTGGTGATCCCGTTTCCCAATTGGCTGAAATTTAGCAAGAGGCTGACACAAAGAGCCAAAAACAGCAGGAGCGCTAAAATTTTTAAACCGGTGTTCCGCTTTCTAGGAGAGGGAGCTGGTGTGGCTGCGATGTAGGGTGGCGGCGGTGGTGTATAAAGTGGAGGTGGCGGTTGCTGCTGTTGCGGGGAGGGCGGCGGGGGTGGATTGTTCGACATCCCTTCATTCGGCGGCAAATTCTCGTCCATACGGGAGCGAAGCTACTGTAACGGAATCTGCGCGGCAAGTGCTACGGGACCTGTCAATAGTAACCCTGTTTAGACTATGTGGTGTCTCGCAAACTCCTCGCTTGCGACCATACTATCTGGTGGAGGGCAAGCTGGCCAATCGTTCCTCCGCCTCTGCAAAATCAGGCTTCACCTGCAAAGCCCGCGTATAAAAGGCAGCCGCTTCGCTCGTTTTGCCCAGGGCAAGATGAGCGTTGCCCAGCAGGAACAGAGACATCGCATCAGAAGGATCCAGCTCCAGGGCACGCTGCAAACGAAGCGACGCATCTTCGAAACGGCGCAGGCTCATCAGGTCGAGGGCAATGTTCCTCAGCAGATCCGGTTGATTGGGTTGGAGAGTTAACGACTGATCATAGTGAGCGATCGCTTCTTCAAACCGGTTCTGCATTCCGAGGGCGACTCCAAGGTTCGCGTGCGCTTCCGCATAGTTCGGATGCTTCGTAATCGCAGCTTCATACTGAGTAATCGCGTCGGAGGTGCGTTGTTGTTGCACGTAGAGATTGCCCAGATTGAAATATAGCTCCGGGAAGTCCGGGTTGATTGCGAGGACTCGTTTAAATTCTTTTTCTGCCTCTCCGAATTTTCCGTCCTGCAGATAAGAATTAGCGAGCATCACCCCGGCTACGAGGTTCCTTCCATCGATAGAAATCGCATGTTTGAAAACTGTTTCGTTGTTTCGCCAAATTCGAACCTGTCTGGATGACTGCCAGAGGAGACAACCGAGGGCCAACGTCAGGATCGAAACGAAAGCCCATCTCACGCGGGCGACTCTTTCTATGTATTGTTTCAGAGGCCAAATCACTGCAATGCTCAAGCCGATCATCGGCACATACATGTAGCGATCAGCGATGGCTTGAGCGCCTACCTGAACTATCCCGATCGCTGGCACGAGGGTACCAAGAAACCAGAACCATCCGACAAAGAAAGGCGGTTGTTTTCGCACCGCCAAGAGGGCGGCGACCGAGACACAGAGGATCAACAACAAGCTTAACCCGACCTGCCACCCTGCCCAGCTACTCGGTGGATAATAGATGGTGAGATCCATTGGCCAGAACGTCTTGCCGAGATATCGAACGTACGAAACCACCGCATTGGCAAGGCGACTCTCAACGGGCAGATGCTCGAGCGCCACCACTGCTCCCTCCCGAGTTTGCACAAAGAACGTGATCACGCTTGATGCCATGCTGAGGGCGAAAAACGGCGCTTTCTCCAACGACAATTGCAAAAGGCGACGCCCTGCATTGCTTCTCCATCCAGCGTTATGAATGCCGGCGCCAAATGCGAACCGGTTCAGGGGCCAGATATCGAGAAGCAGCAGTGTAAAAGGCAATGTCACCAGCATTGGCTTGGACATCAAACCAAGGCCGAAGAAAGACAGAGAGAGGAGGTAGTGCCCGCGAGCACTGCCGGGCGAGACCTTCGATTTCTCCACGTATAACGCATAAGAGTGCGTTGCAAGCAGCCAAAAGAATGTGCTGAGGACATCTTTGCGTTCGCAGGCCCATGAGACGGATTCCACGTGCAGCGGGTGCCATGCAAAAATTGCAGCCACAATTGCCGCCGGCCACATTGCGGGGGCCACTCGCCGGAACAGGAGGAGCAGCAAAAGTACGTTTGCGATGTGAAACCCAACACTGACCAAGTGATGCGCGCCGGGGTTCATCCCGAAGAATTGAACGTCTGTCATATGTGACATCCATGTGACCGGGTGCCAATTGTAGGCATGGATGCTGGTGAAGGCCCATTTGATTCCCTCTGCGGTAATCCCAGCCTGAACCATCGCATTGGCAGTTACATAATCCGGATCATCATAGTTGATAAAATCGTGCTGCCGAACCGGCCAGAAGAGAACGAATGTGATCGCAGCCAGGCAAATGCCGAGGAGGAGAGTAGCGTTCCAATCGGAAACCTTCCGGGGCGCAACAGGTTCCCTGGAAGATTTTCGAGACGCGGAGGGCACCGTGAACCACTACTAAAACAGAAGTCAGGATTCGAGCACTTTCACTCAGGGTGGGAGGGCATCTTGAGAAAAGGAGTCTTTTCCGGAGGAAGCTTTTGATTCCAGATCAGTGAGACCCCGATCCCCGGGATGACGCGTTTTCCAGAGCGGAAAATCGGCTATCCCCGCGGGATGGCCGAGATTCCGGAGTAGAAATTCACCGATCCCCCGGGGATGACCGGATTTCCGGACCAGAAAACGAGTCATCCCCGAAAAACCGTCCGTTTTCGGTCCAGAAAAGAGGAATCTCACGCGGATTGGAGAGTTTTCCGGAGTGGAAATTTGGATTTCCCGCGAGAATCGGACAAAACCGGAGCGGAAATGAGCATTTTTTGCGGGAAAGCCTGTTTTCCGGACCGGAAAATCGGCCATCCCCGCGGGATGACTCGTTTTCCGGTCCGGAAATCCCGTCATCCCCGGAGAATCTATCGTCATAAACGGCGCATTTGCTGGGGTTTTCGGGGCAGCGGCCCTTTTTACGGGGAAGCCGTCTAGGGGTTTGCACCGCCCTCTGCTGGCAAAAGGCGATTTCAGCGATCCCGGCAGACTCTCCAGCCGCCCCCGTATCCGGACGCTCGTTTTCTCCGATGTTCCTGCCATTGGAAACCGGAGAAGATAGACCTATGGAAGAACTTGAGGGAGTGCCGCCAGGGAGCGACGACCTGCCGTTTCAGTTACGTCAGGTCGCTTACCAGCGGGTGGGTTGGACGCTCGTTTTTCTGTTTTTGCTTGCCGCCGTCCTCGGCGTGTTCGGTTCTGGACTGTATTCTTCACGGACGGAGGTCGGCCGCACTTTCGGAGTCCAATACGAACGCGTGCTTCGTCAGGACACGCCCGGCGGCCTGACAATTCGTTTATTCCAAATGACAAAAGAAAATGCGATCCAGCTTTCCGTCAATGCGGCTTACCTTTCCAGAGTCACAGTCGAAAGAATCACACCTGCACCTTCGAAGTCAGAAATAACAGAGACTGGAACCACGTGGACAATTGATGTCTCACCGGAGAGTGCTCGCGGCGAACTCTATCTGACGTTGAAACCCGACCAGCCGGGGGCAATCGACCTTCAGTTGCGCCTCGGATCCGAAACGCTCTCGCTGAAACAGTTCATTTTACCCTGATATGGAGACGATTTTGCGAGCTGTGATGGTGTATGTTTTTCTGCTGGTCGTCTTCCGGATAGCGGGGAAGCGTTCGCTGGCTCAGATCACCACGTTTGATTTTGTTCTCCTGCTGATCATTGGCGAAGTTACCCAGCAGGCCCTTGTAGGTGAGGATTTTTCTATTACGAATGCGTTCATCCTGATTGCGACGTTGCTTGCGATGGAGGTTGGGCTTACCAAGTTCAAGGATCGTTTCAAGAAGTTCGATAAAGTTCTGGATGACGTGCCATTGATCGTTGTCCGTGATGGGCGTTTTCTCCCGGAACGAATGAATCTTGTGAGGGTGGATGAGAACGAAATCCTTGCTGCCGCCCGGCTGACGCAAGGCCTTGAACGGGTCGAGGACATCAAATACGCGATTGTTGAGCAGAACGGAGAGATCTCCATTATAGCTAATAAATCATAAGCGATTCCTGTGCGCCTCGTTAGAGTGTAACACCCGGCCGAAAACTCTCGTCTCTAAGGCAGGTTGATGGTTCGGTTTGCGAAGCATCATTCTCAAACGCTATGCAAAATCGAAGCAATTCCTTTTCTCTCATACTGGCAGGGCTGCTCGCTCTCTGCTTCTCTGCTTTTGAAGCTCACGGGCAAAAGGCTGGTAACCCGGGAACGAAGCCCAAGCCCGACCTAATCGAAGTTAAATACGGTCCGCATCAGCGTAACGTGTTGGATCTGTGGAAAGCGAAGGGAGACAAACCGACAGCTCTGGTTGTTTACATTCATGGCGGTGGATTTCGCGCGGGCAGCAAGGAGACGCTCTCCCCCGCTCTCCTCGACGGCCTCCTGAGCAGGGGGATTTCGGTAATGGCGATCAACTACCGGCTATCGCCCGAGGTTAGTTTTCCAGTGCATTTCATGGATTCGGCTCGCGCCATTCAGTTTGCTCGCTCAAAAGCTAAAGAGTGGAATATTGATCCAAAGCGTGTTGGCGCGACCGGTGGCTCCGCAGGAGCGGGTACCTCTCTCTGGATTGGCTTTCACGACGACCTGGCGGATGCTAAAAACACCGATTCGGTATTGCGGGAGTCCACCCGACTGAGTTGCATGGCGGTTTTTGGAGCGCAATCCAGTTACGATCCCCGGGTCATCAGGAAGTGGATCGGCGAGGCGCCGGCCAAACATCAGGCGTTGCAACCATTTTATGGTTTGCAAGCGGACGAACTTGATACGCCAAAAGCGCACAAACTATACGAAGCAGCATCTCCCATTACTTATCTAAGCAAGAACGACCCGCCAGTGTACGCGTTCTACAGCGAACCACGCGGGCCGTTGCCGGAAAATGCGCGTCCTGGACAGGGTATTCACCACATTAACTTTGGTCTCCGCCTAAAAGAACAAATGGATAACCTGGGGATCCCCTGCACGGTGCGGCATCGCGATGAAGGAACAAAGATGGATGTCGAGATGGTGCAGTTCTTCGCAAAGCACCTGCTTTGAATCCAAATCCAACGCATTAATGTCACCCGACTCTGGTGGCATCCCTGGCCCCGTTTGATCATGGGTTTGTCGGAATAACCATTCCGGCGCTTTGTTCGGCGTGTTTTCCTTCTGCAAATTCTTCGATCATCTTTTTATTGAACGCCGGAATATCAGAAGGTTGACGACTTGTGACCAACCCGTGATTTACGACCACCTCTTTATCAATCCACAGGGCGCCCGCGTTGGCCAGATCGACTCGAATTGAGGGTTCCTCGCTATTTTCGGTGGAATAGATTTTAGAACTGAGGGATGCGCAGTTTACCGGCGGTGAAGTAAAGCATGGTGATGAGGTATTCTGTGGAACGATATCCACGTGCCTTGC
>JBKJKE010000158.1:0-13250 GCA_046597605.1 Limisphaerales bacterium | reverse complement strand
CTACAGTCTGTTTCACAAGAACCGCTGGGTGGTAGTTTCATTTGGCTCAATATTCACAAGCCTTGTGACGCCTCTCCCGCTTCTTTGTTCAATCCATCTGTGAAATATCCGGGCTAGGTCTTTGCATGCTGGACTCTTGCCCGGTTTCTGTTTTGGAATTAATGGATTGCTGTTCGATCTGTGGCAGAGCAGGGCGCTGCATCATCGAAATAACCGCTGCGATAAAAAGGATGCAGGTAAGAATTAGCCATTTTCGCAAATTACCCGTGGCAGGATCGGTCTTCCCTGCATTCGAATTCGGATGCTTTGAGCTTTCCATAACGCACGTTGCTTACAAAGACGGACACGATGTTGCCTGGAAGTGGTCTCTCGTGGGGACGAGTGGGGGATGCGCATGACAATGCCCAAGCCGCTTCAGACCGTCAACCTGATTTGAATGCCGCCTAGGGATGTGGGTGATATTGTTGGTCCAAAGCGGGTATCTATGGGGTGCGTACGCAGCTGTCAGGCGGACGGTTGAAAAAGTCTTTTGGGTGGTCTGGCCAGCCTCGGCAGTTAGCTCCACCGTCTCCAATCCTTCAACCATGATCTCGTGACAAGCATTGATGTAAGCTCATTCTTTCGGAATCGCCAGACGGATGACATCGGTCAGATCTATTGGACCGCGGCGAAAGATCGTGAAATCGCCGATCAAGTGCGACGAAGTGCTTGAAGCTTTATTTTCCCTACGGCAGTCACCATTAGAGACCTTCATAGTCGCGGAGCAGGAATATGATCTCTGCCCTTTGTGGAAGCAATTTTCGAAAATATCGGAATGCCGCCCAACCCCCTGCAGTGATAAGGGTTACCCCAAATAGCAACAGCATGGATGTGACCTCACTCTCGTTCATCTTTCCTGCCCACTTCAATTGATGAATGGCTAATGCGAGAGCCGGAGCGCTCAGTAGATAGATCCAGGCCAGGCGTTTTATCCGCAGGCAGGCCAATCGATTTTCATCCATTGCAGCTCGTAGCGTGAGCACGATAGACTCTCCGTAGCTCGAATGAGCCCGATTGTGTTTCCTGAATTGCGCCAGGAACCTGATGGCAAACAACCAGGGTATCGCAAGGAGCGGAAGCACGGCCCAATCTGTCTCCAATGTGACTTTATGCGTCACGAGGACCTGGTAAAACACCAGCCCGGTTGCGAAAGACAACGCGCTGAACACCCAGATCAGAAAGAGGATGAACCTGCGATAGCGGCTTCTAAGATCGCGGGTGAACTTCGCCTTGATTTGTTCCGCCTCCGGAACCGTGGGAGCGTTGGCGGAGCATTGCCAAAGTTTCTTCATCTTTTCAATGTCCATGGGTGGCCTCCTTCATCGATTGCGAAAGTTTTTGTTTAAGCCGATTCAGTCGAACTCCGACGTTGCTTTCGGTCAACCCATGGATCTCTGCCATTTCGCGATAACTCACATCGTCCAGAAAGAGTAATGCGAGAGAACGATCCGCGGGGGCGAGCTTTCTAATTTCTGCATAAAGTAATTCCAGCAGTTCACTGTCGCTGCCCTGGGGCGGAGCATGCATCACCGCAGGTAATTGCGTTTCGTATTGCTCCAGCTTGCGACTGTAGTTTTGTCGGGATCGTTTCCAGGTGAGAGCCGCGTTGTGTGCAACCCGATAGATGAATGTGGAGGGTTTGGATTGTTGCCGAAAAGAGGGCATCGCTTTCCACACCGCCAACATCACTTCCTGCAACAAATCTTTTCTGTCATCACCGTCGGTGAAGCCGTTGACGGTTCGGTAGAGAATGGCGATATGATCTGCCATCCACTTATCGAACTGGTCTTGTTGAAGTTTTGCGTCCATTGGCGATGGCTAATCCGGCGGCGACATTTTTGCCTACTCGGCGAGGTGTCTTGATTTGCCCCATCCTGGATTTTTCGAGAAGAGTAGATAGCGAAGAATTCCGATTCCACCCACCACGAGGATCACTCCCGATACCACAACCCCTTTCCTGATTAGGATTTCGCTGCCATCCCCAAGCGCAATAAGGCCTGATCCGAGGAGGCTTGCCGTTAATCCGAGAAAGAACAACTTGAGCTTAACTGTCATGTGTTTCATATAAGGTTAGAAACAGAGCGAAGGGATTTCTTACAAAGTTTCTTACTTCGGACCAGGGTGGGAGCATTTTCCTGAACAATTGTGGAATGGAATCTCCCCGTTTTTCGCAGAACCACGGAAAAGAAGATCTTTCAACGAACTTGAACCGTCCGATATGGTGACAAACCATTCCGAAAATGGCCATGTCGGGCCTGGCATACACGTTTCCAGAATGGAAATGAGTCCGTCGGATGGTCTTTTCCGCCAAAAGAGTCGGCGCGACGACATTGGCACCTGTCTCCGGTCCTATAGAATGCATCCGTCGGATATGGACTTCAGCGATAAGTTCATAGTGTAGTTTCGGGGCCTCCTGAGGATTCAATCAAACTCGTATCCGTGGATCCATTCGTACGGGAGAAAATACCATGTGAAATAAAGGTGCCAGTAGTGACGGTGGCCATCTATGAGGACGCCGTTTGGGTAGTCGTGCCCCCCGGTCTGATAGTTTTCATGTCGCACATCGACGAAACCCCAAAGCATCATGAAAGCGATATAAGCGCCTAACGTCATTTGCGCCGAGGATCTGCGGAGTCGATGCAAACTAATCAGCGGAACACATAAGCCGATCAGCATAGCCAATAGGGGAAGATAGATGCGGCGGAAGTCGAACCACTCCATCGAATCGAATAGTTGTGATTTCCAAATGGCGATGGCATGCGCCCAGAAGAAACAACTCGGGCTGAACAAAAGGACGCCAATCTACCAGGCATGTAGCGGCTTCAATCGGGACAAGAGATTACTGATTACAACAATGGTGGGTGAATTTTTTGGTGGTTGTCTCATGGGAGTAAAAACACTGGCTGTCGACTTTGTAGAGTGCAGTTCCAGCGTTTCAAATTGGACAGGTCTGATCGACATTCCTCATGCTGATCTGGCTCTTGTAACGGAACATGTTAGATACACGACCTCGGCGCCGGGAATTGGAACCTTCACCGAGGCGTTCGTAAATTTTTTTATACACTTATCCTGCAGGCCTACGTGCATTCGGATGTTTCCATCGTAAGCATCGGCATTTAGCCTCTGCCCAATGTTCGGGAACATTTCACCTTTTGATGCTGTTGTTTGGTATCTCGCATTTCTATTTTCCACGACCCTCCATGAAGCCAGCCATGCTTACGCCGCGCTCAAGCTCGGTGATGACACAGCTCATCGCGGTGGGCAGGTGACGTTGGATCCGACGCCTCACATTAAGCGGGAACCTTTTGGGATGGTCCTGGTTCCGCTGCTTTCACTTGCTCTCGGAGGCTGGATGATGGGGTGGGCGAGCGCGCCTTACGATCCGTATTGGGCGCATCGGCATCCACGGCGGGCGGCGATCATGGCCATGGCTGGGCCAGCTTCTAATCTTCTTCTTGTGGTGATCGCAGCGATTCTGATTCGGCTTGGAATGGTATTCGGTTACTTCGAAGTTCCGGAAGAGGTGACAAGAAACAGCATCGTTGGCACGGTCGGGACCGGTTTGCCTCACATGTTCGCAACGATTTTGACCGTGATGTTTTCTCTCAACCTTCTGCTCTTTCTTTTCAACCTGCTTCCGTTCCCGCCATTGGATGGCAGTGCGGTCCCGCTCTTCTTCCTTTCAGACGAAAAC
The DNA here is from genome assembly GCA_046597605.1 of Limisphaerales bacterium. Lineage (GTDB taxonomy): Bacteria > Verrucomicrobiota > Verrucomicrobiia > Limisphaerales > JACDHS01 > JACDHS01. The sequence goes on along the minus strand of JBKJKE010000158.1, from coordinate 9,517 downwards.
TCTGCAAAGTATTCAGAGGCAATCCGAAATCCGGCCTTTGCGCTGGTTGGCTTCATCCTCTCGATGAAGCTTTTCGGAATCGTTTTTCCAGCTATCCGTTTATTTGCTATCAACTTGCTCTATCCGGAAGCGACTTTTGGATGAAAAAGGCCTCATAGCAGTCTATGAGGCCGATCTCGAAAGCTGTTAATTCAGATCGAACAACAGAACCTGTGAAGGCTTTGTGGCGCTCAACTTCAACGCGCTTACTTCGCTGACTGCGGCAGCGTCTCCCGATGTGAGTGTTTCGCCGTTCAACGACACTTCACCTTCAGCGACATGGATCCAGGCGTGACGTCCCGGTGCTAATTGCGTGGTGGTTTGGTTGCCTTTCTCCAATTTCGCCAACCAAAGATCGGCATCCTGATGAATCGCGATTGAACCGTCGCGCCCCGTTTTGCTAATGACCAGTTGGAGGATTCCAACCGGAGCGTCCACCAGTGACTTCTCCGCGTATCGTGGTGTCACACTCTTCGCATCCGGTTGAATCCAGATCTGCAGCAAATGCACCGGTTCGTCTTTGGACGGATTGAATTCACTGTGCTGCACGCCGCTGCCCGCGGACATGTATTGAAGTTCGCCTGTCCGGATGATGCGACCGTTGCCCATGGAATCTTTGTGCTCGAGCGAACCGCTCAGGATATAAGTGATAATCTCCATGTCGCGGTGCCCATGGGTTCCAAATCCCATGCCGGGACTCACCCGATCATCATTGATCACCCGTAAGCTCCGAAAACCCATCCACTGTGGATCGTAATAGTTACCGAAGCTGAAACTGTGGTGGGCATCCAGCCATCCATGGTCTGCGTGGCCTCGTTCGTTTGCTCTGCGAATCTTAATCATGACGATACGTTGCCACAGGTCGCACAGAAGTGAGAAAGACGATGTTTATCTGCTGAGTATACCTGGCAGGTATGCTTCAGAAACAGTTTTGCTGTACTAAACTTTCCCGATCCACTTGCGATCATCCCAGACCGCTTTAAGAGAAGTGAGATTGCGGGAATCGAACACATTCTTCGCAGCAGAAATAAATTTGCCGCGCTTCACGTTGTTATAGGCATCGCTCGCGCTGATGGCTACGTATTGCAGGACGCTGGGGTCGCGGTAGCAATCGATCATGCAACGGGTGCAACCATCGCGAATGAGCTTGGAATCGTCCCACTCATAGACGTTGCACATGGGAGTTTCCCAGAAATGACACCGATAGAGGTTGAGATTCCAATCGAGATAAAAATATTTGTGACCACCGAGGCAAACAAATTTTTCCTTCTCTCCGCGTAAATGGCGCTGCATCTCGCTCAACGATTCCGTCGGATTCACGACAGGATAACCGCTGTTCTCTTTCATCTGCTTGATCTTGCCAAAGAGCTCGATCAGTTCGTCCTTCTTGTAGGCGACCAGATTCGAATCGCTGAAGCTTAGATAGCTCGAGGCCAATGAGGTGAGCGGGTAACTGAAAGTGCAACTGGTAAAACCGAGAGTTTCCAAAAAATCAGGGAGCTTCTCGTAGTCTTCGATCAACTTGCTCGCGGTGACGCTGGCAGTGGTTTGGATTCCGAGTTCCTTGAAAACAGCGTTCGCTTTCTTGATCTTCTGGCAGACATCCGGCAACCCGCGATTCTTCTCATGTTTCGTAACATCATGAGAATCAATCGACATGATCACGCTGCTCAAGCCGTCGCTCGCCAGGTCGCGCATGTTCTTGTCCGTCCAGAGCGATCCGTTCGTGCAGATCATTGGCTTGATGCCGCGTTCCGCGCAATAGCGGACCATTGAGCGGAGCTCTTTGTGGGCGAGAGGTTCACCACCGACAAAGAGCAGGTAGCCGATATGGTTCTTCACCGCGATATCGATTACATCCTGGGCTTCCTTCAGGGTGACACTGCGTCTCTGCTTCGGATCGAACTTATCAACGGCAAAACCACAGAAGTCGCACTTCGCGTTGCAAATGTTGGTGATGGCAAACTGAAGGTAGCCCGGGCCGCCGTGCTTGAGGACTTCACCGATCAGCTTGAGAGTGCTGGTTTTCGGCTTATGGACTCTGCCCGATAAATCCACGGGCTTTGGTTTCGGCTCGGTGAGCACTGCAGACGAATTCGTATCAGCGACACTCATGACAGGAGGCGAATTGTGGGTGAAAACCGGCCCGGAGCAACACTTCTTTTCGGGCCGGCGTTTACTGATTATCAGGCGGGAATCACCGATGCCCTAACGCTTGCGGGCAGCAGTCTTTTTGGCGGCGGCTTTCTTCGCCGGCGCTTTTTTCGATGCGGCTTTTTTTGCAGCAGCCTTCGGTTTGGCTCCGCTGGATTTTGCAGCTGCTCCTTTTTTCACCGGCAACTTCTTGCGTTTGGTGCTGGCGACTTCGCTGAGTTGTTTTGTGCTCATCGAGTTGACCATCTTTTTGGAGGCGCCTTTCAATGAGGCTTTGGAGGTCTGTCCGCGTTTGGCGGCAAGGGCAGCACCTGCTGCCATTTGTTGTTTCTTTGATTTTGCTGGCATACAGAATGAATAACGCGCATTAGCGCGAGAAGCGCAAGATGCTTCGACGAATGTTGCGGTCTAGAATTTTTTGTTGAGTGCCAGTCCAAGAACAATTTCTGTTGTCTTTAAGGGCACATTGCTGCTTGTGAATGCAGAGTTTCGCAGTCGGCTGTTTCTTAACTCACTTTTTTTGCCCAGCGCAATTTAGCAGGAGTGGAACGCGGGTTCTTGTGGCGCTCGTCTGGACCGGGACGCAAGACTTCATGTGATATCTCCGAGTAGTGCGCGTCCCGCAGGCCAGCATCGAAGGACTTCTTCACGCGACGATCTTCCCCGGAGTGGAACGTGAGAATGGCGACACGTCCATTGGCTTTCAAACAGGCGGGGAGATTGCGCAGGAAAGTATCGAGTGCGGAAAACTCGTCGTTCACTGCAATGCGCAGCGCCTGGAAAACACGACGGATCGAGAGTGTCTGTTCATCTTCGGAGATTCGGGGAAGCGAATCGCGAATGGCCGAAGCGAGTTCGGTTGTGGTATTGTATTTTCTTCCCGCGATGGCTTTTGCGATTTCATAGGGACGCGGCTCATCGCTGTTCTCCACGAGCAGGACGGCGAGTTCAGGAACAGCAATCTTTTCCAGGAACGCCGAAGCCGGTTGCCCCCGCAGAGGATTCATCCGCATATCAAGAGGCCCTTCAAACTTTACGGAGAAACCACGCGCCGGGTTATCGATCTGCATTGAAGAAAGTCCAAGGTCGGCCAGGATAAGATCTGCTCCTTCCAAATTCTCTTTCGCGAGGACCTGCGGGAGTCCGGCGAAATTGCTGCGGTGGGCTGTGAACGTATCGGTTCCATATCCCATAGCGCGCAACCGTTCTTCTGCTCTGGGCAGTTCAATGGGATCCGCATCGAGTCCCAGCAAACGTCCACCGGGTTGAATTGCGGCGAGAATCTGTTTTGCATGGCCCCCGAACCCAAGAGTGCAATCCACGGCGATCTCACCTGGCTTCGGCGCAAGCACCTGTAGAATTTCCGTCACCATGATGGAGCGATGCGATCCCGCCGGAGTTTTTCCAGAAGACAACACCTTCTCAATGGTAGTAGCATATTTTTCCGGTTCCCGTTCTTTATATTTATCCTCAAAGCGTCTTGGATTCTTTCCCGAATATCGCACTCTTCGCTTGTGCGGTATTGCGGGAGGAGCAGGGGAATCGTTTTCGGGCGCGGGCTTGGGAGTGGGAGAGTCGTCGTTCACAGTTCGTTATACTTCTTATTCGAGCCGCGGGATTTCTCAACTGGATAACGCACTTCATTTCGGGCGAGCTTGGCGCGCATCGCTTCGGCGAGGTCGATTCCAAGGTTATCCGCGAGTTCAAACAACAGGATGCCGATATCAGCGATCTCATCGGTAATTTCGTGGCGTTTGGCGACCACACGCTGTTCTGATTGTTTGTCCGATTGCCAGACGAAGTGCTGCAATAGTTCACCCGCCTCGGCCACAATGCCGACGGCCATCTCCTTGGGAGCATGGAACTGGCGCCAATCTCGTGCATCAACGAATGAGCGTATCTCTGCCGTGAGGTCTCGAATGCTGTCAGACATGCATTGAGTATAGTTGGTCTGGCGCGGCTCGCGAGCTCTGAAGGGTGCCCTTCCGTTCCAGCAAGCAAGTGCTACCGGTTGTCTCAGTTGAATTGCCACGACAAAACGGTGTGTTAATGTCCCGCCGCATGGCCTTTGATTCTTTTCGCGATTTCGTCCAGGCCCTTGATCGGGCAGGGGAACTGAAACGTATTTCTGAACCGGTTGCCACGGAGCTGGAGATCACAGAGTTGGCGGATCGCGAGATGAAATCACCGGGCGGTGGTAAGGCGCTTCTGATTGAAAAGCCCACCATCAATGGCGTCGTCTCTCCATTTCCTGTTGCCATCAACACGCTCGGCTCTTGGAAGCGGATGGCGATGAGCATGAACGCGGAATCGGTGGAGGATGTTGCTCGGGACATGGGAGCGCTCATGAAAGCCAAACCCCCGACGTCCATTCGGGAGACGATGAAGCTGCTTTCTCTCGCGATCGATCTGCGCCATGCGAAGCCGAAAGTGGTCAAGTGTGGGGCGTGTAAGGACGTCATTCATTTGTTCAAGGAAAGTGGGAGAGTGGGAAAGCGGGAAAGTGAGGCATCCCATTTATCTTCTCCTCTTCCTCCCGGTCCGGTGCAATTGCCGCCGACTTCACCAACGCCGCCAACTCTGCTGAACATTCCAATTTTAAAATGCTGGCCGCTTGATGGTGGACGTTTCGTGACATTGCCGTGTGTGGTGACGAAAGATCCGGATACGGGCGAACGCAATGTCGGGATGTATCGTATCCAGGTCTACGACGGTCAAACTACCGGGATGCATTGGCAATTGCAGAAGGTGGCTGCTCGTCATGGACGACGTTACTACGAACGCGGCGAGCGGATGCCTGTATCCATCTTCATTGGAGGCGATCCAATGTTTCCTTTCGCTGCGACGGCACCGCTTCCCGATGGGTTGGACGAGTTTTTACTCGCCGGTTACCTGCGAAAAAAATCGGTCGAGTTGGTGAAATGCGAAACGAACGATTTGGAAGTTCCTGCCAATTCGGACTTCGTGATCGAAGGATATATCGATCCCACGGAACCGCTCCGCGATGAAGGTCCTTTTGGCGACCACACCGGTTATTATACTTTGCCGGAGCCGTATCCCGTTTTCCACATCACCGCAATAACCCACCGTAAAGACGCGGTCTATCCTGCGACGATTGTTGGTATTCCGCCGATGGAAGATTTTTATATTGGCGGTGCTTCAGTGAAACTATTTCTCCCGATTTTCAAAATGAACTTCCCGGAGATTGTCGACATCGCGCTTCCCGCCGAAGGCGTTTTTCACAATTTGGTATTCGTTAGCATTAAGAAAACCTATCCGATGCAGGCGTATAAAATCATGCACGGCCTTTGGGGTATGGGCCAAATGATGTTCACCAAGTATCTCGTGATCGTCGATGACGATGTTGATGTCCACAACACCAGCGAGGTTTTATTTCGTCTTTGCGCAAATACCGATCCGCAGCGAGACAGTATATTCACAAAGGGACCATCAGACGTGCTCGATCATGCCACCAGTGAAGTGGCGATTGGGAGCAAGCTCGGGCTGGATGCCACGAAGAAGATTCCAGGCGAAGGGTTTAAACGCCCATGGCCGCCGATCCTCAAGATGGATCAAGCAATAAAAGATAAAATGGAGCGCCTGTTCCGCGGTCATTAAGCCAAGGAGTGGTCGGGTAGGGGATAATCTGGTCAGCTGGAAAAATACAATTTTACGATGAAACGCGCCACGCCCTGATGTAGTTTCGTCGCATGGCGAATATTGACGAAATACCGGGGCGCGTAACTTTCCTTGACGGTCACGGTGATTTGCCGAAGTTGGAAATCAGCACTCGTTGGAGTGATGCGGAACTTTATCTCCAGGGAGCCCATATCACGCGGTTCCAAAAAAAGAACGAGCCGCCTGTTCTCTTTTTAAGTCAGGTCAGTCGCTTTCAACCGGGTAACGCAATTCGCGGTGGTATTCCAATTATCTTCCCATGGTTTGGCGCTCGGGAAGGCGAGCCGATGCACGGCTTCGCCCGAACACAAACGTGGTTGTTGAAAGAAATTCTGATTTTGGGGAACGGTGAGGTAAGTCTTCGTCTCTGTCTGCCGGATTCGCCCGAGGCGGCGCTTTTCTCGAAATTCTCCCTCGAATACCTGGTCACATTTGGAGAGTCGTTGACTGCCGAGTTGATTGTAAAAAACGAGAACGTGGATCAGGACTTCGTCTTTGAAAACTGCCTTCATACCTACTTCAATGTCGGTGACATTAGTGCCGCTTCCTTGCGGGGTCTGAAGGGAACGGATTATCTCGATAAGCCGGACAATTTCTCCCGAAAATCCGAAACCAACGAGGAACTCCGCATTTCGGGCGAAACGGATCGGGTCTATCTAAATACAAAAGCGACGGTGGAAATTCACGACCGCATTTTGCGACGAAAAATTCTCGTTGAGAAAACCGGCTCGAATTCGACGGTAGTTTGGAACCCATGGATCGCACGCGCCCAGCAGATGCCGGACTTCGGCAACGAAGAATATCTGCATATGGTTTGTGTTGAATCTGGCAACGTCGCTGAGAATAAGATCGCCCTGAGTCCAGGACAAAGTTCCAGTTTGAAAATTTCGGTCAAGGTAGTCCCGCTGTAAACGTGCACGCGCAGGCGATATTTATTTGGTTAAGGCGAAGAAGTCGTCAGAAGGCCGCATTCGATTTTATCGTTTGTACCGTTCTTCTGCTCTGTTGCTTCGTTCTGCTGGGAATCACCGGCGGCTTTGGTTACCTGATTGCAGCGGTTCTTCAGTTCATCTTCGGCTCGGTTGTGCAGGAAATCTGGCGAGCTGATCTGCCTTATTTTCCCATCCTAAACTGGGCGTTTGCGTTGGTGCTGCTTCTCGTAATGTTCATGGCTCAGATCCGAAAGGAGCGGGAGCTGATGGGAGAATTCATGGAGTTACGGTATGTAGCAGGACGGGACTCGTTTTTTCCCTGGGTGGTAAAGATGTCTGTCTATACGGCCGGCGAAGTGTTTGGAAAAATCGCGGTCGATGTCGTGTTGATTGGTCCGCGTCTGTCGTTCTTTACCTATTCGATGTTTCGACGCGCCACGCGGCTTTGCACTCTCGATTACTGGCGGTGCGCTCAGATTCTTGAGGCATTGTTGCGGCGGGGTAAACGGATGTCCTTTGCCGAACTGGAAGAGATCGTGCCGGACGCTGATCGTTTCCATGTCTTTGATCAATTGCGTGATATCGAAGGTGTGGTTTTTCTGCTGGGCGAACCCGCGGGAATCAGCCTGGTGCAGGACTTGCGCACAGAGTTGCGAACCTTGCGGGCAAGTGCTTCTTCTTCGGCACCACCTCTGCAGGCTCATCCTCGACCGAAAGCTGAGTTTCGTCCACCGAAGGAGCCGCCCAAGGTAGCGCTGCCGACCGAATTAGGGCAATGCTACCTCCTGCTTGGAATCACCGCCAAGGCCTCGAGTGATCAAATCCGCGATGCCTATCGCCGGAAAATCAAGGAATGTCATCCAGACTTGTTTATGCGGTTCGGGCAGGATTGGCAGCGAATGGCAGAGGATCGTTCCAAGCAAATCAATCACGCCTACGATATGATTCGAAGCAGGCGCTGAAGACGGGGTTATTGGAGTGATGGAGTGATCCGAGATCTATTTTTCAATTTTGACCCGCACAAACCTGGGCCAGTAAAGTCGGGCGTCTTGAATTACTTCGACGAAGTTGAAGGAGTTTGCCGCGTAGGTGACAATCAGCTCATCCTTGCTGGCGCTCAATTCCGGGTGAGCTTTTCCAGCGTAGGCAAAGACCTTTGAGGGATACTTCATCTCAGGAGCGTCGTAGATAGGAATAGGTTCGCTCCAGGGACCAGTCGGTTGATCGGAAGTGCGGATAACCACCTTTCCCCAGAAACCCTGAATGTAAACAAAGACGTATTTCTTTAGCTTTGGCCAGTAAGAGACGGATGCCTCGGAAGGGGCGTCGATGCAGATGGGGGTCACTGAATTGAAATCTTTTACCCAATTGCCATTTGAGAAGAATTGCCATTGATCGAACACCCCGAACTGCTTTTCGTGGACCCGGGCTACGATCATACCTTTCTTTGACTTCTCGGGGCCGGAATGGTTGCCATAGATGTAGATGTATCCATGTCTTTTCATCAGCGCTGCTCCCATGACGACCTGTTCCTCTTTACTGTGCTTTTCGAACGGAAACTTCGTTTGTTCGATTTGCCATTTGGCGGGATGATCGTCGGGATTCTTTACATGGGCGATGGAACTGCTGAACCCCTTAAATCCGAACACTGAGTTTTTGTCCACGATCTCCAGTTGGCGCAGAAAGAAAAACAATCCTGCTTTCGTGCGGGTGCCATGAAAAAGCCAGAAGAAGCCACGTCCATCAGCTGGTTTAATGAAAGACTGGGCCTTACCTTGTTCATTGGTGGGATAGTAAAACTCAGGCCTCTTCCCGTGACGCTGGATGGCGATCGTATTATTGATCATGCTGACGTCGACCCGCTTGCCCTCGTTCACTTTTCCAATCCAGGTATCGCTGTAGAGCCAGACGCTTTTGTTTTTGGAAAGCGGGACCGAGAAAGCACCATCGGCGCCGACCCAGCCGTTTGTTTGCTGGAAAAGGTTATCAAGTTCGGGAGCGCTGGAGGCAGTGAATTTTTGCGCGTGGGTATTGGTGGTGAGGGACGATACCAGACCTAGAATGAAGAGAAGTATTCGCAGACGCATTAAGCCCATTGAACCTGCCGTAGCTGCGCTTGTCAAAGCGCGGGCTGACCCACGCTTTTAAACTAAAGATACGAACCGAAGAAAAAGTTAGCTCGCATTGTCACCAATGCAGCTACGGCTTCAAGGCGACTCCGCTGGTGCGACATGCCATGATTGCCTGACGGAAAGCAAACGGGCGATCGGTTTCAAGCATCATTGCCTGTTTTGCCGGTCGTAAGCGTGGATCATCCCGTGACCAGAATGCGCTTCCATTCAGACCGCATCAATGCACGCATCCGGACCGCGACCGCCTGTCATTTCGAATACCGGCGGTGCCTTTTGAGATGTCGTTGTTTCCGGGGTTCCTCGCTGTTTTCGATGGAGTTAAATGTGAAAGTATTAGAAAGAAGGCTCGCCCTCATCCAAACCCCAAAGCCTTCGAAAAAGCGTTGCAACCCTGTTGCGGAGGATTTTCGAAGCGTTTGAAAGCTCCCGGACATATCTCCGCGGTCAGCCGAAGCATCCGGAAGAGCCCGGACATAATTTCGCGGTCAGTCGAAGCATTCGGAAGAGCCCGGACATAATTTCACGGTCAGTCGAAGCATTCGGAAGAGCCCGGACATAATTTCACGGTCAGCCGAAGCATTC
>JBKJKE010000138.1:0-21668 GCA_046597605.1 Limisphaerales bacterium | reverse complement strand
GCTCCGTTGCGGCTCGCTCCGCTCCGCCTCCACTGCACTCTGCGCCAGGGAAAGCAAAACAAACCACAGCTAATAAACAGAACTCAAAGTACCAAATTTATTCCAGGACTTGACCGGCAGCGCAGTCAGACACACGTAGTTCCAGATCTGAATACTGAACACTACGGAGACTGAATACTTCCCCGGCGCAGCAACTTCCGCAGCTTCGGACCGATCTCATCCGCCATGCGCATGAAACCCAGATCGTTTGGATGCACCCCGTCGACTGTTCCTTCAGAGTCATGGCCAATCAAATCATCCCCCTCTATATAGTGCAGGTTCTTCACGCCGGATTTCTTGAGCCGGGCATAGACTTCGAGCAGCGCAACATTCGTAGAGGAGTAACGTTTGTTCCGATCCTGATCGAGGTGTCCGTCGGCATAATGCAAACTCTCGACCAGAACAATCGGGGTCTTGGGGTGGGCCGCTCGCAACTTCTGCACAAATGGTTCAATCCGTTCGCTGACTCCTGCTGCATCCATGTTAGGCAACGGATCTAAAACATAGATAGCAGGATTCAGCTCGGCGAGGAGTTCAGCGAGTTCAGGCTCTGACTTGGCGTTTCCCGAGAATCCCAGGTTGATCACGGGCCAATCCAATTTCCGCCCGATGATGGCGGGATAGGCTAGGCCAGGACGCGAAGCGCAGCCACCTTGTAAAATCGAAGTTCCGTAGAAAACAATCGGCTTCTTTTTGCTCCGAATGGAGGCTGGAACTAAATTTGCCCCTTTCGGGACGCCCACCTGCACAGAAGTGACCCCGTTATAGAGAGGAAGGTACATCATGTACTCACGTTCTCCTTCGGGAAGATTTCGCACGAGCATCACCTCATTCGTAACTCCTTTCGGCCGGACCGCGCCCACCCATCGCCAACCTTTGGATTCTTTGACATACAGATCGATTCCGCTCATTCCGCTCGAAGGCATGTGCGGCATGTCTAGCCCCTCTTTACGCAAGATCCATTTTGCTGAGATCGTATTCGCATCAGTGACGAATCGAGTGGTTATCCCTGCCGAGTCCAGGGCAAGGTTCCAAACCGGTGGACGTACCAGCTTTTCTGCCCTGGATGGCAGGCGATCGTAGAAACCTTTGGTGTCAGTCCACCCCTTTCCTTCCAGCGGAAGATCCCGAAGATCGTGCCACACAAAATTCGTCTGGGCATGGGTATTCAGCGCGAAGAACGACACTATCAGAACCAGTATTGAAATGGGTTGCACCTGAGTTTGATTAACTTGCCCTGCCTTGAAGCGCAACGCCTTTCTGACTGCGTGGAAGGCATTACGCGAAAGCCGCTTAGACTCCGATATTTCTCCAAAGCAAAGGCCCGTTCCGGAAAGGAACGGGCCTGGCGAAATTTCTGATGCGTAACTCAAAGAATCTTGGACAACAACTCTTCGTTGGTCTTGTGCTTCTTCATCGCGGCAATCATGGTTTCCATCGCTTCAATTGGATTCAAATCCACCATCATGCGACGCAGCTTGCGGATCGAGTCAATCTGCTTGGCGTTAAACAGCTTTTCTTCCTTACGCGTGCCGCTCTTAGGAATGTCCAGCGCCGGGTACAAACGGCGTTCAGACAATTTACGATCGAGAATCAATTCCATGTTACCAGTTCCTTTGAACTCCTGGAAAATCAATTCGTCCATCCGGGATCCTGTATCCACGAGCGCGGTCGCGATAATGGTCAATGAACCGCCTTCTTCGATTTTGCGGGCGGAGGCAAACATCTTGCGGGGAATTTCGAGCGCACGTGCATCCACACCGCCGGTCATCGTCCGACCGCTGCCGCCATGGACGCTGTTGTAAGCGCGGGCAACGCGGGTGATGGAATCCAGCAGCACGAACACATCACGACCGCTCTCCACCATGCGGCGGGCGCGTTCAATGATGAAGCGAGACAAGCGAACGTGAGTTTCCAAATCCTGATCGTTGGAAGAAGCAATCACTTCAGCCTTAACGGAACGATGGAAGTCCGTGACTTCTTCCGGACGCTCATCAATCAGCAACACCATGACATGCACCTCTGGATGATTCACGGTCACAGCATTGGCGATCTGCTTCAGGATGGTGGTCTTACCGGTGCGCGGCGGCGCAACGATCAATCCACGGGTCCCTTTCCCAATGGGAGTAACCAAATCAATAATCCGGGTATCGATCAGATCGGGAGTTGTTTCCAGGCTGATCTTTTCGATGGGATCAATCGTGGTTAAATTCTCGAAACGAACCTGTTTGATGAATTCATCGAAGGCTCTTTCGTTTACTTTATCTACACCCTTGAGCTGAGGACTGGTTCCGCGATGAGGCGGCATGGTTGGTCCTTCGATGAAGCAGCCTTCCCGGAGAAAATTGCGTTTGATCGTGTCAGGTGTGACAAAGATATCAGTGGGCTTGGGCTGGTAGTGGCTCTCGCGGGTTCTTAAAAAGCCAAACCCCTTTTCCGAAATTTCAAGATAGCCGGAACCGTAGTTCGCATCGCTATTGCCTTGAACATCATTGCTCATATTTGTGTGGTGCCGAATAAGTCGTCCAGGAAATGAATCCCCGAATGAATATTGAATTTTTTGGAGAACCGCTGAACTCAGAAAGTGAATTGCCCAGCCGGCTTGACCCTTCGACAATTCGAAATTAAGTGCAAAAGGGCTGGCTCTGCAACTTTTATTTTGATCGGCAACATACTACCCAACTTCTTGCGCCTCAAGAGTTCAGGTGAAACTCCAGCCCTTCCCTGTTTTGGATAGGACGAATGTTTGGTGTCCCCGGAGGGTTTTCTGGTGTAGCCAATCAACACCCCGCAATGGTTCCTTAGAAAGGTGCGACCAACCCCTTCTCGATGGCTGTGATATTTCGGCTATGCCGATCGAATCAATGTCGCGATCACCGGCGCAAAAAGGCTCTTTTTGTGCATCTATATGCCCTAAACGAATTATTTGGCGTCTCCGACGGATCGGCGGAGTGCCCAAATAATTATTTCGGTAACTTTTCGTTCCGTAAAAGTAGGCAAATAATTATTTGAGTAGTCTGACGATCCGTCGGAGATGCCAAATAATTATTTCACTACTCTGCCGATCCGGCGGAGACCCCAAATAATTATTTCACTACTCCGCCCATCCGTTTTTGACGCCAAATAATTATTTCGGTAACTTTCCGTTCCGTAAAAGTACTCAGATAATTATTTGAGTAGTCCGCTGATCCGTCCGGGTAGCCAAATAATTATTTTGCCACTCCGCCGATCCGTTTTTCACGCCAAATAATTATTTGAGTAGTTCGGAAAACCCTCCAAAGAGGCCAAAAATTCCCTCGGCGCTTCTGGCATAGAACGCCCCCTTTTCAGGTCCAAAATGGCGAGAAACCAAAATTGCTGAACTCTCCTGGAAATGGCATCGTTATCTGAGTTGATAATTCACCCATGAAGCAATCGTCTGCTCTTGTGCCCGGTCACGTTGCATCCCTGCACTTTCATCCAAAGGTTTCTGGAGCCCCCTTTCAAAATGCACTGTTGTTCGACCTGGAGGTGGAAAAAGGGATCGTTGGCAATCCGCGCTACTTTGCTCGCCGCAGCCGGAGTGGTGGATTCAGCAAACGGCAGGTCAGCGTGATCGAACGGGAAGTGATTGCCGAACATGCCGCAATCCTCGGTTTGGAATCCCTGCCACCGGGAACCGTTCGCTCCAATATAGAAACGACTGGTGTGGATCTTATCTCCCTTCTCGGCAAACAAGTTCAAATTGGCACCGCCGTCCTCTTCTTCTACGAAGCCCGCACTCCTTGCTCCAAAATGGATGCTATCTGTCCTGGACTGCGGGAGTTGATGAACAACGACAGGCAGGGAGTTATGGCCCAGGTGGTTCAAGCCGGGCGTATCCAGGTGGGCGATGTAATAGCGCTGGTGTAGCGAGTCCCTCCGGTGATGGGTCTTTCCTCATAGCCCTCCGCATGAACGCGTGAGTTTTGGACGCGTTTGATGATTTTCACGCAGTTTTTTAGCTTTGACGCAGAGATAACCCCAGAAAAGGCCTCGGCACGCCTGATGCTAAATGTTTCTTGAAAGGGCTCGTGGTCATGAAACTGACATTGCATATCTACGCGGCGGATAAATTCACACCGACTATTCGGAAGGTGTCTTCAACCAAAGAGGGCTATCGGGAAACGGCAAAGTCAGTTCCATTCACGAGGAATCCAATCAGTCATCAACCGATGGTGAAACGTTGACGTCCGCTGCCTCGCTCGCGGGGCACAGCAACCACGCCCTGCTGGGCGAGCAGCGGATGCAAAGTTAAAAGATGATATGAAAACGATCGCGCAACTTTATCCGACCCGCGCCTTCACCGCGGTGGACCTGTTGATCGTCATAGCGACGATTGTGGTAATTGCGGGAATCGCTCTGCCAATGATGTCGAAACCAAAGGGAGGAAGTAGCCTCAGAATTCGGTGTGTCAGCAATCTGAAGCAAGTGGGCCTCGGTTTTCGTTTATATGCCAACGACAACGAAGACCCTTCCGTTCCCTACTCGGCATACAATCCCACCAACTCAGCATGGAACTACCTTCAAACTGTCGGGAAAGAAATCGGCAGTCCCAGAGATCTCCTTTGCCCGGCGGATACATCCAGAACGCAAGCCGCTCTGGATTTCGAATCAAACGGTTCCATTGATAACTTCTCAAGCTCCAACAAGCAGAACAGTGCCCTCAGCTATTTTTATGGAGTGGATGCGTCAGAAACCCAGCCAAACATGATCCTGGCCGGCGACCGGAACGTTTCCACCAACAAGCTGATCCTCTCCGGGTTGCTGAACGTAACCACCAACACCCCGCTCAAATGGACAGCCAACATGCACAAGGATGCCGGAAACGTCGTGATGGCGGACGGCAGTGCCCAGCAGCTAACAACCGTAAAACTGCGCGAAGCCATCCAGTGGAGCGAGATGAGCAACAGCGTCCAACGATTCATCATTCCGTGAGATGAACACTAAAACACGAAGTGCATCTGTAGGCGGCTTTTCCGTTCTGGAAGCGTTGTTGGTAATCGCAGTGTTGGTAATCCTAATGGCGTTATTGCTGCCCGGATATCACGGAGGAAGCAGCAAAGAGAGAGCGAGGAGGATTCAGTGTGTCAGTAACCTTAAATCTATAGCGCTTGGTTTTCGATTGTACGCAAACGACGGTGATCCCTACCCTGCGTATGAACCAACGAATTCCGCCTGGAACTATTTTCAACCTCTCGGAAAGGAAATCGGCAGCCCCAAGATTCTTCTCTGCCCATCAGACAAATTGCGTTCGAAAGCCGCCCTGGATTTCGAAACCAATGGATCCATCCATAACTTTTCCAGTGCCGACCAGCAAAACAACGCCCTAAGTTTCTTCTATGGAGTGGACGCATCGGAAGCGGAACCGAACATGATCCTTGCTGGTGACCGGAATATCTCCACGAACAAATCGATGCTGTCAGGACTTCTCAACATAGAGACAAACACCCCTCTGCAATGGACACCCGGTCTCCACGAAGAAGCCGGGAACATGGCGCTGGCGGACGGCAGCGCGCAGCAGCTCACTACCCCAAAATTGCGCGAAGCACTTAAAATCGGCTTCAGCACCAACGGCCTGCAACGATTAATAATTCCGTGACATGCAAACATCACCATCACCCTTCCCCTCTTCAAACTGGCACATTCGCAGAAAAACCTTTATTAATTGATTGAGCTTATGAGACCCAAACCCAATCGCCACCTCACAGCTTTTACCCTGATCGAGATGATCCTGGTCATTGCCATTATCGGCATCCTGGCGTCCCGGCTCCTCCCTGCCCTAGCCAAGGCGAAGCCGAAAGTTTACCAAACCCGTTGCCTCAGCAACCTCAAACAAGTGGGCATCGCTTCTCATTTATTCGCCAACGACCACAATGGTCTTTTTCCTATGCAAGTGCCGGTCGACCAGGGTGGTTCACAGGCCTATATCTACACGGCGCAAGCTTTTCGCCATTTCGCGGCCATGTCCAATGACCTGACCACCACGAAGATCCTTGCTTGTCCCATGGATGATCGAACGGCGGCGCCCGACTGGAGCACATTCGACAATTCGCATCTCAGCTACTTTGTCGGGGTTGATGCAAAACAAAATTACCCGAACAGTTTACTCGCCGGAGACCGCAATATTTCCCAGGATTCGGTGCTTCAGAGCAACGTGCTGCAAACGAACTTTGCCGCCACGGTGGGTTGGACCACAAATTTGCATGTGAACAGAGGGAACGTTCTGTTCGCCGGAGGTCACGTGCTTCAGCTGGATACCCCTAAACTGCAGCAAGCTTTCCGGGGAGCCCTCGTAAAATGAAAATACATCTCTCGCCCTCCAACAAAGGCTACAGTCGAACCCAATGGCTGCTCATCATCTGCCTTTGTATGATAGCCTTCGAACTCGGAGTTCGTTTTTCGAAAAAGGGCGGTGAAAAACAGGTCGTCACAAGGACCATTACGACCAATACCGTCGTGACCAATTTGGGAGTGACAATCGCCGAGGTAGAACCGCCTGAAGAGGTCCTCGACGCAGTTATTCCGGTGGTCACCAACCAGCCTCTTGCGCCGCACGTTCGGAAGGCTCTCCCCACGAATACCTACACGACAAAGTCGTCGGGCGGTGGCGTCAAAGAGTGGGTGCAGCCAACATCCACCCCGGCGGAAGGCCCTTCTTACAAACGTAAAAGTTTTGCCACCAACTCGGTCCTTACCGCCGCACCAGTGGGAGACACCGGCAGTGGCTACGGTGTCCGTATCGCGGTGCCTTGATCGTTTTAAACACCGATCTCAGCTGTGTGCGCTTTCTTCTCCTTGCAGTTTGCGGAGAGAAACGGCAGGTTCGCACCATCGATTTATCATGCATAACGTAACTTCCGTAGAACTAAAAAGGGACTGTGAGGCGGTCCAGATTCCGATTGGTTCCACTTTGATCCTGCCCGCAGGAACCCAGGTGGACATCACGCAGACCCTTGGTGGCACCTACACCGTCCGCACTATGGGTGCCCTTTATCGTATCGCGACCAAGGATGGAGATGCGCTGGGAATCACACCAGACTCCGGCACATTGGGCGAAGCGGTGGCAAATCGCACGACCACCACCGGGCCCGTGGACGAGAAGCAGCTCTGGGACACGTTAAAATCCTGCTACGATCCAGAAATCCCAGTAAACATCGTGGATCTTGGACTCGTCTATGACATGCACATTGAACCGCTCCCTGGCGGCAGCAACAAAGTCTACGTCAAAATGACTTTAACGGCGCCGGGTTGCGGCATGGGCACTGTGATTGCAGGAGATGCTCAACAGAAACTGCTCTATCTCCCCGGTGTTGAAGATGCCAGCGTAGAAATTGTCTGGGATCCGCCCTGGCACCAGTCGATGATTTCCGCCGAAGGCCGACGAATTCTTGGTTTGGAATAACCTTCCTGTTTATTCACCCTTTCAGGACCGGACAGATTTGATCTGTCCGGTTTTTTTGCGAAAACGTTGCCCTCTAATCCTGATCGATTTGAAATCTCAGAGCGCTTTTTTCAATTCCTGCAATGCCTTGGCGCGATGGCTTAGCTCGTTTTTAACCTTCGGCCCCAACTCAGCAAAAGAGGATTCGTAGCCGTGTGGAATAAATAACGGATCGTATCCAAAGCCACCTTTGCCACTGGGGGCATCGGTAATCCTCCCCTCGCAAGCGCCAGAAAAGATCCGAGTGAAGGCAGTCGCCTCCGCAGCGTTGAATTCGCTGCTGGAGCTGGGAAAAGGTGTCAGCGCCAAGACACATCGAAATCGCGCAGTGCGTTTTTCATTCGGAACTGCTTTTAGCAGCCGCATTAACTTCGCGTTGTTCTCATGGTCTGGCGAGTTACCGGGCGCTCCCGTATCGAGCGCGGCAAAGCGAGCGGAATGAACTCCGGGGGCACCCCCAAGTCCGTCAACCTCCAGGCCGGAATCGTCAGCCAGGACAAAGGTTTTCCCCTCCCCCAATGTCACGACCACTGCTGAATCAGTTAATAACCACTTAACCAACCCGACCGATTTCTTCGTCGCATTCTCTGCGAACGTTGTTCCATCCTCCTCAATTGGCGGGGCTTCTCCGAAATCGTTCAGGGTCAAAAAACGATACTGCCTGGAATCAAGGATGGATTGAATCTCTTCGACCTTGTGCTTGTTGCGCGTGGCAATGATCAGGGTGGTTTTAGGGTCGTCTGTCATACGTTATTTCTTCTTCGAAGATGAGAGATGCGCCTCAATGAATTCGTAAGCCTTGATGCGAATATCCGGGGAAAAATCATGAGCCACATCAGGATGTTCGACCTGTATCTGATCTGCTGCGCCATAAAGCGCATAAACCGGACGCGCTGCGGTGATGATCTTATCGACGCTCTGCCATTTAAAATTGGCATCGCCGGTGGGCGCATTCACGAAGAATGGCCGGGGCGCAAGCGCACCGACAAGTTCATGAAAATCGAAAGGAATTTCTGCGAGCTTGTAATCAAGCAGAGCGGGCATGTAGCGATCACTGGTCCATCCTTTGATATCGCCGCCCATGTAGTCGAGGTACGAATCGAAGCCACAGCTCGAGACCACCACCTTGATACGATCGTCAAACACCGCGGTGTAGATGGAATTGTGTCCTCCGAGAGAATGGCCAATCGCCGCAAATCTCTTTTGATCCACGTAGGGTAATGATTCGAGCAGATCAAGGCCCCGCTTGTTATCCCAAATCGCTTTCATCGTGCCGCTGCGGTATCCGAGCGCTTTCAGATCTGGCCAGTAGTTGGCGAGTTGCGGATAGGAAGGTGCCAGCACGACAAACCCGCGTTCCGCCAACTCGGATCCATAAGCGCGATTTTCTTTTTTGCTGAGCCCCACGGCAGTCTTGTGGCCGACTTGCGAGTCGGTCGGATGCAGCGCGAGCACGGCTGGTATTTTCTTCGCCTTCTTTTCCAGCGCGGTTTTCGGAATGAGCAAATAGGCGGGAACACGTGAGTTCGGTTCCGATGCATAGGTCAGCAACTGGCGCACATACGTCCCACAATCCACTTCCTCCTCGATCTTGATATCCAGCGGGCACCGTTTTTCTTTTCCGGGCAATGGCCCCATCACCTCCTGGGCATTTCGCAAAATCTCAGAACGGCGCACCTGCCAATCCGCGCGTGTTTTTCCCTGGATGCCCTCGCCAGAACTGTTGCGGTAGAGCAAAAGATTCTCGCGATTGAGACGTGGAACGTTTTTGTGGGGAGATTCCGCATGAATCGTAACAGCCAGTGCGACGCTAAAAAGAGCCGTGAAAGAACGTTTCAAGATCATCGGAGGGCAGATTCGGTTCACCAGTTCCGGATGTCAAAACAATCGGACGTGGTGGGGCATTGGTGGAAGATGGAATCATCCGTGTTCCCCATTGCGGTTAACAACGTGGAAGCCGAGGGTGCGATGTGTCAGGGGGGGATTAACAAAAGGATGACTATATGTTTTTAGATAGACTCAAAGATGAACTCAGCGCCTGTGCTCCGGATTGGGAGTGGTTCTGCGAAAGTGCCCAGGTTAAATCTCCGGACAAGATTTCGCCGAAAATGTTGTCGGTCTCTGCCCAGAACAAACATACCGGGGTAAAAACGTCTGCAATCCAGTTGAGCAATACACCGACAGCCAACCTCCATCAGGCCGCGCAATTTATTTGTGACGTTCTTATGATTAACCCACCAGAACCAGTCATGCCCGGAGCCGCCATGTTCGAGCGGTAAGAGGAAGATTCTTTTCAGTTGCAGCTTCACTCCGTAAGTTGCCCGCGTGGCTGGCAAGGCATCAGGATCAGATATCGAAAGTGGAGCACATACGCGTTCACCACGGCAGCGCGTCGCTTCCCTCCTGAAGTTCACGGCATGGAGTTACGTTGTCGTGCTGGTGCTTGGCTTGATCGCAGTTCGGGTCGCGGGAGAACGTTATTGGATCACAAGCCTTGCTCTGTTTCCTCCTGCTCAATTCTGGCTCTTGCCGCTATTTATCTTATTCCCGTTGGCTTTGCTTTGGCGACGTCGCCTGCTCTGGTTGCTGCTGATTCCAGTGCCTTTTGTCTTCTTTATCTACCTGCCGTTTCGAATTTCAAGTCCTGACCAGGCAGGTTCCGGCAATACCCTTTCAATCCTCTCCAACAACATCGGACAGCGTAAAACGCGGACCATGTGGGAGTTTCTGCATTCGGAGAATCCCGACGTGTTTGTTCTTCAGGATTCATGGAATCACAAAAAAGCCATCAGCAGCGAAAATCCAACTTATTACGTTTCGTCTCAGGGCGAATTCCTTCTGGCAAGTCGTTATGAAATCAAGAACTCCGGTTTTGTTCCCGACCTTCGCTATCGTCAGCCTATAGCCGCCTGGTTCGAAATCGATTTCCACGGCACTCCCGTCATCATCTACAATGTTCACATGCCGACACCGCGACAGGACGTCATGCGGCTCGGCGGACGAGGACTTCTCTCTGGAGCAAGGCGAGGTGCTTATAAGGACTCGCTGGAAAAGCGGAATCAGCTGGCACTCGATCTACTTGAGGTCTTAAAGAACGAGAAACGCCGGTTTGTCGTCGCGGGGGATTTCAACATGCCGGAAACCGGTTTCTTGAGAAGATGCTACGCCGACCATTTAACTGATTGTTTCGCCGAAAAGGGAAAGGGTTATGGTTTCACTTTTCCCGGATCCACCTGGAATCCCCTTACTTTGTTTGGTCCATGGCTGCGCATCGACTACATCTTTGCGAGCAAAGACTGGAAGCCTCTTAGCTTCCGGGTGGAACCACGGCAACCGGCACAGCACCTTTCGATCTCGGCTCGGCTCGAACTCTTACCAGGCGAACCTCGCTCAACCGGCCGCTAGTTGTCGGCGCGGATGAACTCTCGTTGGAGTACCCGGCTGGGGTTGCGGCAACACCGGAGAACGTTTGGCCAGTTTTCTCCACGTATGCACCTTGGCTACGATCGCCAAAAGGATGAACCAGATCATCATGTTGCGCGGTTGGAAGAGGACACGCTCGAGAACGCTCTGGGCGTAGTTAAGGATGAATCCCATCGCGATCCCCATACTCATGGCACCAAGGAACTGTTTCCGAAAAAACCAGGTATTACGTAGGGCCCACCATAGATAAATTCCGAGGAACGCAATAAAACTCACAAAGCCGAGGTAGCCGGTTTCGGCAGCGACCAACCAGTAAATGCTTTCCGAGATACCTTTAATGGCTTTCTTATCCAGAACGTGCCCCATCACTTTCTCTTCGTAATCATCAATATGCTGTCCATACGGATAAGGACGATTGATCATGACCCCGTAGTTATTCCACCCAACCCCGAGAGAATAGTCCTTCAACATCCGTTTGGAGGCGATATTCAAATGTACACGGGTTTTACTGCTCTCATCATTAAAGTTGTCGTTAAAACGAGCCACGATACTGTCGAGAGTAAAGGCCAGGCCAACCACCGCCACGGCAGCAAGGGCTCCGGCCACGGCTAGTCGGCGGCGATTCACCCGCTCCAGTAAACTTAACACGATGACGCCGACCGTCCCTCCGGCAAAAATAACTACACCCGCGCGAGAGAGCGTGGCCTGCGTCACTACCCCAGTGGCAATAAAGCCGAGGAGATAAAGATTCGAGTTTTTGTGTTTCCGGGAGGCCGCCGCGGCGAGGAGTGTCATCCCGATCATGCTGGCGTACATGACTAGCGAGTTTTGATGCTCGAACGTCCCATAAACCTGGTAGCGCCCATCCACATATTTCATCTTCAGCACCACGAACAATTGCCAGAGCATGGTGTAGCTCATCACCTTCAGGAAATAGTGAAGATCTTCTTCCTCGCGGAAGAAGTTATAAGCCGCGATAAAGAAAAGGATGATTTTGAACGCTTTGACGGCAGCCATCAGTGCAAATCCCTTGTCGGGGGCATTCACAAACGAGATCAGACTTACGGTGCAATAAAGCAGGTAGACCCACATACCGGGCGGAAACAACTTGGTCCGGACTTTTGCCGAGAAGAGACAGGAGAAGATCAGCGCGATGGCGATCGATTCGTTCCAGAAAAAATGATAACCACGGGCGTGCCCGCGATAGTTTTCATCAAAATCGAGCGTGAACCCCCATTCAGCCGGGCTCATCAAACCGGAGATCGTCATGAAACACAGAATGGCAAACGCTATCTTCTGCCAGCTGCGCCGTTTTGAGAGAAGAAGACCCAATAGAGGCGCCGCCATGAAATTCATTCCGAAAATGAGCGCGGCCTTAACAAAATCTTTTTCCACAGTTGGCAACAGGCTAATGGCACCCGCTCGCTTTCACAACAGTGGCGGCTCCTATGTTTCAATCCTTAGTGGCCCTGATGGTGGTTTCCCCCTCCAGCGCGTTATCTAGCTGGTTGTCTGAAGTAAAGCAGCCAACTGATCCGAAGCAAGAGCCCTAACTCAATGCGCGTCGCTCATTTATTACGCAAATATCACCCTGCTGAATGGGGTGGAACCGAAACGGCAGTGAAACGCCTGCTGGAAGGCTTGCGGGCTCATGGGGTGACCTCAAACGTGTTCTGTCCCAAACTCGATAGCGTGATTCTAAACGATCCGCTGGCAAGTGCGGGCTTCGAAATCAATCGGTATAAGGCGTTTGTCCCGGTCTGGGGCATTTCTGCTGAACAGAAACAACAGCTTATCTCGGTCGGCGGCAATCTAATGTCTTACGACTTATTGCCTAAACTCATGCGAGATGATATCTCTGTGATGCATACACATGCAGGCAATCGCCTCGGCGGAATTGCGCTGTCAGTCGCTAAGATGAAACGCATTCCGTTGGTTGCCAGCATCCATGGTGGAGTTCTTGATTTACCGCAGAAGACGCGTGAATACCTGCAACAACCGTTAAAGGGCGGTTTCGAATGGGGCAGAATTTTCGGCGCAGTTTTCCAGGCACGTAAAGTTCTTTCAGAAGCCGATGCCATTCTTACCTGCAACCAAAAAGAGGCGGAGTTACAAAAGCAGAAATTTCCCGGCAAAAAAGTCATTGTGCAGCCGCACGGGGTCCCTGCAGCAGATTACGCCAGGAACTATCGTGATGACGCACGGATCGCTTTCCCCCAGATCATTGGCAAGCAGGTCCTGCTGGTAATTGGGCGCATTGACCCGGTCAAGAATCAAGGATGGATAGTGAAAGAAGCCCCCTGCATTCTTCAGAAATTTCCCAATGCTCTGCTGGTTTTCGCTGGCTCCTGCACGGATGCGGCTTACGGAAGAGCCATTGAAAAACAAATTGAGAGCCTGGGTATGCAGAATCGAATCCTGCTAACCGGCGGTTTGCCACCAGGCGATCCGCGTCTCATTGGACTTCTGCAAGAGGCACGAGTCGTTCTGCTCCCATCGATTTCCGAAACCTTCGGATTGGTGATTCTCGAAGCATGGGCGGCTGGAACGACCGTGATATCCAGCAAAACTTCTGGAGCTAAAGATCTCGTGAAGCACGGGAACAATGGTTGGCTGTTCGATCTCGAAGAGCCCACCGGGTTCCATGAAGCAGTACAAACTGCACTCACCAGGCCGGAGCTTGCCGACGCCTGCGCGGCAACCGGCCGCGACCTGGTCTGCGCTCACTTTGACACAACCGTTTTAGGCGGCCGGGTAAAAAATCTCTACCAGGAACTGATAGAGGAGAAAAAATGAAATACGTAATTCTGCGCGACGACGACACCAACGCCCTCACGCCGATCGATCTTCTCGAACGGCTATACCGCCCTTTCCTCGACAAAGGATTGGCCGTCAACCTCGCGACCATCCCCAATGTTAATACGAATGCCCTCAAAGCGGATGGCAAACCCGAGCTCTTTCTTATCGGTAAAACTGGCCCCACTCCCGCTTACCTGCCCATCGGCTGCAACCAAAAGCTGGTCGAATATCTTAAAACCAACCCCGAGTACAAGATCATTCAACACGGCTGCGCGCATGAATTCGTCAACCGCGAAACGGAGTTTGAGATCACAGATCGAAAAGATATCGCACGTCGACTCGATGAAGGGATGAAGTTCCTGCAGCAGGCTGGCTTTGAGAAACCGACAGCGTTTGTCGCTCCTTACGATCAGCTTTCCACAGAAAGTCTCGAAGAAGTCTCGCGCCGGTTCAAGGTCCTCTCTACCGGTTGGTACGAATTACGCAAGCTCCCGACTTCCTGGATTCCAAATTACGCCGTCAAAAAGATTTTGAAGCGCCCACATTGGACGGCGAATGGCACCATTCTGCTGACTCACCCAGGCTGCCATCTTTCTTATCAGCGGTCTTACCCGCAGATACTTGACCGTATCAAAGAAAGCATTGATGGCCAGCAAGTGACTGTGCTCGTGACCCATTGGTGGGAATATTTCCGGGATCAAACTCCAGATCTGCCGTTCATCTCCGTGTTGCACGAAACTGCTGCCTACCTGGCCAGCCGAAAAGATGTCCAGGTGATCTCTTTTAACGACCTGACTACGAACAAAATTTCTCTGAACTAAGATAACTACAAATATGCGAACACCAATACTGGCTCTTCTGCAATGCCCCGTCTGCAATTCCAAACTGGACCTGCTCAACCTGGAAAGCGACAAATCAGAAGTCCGTCGCGGCGTCCTGACCTGCTCTGGCGCGGCAAAACACACCTTCGACGTGGAAGACGGCATTATGCGTTTCTGCAGCGGCTTCGATCATGAAGCGGTTAAAAAGGAGATCGAATACGAAAACACCACCTACAAGGGAAGTGATCGCCTGACTGATGCGAAAATCATCGCGCAGTTTCCCGAGACTTTGGCTGATCTCTGGCCGCACATCTGCAATTTCGGTCCCGATTTCAAGGTATTGATCGATAAGTTGAACCTCTCCCCCGGGGCCTGGGTCTTGGACATCGGCACTGGTCCCTGCTGGAGCTGCCGTCTCCTCGCGCAGCGTGGATTCAACACCATCGCTCTCGATGTGAACGAAGCCAATTTCTATGGGCTGAAGACATCCGACATCATGTTCGAGGCACATAATGTCTTCTTCGAACGTATCCTCGAAAGCATGACCAATTTGCCATTGAAGGATGGCGTGCTCGATGCAATCACGTTCAACGCCTCATTCCATCACACGCCGGACATGGCAAAAACACTCGATGAATGCTACCGCGTTTTGAAACCCGGAGGCGTTATCGCCATGGTCAACGAAGAATTCGCCTCACTGCGCCAAACGCTATTTACCCAGGGAACAGCCACCGACACCGGATCCCACCATACAGTTCCGTACTCGGAGTTCGAACGGGAAATCCGCGAGGCCGGTTTTAAGCCGAAGTATTATGTGGCGCATCACGTTCGTGAAAACCTCCAACAGAAGTATTCTGTCGGTATGGTAGATGCCGTTCTTACTACAATGGAGAAGTTCCCGTTCCTGCTGAAACAATTGAACTCCGCGCTGATCATTCTGACCAAGGAGACAGCAGGACGATCGAAGTCATCGGGTTCACGTCCGGAATCCGTAATCAAATACAGTCCCGAGTCCGCGACCGCATCCGCAGCTAAATGATTAACGCACCGAACCCAAACCCTCAGGAGGTCAATTTGAAGACTCATCCTTTGACTCGGTCGGATACCAGCGCACCGCCTATCGCAATCCTGGGGGTGCCGTTTGATAACGTCACGACGGCTGAGACGGTGGATTTGATCGAGCTGATGGTGGCTTCAGACAAACCCCATTATCTCGCGACTGCAAACGTGGATTTCCTGGTGCAGGCACAGGAAGATGTAGAATTGCGTCGGATCCTCATGGACGCGCATTTAGTCCTTTGCGATGGAACTCCCCTGCTCTGGGCTTCCCGTTTACTCGGCAATCCACTGCCCGAGCGTGTCGCCGGCTCCGACCTGACGCCGCTGCTCATCAAGATTGCGGCGGAGAAGCAGTATCGAATCTTCTTTCTCGGTGGTTCGCCCGAAAGCACCTCCAAAGCGGTTGAAGTGTTGAAAGTGAAGTATCCCAATCTGCCGATGGCTGGGCATTACTCGCCCCCATTCGCTAAACTTCTCGAAATGGATCACGAGGAGATCAGGCGCCGGGTGATGGCTGCACAACCTGATCTCTTGTTTGTAGCATTTGGTTGTCCGAAACAGGAAAAGTGGATTTCGATGCACTATCGCTCCCTGGGAGTGCCTGTTTGTGTCGGAGTGGGCGCAACCATCGACTTCATTGCCGGGACCTCGCGTCGCGCTCCCAAATGGATGCAAAAAACCGGATTGGAATGGACGTTTCGCCTGGGACAGGAGCCACGTCGCTTGTTCAAACGTTACGCCAACGACTTGTTTCACTTTAGTATCGGTATCCTGAAGCAATGGTGGGAAATGCAGAAGATCGCGAAGAATTCCACCACCGCGTCTCTGATCACTACGCAAACCCAGCAGGTTTGGCAACGAGTCCGGCTCCCCAAACGAGTCGACATCGAAACCGTCCGCCGGGACACCATCGCCTGCGAAGAAGCACTCGCCAACAGCCGTTGCTGCTTACTCGAACTCGATGCGGTTGAATTCATCGACAGCACTGGGATGGGACTATTGATCCGGTTGCAAAAAAAGGCACGAATTACCGGGGCACATTTAGTATTGGTTGGGCCTACCAAACCAGTCATCTCGGCGCTTCAGCTGATGAAGTTGTTGGATTTCTTCACGATTGCGAAGGACATGAAGGACGCGCTGAAACTGATTGCGGCGCCTTCTTCGAAGAGCGTGGATATGCATCCCAGTTACTTCCCTTCTAAATCCAGCCTCGCGTGGCGTGGTGAAGTGACTGCCGCCAATGCGGAAGAAGTGTGGCAAGGAACGTTGAGTTACATCCAGAGAGCCAGCAACCAGACGTTGCAAATCGAACTTTCCGATCTTCAATTCATCGACAGCGCCGGCGTCGGACTGATGATACGCGCCCGCAAGTTCGCCCGTGAAAAAGGAGTCAACATTCGCTTCGTCGGGATGCGTCCGAATGTCCGTAACGTTCTGCGCATCGCAAAACTCGAAACCATCCTGCTCGGCGAAGCTGCATGAAGATTGGCATTTCCACCTCGGTCATTCAGCGCGGGAAAACGGGCATCGCCCAGTATCTGTTCGCACTGCTCCGTGCCTTTAAGGCGCGGGGAAAAGAGCATGAATTCACCTTGTTCGTTCTCGAAGAAGATTTACCGCTGTTCGATTTTGCACTGGGAAACATGACGGTGGTGCCAGTTCCCGAGAAATATCGCCCTGCGGTCAAAAACATTCACTGGCACCAATTCGAATTGCCGAAGTTCGCGCGGGAACTACAACTCGACGTCCTCCATATCCCGAGCTATCGCCGTTTACTCTGGCAACAGCCCTGCGCCACCGTCGCCACCATCCACGACCTCGCCCCGTTTCATGTCGCTGATAAATACGATTGGAAGCGGATGCTTTACGGTCGGGTGATCGTGAAACGACTGGCCCATCGACAACACGAAATCATTGCGATCAGCGAAAACACCGCCCGCGACATTGTTCACTACTTCGGCGTCCAGCGAGATCGTATCACGGTGATTCATAATGGCGTGGACCATGAACGCTTTCAGCCCGGCTCCCGGGAGACTGCGCGCAAGCTCGTGGCAGACACACACGGCCTAAAGGCACCTTTCTTCCTTTATGTTGCACGACTCGAACATCCGGGAAAAAACCATATCCGGTTGATTCAGGCATTTAACGAGTTTAAGGCGACGACTGGCTCCAAATGGCAACTCGTTTTTGGTGGCAGTGACTGGCATGGCGCTGAGGAGATTCACAAAGCAATCAAAGCCTCGCCAGTATCCAGCGACATTCGCTCTCTCGGGTTCGTCGCAGACGCCGCCCTGCCCACTCTCTATCGTGCCGCTGACTGTTTTATTTATCCGTCGCTCTATGAAGGCTTCGGACTTCCGCCTGTTGAAGCGATGGCGTGTGGTACCCCAGTCATTTCCTCGGCTCGCGGATCGCTTGGTGAAGTGGTAGGTAACGCCGCGGTCATCGTCGATCCCGAAGACATCGGTCAAATGAAGCAGAAGATGACCGAACTATCGACCAATCCCGCGATGCGGGACAAATTAAGCAGAGGCGGTTTGGCCCACGCAAAGCTGTTTAACTGGCACGATGCCGCCGAAAAAACTCTGCACATCTACGCCCGCGCAGTGGAGCAGCGAGTTGGTTTCCTGGCCGCATCGAACATCATTCCCATTCCGATCACCAAGTCGTGAGGGGTTGAAAAAGGGACTATTATTACGCACCTCAGTGCCGTCGTAAAAAGTGCCGTAATTGTGCGGAAGTGATGTCGTTGTTCAAGACAAGGTTGTGACGGGAGTGAAGTGAAAGTGCCGTGCAGCGCCGCTCCTGAAAAAGCGCGAACTCCAACTCATCGCAAAGGAGGCGGGTAATTTTGAACTCCCCGCCTATCCCGGTCTCATCGTCAAGGAGTCCTACTGGCGCTGGCCCCAAAGAAACCTCGCCGGCAACACCATCGACTTCTTTGTCCAAATCCTGGGTCTCTCCTTTCACTACAGCAACGCTCTGCCCCGTCTTTCGAGGTTGCAGACTGCCCGCGCAGTTGCCCGGCCTCGTCGCAGGGTCTACGGACTGCCCGCGCAATTGCGCGGCCTCGTCGTAGGGTCTACGTGTTACGCACCGCAGTGCTGTCGTAGAAAGTGCCGTAATTGTGCGGAAGTGATGTCGTTGTTCAAGGCAAGGTTACGATGTTAGTGAGGTGAAAGTGCCGTGCAGCGCCGCTTTCCTTTTTTCTAAACCTCACTGCACCGAGTTCCGCCGTTCTAAAGGGCCGTCAAAAAACTCTCGACCTCCTTTCGATGCTCAGGCAGCAACACGCCATGTCATTGCGGTTTCGTTTTGTTCGTGATTTGGAAAAATTGAAGGAAGAGCTTTTTCCCTCAAGCAGCAGCGCTGTCCACGCTGCGAACGAAATAAAACGTTAAACCGGCACAGCTTCCTTTATGGCAACGATCCCGCCACTACCCACGGTCGATTGACGCGGGGGCAACGGGTCTTTTGTTCCAATCGCGGCCAGCGCGAGGGTTGTGGTGGAACTTTCTCCATCTTCCTGGCCGGAGTTCTCCCGCGCCATACGGTCACTGCCACGCTGCTCTGGCAGTTGCTCTGCCGGTTGCTGGCCAATATTTCCGTGAAGAGCGCCACGCAGGCGGTGTGTCCGTCCCTGCCGCTGGAGACCTGCTATCATCTGCTGGGACGCTTGCGTCTGCGATTGGATGCTGTGCGCTGTCTTCTTTGCCAACGCCAAACACCGCCTGGGAGTTCCCATTCCGATCCGCTCCTGCAAACTGTCGAACATCTGCAGTCGGTCTTTCCCATCTGTCCCCTGATCGAGTTTCAACTCGCGTTTCAACAGCCGTTGCTCGGTTGAACGGGCTCTGATCGAAGGTTGCTTTGTCCAAATTCCCACGCCGGTTTTTCTCCCGCCGGGTTGTTCACGCGTGCGACAACACCATAAGGCTATCCCTCCCCAATCCAGCTCCCGCCTACGCTCCCTCCCGTCAATGAAAACCGCCAAAACAGCGGAACAAAACTAGAACAGAAAGAAAATCATTCATGCGCAATCCAACCGCTTATCTCAAAATGCGTGTGCTCGGCGCCATCGACATGGCTCCAGGCCATTGCATCGCCGCCCGCATCAAGGCTGTCAGCCAAATGACCTTCACCGACGAGGACGGTAACCCCTGCCAGTTCACCTGGCGCACCGTCCAGACCTGGTATTCCCGTTTCCAGAAACACGGCGTCACCGTCATGGAAAACAAAACCCGCTCTGACAAAGGCAAAACCCGCAAGGTCACCCTGGAGGATGTTCACGATGCCGTGCGCAAAATCCTTCCCAAAACTCACGGCAAAACTCCGACCGGCGCTTTGCTTTACCGCCTCTGCATCGAGGAAGGGTTGCTCACCCGAACCCAAATCGCTCCCAATACCTTCCGCAGGTTGGTCAAGCAATACGAGATGCTCCAATCCGATTCCGAAACTTCCAACAAGATCCGCCTGGCTTTTGCCAAAGCCCATGCCAATGAAATGTGGCAGGCTGACACCCTCTTTGGCCCTTATATCCGCCACGAAGGTTCGCCCGCGCAAACCCGCCTGATCGCGTTCATTGATGATGCTTCACGTGTCTGTTGTCATGGCCAGTTCTTTCTCTCCGAAAACGTCGATACTCTCATCGAAGCGCTTCGCGCTGCTTTCTACAAACGCGGTGTGCCCCAGTCTCTCTACGTCGATAACGGCTCGATTTATTCATCAAAAGAAATCATCCAGATCTGCGCACGCGTCGGCTGTCTGCTTCATCACACCCCGGTCCGCGATGGCGCCGCCAAGGGCAAGATCGAACGCTTCTTCCGCACCGTCCGCGACCAGTTCCTCTCCCGTTCCCTGGATCTCGGTTCTCTGGATGCCCTCAACCGCCAGTTCACCCTCTGGGTCGAGGAACATTACAACGCCCAAAAGCATTCGGTGCTGGAGATGACGCCACTGGACCGTTTCGCGCTCGATCGCAGCCGCGTGCGTTATCTCCCGCCCAACCAGGCCAATGACGAAATGTTTTTCGTCGAGGAGGAAAGAAGTGTCCGAGCCGACAACACTTTCTCCTTCAAATCCATCCGCTACGAAGCTCCCCGTCACCTGCCCGAGCGCACCATTCAAATCCGCTTCGAACGCAAACGTCCGGCGGACCGGGTCATCGTCTTCTACAAAGGCGAACGCATGGGCGAAGCCAAACCGCTCAACCCCATCGCCAACGACCGCAAACCGCTTCCTCCCCAATCCTCAATCGTAAATCGCATATGATCCGTTCTCATTTTGGCATTCAACGCCATCCTTTCGACTCCGAATCCATCACGTTGCTTTCTCACCAGCAGGAAGTCTTCGACATCCTCAAAGTTCATGCCCAGCAGGGTGGCCTCTGCCTGGTCCTGGGCGAACCGGGCACCGGCAAGAGTGTTCTCAAACAAACACTCCTCACCCATGATCCAAAACGCATCATCACACCGGTGGTCAACCGGACGCTGCACACCTACCACAACACCCTCCGCATCCTTTGCGAAGCCTTTCAAATCGAGTTCGAAGGCCGTGATCATCACTGCGAACGTCTCCTCGTTCAGCAAGCTTTCAGCGTCCATCGCTCCGGCAAAATGCTCGTCCCCATCATTGACGACGCCCATCTCATGCCTTCCGATTGCCTGCGCAAACTCCGTTTGCTCTGCGAGGATTTCCCGTCTTCTCACAACCTCGTGCTCATCGGTCAACCGGCCCTCCTGCAAACCTTGAGCCTGTCCATCAACGAGGAAATCCGTTCCCGCGTCACCTACTCAGTGGTTCTCCCAAGGCTGGCCCCGGAAATCGTTGAACAGTTCATCCTCGCCCAACTCGACCGCGCCGGTCTGGGCCACAACACCTTCACCCAGGAAGCTTTGGCCCTCCTCGTCCGCTCCGGCGAAGGTCTCCTGCGACGCACACGCAACCTTTGTGTGAGTTCCTTGATCGAAGCCGTCCGCGACCAAACGCGCGTTGTCGATCTCAAGCAGGTCAACCGCGTTCTCATTCAACCCCACTGGAGGAAAGACTGTGACCAACCACTCTCT
>JBKJKE010000075.1:0-16835 GCA_046597605.1 Limisphaerales bacterium | reverse complement strand
AGTTACAATTGTGTGACAAACGTTACGAAAAGGTCAACTCAACCTTCATCCACGAGTCCGAGCCTTCACCTCCCCACGCATAGCCTCCTCAGCGAAAGTCAAAATGAGAATTGCTGGGTTTGTTGCCTCGCGCTTGCCTGGGAAGGGCTGATCTGCATTATTTTATGGTTGCCCCTTGTTCTGGGGCTTTCCTCGCTGGGCGGACTGGCTGCGGGGATACTACGTTTCTGGTTTCCGACTGATCGCTCGAAAAATTATTGCCTCGCAGTGGTCGCTCTTGCTCCGTTTCTCGCCGCGCCCCTCGAATCATTGCGGTCCGATGCCACGGAGGTGCGCACGGTTCATACGGCTGTTGAAATCACGGCCCCATCCGATGTGGTCTGGCGTGAGATCCGGTCGGTGCCAAGGATTGCCGAGTCAGAGCATTCTTTCAGTTTCAGCCATTTGTTGGGGTTTCCTTATCCGACCGAAGCGATCCTGGAAGGGCAGGGGGTGGGAGCGGTGAGATATGCCAGGTTCGAAGGGAATGTCCTGTTTGTGGAGCGCATCACCCACTGGGACGAGGGGAATCGATTGTCTTTCAGCATTACCGCCGATACGAAAAATATCCCGCCAAATACCTTTGATGAGCATGTCACCATTGGCGGTCCGTATTTCGATGTCTTGAAGGGCACTTATCAGATTGAGCGTTTGTCTCCAGACAAAGTGATGCTTCATCTTTCCAGTGATCAGCGGCTTTCCACCGGGTTTAATTTTTACTCTCATTTCTGGACGGAAGCGCTGATGGCGGACCTGCAGAACTACATCCTTCGCATTATCAAACGGCGATGTGAAACACCGGGGCGTCCAGATTGAGATGCCTTGAACCGGAGTCCCTTGCAGAAACTTCTTGCCGCTGATGGTTGTTTAGCGAGAATCGCGTTACATCAAAGCCGGTTGAAAGAGCGGCAGTGAAGATTAGACTACGATCAAATTATTATGGGTAAGATTTACAACAATATCGTGGAAACAGTTGGCCGCACGCCACTGGTCCGGTTGAACAGAGTCACGGAAGGCCTCGGAGCAACCATTCTCCTGAAGTGTGAATTTTTTAATCCGCTGGGTAGCGTGAAGGATCGTATTGGCATGGCGATGATCGCTGATGCCGAGAAGAAGGGGATTCTCAAGAAAGATACCATCATCATCGAGCCGACCAGCGGCAACACCGGTATCGCTCTCGCTTTCGTGGCAGCATCGAAAGGCTACAAGCTGATCCTGACCATGCCCGAGACGATGTCGCTGGAACGGCGCACGTTGCTGGCAATGTTGGGTGCAAAGCTGGTCCTGACCCCCGGAACGGAAGGGATGAAAGGAGCGATCGCCAAGGCTGAGCAGTTGGCTAAAGAAACGCCGAACTCTTGGATCCCGCAACAATTTGAAAACGGAGCCAACCCGGAGATCCACCGAACCACCACTGCAATCGAGCTGTGGGAAGATACGGACGGCGAGATCGACATGTTTGTTTCCGCGGTCGGAACGGGCGGAACGATCACTGGCGTCACAGAGGTGATCAAACCTAAGAAGGCTTCGTTCCAGGCGATTGCGGTTGAGCCGAAGGATTCACCAGTCATCTCCCAAACTTTGGCAGGGGAAGTGGTTAAACCAGGGCCGCATAAGATCCAGGGAACCGGTGCTGGGTTTGTGCCGAAGAACCTGCATTTGAAGGATAGCCAGGGCAAACCACAGATCGTGGAATGTATCCAGGTGACAAACGATGACTCGTTTGCGATGGCGCGTCGTTTGGCTAAAGAAGAAGGAATTTTGGCCGGAATCTCCACCGGAGCGAACGTTTGGGCGGCGATTGAGCTTGCCAAACGTCCTGAAAACAAAGGAAAAGTAATTGTCACGGTTGCATGTTCGACCGGAGAACGGTATCTCAGCACGCCTCTCGCGGCGGAAGCCCGGGCGGAAGTTGGCGGTTAATGGTTGGGATAAAGATTTTGAACAGAGCGATTTGGAAGAAAAGGGTGAAAGTGCTTTACAGAAGTATTTTTCAACCTATCTTTTTTGGTCGCGACAGGTAGCTTTTGAAGAATTTTATGCAAGTTAAAGGAAATACGATTGAGAAGTTTCGGTTGCACGAGAAGGACACTGGTTCCGCAGACGTGCAGATTGCGCTGTTGACTGAGCGCATTAATTCGCTGACCGAGCATTTGCAAACCTACAAGAAGGATCACAGCTCCCGCCGTGGTTTGCTCATCATGGTGGCTCAACGCCGCAAATTGTTGGATTATCTCCATCGCACGGTTGCTCCGCGTTATCACGCGATCACCAAGAAGCTGAAGCTCCGCCGGTAAGGCATTTAAGCCTTGCAAGCAGGGATCTTTGGCTCTTCAATCCTCCCCAATCATTTTTGATTTTAGCCCGGCTCGAAAACGCGACGTGCCGGGCTAATTAAATTCCAATTCGCGTGGTAAACTTCGCCGAACCCCGGTAGGACGGGTAGTTTAAAATTTAAGGCTCCTGGGATTCCTGGAACTTTAACTTTTGAACTACTCAATCCGGCAAGGCGTCTCATTTAAAAAGTATGTCAGAAAGAGTAACGGCTACAGTAGGAGCCAATCAGATCATCATCGAAACCGGTAAACTAGCCAAACAAGCAGACGGCTCAGTTACCATCCAGGTCGGAGAAACAATCATCCTCGTCGCAGCAGTCGCTGCAATCAAAGCCAAAGAAGGAATGGATTTCTTTCCTCTTACGGTTGATTACCGCGAGAAAGCAGCTGCTGCCGGCAGATTTCCCGGAGGCTATTTCAAACGGGAAGGTCGTCCGACTGAAAAAGAAATTCTCACCAGCCGTCTCGGAGATCGTCCGATTCGTCCTTTGTTCCCCAAAGGTTGGTATAACGAAGTCCAGGTCCAGAGCTTGCTCTTGAGCGCAGACGGCGAAAACGAACCCGATGTTCTTAGTATCGTTGGTGCTTCCGCAGCCTTGATGGTCAGCGATATCCCCTGGGACGGTCCTCTCGGTGCGGTGCGTGTTGGTCGTATCGGTGGCGAATTCGTCGCGAACCCGACCCAATCGCAGATCGCTGATAGCGATATCGACATCATTTACGTCGGCAGCCGTCATGACCTCGTCATGTTCGAAGGTTCTTCCCACGAAATTTCCGAAGCAGAGTTCATGGAAGCTCTTAAGTTCGGTCATGCTGCCTGCCAGCCGCTGATCGATGCGCAAATCGAATTGGCCAAGAAAGTTGGCAAAGCGAAGCGCCAGATCAAGGTGAACATCGTTCCCGAAGAAATCCTCAAGGAAGCCAAAGCACTTGCTGGAGATCGCATCATTCCTGCCTTGCTCACTCCGGCTAAACTGGAACGCGAAGGCAAAGTTGGCGCAATCTTCGAAGAAGTCGGCAAGAAGTTGGCTGAGAAGTTTGGTGCAGAGAAGGTTACTCCCTTCGTCCTCAAAGACGCGCAGTATTATATCCAGAAAGAAGCTGTCCGTGGTTTGCTCATGCAAGGCAAACGCCAGGACGGTCGTGGTATGGATACCATCCGCCCGATCATCTCGGAAACCAGTATTTTGCCGCGCACCCATGGTTCTGCAATCTTCAGCCGTGGTGAAACCCAGGTGATGGCCCTCGTCACGCTTGGCACCAAGGAAGATGCGCAAGATTTCGATTCCTACACCGGTGGTGTGACGGAAAAGAAGTTCATGCTGCACTATAATTTCCCGAATTACTCCGTTGGTGAGACCGGCCGTATCAGTGGACCAGGCCGTCGCGAAATCGGACACGGTGCATTGGCAGAACGTTCTGTTGAACCTCTCCTGCCGCTCGCGACCTATCCTTACGCGGTGCGTGTTACCTGCGAAGTCCTGGAATCAAACGGTTCCAGTTCTATGGCCTCGGTTTGCTCCTGTTCGTTGGCATTGATGGATGCAGGTGTTCCTCTGGCACGTCCAGTGGCTGGCATCAGCATCGGTATCTGCACGGAAGTGGACGACAAGTATAAGATCACCGCCTACAAGATGATGACCGACATCATCGGCGCGGAAGATTCGTTCGGCGATATGGATTGCAAGATCGCTGGAACAGAGAAGGGGATCACCGGTTTCCAACTCGATCTTAAGCTGCGCGGCCTGCCGCTCAACATCATGGCCGAAGCTTTGGAAAAGGCTCGCACCTCCCGCCTGCACATTCTTGCTGAGATGGCGAAAGTGATTTCCGCACCTCGCGCTGAATTGAGCAAGTATGCTCCGCAGATCGTTCAGATCCGTATCAATCCTGAGAAGATCGGTGCATTGATCGGGCCTGGTGGTAAGAACATCAAGCGCATCGTCGAAGAATCCGGCTGCGAAATTAACATCGAAGACGATGGCACAGTGAACATTTACTCCGTCTCCTCCGAAGGGATGAAGATTGCTCGCTCGCATATCGAAGGTATGACCGCCGAAGCCGAGATCGGTAAGATCTATCGTGCCAAGGTTGTCTCGACCAAAGAATTCGGTGCGTTCGTGGAATTCCTCCCGGGTAAAGAAGGTCTGGTTCACATCAGTGAGCTCGCCGCCTTCCGCGTCAAACAGACTGAAGATATCGCCAAGATTGGTGATGAGGTCTGGGTGAAATGCCTCGGCATCGACGAAAAAGGTCGTGTCCGCTTGTCTCGTAAAGCCGCGATGGAAGATCGCGACAAAGAAATGGGTGACAAAGTAGCCCAATAATCTTTCAACACAGTTGAAATCAAAAAGGCGAGTTGGCAACAACTCGCCTTTTTCTTTTATCGGAGGTTGGTGGACGTGGTGAAGAAATGTCGCACCTGGGTTTCTGGAAAACAAAAAAGCTGCCGACACATGCCGGCAGCTTTTCGCATTTATTAGATACTGACCTTAGGGAACTTTAACGAAGCGAACCGCATCTGCCGCGACAATTTTCGTTGAGTCGACGTGTCCGTCGTGAATCCGCACGTTGCCGCCGGTTCCGGTGGCGAAGTTATAAGTTCCAAGCAGGTTCCATTTTCCGCCATTGATTTGCTGGTTCATATTCACAGTGGTGCTGCCGCCGCTATGTGTGATCAGATGCTTCGCATCTGTGGCGCGATTGCTGCCTTGCGGATGCCAAGCATAAACCTCGTAATTGCCGGCCGTGCCGATATTCGGCGTAAACTGCAAATAGCTCGCTCCCGCTCCTTTGCTGCGCCATCTGAAGTCCGCACCATAACGGTCGGTCGAGGTGGTGCCAGTAGACCAGGTGCCTACGACAGTAGCTGCTGGGTTGTCGATGATGATGGCACAGGTGCGTCGTGCGGCAATCCCATTGCGGACTTCACCCCCATTGTAATCGGTCGTAAGATAGGTGTTATAGAACACGTCTCCCGGACAGGCAGTCGCATAAACTTTACGATGACCATCGATACGCCCCACGGTGGTTCCACAAGGGGCATCGCTGCCGTAAGGCGACCAACCGGCGGGCATCTTCCATGCGACCAGATCATAAAGACGATTGCGCATATTCACGTCCGGATTGTTGTTATAGGGCTCGTGCATGTAACCCATTACAGTGAAGTTGTAACTGTCCGTGGTGCAACTGGCATTGATGATGCCCCTCGTCATGCTCGTCATCGAGTTGTGGCGACCCTCGAAAATGTTTCCCAATCGATCGATGACAAAGTGATAGCCGATATCGCACCAGGCGTTGTTATCGATATGGTAATTTTGAATGCTGCGGAGCGAAGGTTTGGAAGTCTCCATGCTGGTCGTGTTCCAATGAGTGGCAACGGCCGTATGATGGATAATGGCACGATTCACGGAGGTCATGTAAGTGATCGTGCAGGTAGGAGCGCGGGCGATCCAACAGGCGCGATTGCAGATATTGGCGGGTTGAGGCGCCTGGCATGTCTGCGCGTTGCAGTTCAATGTAGTATTGAATAGCGCAGTAGCTGTGCTGAGAAAGGTGGCGATTTTGAGTTTCATGGCTTCTTGCTGATTGGATTCTATCCATTATCTCCTGCCAACACGAAAAATGGGAGGGTTTCCCCTATTTTGTCGCACGTTGAAACAAAAACGCCTGCTTCCTTCAAGAAAGCAGGCGTATGCAAGAGTCAGCGACCTTCTACTTTTTGGTATAATAATTTTCAGCGTATTGCTTGACCATACGCCAGGTGTTGAACTCCGGAACGAGTGTCACCATCGCACGACGTATCTTCTGAATCCATTGACGAGGAATTCCGTTCTGGTCGCGTTCATAGAAAGCAGGGATGACCTGTTCCGTGAGTACCTTGTAAGTGTTGGCGGAGTCGACGCGGTCCTGTTCTTCGATTGATTCGGGATGCGAATCAGGTCCGATGGCGAATCCATTCGTGCCATCGTAGCCTTCGCGCCACCAACCATCCATGATGCTCATGTTCAAGCAACCATGGCAGCTTGCTTTCATTCCGCTCGTCCCGGACGCCTCAAGTGGCCGGCGAGGATTGTTCAGCCAGACGTCGCAACCCGACACCATTTGACGTGCAACATGGACATCGTAATTCTCCACGAAAACGAGGTGCCCCTTTAGTTCGCTGAACCGACTTAAGTGAATGACTTTTTGAATGAAGCGTTTGCCTTCGTCATCACGAGGATGTGCTTTGCCGGCAAAAATGAACTGCACGGGCCTCGCCTTATCCTGAACCAGTTTAACCACGTTTTCGAACTGTTCGAAAATCAGCGGGGCACGTTTGTAAGTGGCAAAACGGCGCGCGAAGCCAATGGTCAATGCATCCGGATTGAGGAGGTGATCGAAAGCAATGAAGTCTCCCTGGGTTACACGTTGTCCCTGGAGCAGTAGACGACGACGGGCGAATTCGATGAGTTCGCGGCGGAGTTGATAGCGCAACGCCCAGATTTCTTCGTCGGAAATAAAACTCGGATCGGAAACACGCTTCCAAAATTCCGGCGAATTGATTTCAGCTTCCCAGCAGGCGCCGGTGGGGCATTTTGAATCAGGTTGTTGCAGTTTACGTTTCCAGAATCGGCGCACCGGGCCTTTCATCCAACCAAGCAAGTGAATGCCGTTGGTAATATGGCCGATCGGCACTTGTTCCATCTTTTTGCCTGGAAACATGTTTTGCCACATCTGACGGCTGACCTGCCCGTGCAGTTCGCTGACGCCGTTGGCCGCTCGAGAACCTTTCAACGCCAGAACTGTCATGCAGAAAGCCTCATCCTTATGGACCTGGCCGAGTGCCATCATCTCGTCGATGTTCAGCTTGAGCTGCTGTTGCATTTTCGTGAGAGCGTATCCAATCATGTCGCGATTGAAGCGATCATGGCCTGCTTCCACCGGAGTGTGCGTGGTGAAAATGCACTCCTTCTTCGTGTCGTCGAAGGCTTGTTGGAACGATTTGCCTTGATTCAGTTTTTCGCGAATCAATTCCAAAACCAGGAACGCCGCATGGCCTTCGTTCATGTGAAAGGTGGAGGCTTCGATGCCCAGCGCCCGGAAGAGGCGAATGCCACCAATGCCAAGAAGAATTTCCTGCATGATGCGAGTGGTGTTATCGCCACCGTAAACCCGCAGAGTCAGTTCGCGAAAACGTTGTTCGTTTTCCGGGCGATTCGTATCCAACAGGTAAACTGGAACACGTCCCACGTTGATGCGCCACGCCTGGAAGTAAACTTCGCTCATCGCGATTTCCACAACACACACGAGCGGTTCGCCCTTGCTGTCCAGAACAGGTTCGATGGGTAGGTTTTTCGGATTGAGCAGGGTGTAATATTCAGTCTGCCAATTCTCGGGGTTGACTGACTGCTGAAAGTAGCCTTCACGATAGAACAAGCTGACACCGGCAAAACCCAAATCCAGATCGCTGGCGGATTTCGCATGATCACCCGCGAGAATACCCAAGCCACCTGCCGCAATCGGGAGAGTTTCGTGGAAACCGAATTCCGCAGAGAAATAGATAACAGGATTCTTTTTGAGCTGAGGTGCGTTCTTGGCACCCCACGTGTTTTTATCCTCCATGTAGGACTTGAACTGATTCAACACGTTGATAACGCTCCCGCGAAATTCCGGGTCCTGCAGTCGGATCTTCAGCTCGTAATCAGAAACTTCGTGCAACACTGCGACGGCGTTGTGATAAAGATTTTGCCAGCTGCGAGGGGAGAGATGTTGAAAGAGTTCCTGTGCATCCTGGTTCCAAGTCCACCAGAGATTGTGGGCTACCCGGTGTAGACCGGCTACCAGTTCATTCAGATCAGTTGAGGAAAGGGGTCCACTTGTCATAGTTAAAATTTCGTTTCAGAACGCTAGAGATGCAAAAAATTCGCGCAAACATATTTCTGACTAACTATCCAGCAAAGGGGAATGGGTGTTTGCCCTGATTGCCGCATTTTCCGGAAGACTTTAAGGGTGGTTCTACCTATGTCGAATACTTCGGGGAGAAGAATTTCAGTTCCTCTGATCGTAATGGCGACCCAACTTTCTCCGTCCACTTCAGAAACATGGCTCCAACCCGGGTTGGAGTAACTCCGCCGAGTTGGAAAAGTGCGCCAACCGGGGTTGGAGTGACGCTGCTGAGTTGGAAAAGTGCGTCAACCGGGGTTGAGCGACGTTGCTGAGTTGGAAAAGTGCGTCAACCGGGGTTGAACGACGCTGCTGAGTTGGAAAAGTGCGTCAACCGGGGGGGATTCGAACCCGCTGCTTCATTTCTACCATGAATCAATGCTTTTTTGTAACAGAGGCGCGGACTTCCCGTCTATACAGTGGAGGTGTAGTGTTCCTCCAGTTTTACGACCATGAAGACCTTCCTTTCTATTCTCGCTGCATGCGGCCTGGGCTTCGGGATAGCCTATTATATCTCTGCCAAACAGACCGATTCTTTGAAACGGGAACAGGCTCGAATGGAAACGGAGTTTCAAAGTCGTATCAAAGGTTTGGAATCGGAATTGGCCACGGAACGAAATAAGGCGCCTTTGGTCGAACGGATCACCGAGCAGCAGGAAGTTGCAGGAAGCACGAAGCGGACCCCAAAAGAAATTCTCGCTCGTTTGATGGAATTGCGTCCCGCTGGCCAAGCCCGAGGCCCGATCTTACGAAAAATTATACATGAACTAGAGGAACTTGCTGAGTTGAATGAAGTATCGGTTGTGCCCATCCGTGAGTTCCTCGCGCAGAATACTGACTTGGATTATGGAGTGGAGCGGAGCAGGGGAGATGGCGATGACCGTGGTCGTTTTAATCCCTGGCAACGTTCCTCGCCCACCATGGAATTCACGCTGCCGCCCT
This sequence comes from Limisphaerales bacterium, assembly GCA_046597605.1. GTDB lineage: Bacteria > Verrucomicrobiota > Verrucomicrobiia > Limisphaerales > JACDHS01 > JACDHS01. The sequence continues at coordinate 7,593 of JBKJKE010000075.1, read as the reverse complement.
CCTTGCGGATTGGTCTGTTCGATGTCTTAAAAGAAATCGGAAGCCCTTCAGCTGAGGAAACGCTTGCCGAAGTCATGGGCAAGAGCGGGCGCGCGGTGGAAGTAGCCTATTTAGCCCGCATGCTCCAGGACATGGTGCCAAACAAATACCGTGCCGAAGCAGTGGCTTCGGCCTGTGACCTGTTGCGCAATCCTCTGCCCATCGATAATCCAAATCGTCTCGATGAGCAGGCTGAAGGCTACCTTTACGGAGTGCTCGAAATGTACAACGACGCTTCCTTTGTGGCTGATGCAAAAAGAATGCTGACCGGTGCGGACGGACGACTAAACCGCAATGCGCAGCAATATCTGGCCAAAATCCTGGGAGAGCAGATGGTCGGTACCTATTACGATCTTTATAAGGCCAGCACTGTGTCCAACAACTGGGATAAGATGTCGCTTGGAAATCGCATTCTCGATTACGCCGGGACAAACCCGCAGGCGAACACTTTTCTGTCCGAGATATTAGGCAATCCAGACATCGATTCCCGCATGAAGAGCTTCGCCATCATGCGTCTGGCGGGTGGATTTGATCGTTCGGACCGGCCCACCGATCCCAATGTGATTTCTTCGCGAATTACCCTTGTGGATACATTGCGGCAAGGAACTACCGATGAGCGAATGTTGCGCGTGCTGGATGACACTAAAAAGAATCTGGAGGATCTTGCTGCCGGTAAAGAGCCTGCACAGCGTAATTGGGGAGATCGAGATCGTCGCGGAGGAAACACAAACGACTCTCAAACGCGTCCATAAACGGGGACCTTAAGCTGGTTTTTAGACTTAGACTTCTCGTGGACCCGTGTTCCAAGCCCCGGAACCCACCCCAATGAATACGTCTTGCAGGTTCGAACGACTCGTTTGGGATCGATAGGTCCGTCCGAGTGCCCGATTAAGAACTGTCTACTCAGTCGATTGATTCTTTGTGTTACCCCGCCACCGGTTTGTTTTTTGTGCTAAGAGTCTCTCTTTTCCTGGTGACGAAATCCTGGATTTAGTAGTGATTTCCTCGTTTGTGTACCCAGAAACGGTGTTTCAGAATTCGCTTTGGAAGAGGCTAAAGCGAAACCGAGATTTGCCGGTATACAGAAAGACTTTTTCAGCACCTGCCTGAGTGGAGCTGTGCTTGAACATCAAGCACTTAAGAAGATGGCTCCGGAGGTAGGGCTCGAACCTACAACCCCGCGGTTAACAGCCGCGTGCTCTACCATTGAGCTACTCCGGAACAAGGGTTCCCCCGAAGGGAGGCGTAATCTACAAATGAGACCTCCACCCGTCAACAGGTTTCCCCGAAGTTTTTGCAGGAATCTTGAACACGGGAGAATCCCACGTGAATCACTCTACCGATTCCCGGAAATCCCTTGTAAACGCGACTTGACGCAGTGCTCACGTTCCAGTCGACAGTTGGATACTCTCGGGCGCATGATGCCTTCCACAAATAGTCATCAGTGAATCCAACCCCTCCCATTTCAAGAACTATCTGGCACTGGCTTTTGGCAGTTTTCTTTGTCGTCGCGGGTGTGAATCATTTCATCAATCCCGAACCTTACCTCTCCATGATGCCTTCTTATTTACCATGGCATACGGAACTGGTCTGGATCAGCGGCGTTGCCGAAGTTCTCGGCGGGTTGGGGGTGCTCTTGCCGCGAACACGACGATTCGCTGGATGGGGTTTGATTGCCTTGTTGATTGCGATCTTTCCGGCGAATCTTCACGTTGCCTTGCATGGTTGGCCCGAAACGAAATTCCCACAATGGGCCTTGTGGGCTCGTTTACCTCTGCAAATCATTTTGATCTGGTGGGTGGCGCGGGCCTGCTTGCCAAGGAAAAAAACTGGACTTCAATAAGAATAGACTCTCCTGCATCGCACGGCTCCCGTAAGGAAGATTCTTACAATTGCTGTAAACGGTAATTCCGCATGGAGTTACCGAACAACCCGATAGCGTTCCTCCCCAGGTTTCGCTAATCTCGTTGTCATCACCCATGAACGTTCGTCGCGATTCTTTTTCGCCGTCCGCCGTCCCCTCGCGTTCCTTCTAACCAAAAATTAAAACCCAAACAAAATTCCATATGAGAATACAAGAAACCCTCGCTCCTCGTGGTAAGTGGTTCCCGAAACCGCTGGGCCTCCTTGGCTTGGCTCTACTGGGCGGAACCTTTGCGGCCAATGCCGCTCAAGGTCCACAACCAACCATTTGTACCCGTGCCTGTTGGTCCGCCCGGGCCCCCGGATGTACCATTTCCCAGATGGCCTCGCTGAACCGAGCCATTATTCATCACACTGCCGGAAGCACCGATTACTCCACGGATTTGACCGCCTCCAAATCTAAAGTCCGCGGGATCCAGAATTACCACATGGATACCCAGGGTTGGTGCGATGTCGGTTATCACTTTATGGTAGATGCGGGTGGGAATATCTTCGAAGGCCGTTCCGGCTCAATGAGTAGCCTGCCAAAAGGGAGTCACGACAGCGCCAACGACAACAGCTTCGGTTTCAACATCATGGGCAACTATGAAGTTCAATCTCCCACCGAAGCTTCTCGCGACAGCCTTTATGACGTGATTGCGTGGCGCATGCCCTCTGCCTGGTCGCCTTTCGGTAGCGCGAGCGGATATTGCGGTGACGAAGGATGTCGAACCGTCGGTTGGCTGGATGGACATAACAAAGTAAAATCCACCTCCTGCCCCGGCGCAAATCTCTACAACCCCTATATCACCAGCAATTATAGCGGTGGCGAAGCTCGCAGCGGCGTCAACACCCGCAAGAACGGCAACGGCGGCACGACTGCGAATCTGATCGGTCCGGATGCCGTTTCGTGGGGCCCGGGACGCATCGATGTCGTCGTGCGCGGGGGTGGCTTCAACATCTTCCACAAATACTACAATGGCAGCTCCTGGTCCCCCTTCTGGGATTTGGGTGGCGACAGTTTTTCCAGCCCTGCGATTTCTACCTGGGGGACCAACCGCCTGGATGTCTTTGTCCGCGGCGGGGGCGACGCTCTTTATCATAAATATTTCAATGGCAGCGATTGGTTTCCCACCGGTAGCTGGGAAAATCTCGGAGGAACTCTTTCCTCCGGACCGGACGCTGTTTCCTGGGGCAATGGCCGCATCGATGTCGTTGTTCGCGGTGGCGGGAATGCCATCTTCCACAAAACCTATGCGAACGGTAATTGGGGACCTTTCTATAACATCGGCGGAAACGCTGCTTCAGATCCGACCATTTGCTCGTGGGCACCAGGTCGCCTTGATGCTTTTTACAAAGCTTCTTCCGGCGCCCTCATGCATGCCTGGTATACCACCGCCAGTGGGGCGTGGACTGGATGGCAGGATCTCGGCGGCGTTTTGAATTCCAGCCCGGAAGCGGTTTGTTGGGGAGACGGTCGAATCGATGTCGTCGGTCGCGGCGGCAACAACAACATCTACCAGAAGATTTACAGCGGCGGCTGGTCATCATGGGCGAATCAGTTGGGCACCTCCACTTCGGATCCTTCGATTTCATCCTGGGGACCGAACCGTCTCGACATCTTTATGCGTGGCACAGACAACACCCTTCAGCACAAGTGGTTCAACGGGAATTGGTCTGGCTGGGAAAGTTTGGACGGCATTTTATACTAATGTTGTCCGCAAGGGCCGCGCAGACTTCTGGAGCCCTAACCGGAAGTTTGCGCGGTTTCGCGACCGGTAGACGAGAGAACGGCCATTGCCACAAAATCCGCGTGTGACACGGCTCACTGGAATGCCTTTCTACAGCTGCGTCCGACTCGCCAGGGAAGGTTCCAGCGCCTCGCCTTTTACTGATCGCCCCTCGCATCTCCCTTCGCCTTCTCCTCGCAGACCTGCATTACATCCTCCCACATCTCGTAAGTCTCCTTGGCGTGCATCTCCCGCAATTCCTTCGGTTCGATCGGCACCACTTTGCGGCCCATGCCCAATATAAACGTGAGAATGTCCTGCAAGTGCGAGAGCTTCATGTGCAGATCCACCTGGCCATCCGGCAACGTCACGAGCGTGTGACCCTTCGGCCATTCGCGCTCACGCGTTTCATGCGCCGCATTCTTTTTGAAGCGCAGCACCACATCATAGAGCACATCGCTTTTATAGGGACCGAAGGTGTGCTTCAGTTCCTCCTGGATGCTGAAACCGGCGGGGCGCACAAATGTTTTCCCTGTTTTCTCCACCGCACTCATTCGGGGTGGCACAAAGCAGCGCACCATCTTCCGTTTGTGACAATAGGCAAAAAGGATCCACTCCCGGTTGATGAACGCCATGGCAAGCGGATCGAAAATCCGGTCCGCAGGAGCCTCGTTCGGTGTTGCGTAGGTCATTTGCAACTGTGTGCGTTGCGCGATCGCTGCAATCACCTGCTGAAACATGCCGGCATCAAATTTCGGTTCACCGATATAGTGAAATGAAACTGCCTGTTCCCAGGCCGAAAGATTGATGAGGATGTTCTTGGGTAATCCACCCGCGATCTTATCGAAGAGCTCCGCCAACGTGTCACCGAGCCCGGCAAAGAGCCGACCCTGAAACGCGCTCACCGCAATCGCCAATCCCACCAGTTCCCCTTCCGTCATGAGCACATCGGGAAACATCGCCACTTCCCCTTCGTATTGGTAACCGCGATGTTTTCGGTTCCAGACGATCTTTGTGTTCATGCGGACCCGCATCATCTGGAAATCACGTTCGATGGTCCGGGTGTCGATCTCACATTCCAGGGCGAGTGCTTCGAGCGAAGGAAATTCTTTGGAATAGAGCCGGTAATGAATCGTCCGCATCCGTTCCAGCATGGCCCGCGTCATTTGAGAGCGCGCCTGCTTCGGCTGTTTCTTTGTGTTCCGTCCCTTTTTCCCGTCCCGTGGAGATTTCATGGGGAGAGACAATAGATTTTTAGGGAGGGAATGGAATGTTTTTCGCTACATCAGTGGCTGCGCTGGTGACAGCGCGGGCTGATTCTGGTTTTACGTGTCAAATTACAGCCAACAATTTCCGGAGTCTAAAAAGCGTCGCAAGTTCAAGAGAGCGGCGAAGGTGCTCCTTCTCCCCCGAGGAGAAGGTGAACCATTCGTCAGCGTTTTTTGAAAGCCATGACCTGCAGCCATGCCGGTGACAGCACGGGGCGGCATTGCTCACGCTGGTTTTTGACTCACAGCTTTCGCAATAACGTAACCCTCAAAGCCGATGGCTGAACCAATGCTCCAGGCGCGATAGCCTTCTTCCTCCAATTTAGAACAATATGCCTCAGAATCGTTGTCCCACGGTTTATGCGCGCCGATTCTACGTTCTCGTTCTGCCAAATCTATCCAGACGAGTGCAACTAGAGTTGCAAGCGGCTCCTCCGCGATTTCTGTAATGATGGCGACTCCCACATGAACGAAGTTGTAGGCAAGCAACCTCGGAGAACTCGATTACTGATATTTCTTTCGGTTGCCCCGGATAATCGAAAATCAAATCAAGCGAAATGGAGCGACCGAAGTCTCTCACCGAATAACCCGCTAAATGAAAATCGTGGTATCGCATTTATTCAAGGTTCTCTTTTTGCACTACGCTCTTCCAGATATTTGGTATACTGCTGGTTCAGCGCAGGGTCCGGAATATCAAAAAACGTGAAGTCCCATGTGCAACTCCAGGCGGACGAAGAGATTAGCTTTCCATCCCGGGCACGGACGGTGAACCCAGTAAACTGAAGACCATTCCGGCTGTCTTCACTGTAGTCATATATCCCATAGCGCCCGAATTCTTCACGACGACTTGGCGGATTCTGAAGAAGAAACTCCTTCGCAGAATCCCCCGCAGAGAAACGGCGGAGCGCGAACTGCTTCCAGACAGGATGACACTCTAATGCCATGCCAGCGTAGGCAAATGCATCCCGTGGGAGAGAGATGCGGAAGTAAAGAAACAGAACAAACAATGCTGCCGTAATAACAGCGCATCCGATGAAAGAACGTCGGATCAATTTCCGAGACCGTGCAGCATGCAAATTCATACGAGTTTCATAAACTGATCAAAAGAGGAATACCCTATACTAATCAGACAAAGGGAACATCAAATGGTCACGCAACGAGCTCTCGTGGTTCGCAACTTGTCGGATGACCGATGAAAACGCTTCCCCGAGGATGACTCTGGTGGAGACGCAAGCCAGATCACTTTGACAATGCCTGTTCTATGTAGCAGACACCCTTCTCTTGACCAACATCGCGTCGGACACAGTTAAACCTGTGCACAACATTCGTGCGAATACGGGGCCAACTCCCGCAGGCCAGAGAATGCGACGACCCTATGTAAGTTCCATGAGCATCGACATAGTTGGTTCTAAAGTTTTGAAGATAGTAGGCACTCACTCGTTGCGGGTTCTCTTCGTAAACTTTGCCGACCAAATCGATTTCGACGCGCCAAAGCGCCCATCCGCCACCAAACAGTTCCTTGTCCAAGCCTAACGATTCAACTGACAGAACTCGGCCCCAAAACAAAGCTTCTCGGCGCTCTGGAGTGGGGGCCGTGGCGCAGGCCGAAAGCAATGCGACATAAATAACGAACAAAGTGATTCGAAAAAGCTGCCTGACCATGATCAAGGCTGATGGTTCTTTAAAAGATAATCTATCGAAATCAAACGCCAGCTACTCAATTCGTATTCAGACGCCGCTCTGCTGCCGTTGCCTCAAACCGCGTCAGCTGCTCTGGAGGGAAGAAATTAGGGACATTTCGGCGAAACGTTCCTACCCCACGCTGGGTGCGACACGATCGTTTCCGGTGACATTTGAATGCTTCGAAAACCGCCGAAAACGCGTTTCCGGCCACTTTTGGATGCTCCAGAAGCCGTTGAAATTATTTTCGGCCACTCTTGGACGCTCCAAAACCCGTTGTAGTTATTTCCGCCCACTTTTGGACGTTCCAAAAACCGCTGAACTTATTTCCGCGCACTTTTGAACGCTCCAACAACCGTTGAAATTATATCCGTCCGGTTTTGGACGCTCCGGAAGCCGTTGAAATTATCTCCGTCCACTTTTGAACGCTCCGAAAGCCGCTGAAAGTATTTCCGGGCATTTTTGGATGCTCTGAAAACGCGTAAATATTGACTAAGCGACCTTGCGGGCCAAGGCCCAACGGGCCGAAATTCCTCAGCCCGGGCCATCGGCCGGCCGCTGGCCGACTACCGTTTAGCCCGAACTCCGAAGTAGGACGATAATTTTTGGGGAGCGAGGCCGGTTTTAGTCAGATCATACCGCCTCCGATAGCCAAACGATCCATAGGTGGAACCAACTTCGGCGAAGGGTATTTGAAACAGTCTAAAGTGGCATCCACCAGGGGTTTATGTTTGCGCAAACCACCCCAGGCTGAGGAGAGTTTAATTACCATTTGGCGTCCCATTACGCCCAGTATCGCCCCGCAGAGAAACACGGTGGTTCGCAAGGTTCCGGGTTGCCGATAAGGTCGGGTGGGCGTCGTCTGATGCTGGTAAAGGCTCAGCAGGTTGAAGGTAAAGAGCACCGCCAGGAAAGCTGACTCGGTTGCGAAGAATGGTTGCAGACAGAAGCCATCGGCCGCCAGGTCGTTCTTC
>JBKJKE010000219.1:0-6980 GCA_046597605.1 Limisphaerales bacterium | reverse complement strand
GATCCGTGTTTATCCGTGTTAATCCGTGGTTGAAATTCTTCCTGCTGAATCGTTCCGGCTTAGGACTGCGGGCCCAGAGGGTTAGAGCAGGTCTATCTCTTTTAAGGCCAGCAATTCAAAGGGATCAAAAGCCTTCTACCGTTTATCTTTACCCAGATATTTAAGAACGGCTTCGGTCCTCGAATTCACATGCAGCTTTTCATAGATCCGGCAGAGATGAGTGCGAACTGTCTCGTAAGCGATGCCAAGTTTTTGGGCGATCTCTTTATTATGACACCCCTCGGCGAGGTAGTTCAGGATCTCCAACTCACGTTTGGAAAGGGTTTCGGTTTCCGGACAACTCGCCTGTCGTTGAAAATGATCCACCACTTTGCGGGCGATCGGACTGGACATGGGCGAGCCGCCAGCATGGACGTCAGCAATAGCTTCGAGGATTTCTTCCGGGGGCGTCTGCTTCAGCAGGTAACCATTGGCTCCCGCTTTCAAGGATTCAAAGATTTTTTCGTTATCCGCATAGACGGTCAACATTACTACCAGGAGAGACGGTCTTAAGGCTTTGATCTTTGCCACGCCCTGGATTCCAGACATTCGCGGAAGGTTGATGTCCATGAGCAAAACGTCTGGCCAGTCTTGCGGAAGCGTTTGCAAAGCGGCTTCGACGGTGGAAAAGGAGTCAACAAACTCAAGGTTCTCCGCGCATCGAAGCAAGGCGGTGAGGCTCTGTCGAATCCCGGCGTCATCTTCCACGATGGCTACTCGTATGGGCATAAGGGGAACGCAAGGTTTATGAAGTAAAGGGTATGAAGTCAAATTCTTGACCTGCGGAACCTTCCACTCTTTGCCCAGCCCGTAGGAGCCTCAGCCTGCGGAAATTGGATTTTAAGGAGTGGTTCCGGGCTCGACCGGTATCAAATCGAGGCCGGTCGAGGTGCTTCGGGGCCGGCAGGGTGCAGAATCGAGGTCGATCCGGAGTCGTTTCGCCACGATAAGTGTCGGAAAGGAGCGAAAATGCCGGTCGTGCCTAGTGACAGCCCCGTTCCAGCTGCAATTAAGACTGCATGCGGCATTCCACACGACAAAATCAGGTTGAATAAACATTTAAAAAGCGGCATTAAGTCGGCGTACCCCGACTTCCTACTTGTAACCAGACACATCAAAAAAAACAAAAACACCTATGGCATTATGTAGCATTCGGGGACTTGTCCCTCTTCTTGCACTCGTACTTGGCACCAGCACCGCACTTGCACAAACGACCCCGGAATATCGCGGTCTGTGGGTAAACGGCTGGGCCAGCCTCTACAACACCGCTGGTGAGTGTACCACGATCATTGATCGCACGCGGGCCGGTAATATGAACTCGGTCGCCGTGCAGATGCGGAGACGCGGGGATGCGTTCTACAATTCTAATTACGAACCAAAAAACCCCGAGGTAGCCTCCACTTTTGATCCTTTGGCTGACCTGCTCACCAAGGCGCACGATACTCTTAATGGCAAACAGCGCCTCGATGTTCACGCCTGGATGGTGACTTACCATATCTGGCAGGGATCCACTCCCCCTTCCGATCCGAGTCATCCATACAACCAGCACCCCGATTGGCTTCTCCGAAACAGTTCCGGCCAGACGTTCATCGGCGGGGAATACTCCTTTGATCCAGGTCATCCCGACGTGCAGCGTCACACCTATAATGTCTTCATGGACGTGGTGAGTCGTTACAACATTGACGCCATCAACTTTGACTATGTCCGTTACTCCAGCGCGGATGAAGGTTATAACCCGGTATCGGTTGCTCGCTTCAATCAACGCTTCGGACGCACAGGCCAACCGAGTCCTTCAGATAGTCTTTGGAAACAATGGCGTCGTGATCAAATCACCGCGCTTGTCCGTAAGATTTATCTCAACATCCAGGCGACCAAGCCACAGGTAAAACTGATCGCTGACACCATTACCTGGTCGCCAGCGGTTGCTACCAAAACCCAGTGGACCAACTCAGCACGGGCCTATAACGACGTCCTGCAGGATTGGCGTGGCTGGATGGAAGAAGGGATTCTCGACGTTAACCGTCCGATGAATTACTTCCGTGAAACGAACTCGGTGCAGGCAGCGGATTACCGCACCTGGACCCAATTCGCAGCCAATGAAAAATATAATCGCCACGTCATCATCGGCCCGGGGTTGTATTTGAACCGCGTTGACGACGGCATCCGCCAAATGCGGGTGACCCGCACCCCGACCACCTCAGGAAAAAAAGCCGATGGGGTTTTCGGCTACGATTACAATACTCCCAACAATCAAGGCATTGCTTTGACCACGGTTCTTAATGCGTGGGTTGCGCCGAGCAGCTACGATTCCACGACGCCTCCGATCTTCTCTCAAAAGGTGGCGATCCCGACAATGCCCTGGAAGACCTCTCCCACCCGCGGACATTTGAAAGGTTTCATTAGTGGTGGCAGTGCTGGCAACTTCCTCGACGGCGCCAGTATCTCAATCACTGGACCGGCAAACCGCACCTTCATCAGCGATGGTACCGGCTTCTTCGGTTCTGTCGATTTGCCGCCAGGCACTTACAACCTGAATGCTTCGTTTAACGGATATACGTCGTTCAGCACCACGTTCTCCGTCACTGCCGGATCAGTAACGACTCGTGACGTGGTCCTGGCCGGCGCTCCCGGAGAAATCATCATCGACAATGGACAGGCAAGCTTTGTCGGAACATGGAGCTCAGGAACATCCTCCACGGATAAATTCGGGACCGATTACAGGTACATCAATGGCGTTACTGGCACAGCCACCCACACCGCGACGTATCGTCCGAGCATTCCAAGCAGTGGCACTTACGATGTCTACATCTGGTACCCACAAGGAAGCAACCGGGCGTCGAATGCACCCTGGACGATCTCATCGGCGACTGGATCTACCACCGTCAACGTGAATCAACAGATCAACGGCGGTTCGTGGATATTGATCGCTTCGGGAAGAAGTTTTAACGCCGGGACGACCGGGTATGTGCGTCTCTCCAATGCCATAGGATCCACAGCACCCGTGGTGATGGCAGATGGTGTTCGCTTCGTTCGCCGCTAGAATTAGCTACAAAATAGATACTGCCCGGGAGTTGTGATGCTTCCGGGCAGTTTTCCAGCAGTTCCGTTTCAAACTGATTCCCAGGCACCTGCAAAGGAACCCTGGTAACTTTACAGATGATCAACCACGTAGATGCAGGGGTGGATCTCACCAAATAGTGCAACGATAGATCGTGAACAGTCGGATCAAAAAATTCGATTCCCAATCCCTCGACTGGCTCCTCCCGCTCCTACCGAAGAGTGTGCTTTCGTTTTACGACGCCAGAAAAGACCGATGCACCAACCGAACAGCACGAGGAAGTTCAAGCCAACAACCAACCAGTATTGCAACCAATCTCCCTCCCCCACCCCTTTCTCCAGGACAGCATCGCCAGGGTTTTCAGGGTTGTAATGGACCGGAACCGTTTTTCCTTTCGGCAGCCTGCCAATCACCTCTTCTACGGAACGCCCGCCCCAGGCGTATTTATAGCGGTCACATGTATAAAGGCGTTTCTCCAGGGAAAACGTATAACGGATAACGGGGATGGACCTTCGCCTGGTCGGACGGGACGAATAGTAATACTCAATTCTGCTCTCCTGAATTACACCAGTGGTCTCAAGATAGTGTTGTGAAGCGATCTGCTTTCTAAACTTCGGGAAAAAGTCCGCATCAATATTGACGGTCGCAACAGTCGTGCAGAACGTCAGGAATAAGACACCAATCCTCCAGCTTTGCATCACTGGAGGAAAAATTATGGAATAGTTTAAAAAACTCAATCCTCATACTCCGCTTCCTTTACTTCCCAATAGGGGCAATCACCGCTGTTCCGAATCACGGGCAAATCGGAATCTAGAAACCTATGAAAAATCAAATCGTCTGTTTAACAGCAATTGTCGGATTGATGGTAGGCTGCGCAACCAGTGAGGAACGCCGTGCGGGTTCAGATACCGCCCCGGATGTCGGCACGGAGTTTTCAGAGCTACCTGCTGCGGTTCAAAACACGATTAAAGGTCATGCCGGAAACGCGAAGATCGATGACATCGACAAGGAAACCCGCACCGGGCGGACCGTCTATGAAATCACTTTCGCTGAACCGGGACAGAACCCAAAGCTGCACGTTGCAGAAAATGGAAATATTGTGAAATCTGAAACGATCAACGAAAATGCAGGCGCCGCCACGGACAGCATTGGCACTGAATTCAAAGACCTCCCTGCTGCCGTCCAGAAAACGATTACGCAGCGCGCTCCCAATGCCAAGATCGATGACATCGATAAAGAAACCCGCACTGGACGCACTGTCTACGAAGTCACATTTGAAGACTCTGGCAAAAATTCCAAACTGCATATCGCAGAAGATGGAACCATCGTTCAGGACGTGAAATAGTTCTTCAAGATAACTAAAGCGGCGGCCGCATAGGCCGCCGCTTTTCTCCTGTTTGGATCCATCGCGATCCGCAGACAAGCTATCTGCACTGGACGTAGAGTTCTCCCAACTGTTCTCGCACGACTTTATCGACGTTAAATGGCGTGGTGCTGTTTCTGAACACGCTTTCCAAAGTATAAGCCATTACTTCAAGAGGCGTTTGCCGATATTCAATGCGGGTCAACCCGTGAGCGTAGGCTTCCATAAATAATTTCGGCCCGAGAATTCGCCATTGAATCACGTGGATGAGTTCGTGGAAGTGATGAGCCTCGTTATATTGCATTTCAAGTCTGGAGAAAAACGTATTCAGGAAAGTGATTCCGCCAAGGTCCATACTCTCGATATCAGCGAACTGATCCAGACCCATGGCAGTCAGAGGGGGGATCGGAACCGACGCAACATAGACGACCCTTGAGGTTGCAAGTAGTTGCGGGTGGAAATACTGGGACAGCCGTGGAAACCCGAGTGACGCAATAGACCATGCACCGCCCGCATGATCGGCTATCGTCTGGTTGATCCAACCCATAATGAGCGGGTACTTGGATTCAAATTCGTCCTTGGTCATCCCGGTTACTGCTTCGTTAATTCAGGTCCCAATGTAAACACAATTTTATGAGAATGGCTAGTTGCTCAGGTGACTTTTGGTATAAGATATTTTTTACAACGGTCACTGTAGCCTTCGGATTTTAATGTCCTGAAAATAAACTACTCCCGGCACAACCCCATGGTCTCCATTCCCTTTATTCTGAAAAACAATGGACGTGTTCGTAGCCTGAACGAATGTTCCAGCCTCAAAGCGGTCTGGCAATTTCCCGATAAGCATATAAATCAGAAGCATGCGGAAGCTCATTCGTATCGCGATGGTTGTTGTCCTGGCGTGGTTTACTCCGACGGCCCCGGCCGCCGATAAAGCGCCTAACATCATCATTATCCTCGCCGATGACCTCGGTTACGGCGATCTGGGCTGCTACGGGCATCCCAGCATTCGGACACCTCATTTGGATCGCATGGCGGCAGAAGGAATGCGTTTTACCGATTTTTATGCGGGCAGTTGTTACTGCACTCCGAGTCGTGCAGCGCTTTTGACCGGCCGGTTTCCCATTCGAAGCGGTATGTCAGGGGCACGTGGTCGTCACGTGTTATATCCCAATCACCAGGGAGGAATGCCTGCTGACGAGATCACTTTGCCCGAAGCGTTGAAGACAAAAGGTTATGCCACGTGCGCTATCGGCAAATGGCACCTCGGAGATCTGCCGGGCTACTTGCCGACTGACCATGGGTTCGACACCTTTCTAGGCCTGCCCTATTCCAACGATAGCGATAATATCACGCCTAAAGTTCGAAATACGGATTCACTCAGCCAGAATCCGGATTTTCGTAACTTCAACGTCCCCCTGTTCAGAGGCACAAACATCGTTGAACGTCCGGTGGATCAGAACACCTTGACGCAACGTTATACGGAGGAAGCCATCCGCTTCATGGAAGAAAATAAGAAACAACCGTTCTTCATCTATTTCGCCCACACCTTTCCGCATGTCCCGCTATTCGCTTCTGAGGAATTTAAAGGCAAAAGCAGACGCGGACGGTATGGTGACACAGTAGAGGAATTGGATACGAGCGTCGGCAAGGTCCTGAACTGGCTGAAAAAGGAAAAGCTGGAGAACAACACCTTTGTGTTCTTTACCAGCGACAATGGTCCCTGGATTCAACGCCAGCAAAACGGAGGTTCTACCGGCTTGTTTCGCGACGGCAAAGGTGGCGCGTGGGAAGGTGGCTATCGCGTCCCGGCAATTGCTCATTGGCCCGGCAAAATTCGGGTCGGCGTGAATCACGAACTCGCCAATGCGATGGACCTTTTTAGCACCGCATTGAACCTGGCAAAGGTCGAACAACCGAAAGACCGAGTAATGGATGGAGTGGATTTAACGCCGATGCTGTTCGGCAAAAAGCAAAGCGTCCGCGATACGCAATTTCTCTATTATGCCGACCTGCTCTGCGCCGTGCGCAAAGGAAACTTCAAAGCACATTTCATTACTCACGATGGCTACAGCAAAGACGAACCCGAAAGACATGATCCCCCGCTGCTGTTCAACGTCGCGGAAGATCCTTCCGAACGTTTTGACTTGGCTAGCCAACATCCCAATGTCGTAGCGGAACTAAAACAAATTGCCGAAGATCATCGGTCTAAAATGATTCCGGGGAAGTCGCAGTATTAACTGTCGGAGTCACTGCAGCTAAGCCGGAACGATGCAGTTTGGAAACGGACTTAACCACGGATAAACACGGATTTGCACGGATAATGGAGTCCCCTTTTCGCAATCTGTTGTTTGATTGAGCTCACCGAATAGTTCACGCGGCAAAGGCGATAGAAAGCACATCTCCGATCCGTGTTTATCCGTGTTAATCCGTGGTTGAAATTCTTCCTGCTGAATCGTTCCGGCTTAGGACTGCGGGCCCAGAGGGTTAGAGCAGGTCTATCTCTTTTAAGGCCAGCAATTC
>JBKJKE010000230.1:0-32103 GCA_046597605.1 Limisphaerales bacterium | reverse complement strand
GGACAGAGAATTTTGACGCGGTTGGACTGATCTTGTTTTTATTTTTCACCCCTGCCGTGTGGCAGGTCTTAAACACTCAGTTCAACCTTTTTTTCTCAAAACTATGGGATGGCTGTGGAACAATATTTATTAAAAAGGTGAAATGGCCGAAACCGCTGTTGGCAGCATTATCGTTTTTACAAATGAGTCATCCAACGAGCGCAGATATGGCCGGTTTATCGATCGCTGACGACGACTTTGGGATGCTTCAGAGCAAAGAGCATACGGTGGATGTCACAATCAGTAACGGGGTCTCCATCTTAAGCCCATGATCATTCTCCAGTGCCTTTTGATGTTTGCTGGTTCGTACTACTTCGCTGCTATCGTTCAGACGCTACTTCACCGGATCTTCGGACATCACAACCGCATACGAAAGATCTACGAGACGCACGCGAAAGGGCATCACGGCAAATATCCGCCTCACCGCTTAGTTTCCGACGAGTGGTTGGATAGTGAGCAACATGTGATGTGGTATTACGCCATTCCACTTGTCCCAACTGCTGGCGCAATTGGTTGGGCTCTTGGTCCGTGGCTTTTTATCAGTCATGCCTGTGCAATGATATTTGCAATCTGGTGGCATATCTATCTGCACAAGCAGTATCACCTTCGCGATAGTATCTGGGGGCGTTTTCAATGGTTCCAGAAAAAGAGAGACCTGCACTTCATCCACCACCGGGAGGTTCACAAGAACTACGCTATTGTGGAATACTGGATCGACATATTTCTTGGCACCCGAAAAGAGCCCTTCCAGTTGGCGCCCACCAATCCTGTAGTCGTCCTTCCTCCTGCACATACACGCGCCGCGCCCGTCTCCAGGCGTGACTGACCTGCAACGCTGGGTGCGGCATGCAAATCCTGTATCTCGCGCCAACATAAAATGTCGAATGCAATTGGAACACACAGGACCTACCCGAATACCATATCGTTACAAACCCCTTACTAACAGGTCATTAGGTCCACCTGACCACCCTTGGCACGCCACATGTATACAAGATTCCTGGCCACTCGTTGGCCATACAGAAAATGAAAGGAACAAATTCTATGAAAAATGTGAAATGGGCGGGGCTGCTGTTGGCGGCGGCTTCGTTCTTACAATTAAGTCAGCCTACCACCGCGGATGCGGCCGGTTTATTGGTGGCGGACGGCGGCTTTGGCGGGGTGCTGGAAATCAAAGAGCATGCGGTGGATGTCACCATCAATAACGGGATCGCGGTGACGAAAGTGACGCAGGTTTTCCACAACACCGAAAGTCGCCAGGTGGAAGCGCTCTACACCTTCCCGGTTCCGAAAGGGGCGTCGGTCGCGAACTTCAACATGTGGATCAATGGAAAGGAAATGGTTGGTGAGGTTCTGGAGAAAAAGAAGGCCCGGGAGATTTATGAAAGCTACAAGGTGAGCCGCAAGGATCCAGGGCTTCTCGAACAGGTCGATTACAAAACATTTGAGATGCGCATATTCCCGATCGCCGCGCAGGCCGACCAGAAAGTCGAAATCACCTACTACCAGGAACTTGATTACGATCATGACTGGGCGAACTACGTTTATCCGCTCGCGACGACCACTCGTCGGGAAACAGACTCTCGCACCACGGGGAAGTTCGCCTTCTCATTGACCACAAAATCCGCGGTGCCCATCGAAGCGATGGAAAGCCCCAGTCATGGAGCCGATTTTGTAATCGCGAAACATGACCCGAATCTTTTTCAGGCCAGCCTGGAAACGAAGACGGGGTCCCTCGCGAAGGACATTGTGATCGCCTACCACCTTTCCCGCGCACAGACAGGCCTCGATCTGATTACCTCCAAGCCGAACGGTGAAGATGGCTATTTCTGCCTCACGATGACCGCAGGCGACGACCTTGCCAAGATGGATGACGGGATGGATTACGTGTTCGTCCTCGATATTTCGGGAAGCATGGCAGATGACGGAAAGTTGCTTGTCTCGAAAGATTCAGTGGAAGCATTCATCAACGAACTAGGTGAGAAAGACCGCTTCGAAGTGATGACATTTAACGTCCAGCCAAACGTGGGATTTAGCGAATTACGCGCCGCTAATGAAGCAAGTAAAACCGCGGCAAGCCAGTTCCTCGCAACTCAGCAGGCGCGTGGCGGAACTGTGCTGAACCCCGCCATGAACACGGCTTACAAATATGCCGCGGCCGATCGGCAGTTGAACGTGATTATTCTGAGCGATGGCATGACGGAGCAAAATGAACGTCAGGCGTTGCTTGCGTTGATTCAGCAACGCCCGCGCAATTCCCGCGTGTTCTGCATTGGCGTCGGCAATGACGTGAACAAACCATTGCTCGAACAGATGGCGCAGGATTCGGGTGGGCTCGCTTCGTTCATTTCCCGGGGGGATGATTTCAACCGCCAGGCCAAGGCCTTTCGCCGGAAGCTAACGCGCCCGGCAGCCAGTGATCTCCAGATGGATTTCGGAGGCATTGAAGTGACAGATGTTTCCCCGAAGCAGTTGCCCAACCTCTATCACGGCACGCCTGTTCGAATCTATGGACGCTATAAAGGGAGCGGTGATGCCACGGTGGCAGTGCGCGGCAGCGTGAACGGCAAGGAGTTCAAACAGTCCGCTCCGCTGGCCTTCCCCAAGACCGACGATAGCAATCCGGAAGTAGATCGCATGTGGGCCTGGCACAAAGTCGATGCGCTCTTGAAAGAAGCGGACCGTACTGGAAACCGTGCCTCCATCGCCGATGAGGTGATACGCCTTGGCGAAGGTTATTCCATCGTGACCGAATACACCTCCTTCCTTGTGTTGGAAAACGATAATGAATTTCAACGCTGGAAAATCGCGCGCACCAATCTCTTGCGGAACCAACGGGATCGCAATGCACAAGTAGCACGGCAAAAGGGGCTCGAAGCGATTCGCAACAAAGCGATGGCGGATATCGGTCCGCAGGAGAAGAAACAGGAGGTTACACCGGCAGTTAATCCCCAGGCATCAGCACCTCAAAATCGAGTGGCACAGCCAAACCAGGAAGTGGCGAGTTCAACCCCGGGTCAGAGCCACAACTTCAACTTTGGTGGTGGCGGTGGTGGTGGACCGGTCGGTCCGCTGATGATCCCGTTGCTCTGGTGGATGCGCCGGATAAAGAATAAGAAAGCATCTTGAAGTAACCATAACGGCGGGGCTGGCAGCGATGCTGGCCCCGCCTCTCCGCTGAAAACATGAAAATAAAAAAACAAAAGCACGGGAGCAAACGATTATGGAAAACACTGCTGACCATTCGCTTTTTCTGGAGACGAAAAATCCACAGACTCGTGCGACTTTAAAAGCCGATTTCTGGATTTGCCTGGCGCTCCTATTGATTCTCAACATTCCTCTCCTGTCCGGCACCTGGAACTATCCATTTACGTTCCTCCCCAGTGCAGTTGCCGCAGGCGAATGGTGGCGGGTGTTCACCGCCCCTTTTGTGCATATCAGTTTCTACCATCTGTTGGTCGATGGCGTTGCCTTTGCCCTGCTCTATTCTTCCATTGCCCAATGGCGCCTGGGCAAACGATTGGTCCTTTTATCGGCGACGACCTCTGGCGGCTTGCTGATTCCACTCTGGGTTGATCCGGCAATTCAACAAGTAGGACTGTGTGGGATGTCTGGAGTCGCGCACGGTTTAATGGCCGTCTGTGCCCTGGATTTGATTTCTGCAGGGGAACAAAAAGCCAGGCGGATAGGATTGATTTCTTTCGCAGTAGTCTTCGTCAAATGCGCCGCAGAAGCGATCAGCGGTCGGCTGATCTTTGATTTCGTCCATTTCGGTAACGTCGGCCTCCCGATTGTGACCTGTCACGCGGGCGGGATGCTCGGTGCACTGATCGTAGCCGCAGTGGTAACACCGCGGGCTAACACTTCAGATAGAAACGAGTCAGTCAGGTTGCAAGCTACGCTGATTAAACCTTAGTTTTCCTGGCGCTCGTCACCGATATCGGTGCGTCAGTCCCGTCATTGCCAGAAACGAAGTTCCTTACCAGCCAGGCGACACTCAAAGTAATAGTGGTGCCAATAAGAGTATACCACGGCCAGGCGATCTTCAGAGCGCCGGTAGTGCCGTCCGGTTTGATTCCCTGCCAATCGAAGAAAAAGTGAACATAAGCCATGATCGCGATCGAGACCGTCATTCCCGCGATTACCGGAATGGCTCGCCCCTGCCTCCAGATCACGACCAGAATCAAACTCCCCAGCAAAGCTCCGCTGGTCATACCGCGTAAACCGAACGAAAGATTCAACACTGATTCCTGGGCACGGCTCATATAAGCCACGACAACAAGGATCACCGCCCAAAAGATGGTGGAGTATCGGCTGAACTTGAAATAGTAATCCTCCGATTTGCCTTTCATGAGGCCTTTCACGAAATCCATGGTCGAGACCGATGCCAGCGAAGTCAGGGCGGAACTAATGGAGGACATGGCAGCAGACAGAATCGCCACGATCAGGAACCCTTTCAAGATGTGGGGCACCTCGGTGACCATGAAGATCGGAAAAATGAAATCATTGGCTTTGATGCCTGGCTTCGGTTCCGGGAGCGCAATCTGCATCGGGTGAGATTGGTAGAACGCCCAAAGTAATGCGCCGCAAAGAAGGAAGATAAGGAACAAGGGGAAGATCAGCACCGCGCTGGTGATCAAAGCCTTCCTTCCGTCGGCGACGTGTTTGCAGGCAAGCACACGTTGCACAATCAATTGTTCGGCCCCATGCGTCGATAACACCACAAACGTCCCCCCAATTACCCCCATCCAAATGTTAAAAGGAGTGGAAAAAGTGAACTTCGCGTTAAACCAGTGTAGTTTCGCACCTTCAGCAGCCACCTTCATCGCCCCTGAGAATCCCCCCTCCATCAGAGTGGGTATATAAAACAACGTGAAAATCCCGCCTGCAAGGAAGAGACAGAACTGCACTGCGTCCGTCCAAATCACCGCCTTAACTCCGCCGAAGTAAGTGTAAATAAGGGAAAGAAAGACGAAGAGAATGATCGAGCCAAGAATGGGATCCCCTGTTCCGATGCTCAGCAGATCTTTCCCCAGGATCAACATGATCGGGATGGAAGCCACGTAAACTCGGACTCCGGCTGCCAACGTTTCCATGATTAGAAAGATTCCGCCCGCCCAACGGCGGGTCGACTGGCCGAACGATTGTTCCAGCAGTTGGTAAGGCGAGTAAATTTCGCCTTTCAAGTAATGAGGAACCATCACCACGGCCAGGATCACACGCGCAATGACGTAGCCGAAGATGATCTGGATGAAAGTGATATTATCGGCGTAAGCCATGGCCGGCACACCAATGATGGTCAACGCGCTGGTCTCCGCCGCGACGATGGAAAGGCCAATCCCAAACCAGCCGATGTTCTTATTCCCCAGGAAGTAATCGCGGGTGCTCTTTTGACCGCGGGCGGCCCACATGCCGATGCCGATCATAACGGCCAGGTAGGTAACGATTATGATCCAATCTGCGGTATTAAAATAATCCATAAAAGTGGCTGCTACGGTTGTACTGCCCCAACAAGTATTCAACTTGTCGGCGACTACCAAGAAAATTTCGTCGCGCGAAGCTCGATCATGAGCACGTACAAACACAGCACACGCCGGGAAAGGGAATAAAGTAGCGTTCCCGAACCGTCTTCTATAAATGTTACAAGAATGGCCCAGCAACCCGAACTCATCCGTGGCTTAACGTTACGTGACACGACCGCGTTGGTCGTGGGAACCATCATCGGATCGGGAATTTTCCTGAAGACTGGAAAAATGGCTGCGGGTCTGGGTTCTCCCACCCTTGTTCTCCTGGCTTGGTTTTTTGCAGGCATCCTGTCACTCGCGGGCGCATTGGCTTACGCGGAACTCGGCGCCATGATGCCGAAAGCCGGGGGTGAATATGTGTTCCTTCGCACCGCTTATGGAGATCTCGCGGCTTTTTTATTCGGCTGGATGCGAATCATTGTCGGCTCCACGGGATCGGTGGCGAGCTTCGGAGTCGGTTTTTCTATCTTTATTGCCACCTTTCTTCCCGCGGAATGGATTGAACCGTGGACGTTGAAAACATTTAAATTCCTCGGCGACACCATCAATTGGCAATTTGGCCCGCAACAGCTCATTGCCGTGGGCATTATCGTATTCTTCTCCGCTGTCGCGTGCCTTCGTGTGGTACTGGGTGGACGGGTCCAATCGGTCCTCACGGCGGGTAAAATTCTGGGAATTCTAATCATCGTCTTTGGTGTTTTCTTTTTCGCCGATAGCGCGAGTTGGGATCATCTGAAAACACCAGCCAATGCGAAGACGTTCACTGGCGTGGGTGCTTTTACAGCGGCTTTTGCGGCCGCGATGATGGCCGCTCTCTGGGCTTACGATGGCTGGAACAACATGCCGATGATGGCGGGTGAAGTGAAGAACCCCGGTCGCAACGTTCCGCTCGCTTTGATCCTCGGGATGGCAATCGTCCTGGTCATCTACGGGGCGGTGAATGTCGCCTATTTCTACGCGTTACCCTTTGATGCCGTAGCTGGAGCGAGCTCAAACTTTCAAGGAACGCCGGTGGTTATCGTCGCTTCCAAAACATTTTTAGGAGAATACGGCCCCAAATTTGTCTGCATTGCCGTGCTCCTCTCGATCGTTGGCGTCCTGAACGGTTCCATTCTGACCAGTGCACGAATTCCTTACGCGATGGCCAAAGATGGTTTGTTCTTCAAGAAGTTTGCGACTTTGAACCACAATTCGGTTCCAGTTCGCGCAATTCTGATGCAGGGCAGCTGGGCGTGTGTGCTGGCGCTATCCGGCACCTTTGACCAACTAACGGACTGCGTGGTGTTCGCTGGAATGATCTTTTATGGTGCCTGCTGTCTTGCCGTCGTGATCCTGCGCCACAAACGCCCGGACCTGGCGCGTCCCTATAAGACCCTTGGCTATCCCGTCGTTCCCCTGCTCTTCGTGGCCGCCGCGATCTGGCTGCTGGTCGCTTCGATCAAGGCTAACCCGGTGTTTTGTGGCGCAGGGCTTGTCCTGATCGCCATGGGCCTGCCCATTTACTACTATTTGCGTTCGCGCCCGGGATTCGTTCCCCCTGCCCGTCTCGAAACCGAACTCGTCGCTGAAACAGAGAAGGTCTGAGCGCGTTGAAGCTCTTGTCCTTTCCGCCCGCTTTGGAATTGAATAGGGGTCCTGTTCTTCTTAAGTTTTGGAACACGTGCAATTTTCCAATCCATCGGGATCCATCGTCTATAAGTGCATCGGCAGTAGTCGCCCACTCAACCCAGTAACCTAGGAACTGCCCGGTTCCCTGTTATTTCCTTATGAAAAAGATATTTTCGGTTCTGTTCTGGTGTTTACTCTCGATTCTCGGAGCGGGCGCTTATGCCACCATCGCCTTTCAGCGTTCTGAACATTTGAACTCTGTTTATATCCTGGTGGCGGCGGTTTGCACCTACGCGATCGGCTATCGTTTTTATTCCAAATGGATCGCGGCACGGGTTCTCACACTCAATGACAAACGCGCCACGCCTTGTGAAGTGCATGAGGACGGTAAGGACTACGTCAAAACCAACAAGTGGATCGTCTTCGGACATCACTTTGCTGCGATCTCTGGACCAGGTCCCCTGGTTGGACCAGTGCTTGCGGCGCAATTCGGATATCTTCCAGGCACACTGTGGATCTTGATCGGTGTGGTACTGGGAGGGGCCGTTCAGGATTTTGTCATTCTGTTTTCATCCATGCGCAGAGATGGGAAGTCGTTGGGGCAGATGCTTAAGGAAGAGCTTAATACAACGGCGGGGGTCATCGGCAGCACGGCGATCCTCGCAATCATGACGATCCTTCTCGCGGTGCTCGCGCTGGTGGTGGTGAAAGCGCTGGCGGAAAGTCCCTGGGGAGTATTCACGGTTGCTGCCACGATCCCCATTGCGATGTTCATGGGGGGATACATGCGTTACTTACGGATCGGGAAAGTGCTGGAAGCCTCCTGCATTGGAATCGTTTTACTCCTGCTGGCGGTGTGGGGAGGACAATATGTCCACGCACATGAAACCATCGCTCCAATGTTTACCTTTAAAGGAGAACCTTTGGCCTGGTCGGTGATTGTTTATGGCTTCGCGGCCAGTGTGGTGCCTGTTTGGTTACTGCTCGCGCCGAGGGATTATCTGAGCACCTTCATGAAGCTCGGAACCATCTTCGCATTAGCGGTCGGAATCGTTCTCGTACTTCCGGATCTCCGCATGCCTGCTGTGACGAAGTTCGTCGATGGCTCTGGACTGGTTGTTCCGGGAACAGTGTTTCCGTTCTGCTTCATCACCATTGCCTGCGGTGCGATCTCTGGTTTCCACACTCTCATATCCAGCGGAATAACACCGAAGATCATCACGCGGGAAAGCTACGCTCGGCCGATTGGTTATGGAGCCATGTGCCTGGAATCGCTCGTGGCAATTATGGCGATCATCGCCGCATGCACCCTCGATCCCGGGATCTACATGGGGATGAACGTCGCCAGCAAAGGAGAAACCTCCATCGCTCGGGCAGCCGATGTTAATGCCAAAATCGCAGCAACGGGCGCCACGGACTTCAAGGTGGACGCAAAAGCCATGGACGACTTCGCGGTCGCTGTTCAGGAAAATACCCTTTTCAACAGAACCGGTGGAGCTGCCACCCTGGCCGTCGGCATGGCGAATATCTTCTCCAGAGTGACCAATGGTAAGTGGCTCGATCTCTGGTATCACTTCGCCATCATGTTTGAAGCGCTCTTCATTCTGACGACGCTTGATGCCGGCACCCGCGTCGGACGCTATCTCGTCCAGGACATGCTAGGCGCAATCTGGAAACCGCTCGGGGATGTGAAGAACTTCTCAGCCACCCTCCTGGCGAGTGCATTGATTGTGGCGGCCTGGGGCTATTTCCTCATCCAAGGGGTGCGCGACCCGGAAGGAGGCGTAAAAGCATTGTGGCCATTATTCGGCATCGCCAATCAACTCCTCGCGTCCATCGCGCTTTGCCTTGCGACAACCATTCTCCTGAAGATGCAGCTTTCCCCGGAACCTTCGGCCCGACCGAAGCGCCCCGCCTTCGCACTAATCACATTGTTACCTCTCATATGGCTGCTCTGCGTTACCATGACTGCTGGCACCCAGAAAATCTTCCATTCAAAATCTTCCATCGGTTTCCTCGCCAAAGCGAAACAACTGCAGGAACTCCGTCCCGGTCTCGAGTCCGCGCTCGTTGCTGCCACCACTTCTGGCGACAGCACTGCAATCAAAGCTGCAGAAAAAGCGCTGCGAATGAATCGAAATGATTACGTGAACCAGTATGTGGATACGATTGCCGCTGGCTTCTTCCTGGTTCTGGTCGCGGTAATATTCCTGATGAGCGTTCGCGAATGGATTCTGTTGCTCGCACGAAAGAAGATCGCGGAACTCCGCGAAACCTCGCCCGTCTGGTTGCCAGACTATGCGGTGGTCGAAGCTCGTCCTCTCCAGGTATTGGGTTTGTTCGGTTTATTGTTAGCTTTAAGCAAACACCTCTCTGGCGAAACCGCCCTGGAGCGGGCAAATCACCAAGTAAGCTGCTGCCCGGATCACGACAATGCCAACGCTACCGAACGCGAGAAGCTGCAGAAGACCTACACAGAGGTGACTGAGAAGAAGTTTAAAGGTATCAACCGTTGTTGTTAGAGCTACTTGTCAGAAGAATCCGACAACAGCCCACTTTGAAAGACGTGGTGCTGGACAGGGGTAGAGTAGCTCGTTACGGTCAAAGCCATGTACCGTGTTAGCCACCATGCCCGTGGGTTAAACTAACTGTTAGTCGCTTCACATGCCATGAGTAACAGACCACTTCCAGATTGGCTTCGGCTCTGGTTTCAGTCAGCGCTCATAGGAGAGATTTATCCCGCCATTCGTGCTGTAGCCGTTGGCTTTTCGGAGTCACGTGCCCTCACAACGCGCTTCTACTTCGATCGCGAACCTACTGAGGACGACCGCGAGAACATACGGTGCGTGCTTACCGAGGTATTTGCCAACACTTTCAGCAATGATGAGATTACAGAATCGATTGAGGAGTTGGTATTCTCGGGCATGCCCCTTAACAAGCTCGACCCGTTAGACGGATTTGTGTATGCTCGACGCGAGCCTGATCTCGACCAGACCTGACAAATCGCTCCCCGAGCCCCGCGATAGCGCTATGGTTTCAATTCGAGTATCACTGGCGCGGGGTCAGTGATGCGGAGCCTTGGACAGCATGTTCACCTTCATAAAACGACTGCTACTTACGGCTGTGAAAGTGGAAGACCATGGCGGAACGAGTTGCCAGGTTACTGGCGTTGATTACCGCCCTTTAGCCAACTGCATAGCGCAGATCCCGGGAGTTGTATTTCCGCAGAAGCCCAGTCACCTGTGGAGTGGTTTAGGCGTTTACACCGAATTTGTGTTGCGCGGTCACATGTTTCAGATCGAGGCTGACCCTTGGGATGGTTCGCTCTGGATCGCGCCAAAGGATGACACACGTCACCCAGACGAATTGCTAAACATTCTAGAGCACGTTAAGAAATCTTTTGTCACTGTATGATGAAGTTCAACCAGAGCGTCAAGCCAACCGCCGGTTGCGCTTTCAGTTTTGATCTTGAGTCATTGGCCTCACGATGCGTTAGGACCACGTGAGCCGCATTCGTCAATTGATTGAGGTGCTTCGACGACGGAGTGATGTAGGCGTCGTCGAGCATGAGCGGTCATGGCTTGTAGCGATCACGAAGGGGCGCGATTTGTATTGCGAGGTGACTATTCCTCACGACGCTCTCGAGTGGTTCGCCTGTGTGAAGCATCGGCGGGAGAAGAGAGATGTGTGGTCTGATTGGATGGATTATTCCGGTTACGGCGACACCCCCAAGGAGAAGCTCGAAGCTGAGATGGCTGAAGACGTCCTTGCTTTCGTTGAGCGGGTATCCGGAGCAGAGTTGGTGTTACCGTTGCGAATCTATGAAGACAGGTCTTAACACGATTGAACCATTTACGATCGCATGAAACTTTAAGCGGAGCGTTCGGCACCAGCACTGTAATGAAACCAATCGATACTTTAGCCATTCTGAAGCAGATGCTGCGTGAAGCCGGCTTCGATCCGAGGGCTGGATTGTTGATTTACCCGTTTCCTTAATCCGGCTGATCGAGGCGTCAATGCCGTTTCTCATGGGCTGAAAGCCCAACAAGAGGAAAGCCCGGGGTGAAGCCCCGGGTACGTGTCCAGATGCAATTATCCGCCCTGAAAGGGAGGAAGAATTACCAGTGTTTCAATTCGTCCAAACGTAACGTTCATCGACCGGCACGCCGTTCTTCTCCCAGAAACGACGGTATTCAGCCTCAAAATCCTCATAAGGATTGAGCCATGAGTTTGTGGAGTTCTAGCGAGCAGATACGTAAACGCAAGGTTCGCCGGGCAAGATCTTCCTCCCTTTCAGGGCGGATAATTTATTTCGGAACGTATACCCGGGGCTTCACCCCGGGCTTTCCTCTTGTGGACTTTCAGTCCTTTACTAACCGGTTCACCAGGCACCTAACGAACAAAAATAGCATTGGCCGAAGACCGCGAAGGGGCAAAGCACCAATGCCGTTTCTCATGGGCTGAAAGCCCAACAAGAGGAAAGCCCGGGGTGAAGCCCCGGGTACGTGTTCAGGTGCAATTATCCGCCCTGAAAGGGAGGAAGAGTTGTTACCAGTGTTTCAATTCGTCCAGACATAACGTTCATCTACCGGCATTCCGTTCTTCTCGCAGAAACGACGGTATTCAGTCTGAAAATCCTCAGCGGCATGGTGCTCCGGTTGCCTGCGAATGTAATCGCGCACGGCATCAACATGGGATGGACTGACGCTGAATTCACCATAGCCATTCTGCCAGCCAAAATCGTGGTAATGGCGGTCGAGTGCCTTGAGCCAGATGGCAGAGGAAGTCTTTAGTTGCTCGATGACTTTGGCGGGGGCGTGGTTTTTCGATTGTACAAAAAGAAGGTGAATATGATCCCGAACAGAATTGATTTCGAGTGGCTGGCAATCCAGATGCGCTAATACCCCTCCGACATATGAATGAAGCCGTGCGCGTTCATCATCTCGCAAGAGCTGCTGTCTCTCTTTGGTGCTGAATACAAGGTGCACGACGATATGAGATAAGGATTGAGCCATGAGTTTGTGGAGTTCTAGCGAGTAGATACGTAAACGCAAGGTTCGCCGGGCAAGATCTTCCTCCCTTTCAGGGCGGATAATTGCATCTGAACACGTACCCGGGGCTTCACCCCGGGCTTTCCTCTTGTGGGGCTTTCAGCCCATGAGAAAGAGCATCGGTGCTTCTTCCCTCCGCCGTCTTCGGCCCATGCTATTTCGAGCAGATACATTTGCCCTCTCCCGCGTCTTAACGTACATCTACCCCGCAGAAATTCGGGGATCTCATGTATAGCATTGCACTGAAGATGTTGTTCGCTGACCGGGCCAAGTACATCATGCTCATCAGCGGCTTGACCTTCGCCACCCTTCTGATGACCCAGCAAGCCGGAGTCTTCTTCGGGCTACTCGATTGGACGCTCGCCAATCTCAAGAACATGCGAGCCCCCATCTGGGTGGTGGATCCCAAGGTCGAGCAAGCGAACGAAATCAAGCCGATGCGCGATACCGAGGTCGGACGTGTTCGGAGCGTCGACAGCGTTGCCTGGGCTGTGCCAATGTTCTGGGGCATCATGCAGGCGCGTTTGGAAGATGGCTCATTCAAACCCATTCAGCTTATCGGCCTCGATAGCACCACGATGATTGGCAGGCCGGCGGACATGTTGGAAGGAGACATTGAGGCCTTGCGGGTCCCGAATACGGTGATCATCGATCTACTCGCCGTGCAACGACTCAGTCGCGGTCGCGCAAAACCGATCGGAATGGGTGACAGCTTTGAGATCAACGACAAAGAGGCTCGTATCGTTGGAATCGCGAAGACTAAAATGTCTTTCTTCGGTTACCCTTATATCTTTACCACTTACGATCAGGCTTTGCAGTTTGCGCCAAAACAGCGGAAGATGCTCAGCTTCATTCTTGCCGCCCCCGTCGAAGGCAAAACACCCGATCAAGTCGTGGCCGACATCAAAGAGCAGACCGGTCTTGGCGCATACACCGAAGACCGTTTCGCCACTGCCACGATCATTTGGTTTTTCAAGAACACCGGCATTCCGATGTCATTCGCGACAACCATCTTACTGGGCTTCATCGTGGGGGTAGCAATCGCAGGACAAACCTTTTACTCCTTCATCCTGGAAAACCTGCGCCACATCGGCGCGTTGAAAGCGATGGGCGCGAGCGATTGGATGATTACGAAAATGGTACTGCTCCAATCGATGACAGTTGGTTTCATCGGCTATGGGATTGGCATCGGGCTTACCGTGTTGATTGGGCAGGCTTTTCTCCGAAAGGGTATGCCCCCGTTCGGCATGCCTTACCAGATCCCGCTCTTCGTCTTGATCGTAATCATCTTCATCTGTGGATTCGCCGCGTTCCTCGGCATCCGCAAGGTGCGCCAATTGGAACCAGCAGTTGTCTTCCGCGGCTAACGGGAAACCAACCTTTCGTAATGAACAGCGAACCTTCAACGAATTCGAACGGAAACGACTACGCCGTTCACGTTCGAAACATCTCCAAGACCTTTGGTGAGGGCGAAGCCAGGGTTCAGGCTCTCAAGGGCGTTAATTTCGATGCCCGAACGGGGGAACTGCTTATGATCGTGGGCCCTTCGGGTTGTGGCAAAACTACATTACTCAGCGTGATCGCAGGCACGCTGGAATTCGACAGTGGAGAAGCCGACGTCTTTGGGCACCCCCTGCACACGATGAGCAAAAGCGAGATCACTGCTTTTCGGGGGAAGAATATCGGGTTCATCTTCCAGCAGTTTCATCTCATTCCGTCCCTGACCTGCATCGAGAACATCAGTGTTCCCCTTTTGATCAACGGCGTCTCACGGAAGGAGGCAGAGCCAAAAGCAAAAGAACTGCTTGAGTATGTTGGACTAAAAGGACGCGGGAACGACCTGCCCAACAAACTTTCGGGCGGGCAGCAACAGCGCATCGCGATCGCTCGGGCCCTGATCCACAACCCCAAACTCGTCATCTGCGACGAACCCACTTCCGCGTTGGACAAGGAAACAGGCGCCCGCATTATGGAACTCCTGCGCAACGTCGCAAAAGCGCCAGGTCGTTGCGTCATCGTCGTGACCCATGATCCGCGCATTTATCATTTTGCAGACCGCATGACAGAAATGGAGGATGGTCGGGTTTCGAGGGTGCATAGGGTTGGCAGTGAAGGTGAACATTTGAGCTAAGTATGATTTTTAAGCGTATTAGTTTTTACTTCGCGATCGCGGGATTGATCGGAATCGTTTTGTTGGTCAAGAAGCTGCGGCACGAGACGCCGCCACCTGTCCCTATTGCACAGCCGACCCGTTCTCCTTACCCAAAATCGGTCGCGGCCAGCGGGATCATTGAAGCCACCAAAGAAAATGTTCGCATCGCCACCAGCAAACCGGGGTTGGTGACAAAAGTGTTTGTCGACGTGGGCTCGCGGGTGAAAGCGGGAGACCCGCTGTTCCTGTTGGATGACCGGGAGGCCCGCGCCAAGCTCGCTTCCATCAAAGCACAAAGGAAGGTTCTCGATGCCACGCTCGCCACTGAAAAGGTTCGACTTGAAGACCTTGAAGATCAATTGCAGCGCACAACTGCGCTCGCCAAGGAGAATGTCGCTTCCCAGGACGAACAACTTCGCCGCAAATTCGCTGTGCAACAAAGCCAGGCTCAAATCGCCAGCATCGAAGCCAACATCAAAGCGACCGAAGAACAAATCAAGGAAGCGGAGACGCAGGTGGAAGTGCTAACAGTGCGCGCACCCCGAGAAGGCACGTTGCTGCAGCTCAACATCCGCGAAGGGGAATTCGCCAACGTTCAACCCTCAGAGCCTCTTATGATCATCGGCGATGTGAACACTCTGCAGATCCGGGCCGATGTCGACGAACGCAACGCTCCCTCCGTGCAACCGAACCAACCTGCTGTCGCCTATGTAAAAGGAGACACAAAAAATCCTATTCCACTCCGGTTTGTTCGAATTGATCCGTTTGTCATTCCAAAACGTTCGCTGACAGGCGATAGCGCGGAGCGAGTTGATACCCGGGTCCTGCAAATCATCTTCAACATGGATCAGTCCAGGGTTCCGATCTACGTCGGCCAACAGGTGGACGTTTATATCAATGTGCCTGACACCTCGAAGAGCTCGCCGGAATCAGCCAGGCCCTAACAGGATTCTAAAGAATCCCCGACGGGACGGACCGCGGCTGTGTCCGAAGGATCCAGCCACAGCACGTTGCATCGATAGCCAGCCTCGATCACTCCACTCACCCACCCCGTTTCCATCCGCTGCGGCTGGTGCTTCGCACACAACCGCGGTCCCTCCTTGCGGCTTCGCCGCGCTGGGCAAATTTGTGTCTCAACTTCTGCATCGTTCCGGCGCAGGGAAAAGGAAGATCGGGGCACCGGTCCGGGCCTTCGATCGCCGCAAGTGCAGTTACTGGCATTCATTGCTCCAAAAGCGCTTTACTGGAGAAGGTTAGCGAGCAACGTATTCGGAACTTACTTTTCGCATCCGGTATAGTTGCACAAGAAAAACTCTGCGTTATCATCCGAACCCAGAACCGACACATTAACTATGGAGATCATTACTCACCTCATCGATTTCATCCTGCACATCGACGTTCATCTCGCCGAACTGGTGAAGAATCATGGAGTGTGGGTTTACGCGATCCTGTTTGCGATCGTGTTTGCCGAAACCGGCCTGGTCGTGACTCCGTTTCTCCCCGGCGATTCCCTTCTCTTCGCGACGGGTGCCATTTGTGCCCTGCCCGATGGATTAAACGTCTGGCTGATGATGGCTATCCTGATCGTCGCCGCTATTTTGGGAGATACCGTGAACTACTGGTGCGGCCATTATATTGGACCTAAAGTTTTCAAAACCGATCGATGGTTCCTCAAACGAAGTCACCTCGAGCGCACCCACGAATTCGTGGAAAAATACGGTGGCAAAGCGATTATCTTTGCTCGTTTCGTTCCGATTGTCCGAACGTTCGCCCCTTTCGTGGTGGGAATCGGCCAGATGACCTACGGTCGCTTTATGATGTTCAACGTCATTGGCGGGGTGGTTTGGGTCATCTCCTTCACCATGGCCGGCTATTTCTTCGGCAACATGCCGGTGGTGAAGAAGAATTTCACCCTGGTGATCTTTGGCATCATCATTCTTTCCATCGTGCCAGCCGTGGTTGAATGGTATCGCCACCGCAAATCTTCCAAAGGGACGGTAGCAAAAAGTATCTAGTCCCGCGCCCCTGTAAGGGAGCCATTCCATTGGCGACTCCGCAGGGTTGTGTCGCCCTTTCAAGACCTCAGTGATTAAGAGCAATTCCGGCCCAGGGGCCTGAATCGTCCGACTCACCGGCACCCAGGGCTTTCAGAGGACAGCTTCCAGACTTAAAGAACCGTACCCTATAACGTTCGTTCACACTCAAATCCGTTCGTGCAATGAACCGGAAACGCGCGTTACAGCTCGTTGCGGAGTCTGCAGCGGTCGATAACGCGCGATACTGGTCGTCGCAGAGTCTGCAGCGGTCGAAAACACGCGTTACAGGTCGTCGCAGAGTCCGCAGTGATCGATAACACGCGTTACTGGTCGTCGCGGAGTCTGCGAGGGTCGATAACGCGCGTTAACGGTCGTCGCGGAGTCTGCAACGAGCTGTAACGCGCGTTACAGGTGCTCGTACAGAAAAACACCAACAAAAACGGGCTTTTTGGGGATTCATCAGCTGCTGGCAATCGAGATCAGGCCGTCGCTACACGATGCGGGAACTCTATCTGAGGCAGGACGTGGGGGAATAAAATCCGCGACTAAGAATCGTGCCATCGCTACGCATTTTCCGAACGGCGGATGGCACGCGGCAGGGGATCCGGGGGTATTCACCCGGCAAATCCGACTTCTTTGAACTTTTCCGGAACGCTTTCCAGTTACTTACTGGTAAAAACCGCTTTAGGCTGATTCGACGTCATCTGATCGTAGATCCAGCGATAGGTCTTTTCCATCCCGTCTCGGAGACGCGTAGAGGGTTGCCAGCCGAGAAGCTGTTGGATGCGGGCATTGTCGCTGTTGCGACCGTTCACCCCTTTGGGCGCGTCCAATTTGTAATTCCGCTTCAGCTTGATACCGGCGATCTCTTCCACGATGTCGACAAGTTGATTGATCGAGACCAGTTCGTTACTACCAAGATTAATCGGTTCCAGGATATTGCTCGCGAGGATCGCGTGAGTGCCCACCGTGCAATCGTCAATATACATGAAGCTGCGGGTTTGATCGCCCGTGCCCCAGATTTCGATCTCATGGGTGCCGCTTAGCTTGGCTTGTATCACTTTACGGCAAACTGCGGCCGGCGCTTTTTCACGCCCACCAGCGTAGGTGCCGTTTGGTCCGTAGACGTTGTGGTAACGCGCCACGCGGCTGTTGATTTTGAAATCTTCACGGAAATGACGGCACATCCGTTCGCTGAACAGCTTTTCCCAACCGTAACCGTCTTCTGGCATCGCGGGGTAGGCATCTTCTTCCTTCAACGCTGTGACATTGGGATCCCGTTGCTTATCGGCATTGTAGACGCAGGCGGAAGACGCGTAGAAGAAACGATCGGTCTTGTGCTTTTGCGCTGCCATCAACATGTGCGTGTTGATCAACACGGTGAGCATGCACAAGCCTTTGTTCAGCTCGATGAAACCCATTCCGCCCATGTCGGCCGCCAGGTTGAAAACGATCTGCCCATCTTTCAACGCAGTTTCGCACGCTTCCTTTTCACTCAGATCCAGGCGGAGATTTTCCACGCCAGGGATTTGTTGATACCATTCCCCAAAAGGTTTGATGTCGACGGCGCGAAGGTTCTTGTAGCCGAGTTTCAGGAAGTAATCAGCGAGGTGCCCCCCGATAAAGCCGCCGCCCCCAGCGATCACAATTTTTGCGTCTTTAGGAAATTGCGTTTCGATCTTTGGTTGAGTTGCCATGTTTTTTAAGCCAGTTGTTTTGGCGAATTTGCAAAAAATCTAGCATAGAACACAGGAGAAAATAGTAATTTTAGCGGAGACCGTTTGGGCGGAGTTCCGAAGGGCAACCCCTTTCCTTCCCAACACCTCTTTATTTGAGGGCCCGCCAGCTCCGGCGGGAGTACGAAATGATCGCTGCGCCGCGAGACGCTAGACAGTTTTTACGGATGTGTCTTCCTGGGAGAATTCAGAGCCTCGGCTGTTTGGTAATTTAAAGGCCAGGATAGAAACTGAATAGTTTCGTCCAAAAAGATTCGGGAAGCGGCACGAGAAAGCCGGTCAGCAGGGCAAAGGTGCAAAGACCGAGCACGCGACGGCCCACTGAAACGGGCGTCAGGTCATTCAAAGGCGGAGTCACATTTCCCGCGATAAAAAATATAATCACCACCCAAAGGAGCAGACTGGGGACAACAAAAACGGCGAGGAGAAATACGAACCCCAAGACCACCCGACTTACAGTCTTGCCGGATCGAGTTCCGAACATGGCTCGCATGATGTGCCCCCCGTCCAGCTGTCCCACGGGCAACATGTTTAGCACAGTAATCAGGAAGCCAAGCCACCCCGCAAACGCCAGGGGACTCAGTTGCAGACGCGACACCAATCCGAAGAGCAGTGAACTGTCTGCGAATCCCGAAAGCAGGAGTCTCTCTTCCGCGAAAGCCCGGGGCACACCATGAGAGCTGCGCAAACCCAGCAACAGAGCTGGCACTGCAATCAGCAGGCCGGCCAGTGGACCAGCGATGGCCATGTCAAACAGGGAGGTGCGTTCTTCAGGCGCGGAACGTAAACGGATGAATGCGCCGAAGGTTCCAAGAGCAAACGGTACCGGTATAAAAAAAGGCGGCGTCACATTCATATTGTGGTAACGAGCCGCAAAGTAATGTCCCAGTTCATGGCATCCCAGGATTGCCAAAAGTCCAAGAGCATATGGAATTCCGACGCCGTATTTCTCGGGATTCTGTAAAAGGCTGATTCCCTGGTAGGCCGCACCCGCCCAGGTCGTGGTCAGGAGCGTTAGAAAGAAGAGACCCCAATGGAGCACCGGACGAGCTGGCTTCTCGACTCGTGCTAATTCCAACGGCCGATCCATCAGGATAATAGAAGTGCCCATCTTCTCGTCCGGCTGCAGCAACGATATCGTGTCGTTACCGCAGGCAGCTTTCAATCGGGCGAACGACTCGTCTGCAGGCGCTCGCAAAAGTCCTCTAAACAGACGAATCCCGTCTTCCTGTGTGGCGATGCACACATCCATTAACTCTGTGATCACCGTAGGATGTTCATCTGGCAGAATTATACGGGGCTTGGGCAACTGGGCCCTCGCACCCGAAGCGGTTCGACGAAACAGCCATACCAGCAAGATGAAGTTCAGCACTGCAACCAGAAGAAAAATAATCGGAGCGACGCTCCACCTTCTCCCCAGGGGCGTAAAGACGAGGATGAGCAATGGCAGAAACAGAAGGACGATCAGCAAGCGGCGCAACCACTTCCCCGTTACCGATTCATGTGAGTCAGGATGGGCAGTATTCATCTTGGGACCATCTATTCCAGAGGACAATGCCTCTCATAGTAGAGCTACTTCTGTTTTTCATGAATGGAGAAAAGTCCGCGGTCCGCAATGGGCGGATTGTATGACAGTAGAAAGCCGTAAACATGCCACCACGTTTTGCGTCAAAGCGAAGGAGAACTACATTGTTGCAGAAACCTGTGTTTTACGTTCTGGAAAATTTCCTGCGAAAAGTTCGCCGCAACCTCAGCGTGAGCGAATGGGCGATCCGTCATTTCAAACTTCCAATTCCCGAAGATGCCCGGCCCGATAAGCCCGGTGTCCTCATCATTCAAGTAGATGGACTGGCGCGCCCACAAATGGAGAAAGCCCTGGCCCGCGGAAACATGCCCTTTCTGAAGCGGCTTCGCCGTCATCAGCACTACGAATTAAGAACGTTTTATTCGGGAGTTCCCTCCACCACTCCCGCAGTGCAAGGCGAACTGTTCTACGGAATCAAGTGCGCTGTGCCCGCTTTTAGTTTCTTGAATCGGAAGATGCGGCGCATCTCCACGATGTATAATCCCGAAAGCGTGAAGCCAGTCGAGGAGCGCTTGCAGGCTGAAAGCGAAGGCCTGCTGAAAGGCGGGAGTTCATGGTCCAACATTTACTGCGGCGGAGCCACCCAGGAGGAAAGTCACGTTTGTGCCGCCAGTATCGGCTGGGGAGATATGATACGCTCCAGATCTTTCTTCAGCACCATTGCCCTCATCCTTCTACAGATACCGATGGTGTTTCGGATTATAGGCCTGATTCTGCTGGAGCTCATCCTCGCAATCTGGGACTTCGCAGATGCTGTCATCCATCACAAAAAACAATGTTTCCGAGAATTGAAATTTGTTTTCAACCGCATGTTCATCGCGATTGGTTTGCGTGAGGTGATTACAATGGGTGCCAAGATTGATCTGGCGCGGGGAATGCCCATTATCCATATCAATTTCCTTGGATACGATGAGCAGGCCCATCGGCGCGGTCCCAGCTCCGCCTTTGCTCACGCCACTCTTCGTGGCATTGATAAAGCGATCGAGCGGCTCTATTTCGCTGCCCAACGTTCGCACCGGAGGGATTATCAGGTTTGGATCTTTTCCGACCATGGCCAGGAAGCGGTAACTCCTTATTCCGAGATCTACGAAGGAGGCATTGAAGAAGCAGTCCGCAAAGGTTGGGAGCATCTTGAGCAGATCCAAAAGGAACGGAAGGGACGGGTTTCCAATCGCGACACCCGCGCCTACTGGGCAGGTGGAAAGATAGCAGCCAAGCGCCTGGCCGAACGTTCCTTGTGGGAGCAACTTACGGAGGAAGAGAATGAATCCTTTAGTGTCGCGTCGATGGGCCCAGCCGGACACGTTTACTTCGCGCGGGAACTGAGCATCGATGAAAAGCGGAAATTCGGAATGTGGCTGATTGAGAATGCGAAGGTCCCGGGGGTCGTTTTTAAAACCGAGCCAGGTCATGCCATCTGGCTTAGTAAACAAGGAGAGTTAGAGTTGCCGGATGGTTTATTGGACGTCCTGCCACACTCCGAAAAACTGAATGAGGAAGTGGCGCGAGATCTCGTCTGCCTTTGCGAGAACGAGAATGCCGGTGACGTGATCCTCCTGGGTTGGGGCCCGGGCCTGGCTCCCATCACTTACGAAGAAGAACGAGGGGCCCATGGCGGACCGGGACCAAACGAAACGCAGGGTTTCCTGCTGGTTCCCGAGAACACTCGATTTCCCCACACTCACTCCAACTATGTGCGACCGGAAAATCTGCGCCTGGCGGCAATGCATTTATTGAGGCGCAAGCGCATTACCCGCGTGCATCGAACGGCCCCGCACCTGAGAGTAATGAGCTACAATGTCCATGGTTGCCTGGGGATGGACGGGAAGATTTCTACGCATCGGATTGCCCAAATCATTGAAAGATATGATCCCGCCGTTATCGCGTTGCAGGAAATAGATATTCATCGATCCCGGTCACGCCATGAGCATCAAGCCGAGATGCTCGCCCATGAGCTGGGTATGTACTACCATTTTACGCCAACCGTAGCGCAAGAGAACGAACAGTACGGCGATGCCATCCTTAGCAAATATCCGATCAAGGTCATTCGCTCTGAAACGATTGCCAAGGCGCCAAGAGCAGTGGATCCGGAGCCCCGCGGAGCGCTCTGGATCGAAATCGAAATCGACGGCGTCCAAATCAATTTGTTGAACACACATTTCGGTCTTGGCAGTCAGGAGCGGATTGCACAGGCGATGGATCTGCTCAGCAAAAAATGGATTGGCGGGATTGAGCTCAATCGTCCGGTCATCCTGTGTGGCGATTTCAATACTTTCCCGGACACCCTGCCCTATCGGGCGCTGACCGCTCGCCTGCACGATGTGCAAGCGATGATTCCCAACTTTCGCCGACAAAAGACTTTCCCTACGGTCTCACCGGTGTTTCGCATCGACCACATATTTGTCTCGGGACACTTCCACGTGCATAAAGTGCATGTCCCCCGGAACCATCTCACGCGAGTTGCGTCCGACCATCTCCCCTTGATTGCGGATTTGATATTCGACGACCGACATCTGGCAACGATTCAACCTGTGCCGAATCAGGCGAAGGAGCGTCGGCTACAACCTATCAGCTAGGATGAGATGAAAGGATCAGCACTGAGGCTGGAAGTAAACTTCCGGTTGATTTTAGCTCAATCGGGTGGACCTTAGTCGCCCAGGGATATCTGAATGCGTCGACTCTTTAAGCTTTTATTCCAAAACAGAAAACGGACCTCCGTTGTCCTTCTTAGTTGCACGGCAGCGCTGGTATTATGTGGCTGCCAAACCTTTAGCTTCTACGGACAAGCGATTCGTGGCCAATACCAGATGGTAAGCGATCGCCAGCCAATCCAGGAATTGATCGATGCCAGCGGGACGGATCAGAAACTCAAAGGCAAATTTGAGCTGGTCATGGAAATCCGACAGTTCGCGAAAAACGAACTGGCACTTCCCATAGAGGGTCATTACGACAACTACGTTGATCTGCATCGCTCCAATGTGGTTTGGAATGTTTATGCGGCTGAAGAGCTGTCCCTGAAACCGAAGACATGGTGGTATCCCATCGTGGGCAAACTGACCTATCGCGGGTTCTTCAATGAGGCTGCCGCTCAGAAGATTGCAGCGGGTCTGCGCCACGATCATTACGACGTTTACGTCGGCGGGGTGGATGCTTATTCGACGCTTGGCTGGTTCAAAGATCCTGTTCTGAACACATTTATCGATAGTTCCGAACGCCGCCTCGCTTCCCTGCTCTTCCATGAGCTCGGACATCAGCGCTTGTTCGTTGCGGGTGACACAGAGTTCAACGAAGCATTCGCGACTGCCCTGGCCGAAGAAGGACTCGACCGCTGGCTGCGTGCGAAGAACGATCCCACGCAATTAGAACGAGCAGAAAAGGATCGTAACCGTCGCAAACAGTTTATTGCCCTGATCCTGGAGACCCGGGAGCAATTGAAAGCTGTTTACGATTCCTCCAGGCCCGACGCTGCGAAGCGAACGGGGAAGAACCAAATCCTGGCTGACTTGCGTAAAACGTACGAGCAGTTGAAGCAGAAGGAATGGAATGGCTTTGACGGATATGACGAATGGTTTGCAGGCCCATTAAACAACGCTCAGTTGAACACGATTTCCACTTACTACAACCTGGTGCCGGCGTTTCACCAGATGATTCAGGAATCCAACGGCGATCTGGAAAAGTTTTATGCAGCCGCCAAAAAGCTTACAAAGCTGAGAAAAGATCGACGTCACCAGGAGCTTGCCAACATTCTACGGCGGGCTCCTCACAACAAGACAGTGATAGCATCTCAAGAAGTGCGATAGACTCCTTGTGACCAGTGAATCCAAGTGCGTCACTGACTTCCGCGATAACTACTCGCGCGCCCGATAGTAACGATGGCCGATTCCGGGAAATAAATCGATGAATCCGAAACTGCCATTGGTATTCACTATGTTGGTCAACTGCACCCATTGAGCAAGGTCTGGGCTGCGTTCGATCCAATGCCCTGCCCCGGGTTGGCCAGTCAATGACAGTGCAACTGCGCCGTTCGTTAAAAAGTCCAATGAATGAAATATAGTGGGAGGCCGGGGAGATGAGACCGTGATTTGCAGAGCTACGATGCCATTGTTCGGATCCAACGCATAGACCCGGTCTCTGCCGAAATCGACCGAGCCAACAAGAAAAGTATTCGCATTGGCTGTAGCAAAACCGGCAGTGGAGAGCAGTATCGGGGCGCCGTTGGTCAGCGTCAGATCAAAAAGTTTAAACATCTCCGGCGTCTCCATTTCGATACCAGCCAGGAGATGCAAATTTGCGTTCACGCCAATGGGCGCAATCCTCGCCGGAAAATTATTCGAGTGAATGCGGATTGTGGTGCCAATGCCGGCGTTCAAGTCGAAGGCAACCTGACGCAACGGGAGATTGGTTGCCTTGCCCCAAAATGTTTCACCGACACCAAAGGCCACTCCGAGGCCGAAGTTTACCGGATGCGCATCGGCCACCACCACAGGATTGGCGGTGAAATTTGTTCCATCGACCGTCGTGAGAATGGAGACCGCACCACCAGCACGTGATCCGAGCAGGACCTGGGTGTGCTTCCCGAAGCCGCGCACATCGAAGGTATCGCCCCAGCGTTGGTTGCTGCTTCCGCCGGGATTGCCGAAGTAAGCGAGCGTCGGAACAGTCGCCGCCGCATCATCCGCCCAGCGATAAAGCCGGAATGCGGTGGCAGCTCCGGCAGTTGTCAGGTTGCCGGCGTAGACCACGCCATCCTCCGCCGCACCGATCATCAAAATGCCATATCCGGCGGGGGAACTTCCATTGATCACGACGGGGTCCACATTCATCTCATGGAGGTCTGCTCCCGTGTCGCCATTGATTACAAATATTTTTGGAGTCGCACCGCGTTGGACGAGGAGCAATCGATTGCTCAGGGGATTATAGGCCAGTCCACGTTCCGTGTATGCAGTGGTACTGAGATAAGGACGTGCTCCGCCGCCGAGGGTCCAGAGCGTCGTAGCTCCGGAAGCTTTGAAAGATGGGTTGACCGACACGACTGCATTCCCACTGGTTGCCGTATTGTAAGCATTGCTGACCACGACGGAATAGTTGCCCGCCTGATTGGTTGATACATTGTTCAACTGCAACGTCGCCCCACTGGCATTAGTAATGTTGTTTCCGTTCACACGCCATTGATAGAATAACGGTTGAGAGCCAGAAGCAGTCACAGAAAGTTGGAGGTTCATCCCGGCTGCGACCGTCTGATCCTGTGGATGACTTATAATCGTGGGGGGCGCAGGCGCACCGGAAGTAGTGGCACTGGCCTGCGTTGAATTGCCCGAGGCGCCGAGATAATTCGCCGTCCGCACCACGTAGTAATAGGTGGTATTTGAAGTGAGCGAAACGTCATTGAAGGTGGTGGCATTCGGGGGCAACCTTGCGATGTCAACATAAGGGCCGCCACTCGAAGTGCTGCGTGCCACCACATAGGCGGCTTCATTGGTGGCCACATCGGACCAACCGAGATTAATCTGTGTCGTGCTGACGGCGTTGGCGGTCAGTCCAGTGGGCGTCGCGGCAATCGCGGTGGGATAAACGAAGGTCATCTTAAAACCATCCGCAACAGCTACTTTGCCAGCGTCAGCAAAACCGTCCGTGACCCGAATCGTTCCATTGGTTCCAGCGTCGAAGTTAAAGCGGCCCAGCAAGCTCCATCGACCTGCGTTCGTTGTCTGATTGGCAAAAACCGTGGCGGAACCGCCGTAGAAACCAATTTCGAAAGGAACTCCCGCGGAAGCATCTTCACGATAAACGTGCCATTGATATAAATCATATTGGCCTGCGTGGATTAGGTTAGGTTTGTATTCGACATAAGCACTTCCATTCCCCTGCGATTTGACGAGGTAATTGGTGCCAAACGGATTGATATCCGCTCCAGTCGCTCCGAAATAAGTGCCGTCCGAAAACACTTTTACTGGATCCCACGTTCCTCCGCCCCGCGCCGCCGTGTGATCGTCGATCACGATATTGTTCACGACATCTGGAAAGTCTCCGATCGTGTTGATGGCGATGTTTTCCCATTGTTTAGCTCCATGCAGATCGGAGCGCCAGAAGTTGGCTCCCTTGTATCCACCGGCGGTCACCGAATTCGGATCGGCTAACAAATAATCCACAAACTCCATTACATAAAAATCGTCGATATGTGACACACCGGTGTTAGGCGGGTTCGGCCCATAAACGTGATTAACCGGAGCGAGGGGTTTGACGGCGTTGGTCCAATTGACAGCGACACCATTGATGTTGGTTGGGGGTAAACTGAGAAGGCTATCGTGGAATCTGCGGAAATTGGCGTCCGCCCAATTGATCCCGCCGCTCGGACGACTCTTCACATTGGTCCAATTGAACGGATAAATCTGGGGCATAACCGTGTCACACCAGAAGCCAAATTCTTTGTAAGGAAATGAACTATGGTAATCAATGACGGGGAACGGTGCGTGCGCCAGGAATTTGTTCGGCCAGTTCGACCGGACATTTGAACATAGTTGCCAGGCTTTGGCCGGCCCGTTTGTCCCGATCCACGCACGGCTGCTTTCCCATTCTCCTTCTGCGTCAAAGACAAACCCGTCCGCTCCCTGGTTGAAGACGTAATCAGAAATGGCAATCTCGCCGACCACGTTCGAGCCCCAGGACCGGTTGTAACCAAAAATGAGCAGACCTTCCGCATGGGCGAAGTTGACGAGATTGGTAGTCAACTGGGGATTGGTGACCGGAAAAAGTCTATCGCTGTCCGCCGCTTTAACAATGAGGTAACGAACCCCTTGCTGTTTGTAGAATTTCATGAGGCTGGCCTCATTGGTGACGCTGGTCACGTTACCGCCCAATTTGTTGGTCGCCGCGCTCATGAAATAGATCCAGTCCCCTTTGCCGAGATTCGCCGGATCGATTCCCCCATCGCGGATCACTGCGGAAGCAAGCGTTGGCACCAGCTGAGCCATGGCGATAAAGAGAATCGCCAGCAGCGAAAAGGGACGGTGAGGCATATCCCAAGCACAATAGTCGTTTCCAACGGAAAAGGTCAATTGTGGCAATACTGCGCGATGATCCGCATCATCCTTAAAGATTGGCTCACGCAAATCTCACCAGATCAGTAAATGGTAGATCGCTCCTGGATTCAATCCGCAACGCCCTTGGCATCCACATCTCCTTCGAAACTAGCAACTTTGTGTCAATACGACGGACTGACCCGAATGGCGCTTAACGCCCTGATCAATCTGAATGGCAGTGAGGCGAGCGTTTAATGCGTCACGTTCAGTGATACCGTCGCCAACTGTTTTTTCCATTCTGACTTGGCATTTTTAAGACGACCTTCAACTACCTTCTCGATCTCCTCTGGCTTGTGACCCTTTGCCTGCAGTTCCAGTTTTTCTTTTCCTTCAGCCAGGCGACGCACTTCATCCGGATCAATTCCTTCAAAGCGTTTCTTCAAGTCGTCACGTTCTTTGGTCAACGTGGCATTGGAGTTCCGAAACTCGTGGCAGGACTTCACCGCGGCGGAAAAGTTAAAACATGCTCTCCCGGCTGATCGCTCCCGCCTGCCATGCAGAAACAATTGCGGTCAACTCAGTGCTGCACACACATCGGCTTGAAACCACTTACAGCTTCTGCTGAAACCTTGGCTCATCAGCAGGACACAATGCAGGGATTGGAATCAAACTTAGAAAAACCAACCTTGTTTTCGCCGTTTGCTTTTCGAAATGGGTGAATCAACGGCCCAAGTATTTCAATACAGCTTCCGTGCGGGAGTGGACATGCAGCTTTTCGTAGATTTTCCGGATGTAATTGCGAACAGTATCCATGCTGATGCCAAGATTATCAGCAATTTCCTTGTAGAGATACCCTTTGGAAAGTTGATCCAAAACATTCTTTTCACCGGGTGTCAGCTTTTCCAATTCTGATGTAGCTTCCGGCGTTTGACGAAAGTGATGAATCACCTGCATCGCAATTTGAGGCGTCATCGGAGCTCCACCGGACTGGGCATCCTGGATGGCTTCGATGATCTTGTTCGAAGCGGTGCGTTTGAGGAGGTAACCACTGGCTCCTGCTGTAAGTGATTTGAAAAGCCTGTCGTTGTCTTCGTACACCGTAAGCATGATAAACTGGAGCGCAGGCAATTTGGCTTTCAAACGTCGCACGCATTCCACCCCATCGATCCCGGGCAGGTTGATGTCCATCAATACGACATCGGGTTTGCTCTGGGGTATTCCTATCAGGGCTGACTCTGCATCCGGATAACTCTGCAAGAAATGGCAAGACTGACTTCGACGGATCACATCGGTCAGGCTGGCGCGAATTT
Source organism: Limisphaerales bacterium (assembly GCA_046597605.1). Taxonomy (GTDB): domain Bacteria; phylum Verrucomicrobiota; class Verrucomicrobiia; order Limisphaerales; family JACDHS01; genus JACDHS01. The sequence continues at coordinate 4,045 of JBKJKE010000230.1, read as the reverse complement.
CTTCGTCGTCTTCAACTATTGCAACTTGGATCGGCATTCTTACTTTTTTAGAAAGGCGTTTGCTTCAACAGACAGCTTCAATCTGGTTCCCTTTCCTGGCTGGCTTTGGATTTCAAATTCCCCGCCCGAAGCTTCCACCCGGCGCCGCATATTTTCCAAGCCGCTTCTTTTTTGGTCATCGCTTCTTTGCTGGGCGTCGAAACCATGCCCATTGTCGGTAATCGTAATTTCCAAAGCTGACTCGACTGTAATCTGGATGCGAGCTTCGGAAGCGCTGGAGTGTTTCAGAACATTGTTCAAGGCTTCCTTGACCACAAGAAAGAGGTTGTGTCGAAGCTCTGCTGAAAGGGTATCGGCAGGCAATTCTGTCGGCATTTCCAGCCGGCATCGGATATGGCTGCCTTCAAAAAACTCGTTAGCGTAATGGCTTATGTATCGCACCAGGCTAATGATTGTGTCATTTTTGGGATTTACCGCCCAGACAGTTTCATCGAGAGCTTGCACCGTCTTGCGAGCTGAAACTGAAATTTTTCGAATATGTATCCCAAGAGCTTCAGGCTTGTCTTTGTCCGCTTCCGCCAACTCGCTTAGCAGTTTGATGCGGGTCAGGGTTGATCCGAGGTCATCGTGCATGTCCTGGGCAATCCGGGTGCGTTCCTTCTCTATCGCGTGTTGCTGTTCGAAACGCTGGAGCTTCAGCGCGAGTCTTCTGCGGATCACAGAGCGCGTTCCCATGACGGCAAGGGAAAGACATCCGGAGGCAATCAAAGACTGGAACCACCATGTTTGCCAGTAATGCGGTTGTAAAACTAGTTGGATGTTTGAGCCGGATGCATTCCAAACCCCGTTGTTGTTGCAGGCCGTAACGCGAAAACTATAGCGGCCAGGCCTGAGATTGTTGTAGTAAGCAACGCGCCGGTTAGCTGCCTCCACCCAGTCTGTATCGACACCTTCCAGTTTGTATTTGAAACGATTCTTCTCCGACGCTCGAAAACTCAAGGCCGTATAATGTATCTCCAACTCGCCTCGGCCGGGCGGAATGGTTACAGGGGCAGTCCGGCTTTCGACACTCGACCCTCGTGACTCGACAGGGTTTTTGTCCGCCAGGACTTTTTCGATGATCACCGGTGGGGGCGTGTCATCGGGTTTAATGCCGGGATCGGCCACGACCAAGCCTTTGGTCGTGGCAAACCAGAGTCGTCCATCACTGCTTTTCCAGGCGGCCGGCTTGGAGACGTTGTTGCATATAATACTGACCATGCCGTCGTCCTTGCCGTATGAAGCGCAGGGAATACTATCAATTTCCTTGCGATCAAACCTATCGAACGCCTCTTTGCTCACGCGAAAAATCCCCTTCAGACAACTCATCCAGAGATAGCCATGATCATCCTCTAGAATCTCGAGGATCTCATCGTTGAACAAACCTTCTCTCGTTGTGTAATTGGTGAATTGACCATTTCGCATTCGGTTCAACCCGCCGCCTCCTGTTCCTATCCAAAGGTTTTTTTCCTTGTCTTCATGAAGCGCGAGAACGGCGTCGTGGGAGAGCCCATCCTTCGTTGTGAAATTGGTGAACTGTGCATTCTTCCGCCGTGACAGCCCGTGAGTAGTTCCGATCCAGAGACTGCTCTCCTTGTCTTCAAGAATGACCCTGACCGTTCCTCCAATAAAGCCCTCTGTGGCGGTGTAACGCGTAAATTTTCCGTCTTTGAAAAGATTCAAGAAGCTCGTGCCGAACCAAAGATTTCCTTCGTGGTCTTCGTGAATCACCCGGATGGCAATTTTCTCCAACCCTTCGTTTTCGCCGAAGTGAGTCAGATCCCCATTCTTCAACTGGTATAACCCTTCTCCGAAGTCCATGCCGAACCAGAGACTTCCATCCTGCCCATTGCAGAGGGAGAGCACCCGATTGTTCCCCAACTTGCCGGTGGTGATGGCCACAATGTTTTCATCTTTCAATTGAAAGATTCCACCGCCCCAGGTGCCGCACCAAAAAGTTCCTGTTTTATCTTCTAGAATGGACATCACATTGTTGTATGTAAGGCCCTGTTGTTTCGTAATCGCCTTGAATGGCTTGCTCTTCAATCGGGTCAAACCTTCCTTGCTTCCGATCCAAAAACTTCCTTCCTGATCCTCCATGATGGAATTGACGAGATCATAGGCAGTTCCTTCACTGGTAAGCTCGTGAACAAAATTTCCATCCACGAGGCGGCTCAGTCCACCATACGTTCCGATCCATAGTTGCCCAGCGCGATCAGAATAGATCGTGTTGATGAAATCGTCTGAAAGCCCCCCTTGATTGTTGTCAAAGCGGACCCATCCATCTTCTTTCTTACGAAATAGCCCTGTCTGCGTCCCGACCCAGAGATTCTTCTTTTGATCTAGATGAACGAACCTTGTCAGTTTGCCTAACTCTTTGGCGCTTTCAGGAATGGAAAAAATTCCATCTTTGCCTTGGGTCAATCCGCCATCGGTCGCAATCCAAAGATTACCTTGGTCGTCCTCACATAGAGAGCGAATAACACCGCTCGCCAAGCCTTCGCTCACACCAAAACTGCGAAATTTCCCGTGCCTGAATTGGCTCAGGCCGGTGGCAGTGCCAATCCAGATGGTGCCATTTTTACCTTCATAAATTGTCCGTACATTATCTCCTGCCAATCCATGAGTCTGATCGTAATGACTGATCCTTCCGTCTTTCACGCGGATCACCCCGCTTTCAGTCGCGATCCATAGATTTCCGTCTCTATCTTCACACAACGATGAAACGTTCTGTTTTCTGAGATTGGGCAGTTTCAAAATCGTAAAACTTGCCCCATCAAAACGCGCCACGCCGTTGCGCGTGCCAACCCAGAGATAACCATCGCGAGTTTGAAGAATGGCATGGACCGAATCGTGAGGCAGTCCTTGGTCTGACTGCCAAACGCGTTGGATAAAGGAAGAACCCGAATTCATGACGGCGGACTTTGAACTCCAGGCGATAAGAAAAAAGCCAGCGAAGAAAAAGATCACTCCACCGCGGCGGAAAAAGCAGTCGGAGGTTTTCATGAACTATACGCCATTGTAATTAATTCAGGTGTTCGTTCCAGCAAAGATTAGCTGCCCTTGAATGCCCAACGACGTGGACGCCAATCTGAGAACCCATCGAATTGTCGCAACCAAGTGAGAAAGCACTGTGCTTTGTGAAAGGGGAATGAATACCTTTCGATTTACTATGATCATTCCCCTTTAGGAAGGGTCGCCGTTCTTCCCCGGGGGACGGCGGCAATGGCTGAATGAACCGCTGACTCTTTTATTGCCTTCCTGCATTGCTGAATATCAGCAAGTTCTCTGGAAAGGTTTTGGATGTATCCCTCTTCCATGCTGGCGAGGTTTGGACAGTGAATTTCCTCGCAAAAACTTTTGAAATTTTTGCCCTGCCGGAGTGCAAACCTTATTCGCACTTCACGAAGCCATAGCCGGAAAGTTTTGCAACATCGCTCCAGATAATCGCCAGTTTTATGCACGTTGGTTTTAACCGTTCTTTGCTCTATCCACCATTGGATATGATTCTGGCGGGCTAGGTTGGAAACTCACACACCCGAACCCAACTATGTGCTGATGACCAATCCATCCTGTTCATGGGAGGTTCGTTGCCAAAAAAATGGTTGAAGCTATAAAGTGCGACCACCGGAACGCAAAGAATCGCCACTTCATCTTTTCTTCGCAGGCCCGGTAATAACACCTGAGGCCTGCGAAGAAGTGTTAGATTCGGTTGAAATATTCAGCCGGGCGTAGAAGTGATCACGGGAAGTATTTGTTACGAATGGCAGAGGGCAGATTCAACGGGTAATCACCAGTCTGGCCTTGTTGCACGGAGAAACTGCCTCCGGTTGACTTCGAGATGTGCCACGTCGCGGTCGACGGACGCCAAATCGCCGCGTCGAATTTGCCATCCCCGTCGTAGTCCGCCGGGACGGGAATATCGCCGTTGAGTCCGAAGGGTACGGAGAAAGCATTTCCACTCGAGGGCGAAATGTACCACGTCCCATTCGATGGACGCCAAACC
>JBKJKE010000175.1:0-28749 GCA_046597605.1 Limisphaerales bacterium | reverse complement strand
TTTCGCGGTCAGCCGAAGCAATTGAAAGTCCGCCGCAACGCGTTTCCGGGGTTTTTCGAAGCATTTTAAAGTCTCCGGCAACGTGCATATCGCCCCATTCGCAGGGTAGGAACGTTTCGCCGTAAACGTCCCTGATTTCTGCCTTCGCCCCGCAATGAACTGTGCCGCGGCGTACCCGGAGAAGGCCAGGATGAGGGCGAGCCTCACTTCTATTCCACCGAGAACAGAAGAACCGTTTCCGGGGTTAAAAGATTCTGAGAAACAGTAATGCAACTTCGTCTCGTGTGAGTTTCATGCAATCTGGTGAAAACCCATTCTCCTGTGGGCGAATCGCTGAACGTTCCCTTATGCCTTCGGTCTTCTGTGAACGGGAATTTCACTCTGAAAAAGACGATAAACTACAAACCGTTATGGAGATGAATTGATCCGAAAAAGACGATCAAACCTCCCCGAACGTAAATTTCCATTGGAAAAAGACGATCAAACTTCCGGGATCGGGAATCTAAGACGAGGTTTATCGGAGTAAAATCCCCGGAGACCAAATTTGCGGACGCGAGTGGTGTCAGTCAGTCAGTGAAAAAACCATGGCAGACGCCTTCTTGACACTGTTCTTCCACGACTTCATTGTATTCCAATTGGGGAGCTAAATCACCTCGCGGTGACGCTGAGAGTTCTGCGCGAAAGTGCAGATGACCCGTTTAACTTGAACCGGATAATGCCGGCGCAAGGAACAGCCACTCTCTCGCCTCCCTTTCACGGAATTGCTATGATCGCCACGAAAGAATCCATCGAACCACAAAGCTCGGATCGTCTCCCTAATTCCCGCAAAGTTTATGTTGCCGGAAAACTTCACCCGGATGTGAGTGTTCCGTTCCGCGAGATCGACCTGAGCCCCACCAAAGCTTTCAACGGCCAGATAGAACAGAACGAATCCGTTCGGGTTTACGACTGCTCGGGTCCGTGGGGTGATCCTTCGTTTAACGGTGATGTGAAGCAGGGGCTTCCGGGATTGCGTCGTAATTGGATTCTTGGTCGTGCCGACGTCGAAGAATACGACGGGCGAGACATCAAGCCGGAAGACAACGGCTATCTCACCCGCGGTCACGAGGAATACGCCAGTCGCGCGGAGAAGAAGAATCGCCTCGAACACTTTCCAGGGTTGAAGCGCAAGCCGCTTCGTGCCAGCAAAGGGCATCCAGTCACACAATTGTGGTACGCGCAACAGGGCATCATCACGCCGGAGATGGAATACATTGCCATCCGCGAAAACATGGGGCGCGAGACGGCCATGAATTTCGTGGAGAACAAGAACGGTGCCCGCAATGTCCTGAACCAGCAGCATCCCGGTCAGCCCTGGGGCGCTGCCATTCCTCAGTACATCACTCCTGAATTTGTCCGTGACGAAGTGGCGCGTGGTCGCGCGATCATTCCAGCCAACATCAATCATCCAGAGTTAGAACCGATGATCATTGGTCGCAACTTCCTGGTGAAGATCAACGCCAACATCGGAAACTCAGCCGTCGCTTCCAGCATCGAAGAAGAAGTCGAGAAAATGCGCTGGGCCACTAAATGGGGCGGTGACACGGTGATGGACCTTTCCACCGGAAAAAACATCCATGCTACCCGCGAATGGATTTTGCGTAATTCTCCGGTGCCGATTGGAACGGTGCCGATTTACCAGGCCCTCGAAAAAGTCGGCGGCAAAGCCGAAGATCTTACCTGGGAAATTTTCCGTGACACTCTTGTCGAACAAGCGGAGCAGGGGGTGGATTATTTTACCATCCATGCCGGTGTCTTGCTGCGCTTCGTGCCAATGACCGCGCGTCGCATGACGGGGATCGTTTCCCGCGGTGGCAGCATCATGGCCAAGTGGTGTCTCTCCCATCACAAAGAGAACTTTCTCTACACGCATTGGGATGACATCTGCGACATCATGGCCGCTTACGATATATCGTTCTCCATCGGTGACGGACTCCGTCCGGGTTCCATTGCGGATGCCAACGACGAAGCGCAATTCGGAGAATTGGAAGTCCAAGGCGATCTGACCAAGCGAGCCTGGGCCAAAGGGGTTCAGGTCATGAACGAAGGTCCGGGACATGTCCCAATGCACATGATCCATGAGAACATGCAAAAGCAGCTCGAATGGTGTCACGAAGCGCCCTTCTACACACTCGGGCCTCTTACGACGGACATCGCGCCTGGCTACGATCATATTACCAGCGGGATTGGTGCGGCCATGATCGGTTGGTATGGCTGCGCGATGCTTTGCTACGTCACGCCTAAAGAACACCTGGGTTTACCGAACAAGAAAGATGTCAAAGACGGTGTCATCACTTACAAAATCGCCGCGCACGCTGCGGATCTGGCGAAGGGACATCCGGGCGCACAATTCCGCGATAATGCTTTGAGCAAAGCGCGTTTTGAATTCCGTTGGGAAGATCAATTCAATCTCTCACTCGATCCGGAAACCGCTCGCGAGTTTCACGATGAAACTTTGCCGCAGGAAGGGGCCAAGTCGGCTCACTTCTGTTCCATGTGCGGACCGCACTTTTGCTCGATGAAGATCACTGAAGATGTTCGTAAATATGCGGCAGAGCAGGGAATTGCCGCAGAGGACGCGCTGAAGGCGGGTATGGAATCCAAGAGCAAAGAGTTCGCCGAAGGTGGCTCTGAAGTTTACACCAAAGCGTAACATTGCTAGAGGGGCGGCGCACTTGCGCCGTCCCGGTATCCTGGCCCCATTTCCGTTTAATCTCTAACTAGTTTTCGGTAGGTGCCGGCTGCCTTTTTTCCAAGGATTTGTGCGCTGGTGTTGTCGAACGCATCTTGTATTTCCTCCATGGATGCGCGTTTTTGTTCACGGGATAAGGAAGCATCCTTCGCAACGGCATTCAATTGCTCCCGGGTAGCGACCTGAAGATCGTAGGCTTTTGCGGCCGCTTCCGGCGGCAGTTTGTAAGCCTCGGAAATTCTCCATAATTGTTGGTAAGTGTCCTCAGAAGCACGCTTATACTCTGAGTAGCGTTTTTCTCCCATCATCACTTTCAACTCGTCGTCACGTTGTTTGGAACGAGCGGTCTCAATCTCTGCGGAAAAACCAGGATCGTTACTCCACGTGCTGTTTTTGGCATAGACCTCCGCTATTTTCCGCATTTCTTCAGGGTTCGTCTCAAAGCCGTACAGATTTTGGAACTGATGGCTTTCTCGACGTACTTTATATTCTGTTAATTCCTCGGGCGACAACACTGCCTGCTTCTCGGCCTCCAGCTGTGTCATCAAAGCCTGACGGCGTTCGTTTTTCTCCTTTTCACCCAGTGCCTTGTCCTTGTCGATCGCTTTGCGTAGATCCGCGTATTTTTTGTTAATGTCCTGGATTTGTTGCAACTTCTCCTCGGACAACATCGCGAGAGATCCGTCTTTCTTTGGTGCATTCTTTGGAGGGGCATCGTTGGTGAGCGCAACTTTTTCCAAAGCTTGAGCAATTAATTGGTCGCGAGTTTTTTTCAGCTCTTTCAGCGGCTCTTTCAAATCTTTAGGAATGTTCATTCCGCCTTCGGCGGCTAACTCCCAGAACCGTGGGGTATGCGGCGTGATGAGAATTCGTCTTTTCTCCAGCATCCAATCGTTGATCTCCCCTGTGATTATGTCGCGGACGGTCTGATCGGGACATCCGATGGCCCATAATTTTTCCGCATACTCTGGGAAATTGGTGCTCTGGATTGAATTCCAATGAAAGGATTCGCCTGCAGTTTCCTGAACGAAGTTTGTCTCAACTGGTGCTGTCACTTCTTGAACGACCGTCCTGGTCAAAACCTGGGTTCGCGTGGTGCTCGCAGCCGCCTCAGGGGTTACTTGCTCTCGACGAAACAACAAAAAACCAAGGAGAACAAGGTTCACCAGCAACGAGATGACAAGAAGTGAACGTTTCATGATTTACTCGATTGTCCGGTCATCGAGACTGGCCCTTAAAGTATTGTTCCGCGGCTTCTTTTCCTCCCAACTTCGTAATGGCTTCTTTGGTCATTTCCTGAAGCTCGCGCAACTGCTTACGCCGTTCGGAGCGACTAAGAGTTTCGTCTGCCTTAACCTTTTCCATTTCTTCCCACGTGGCTTGTTGCACTTCCAGAACGCGCACGAGAGTATCGGGAGTGGCGGTCGGTCCGGCAGCGGTCCGGAACCGTCCGAGGTTTTCATCCTGCGCACAAACTAACTCCACAAAACGTTGATCGCCCAACAGCTCTCGGACGTCTTTGACATACGCCGGTGAGAAAGATCCGCCTTCTTCACCCCCATTTTGCATCATGCGCATTAATTTTCTGAAGGGGTCTTCCTCTTTTTTCTGGAGCGCGGCTAATCGGTGCAGTTCTTCTCCGGAAAGTTTCATCGATTTAAGCTTTCCACCTCCCTCGAACGCCATGGCAAGGCTGGCGCGAAGCACCCCTTCCTCAATTTCCTGGGGTGAGGCAATTTTAGCGAACTCCTCCAGCATCTTGTGGTAGCTGCTTTCGACATTCTCCACCTGGGAATCTATAAGAAGCGGGTTATGGCCCATGCTAGCCTCAAGTTGCCGACCCATCTTCATGCCGATGGATAGAACCTGTTCGCATTGATCATCGGTCAGATATCCCAAAAACCAACTCGGTTCAGCTTGCTCAACCCAGACTTTCCGAGCCTCTCGATCGATCTCCCGACCGAGGAGCGCTTTCATCACGGCGCTTTTCTCCAGGGACAGGGCCAATTTGTTCGCCGCACGCTTGCTGCGCAGAGCCTCCAGATCGGAACCTGTCATCCACAGTCCTGTCTCCGAAGGCTCCTGCCTTTGCTTGTCGCGATAGAGTTTTTCCAAATCCTGCACAATGATGTGCTGCAACGTGCGTTCCGGGCATCCGACCGAGCGGAGATTTGCCACATAGGTGGGATAGTCCTCCGATTCCAGATTTTCCCAGGTGAACGATTTGGCTGGGATGCGGATCGAGCTGACCGCTGGGGCATTCGTTATTTTTTCAACCACCGACTGTCGAACGATTTGGACCGGTGGAACGGAAGCGGGTCCAGGCGATTGATGTTTCTTTTGAGAGAAGACCAGCAACCCGAGTAGAAGATTCAGCCCGAGAGAAATGATTAAGATGTTTCGAGCTCGCATAACCGCTAACCCAGTCCGATTCCCCATTCAGACAACAACCGGGGGATTTCGTCACGTCTTTTCGGAGGAAACCGGGCGGTTCATACCCTGAGAGGTTGCGGAAGGTCCGGCAATTCGCAGGGGGGAAGCGTTTAGTGAAACATCTTGAGCCCGGTAATAATCTTGGTGTCTCCCGAGGAGGGGGCAGGAGTTCTCGGGCTTCCAAGCATTCCAGTGGCAGTGATTGCTTCTGCTTCGAGCTTCCGGAGTTTAGCCTGGGTCTGCCGCACCAGCGCCTGCAAAGCTACTATACCTGCTTCGCTCTGACGAATCACCTGCTTGAGATTGGCAATTTGCTTATCTGTGTCTTGGAAATTCATATCAGTTATTAATAGAGATTTACGCACTGCTGCAAACCCGAACCTTTTCTCAGTCCATAATGTAGCACACAATAGGGAATCCTCTAATCGGTTTCACGCTTTCTCAAAAAAGACCCTTTTCCCCAAGAATACTGCTCGCTTCCTCATAAATGCCTCCTTAGGCTTTTTCTTAACCAACCTGAGATTACGCTTTCAACTTTACACTATGCAACCGCCAAAAAACAATCTCGAACGCATACTATCTGATCCAAAGCAGGGACCCGACTCCCATCCCGAACTTTTTCGTTTATTGCGCGAATCCACGCTCGTGTTTCTCATGCCGTATCATCCCGAGGTGATGGGGAAGATGACCCTCGGCAATGGAGATAAATTGCCGAAGTTCTCCGTCTGGAAAGGGGCGGAAGGTGAGCACGTTCCGATCTTCAGTTCCATTGCGAAAGCCAACGAAGCATGCAAAAAGATCGGTATTCCGGATGGACAGTTTGCATTGGCCGAGGTTAAGGGCGAACAACTCTTTCAAATGCTCTCGTGCCAGATTTACCCTGTGGCGATTAACCCGGGGTGCGGGCCGGCTGTCACCTATATGGACTTGAATGCGGTGAAAAAACTGGGGGACGGTTCGATCTTGAAACCGATGGAGAACAAAGAGGAGAAAGAAGGGCAGGTGCAGATCGTCGAACCTGCTGATTATCCCACCGATTTTCTACAATCCCTGTTTCAATTTTTGCGGGGTCGCAAAGAAGTCAAAGCAGGCTGGCTGTTCCGCGAACCCGGGCTGACGGAAGACGGAAAAATCTCCTACGTTTTTGTTCTGAAAGCGGACGGCAATCTCGACCAGATTGAGCAGGATTTCAGCGTGGTGGCGACCTCGGCCTGTCCGAGGACGGCACAGTTCGGTGTCACGACCCTGGATCCCGCGAATGCTCCACTGGTGGCGATTACCTCCAAGGCTCCCGCTTTTTACGCAGCGCCGGATTACAAGGGGCCGAGCCCGTTGTAAATCCAGACTCCAAGCCGCTACCATAAATGTCCGACTACAAGCATATCGACGCCAAAGTGCTGTCCGCAGCCTTTTTAGTGGCGCATGGGCTGCATCATCCTGATTGGGAGAAATCCTATGATCTGCTGAAAACAGGCATTGCGGTGGAACATCGAGACGCGGCGTGGGCAGAAATCTTGGATTTGTGGTTGAACCTCCTGAAAAGGGATTTGGGCGAAGGATACTTTTTAATTCGAGAACAAGAAACCATCCTGCTTTGCAACCAGTCATCAGAAACCGCGCGCAGACTCCTTGCCTACTGCGTTATGACGGTTAATAAAGTACGGCAATGCCTCGGAAGGACTGCTTGGGAGGGAGATGCGGGACAGGTGATCGTCTTGGTTTTTGCAGATGATCAGACTTACTACCAATATGTATCCCATTATTCGAAGGATGGAGAACAAGCCACTAGCGGAGGAATGTCGATTCGCCGTGGGCATCCTCATATAGCAATCCCATACTTGGATCCGTTCCAAGTGGCACACGCGATCGTTCATGAATTAGCGCACGACTCCGTCGCCCACTTGCCACTGCCTAACTGGCTGAACGAAGCGCTTGCTCAAAATATCGAGAAACTGGTGTTGTCGGTGGGAAATGGCCCCCATCATCTAGACGCTCCTTTGATGTGGGACGAACTCGCCGAGCGTCATTTTGCTTTTTGGAACGAAGAGAACATTCAACGTTTTTGGGCGGGCAAGTCATTCTTTGAACCGGGCGACTCCAATGAACTCAGCTATAGTCTCGCTGAAGTATTTCTCAAGCTGATGAGCGACCGTTGTAACCCAACCGCATTTCGAGCCTTCCTTGAAGCGGCTTCCTATGACGATTCCGGAGTGGCTGCGGCTAAGAAAGTGCTGAATGTAGAACTCGGGGAGATAGCGGCAACGTTCCTGGGTAAGGGGGACTGGAAGCCAAGGCCCGAGAGTTTTGCGCAAATTTGGGCGCAGTCGGGAGAGGAATAGCTTCCAAAGCTGATGCACCCGACTTTGTTCCCAGCCTATGACAACGCGTGCATTAACGAAACCGGAACACCGAGAAACCAACCTGTCAGGCCCACGCACCAGAGGAACATGCGGATACGGCCAGGAACACTTGCAGCTTTCGAAACCAGCGAGCCAACTCCCACCAAAAGGAACGCCCCGCAATAAGGAAGCAGACCCAAAGAAAACTTAGTGCAGCAATCCTGCCCATCCCGGGCAAAGGCTCCAGCCAACGGCCCGGACGGCGACAATAAAGTCGTGAGGATGATTTTTGTGCCGCGACCTTCGCCGGAACTGTTGGCTCCCACCGCGACGATCATTAGCGAAAGCAGCGCAAAGACGATGATGAACCCAGCGAGGATCAACAAGTGCTTGCGTGTAAAATTTAGTTTGAAGCCCATATGGTTTACTTCGAATCGGCTTCTAACTATCCAGTTGTGTCCGGCTTGGCTGCGGATGCGTTGGAGAGATACTTCCTCCATTCTTCCGATTCAGCCATTCTTTTCAAAACCTCGCCCCGGCGCATCAGAAAACGATGCATGTATTCAGCGAGAAATAAGCGATCTACTACACTGCCAAGAATTCCAAAGGGAGATTGAAACTCGAAACGATCCATCATGAGCGTGCCCTTTCCCTGGGGCTTAAACTCATGATCGTGCTTCATGCTTTTGAAAGCGCCTTTGAGCATCACGTCTTGAAAACGGAAGGGGCGTTCGAATTTTGTGATCCGAACGGTGAGCCTTTGTTTGATCCCGAAGTGCCGGGCTTGCCATGTGACTTCCTCGCCCAATCCGATCAATCCTTTGGTCACACCCGCAATGGCCCGTTCCTTTGTTCCTTCGGTCGAGGCCTCATGTGCCTCAATGCTTCGAGCCAAATCAAACACGCGATCGGGAGGAGCAGCGATGCGGATGGAAAGGTGAAGGATAGGCATGGTAGTCGATATTTATTCCTGCAGGGCCCGCGGCCACACCGCATCCCGGCCTAGAACAAAAGCAATTTTCCAGCGGAGTTTCAACGCCTTCAGACATAGGAGGGATTGCTGGACCTGTCCATTGGAGAAATCGGTTTTCCACTTTATAAAGCTCTGTTCGGCACCGTAGCTTGAGGCTTTTCCGGTTCCCTTTTGGAGGCAAGCCACGTAGCCAAGGTGTTTTCCGGCTCTCTTTTGGAGGCATGTCACGTAGCCAGGGTGTTTTCCGGTTCTTTTTTGGAGGCATGTCACGTAGCCAAGGTGTTTTCCGGTTCTCTTTTGGAGGCATGTCACGTAGCCAGGGTGTTTTCCTGTTTTCTTTTCGAGGCATGTCACGTAGCCAGGGTGTTTTCCGGTTCCCTTTTGGAGGCTATTTCGGGCATTAACGTTAGGAAATGAACTTTCCCATGGCAAAACAGGCGTTCCAAAGGTTTTACGACTAATCCTCTTGCCTGAGGAAACGGCATTGCTAGAGTCTGCGGCACCTTGAAACCACCATTGCGGTGGTTATTTTGTTTTTCGAAGCGTGAAAATCTTTAGCGGCACATCCAATCTACCTTTAGCGAAATCCATTGCCCAATCCATCGGCATGGAGCTCGGTAAATGCACGGTCTCCGCATTTCCCGATGGCGAAACCTTCGTTAAAATCGAAGAAAATATCCGCGGCGAAGACGTTTTCCTGGTTCAGTCCACCTCTCCTCCAACCAACCACAACCTGATGGAAATGTTCATCATGATGGATGCGATGCGGCGCGCCAGTGCCTCCCGCATCACGGTTGTGCTTCCGTTTTACGGCTACGCCAGGCAGGACCGGAAGGATCAGCCCCGTGTCCCAATCACGGCCAAGTTAGTCGCTAATCTATTAGTAGCAGCAGGGGCTAATCGGATTCTCACCATGGATCTGCACGCCCAGCAGATCCAGGGATTCTTTGATATCCCGGTGGATCATCTGTACGCCGCGCCGGTCATGTACGATTATTTCAAGAAGAAGAAAATTCCGAACCTCGTGGTGGTGAGTCCGGACGTGGGCGGCTTGAAGATGGCGCATGCTTACTCGCAGGTTCTGGATACCAGTCTTGCTATCGTGGCCAAACGCCGCAAGAGCGCCACAGAGATTGAAGCCATGGCGGTGATCGGCGATATCCGCGGAAAGAACGTGCTGATGGTCGACGATTTGACTGAAACCGCTGGTACCCTGACCACGGCCGCGTCGCTGTTGAAAAAGAAGGGGGCCAAGAAGATTTACGCCTGCGTTTCCCACGCAATTCTCAATGACCTCGGCATCGAAAGATTACGCAAATCAGTCATTGACGAACTAATAACTACTGATACTGTCCTGCGCCCCGATATAGACGGTGTTCGGATTACGACATTGTCTGTGGCTGGGTTGTTAGGCGAGGCGATCAAGCGGATTGAGAGCAATTCCTCGGTTTCTTCGCTGTTCGAATTTAAGGGCGGACGGACCAGCTAGATCTGGCCGGACGAAGTAGAATTTATATGAAATCTGTATCATTGACTGCATTTTCTCGCAGCGCTTTAAAGCGTCTCGCCGTTAAAAAATTGCGCGCCCAGGGCCGCGTTCCCGCGATCATCTACGGCCGCAACAAGCCGCAGCTTCTCGAAATCAACACCAAAGACATCGAAACGATCATCAAGCGTTCCGTTTCCGAGATCCTGCTTTTGGATCTCGCTGTGGACGGTACAAATCGCCTGGCTCTCGTTAAGGAAATCCAACATCACCCGATGAAGAACACTATTCTTCACGTCGACCTCCATGAAGTCGCCGAAGGTGATAAAGTCACCGTCGACATTCCAGTGGAAGCTGTCGGTGAAGCCGTTGGTGTGAAAACTGGTGGTGGTGTCCTTGAGCACGTGTTGTTCAAGATGAAAGTCCGCGCAACGCCGAAAGATCTTCCAGAAGTCATCAATGTTGATGTTTCTGCCCTTGAAGTTGGCAAGTCCATCCACCTCGGCGATATCAAGTTGCCGCCTGGTGTGGAAGCATTGGGCAAAAAAGACGTTTCCGTCTTTGCTGTCGCTGCTCCGGTGGCTGAAGTTGTTGACGCTGCTGCAACCCCTGCTGAAGGCGGTGCCGAAGTCGAAATGATCAAGGAGAAGAAAGAAGACGGTAAAGCTCCTGCTGCTCCGAAGAAGGAAGAGAAGAAGAAGTAATTTGTTGAGGAGCGTCCGGTTGAATACCGGACGCTCCTTTGACTTTGCCCATCGGTGGAAAAGCAATTTCTCATTGTGGGCTTGGGAAATCCGGGTCGTGAATACGCCCGAACCCGGCACAATGCTGGATTTTTGTTGATCGAAAAGTTGGCGGTCCGATGGCGGGTGGAGTTGAACGAGAAAAAGTTTAACTCCCTGTTTGCAAAAACAGAACGGCAGGGGAGCAGGTTGGTTTTGTGTGAACCACAAACCTACATGAATCTCAGCGGGGTAGCGGTGAAGAAGGTGGCGGATTTTTATAAGATCACACCAAACCAGATTTTAGTTTTGGCGGACGATGCGGATTTGCCGTTTGGACAAATTCGGCTGCGCGGTAAAGGCAGCAGTGGAGGTCATCATGGCCTCGAAAACATCGAACACCAGTTGGCAACCCGGGAGTTCGCGAGGTTGAAGATAGGAATCGGTCGAACACAAAGCGGGGTTCGCGAAATAACGAACTATGTTTTGGGGCAATTCAGCGATGCCGAGAATGATTTGCTGGAAAAAGTTTTAATCAGGGCTTCTGACCAGGTTGAGTGCTGGCTGGATGAGGGGATTGAAAAGGCGATGACAAAATTTAACGGGGTCGTTGACCCTGTCAGAAAGTAAAAATGAAAAAGTACGAAGGTTTGTTCATATTGGACACTGCAGGGAAAGAAGAAGGCATCAAAGACGCCATCGACAAAATTTCCGCAGAAATTACTACTGCTGGCGGTAAAGTTGAAACCGTTCAGAAGATGGATAAAAAGAATTTCACCCGTATCGCGGACAAGCGCCATACATCCGGTTTCTACGTGAATGTTATTTTCGAAGCCAATTCAGAAACGCTCGCGCAATTGCGTAAAGTGTTCTCATTGAGCGAAGATGTATTCCGCGTGATGTTCACGCTGGCTGCTGCTCCAAAAGAAGTCGCCGTCGCCAAGTAATTTGATCCGGGGGACTACGCTATGGCGAGCTTCAACAAAGTCATTTTGGCGGGGAATCTTACCCGAGATCCTGAGTTGCGCTACACCCCGAAAGGGACGGCTATCGCAAAAATCGGTCTTGCGGTGAATCGAACATGGCGTACGGAAACCGGCGAGCAGAAGGAAGAAGTCACTTTCGTTGACGTGGACTGTTTCGGCAAACAGGCCGAACTGATTGGGCAGTATCTGAAAAAAGGTCGCCCCATCCTGGTTGAAGGTCGCCTTAAGCTGGATCAATGGGACGATAAGACGACTCAGCAAAAGCGCAGTCGCCTGGGCGTGGTCATGGAAAATTTTCAGTTTCTTGATTCGGGCAATCGCGATGGAGGTGGCAGCGGTGGTGGAGATGCTCCGGCCCCGAGAAGTCGTCCCGCAGTGACCAAACCCGCTGCTTCCGAAGATCCTGATATGCCCCCACCAGAAGACGACGATGTTCCATTCTGAGTGACTTAATTTTCAATTTTTCAAATATCTATTTCATTTTATGGCAAAGACAGAAGTTATCCTGACACACAATATCGTTGGCCTTGGTGGTGAATCCGACCAGGTCAAAGTTGCCTCTGGTTATGCTCGCAACTATTTGTTGCCACACGGCTTGGCAGTTCCAGTAACCCAGGCGAATAAGCGCCAGATCGAAGCGTTGCGTAAGCGCCGCGCCGAACGTGAAGCGCATGACCTGAACAGCATGTCGGAACTCGCGAAGAGCGTTTCCAAGCTGATCTGCGTCGTGAAGGTAAAAACCGGCGAAGATGGTCGTATGTTCGGTACCGTCACCTCTGGTGCAATTGCCGACGAATTGAAGAACCAATTCGACATCTCGCTCGACAAGAAAAAGATTCACATCGAAAAGCCGATCAAGACCCTGGGCGAACACGAAATCGAACTCCGTCTCCATGCCGATGTTACTTCTACGGTGAAGGTTCGCGTGGAAAGCATCACCCCGATCTCGGCCGAGGTTCACGCCGCCAACGTTGCTGAAGATGCAAGAACTGAATCCCGCGCCAAGCGTGCTGCTGGTCGGGCTGAAGAAAAGCCAGAGAAAGCGGAGAAGGCCGAAAAAGCTGAGAAGTCTGAGAAGAAGCCCAAAGCCAAGGCGTAAGCCTGAGAGACTTGTAATTTAAAACAATGAAGGCAGGTCGTAAGACCTGCCTTTTTTATTTTCCAGTTTCAGCTCTGAAGGAGCTGCTTTCGGGCTGGCAATCAGCCTTGAGCGAGCTTGAGCCATTTTTGGAACCAATCTGATTCTGTCCAGTTGTTCTTCATGATTATAACTTCATGCAGAATCGGATTTTTACGACCTGAACAGCCATCTGATCGATGCATCAGGGGCGAATGTTCCACCGCTGTCGTCTCTCCTGATGGACCAGCCTGAGATTTATTTGGGCTTCATCTGCGGAAATAAGATCACATCGCGAATGCTTTCCTGTCCGAGAAGCATCATGCAAAGCCGATCGATTCCGGTTCCGATACCACCCGCAGGGGGCATGCCGTGTTCCAGAGAAACCAGAAAGTCTTCGTCTAACTTCTGTTGCTCTCCGCCGGCCTGGTGTTCCAGCCGTTCACGTTGCTCGATTGGATCGTTTTGCTCGGTGTAACCCGGGGCAATCTCCTGTCCGTTGATGCAGCATTCAAAAACTTCCACCGTGCTGGGATCTTCCGGCGATAATTTTGCCAACGGGACGAGTTCCTTGGGCAAGTGGGTAACAAAAACGGGATTGATCAACGTGGACTCAATCAGTTTCTCGAAGACTGCTCCGGTGATTTCGTAGTCGACGTATTCTTTGCCAATTTCAGCACCCAGTGAGATCGCACGTTCGCGTCTTTGTTCCGAAGTGATATCAAACCAATCAGCACCGGCCTTTTCTTTGACAAGATCTTTGTAACGCGCACGTTTCCAGGGGCGGCTCAAATCAATTGTCTTGGTGACCGCTCCTTCGTGGTTTTTGTGTTCAATCTTCAGTGTGCCCAAAACCTTTTCTGCCGCGTGGCAGATCATCGACTCTACCGTCTCCATCATCGTCTCATAATCACCATAGGCATCATAGGCTTCGAGCATGGTGAACTCCGGATTGTGACGGCGGGAAAGACCTTCGTTGCGGAAATTTTTGCCGATCTCGAAAATCTTATCCACGCCGCCGACGAGCAATCGTTTGTGATACAGTTCGAGAGCGATGCGCAGGTAGAAATTGCAGCCGAGCGCGTTGTGATGAGTCACGAAAGGTTGAGCAGCAGCCCCCCCTGGAATACTTTGCATGATCGGAGTTTCGACCTCCACATAACCGCGATCATGGAAGAAGTTTCGGATCTCGCGAACAATGGCGCTGCGTTTCAGGAACGTTTCTTTTACCAAATCGTTCCCCATCAAATCCAGGTAGCGTTGGCGGTAACGAATTTCAGTATCCACCACTCCGTGCCATTTTTCCGGCATCGGTCGCAATGCTTTACCAAGAATGGTGAAGCTCGCCAGCTTCACTGAGATTTCGCCCGTCTTGGTAATGAACATGGTTCCTGTGATCCCCATAAAATCGCCCATGTCGAGGAGCTGAATGGTTGAAAATTGTTCATCACCAATCACGTTCTTCTGCGCATAGACCTGCATCCGACCGGACTGATCTTTGATGTCGAAGAAAATGCTTTTGCCCATGTCCCGCCAGGCGGTGATACGTCCGGCCAACGCGGTTTCACGCCCTTCCGCGTACTTCGCGCGAGCATCGGCGCACTTTTCCGAAGGAGTGAATTTATTTTTGAATGGATGGATGCCCTTGGCGACGAGTGCCGCGAGGTTGGCTTTGCGTTGTTCGATCAGCGAATTGGTTTCTTCCATAAAGACAGCGGCGATTTCTACCGCCAAAATGAACCGCAATCAAACACAGAGCAACTTAAGTTGCGCAAGGATTTAGAATGAATTGCACACAACTCCCTCTGTCTGGCTCCCCCTAAAATCCATTTGGCAGGCAGACACTTCTGTTTCATGCTTTCGCGATATGAAATTTTCGTGCCGGACCTTTGCCTGGATACTCTCCGTGTTTGCAGCGGTTGCTTCGATCGACAGCGCGGTTGCCCAAACCAATTCTCCTGCTTCGAAGGCCCCGCAGGTAGCTGTTCTTCCGAATAGTGATGACCTGTTTCTCGGCAAAGGGCCGATCCAGACGGGCGAGTGGTTCAAAGGGTTATGGGCCAACCTGCGAACGGCTTGGTGGAACAATCGCGAAAAAGATAAGGGCTCCGTGGTCTTCCTCGGCGACTCCATCACCCAGGGCTGGGGCAGTCTCGGGACCAATTTTCCTGGAATGAAAATCGCGAACCGCGGCATCAGCGGTGATACCAGTCGTGGTGTTCTCTACCGTCTGAGGGAGGACGTTCTTGATCTCGATCCTGAAGCGATTGTCTTGTTGATCGGCACCAACGACATCGGCTTGAATGGCTCGCCCGAAGATGTGGCGCACAACATCCGCCTGATTCTTGCCTCCATCAAAGCGTATGCTCCGAAAACTCGCGTCATCGTATGCAAGGTGATGCCTGCCACGGAGAAACTCGCTCGCCCGGCTGATAAAATTAAAAAATTGAATCAGCTCATCGACGAATTGGTGAAGGGGAATACGCAAGTCACACTGGTGGACACCTGGAGCATTTTTGCGGATGAAAATGGCTCGGCAAAGAAAGAAGAATTTCCTGATCTATTGCATCCCAACGAAGCTGGCTACAGCAAGTGGGCCGACGCGTTGAAACCGGCGTTCGCCAAGGTCGGTTTGACGAAGTGACCCGCAATCGCCTCTTTTCCTATAAAAACAAGGCGCTTCCCCTGAAATTACACTTTGAGTTTATTATTCTCAGCATAGACTAGCAGCCACATGTTGCCTGAACTTCTCACAAAAGGCGGACCGATGATTTGGGTGATCCTGGCGACCAGTGCGCTGGGAATCGCGGTCTTTATGGAACGGGTCCTTTTCTTTCACCGGGCGCAAATCAACTCGACTGAGTTTCTTAACGGCGTTCGCAATGTTTTAAAGCGTGATAACGTTGTCGAAGCGCTGGCCATTTGTGATGCCACCCCCGGGCCTGTTCCTCGCCTCGTCAAAGCTGCCATCCTGAACCGGGATCGCAGCCGGGATGACGTCCGTGAAATTCTCGAAGATGCCGGCTATCTCGAAGTGCCTCGACTGGAAGAGAAATTAAACCTCGTTGCCACCATCGCTCAGATTACACCCTTGATGGGACTCCTTGGAACGGTCCTCGGTTTCATTGAAATTTTCACCAAGCTACAGGATGCGGGATTGCAGGCGCACATTGGTCAACTCTCCGGAGGCGTTTGGCAGGCGTTGATTTGCACCGCGTTCGGCCTGGCCGTCGCCATTCCTGCCTATGCCGGTTATAATTACCTTGTCAGCCGGGTGAATTCCATCGCGCTGGACATGGAGCAGACCTCGACGGAGATCCTCAACATCGTCACTGAATCCACCAGTCGTCCGCAATGAGGTTCCCGCGCAATGCCAAGATCTTTCGTGGTCAAGTGGACATGGTCCCGTTGGTCGGTGTCATGTTTCTGCTGCTCATCTTCATTTTACTTGGCTCGCTCGTTTATACTCCAGGCATTCCCATCACACTGGATCAGGAACTGGACGTGACCACTTCTGAACGCGCTATTCTCACCATCACATCTACAGGCACCATCCTCTTTGACGGGCAAACCAATGGCATCAGCGATCTGGAACGGTTGCGCGAACAATTGCGCAAAATGCCGCGTGGCTCGACTGTCATCATGAATGCGGATCCCGCCGCGCCCCGTCAGGTGGTGGTTGAAGTCAGTAAACAGGTCCAGAACGAGAAGATCACCTTGGAGGCGTCCCGCGTCCCCATCCTTCTACCCCGAGCGAATGCCGTCATTGGCACTCCTAATCCCACCGTCACCGTTGCGGTAAATCTCGGCGGACAGTTCTTTTTCGAGAACCGAATTATTTCACCACTCGAATTGCATTCTCGTTTGAGCAATGTGGTTTCCCGCACCGCGCAGCCCTTGACCCTGCTGGTGATCGCAGACGAATCGGTCGAACACAGGGTGATGATGCAGCTGGCCGAAATCGCGAACCGGGCGCATATCGGCAAAGTGTTGATGGTCACCCGCCTTCCGGGGCAAAAATGAATGCAGATGTAGCATGCCTGGAGCAGGGGTGGCATCGACGCAAGTTCTCGATGGTTCTTGTCTCCGTTTTTGTTGTGCAATTGGGATTGTTGCTTTTCTTCGGCAAGAAAACTCCGGCTCAGCCAGTGGATGTTGCGTCAACCACTGCATTCAGCATGCTCATCCAGAATGCGTCTCCCGAAATGCTGGACGCCTTGTTAGTCACTGATCCAACCCTTTTTGTGGTGCCCAACCACGACTCGTTTTCGGGCGCTGCCTGGATGAAGCACCGACTGGTCGATTATTCGCCGGCCGAATGGAGCGAACCGCCCAGCTGGCTAACCTTGCCCCAGGAGAAGCTTACCCGGGCGCTACAAGACTTTGTTCAGGCGAATCAAAAACCGTTACTGCCAGTGGCACAAAAGAAAGCCCCGCTGGAGCCATCGCCTTTGTTGACCGATGGGCTAACCCAGGCAAAGCCGCGCATCACCCTGGAAGGAGAGATCGCCGCGAGGTTTGTTGGGCAACTTCCAGAATTGAATGCATGGCAGGGGACAGAACCTTTGGACCGCTCCATCGTGCAAATTGCAGTAAACGAAGCCGGCCAGGTTCTCTCTGCAAAACTGCTGAGCCGATCAGGCATGGTGTCCGCGGATCAGAATGCATTGCGGTTGGCAGCCGGGCTTCGATTCGCTCCGGTTCCGGTCAGTAGCGTGGTCTGGGGGCGGGTCATTTTCCCGTGGCGAACCGACCCCATGACGGTTATGACGAATTCAATTCCGGTCTCTGAACTACGTTGATATGCCGATCGAGAAGCTCATCTTTTTGTATATGTTGGCGATGCTGGGCGGGTTGACTGCTATCGTGATGCTTACCGAAATGCGCAAGCGCAAGTTCCGACCAGAGCCGAACAAAGATCGAGTATTCCGCTGCGAAAAGTGTTCATTCGTCTACACCGACGATCCAGACGTCGACCGTTCCCGTTGCGCACAATGCAGCCAGTTGAACGACGCTGTGGAGTTTTAAGAATTGTCAGAGTTGGACGAGCGTTTTGCACGTGCTCCGTCTTTTATCCCCTTCGTCAGACGCCCGTTGCAGGCAGGTGGAGCTTCCCTAATTTCCCGGTACAGACGTCGCTGCACGAGGCGCAGCGTAGGCTGTACGCGGTTTTTTGGTCAAAACGCGTCGTGCAGCGACCCCTGTACCGGTACAGCCCACTCCGCGCGAAGCGTTTCGACCCCTGTACCAGGAAAATCTACCTTGCGGCGAGGGAGTCTCGCCATAAACGTCACTAATCTCTGCCTTCACCCCACTGCGGCGAAGCCGCGCCGAAGGTAGCGGCTGGGCGCGCTGCGCCGGCCCCGGCCGCGTGCAGCGGGCGGAACCGCCAACGAAGCCTTCGACGTGAGAATGCATCATACACTTCGTTACGTCTTAGGACAGGCACCTTAACTTCGCGCGATGCTCTCGATGCTCCGATTCCGACCGCTGGTACGCGGCCGGGCCGGCGAGTATGAACTATAGGAAGAATCAGCCGATTCTCGGTCAAGCGCGCCCAGCCGCTACCATCGGCGGCTTCGCCGCCGTGTTTGTTGACTAAACGGCAGAGGGGCGAAGGCGCCTGCTCGGCAGCCGCAGCAGTTTTTCAAAGCCTTCGAAAAAGCGCTGCATCCCTGTTGCGGCAGATTTTTGAAGCGTTTGAAAGCTCCCGAACATATTTCCGCGGTCAGCCGAAGCATTCGGAAGTGCCCGGACATAATTTCGGGGTCAGCCGAAGCATTTGGAAGAGCGCGGAGATAATTTCGGGGTCCGCCGAAGCGTCTGGAAGTCCGCCGCAACGCGTTTTCGGCGGTTTTCAGAGCATTCGAATTAGCCCGGGAGGCGACGGCCCGTCCCCACAAACTCGGGAATGGGCGAGGCGCTCCTAAACTAAACATCTGGGTGGGTAGATTGTTGCCTTTGCCGGTTTCAAGAGTGAGTGCCCGTTTTGCACGGACATGCGACTGGACAAGGCTAGAGCGGAAAGTTACGGTCGCAGCCATGAACCGAATTAGGCCACGATTCTGCGGCTTAATCTAGCTCTTGGGAGACTTGGCGCACATGGATTCCAATTTGAAAACTCTAGCAGACTACATCATCTGTCTCTCAGATAGCTTGGCGCACACCCACCATGCCGATGATCGACCAATATATCAGATGTATCTGGCTGACGCGGCAGTGCTGCTCGCACTCGTGGTAAGAGGATCGGAGACAAGTCAGCTTCTGGCTCGAATCGAACAGCACGAGCGGCTTTGTGCGCAGACGTTCTTGGCTGGCCCTGAGCATGTGGCTATCGCGGAGTCATGGCAGAGATTCAAGAGGACGATATGACAGATGCATCGCCCAAACCGCATACACTGAACCCCGCGATAGCGCCGTGGTTTCAACTTGAGTATCACTGGCGCGGGGTAGGCGATACTGAGAGTTAGACCAACGAATGGAAACACTCCGCATCATATTTCCGTTGTTCCTGTTGCTTGTTCCATTTTTTCTCGTCACGCAAATTATCGCTGGGATCTTTTCCCAGTCAGTTCGGCAGGCAATCGCCCGGAACCGAACTGCTTACTTGGTTTGGTTGTTAGTCTCGGTGGCCATTGTATTGTACGTCTTGTTATTGCCACCTTTGAAGCATCAGAGACCGTCTACCCAACCAGATGCAGACAAGGCCGGATCGCGCTTCTGGCCTGTCTGAGCCGGAGCGTTCGGTTTAAGGCCCGCGACATGCCAGAACAACCGCGATTATATTTTGACCAGATGGTCACGGGTGTCGCTCTTTTTTCTTCGCTGGTTTTCTTGTTTCTTCTTTCTGTCCCTGCTTGCGTCGCATTAGCCATTAAATTCATTTTGCCGAATCCGATGTAAGCGGGCGTATGTCTTGGAATCCATCAAAACGGAAAACCGAGTGAGAAATGCAGCGTTCCAGCTGGATCAGCGGTGCGCTTGAGCACGTTGTATCCGTATTCCAATCGGACCGGGCCGATGATCGTTTTCCAGCGGACGCCCAGACCGGCCGAGACCACGTATTCATCAAAGGGATAACTGCCGACTCGTCGGGCAAATCCGATCGCGTCAACGAACGTGATCAATGCCCACCGGTCGGTCAGCGATTGTTCAAACTCCAGGTTCCCGAGCGTGTATGTTTCAGCGCCGACGATCTGGCCCGCCGAGTTCCGGGGAGCGGCTTCACCGAATTGAAAACCACGGACAGAGCTTTCGCCTCCAGGGAAAAAGCGTTTGTTGAACGGAAGATCTTCGGTCGATGCATGCTGGGTGAAGATCACCCCATGACTCAAGCCAAAGTGCAGCCAGCGTCCTTGATCGAGCGGTTGATGAAAGGAGGCGAGGCTCTCCCAGCGAGCGAAGTTCACATCGCCCCCGAGAAATTCAGAAGCGAGTTCCAGGGAACTGGCGGCACGATAACCACGTTGGGGATAAAGCGGACTGTCCCGTTTGTCGTGTTTGATCTCCAGGATGATCGATCCGACCGTGGCGTTCGTGGGACCCTCCGTTGAAATGACATCGTCAGCGGAAAGGATCTGGTAGTTGTAGCGAGTGCTGAAATCGCTATCGATAAAATCAAAAAAGGTGCGGGCTCCGGTGCCGCCGCCGAACTCTTCGCGGGTGAAAGAGATTTCCTCGCGACGGAGGTAGGAAGCATTCACAAATACGTCCACCCGTTCGCCCACGAACTCCGGCATCGTATAAAAATAATCGACAGTGGAGGCTTTGAACGATTGCACCGCACGCAATCGCTGGTGATGGGCGCGTCCGAAAACATTGTGTTGTTCCACTTCGATCCCCGCGCGGACTAATTCGTAACTCCCGTAGCCGAAAAGCAGGCTGACATTCAGTCGTTTACCTTCCTGCACGGTATAGAAGACGTCGCGAGTGTGTGCGTCGACGATGTCATAACGCAAATCGACGGTCTTAAAAATTCCAAGACGGCTCAGGCGATGGCGACCGCGCTCGGCTTCGATTCGATCCAGCGGCTCTCCGGTGGCAGCCAGTTGCACCCGCCGATGCACCACCGATGGTTTCGTCTTTTCCAGTCCGACGAACTGCACTTTGCCAATCTGAATCTTTTCGCCACGACGAACTCGTGCTCGCAGCTCGACGAAATTCGTTCCCATCTCTTCCACAGCGCCGGTCCGGTCGATCTCGACCGTAGTATCCGGGAAGCCCTCGTGATAGTTGGAACTGCGCAGCAGCTGGGAGAAGTCCTGCTGCCAGACACGAGAGTAAGGGATGTTGGTGACAAGATTCTCAATGGTGATCGGGCTATTCGTCGTGGCACCAAACGTCTCCGTGCGAACGGAGCGCACTATGGAACGCGCGCCTTCGTTGATGACGATTGTGAGATCGACCTGGCCCGTTTGGTCGTTTTGGATGAGGTTGGTGGCAACAATTTGTGGATTCTCAAATCCACGGCGCATGAGTGCTTCTGAGAGATTGTTGATGCTTCGTTCCAGCCGATCAGGCGTGTAGACCCTTGTCCGTTTCAGCGGAAGGAGAAGCCCACGCTCGATGAAGAATGCCCGCACCTCTTTTTCATCCAGTTCGGTTGATCCCTCCACCCCGACTTGCTCGTAGCGATAAAGGGGACCGGGATCCAATTGGAACTGAACCTCTTTTGCATGGTAAGGACGCTGCAGGGGAGGGTCGATCGTGGTGCTCCATTGATGAGTCGATTCCACCCCGTTCGTGTCGATGGCTCGCACCGTGATGGTTGGTTTCAAATAGCCATCGCGCTGGAGTGTGGACAAAACGATCAAAGCAGAATCTTCAATGAAGTTTGCATCGAAGGTTTCCCTTTCCTTCCACTGAAGATCGAGGGATTGCAGGAGCCGTTTCAATTCGAAGTTCCCGATCAAGCCATAGCCCGTAATCTTGAGTCGCGCAGGAGATTCGACCTTTTCTTTTTCCGCTTTCGCGGTGGCCTGTTCCTCCGCCGACACGGGGCACATAGAAACGCCCAGGAGGAGCAAAGCCAGAATCCAAAATGTCAGTGCTCGCGTCATCGTGAGTAAATTCTCCACTTCATCCCCACGTTTAAAGCACCAAACCGATCATATTCACCGACGATCGACCAGGTCTCATTGATGCGATATTCGAGGGCATACGTTTCGCGTCCTTGCTCTGAGATCTCTTCTCCGGTGGTGATCGAGAGTCGTTCGGCACCAGCGTTGTCGCTGAACCGGGAGAGGATGTTCTTTCCGACAAATAGCGCCAGCCGTTGGGCACGTTGTTCGGTATTGAAACCGAAACCACGTCGCGGCACTTCGCCCGCAGTGACCATCAGGATGATCTGCTCCGATGTTAACGGGGGAGTGGAAGTAAACTCAACGACTGGCCGATCTGCCGGGCCGGTCAGCGTCATGGCGAGGTCGTAACCGAATGCCCGGGAGGTGCCATTCATCAGGACCTGCGGACGATACGGATCATCGCTCGTCAGCGTGACATAGCCTTGAACGACGTTGAAATTCGCAAACGGAAAAACAACTGTGCCGGTTTCGGTTCGGGCATCTCCGAGGGCGACCGGTTCTTTGAGGGGACCGGTGATTTGAAGGTTGGCGGACATGGTGCCGCGAAAGAGAGGACTGCGTGCCCTGAGGAAGTTATCGCCGGTCACCTGCACATTCATGACCCAGTCGGCGAATGGTTGCTCCTCGAAACTAAAGTAGGGAGGACGCCGTTTTGGTGAGGAAACGCGTCCCGGGATAAGTTGGCGCAGATCGCCAAGATAGAAGCTGTCACGCAGGCGCACATGTCCGGAAACCAGCGGAACGGCGTTGGTAACATTTGAAAGTCGCAGGTTCAGGTCGCTGCGAAGGATTAAGTCAGTTCGCCGGGCGAGCGGAATGTTTTCACCTTGAAGAAATAGATCGATCAGGGGGAGGTTTCCCGGAGCGTTTGTGGCGAAATCGATTCGCCCGAGGAAGTTAACGGGCTGTCCGCCAAGAAGTGCATGAACATCTTCAAACTCGATGGCCCTCTTGACGAAGCGAATGCGGGCGTTGATATCCTGCAGGGGACCGGAATTCGGCAAGGGACGCGTGGCCGCATCTTTAACCGTGAGAATCCCGTTCAGCATCAATCCGTTTGAAAACGAAATATTAGCGTCCATCGTCCCTTGTGGGACCAGGATGTCTGGCAGGTATTTCACGAAGGGGGCAAACGAGGCATTCTCGATCCAGATACGTCCAGTTGCTTTGCGCCAGTCAAATAACTTTCTCCAGTTCTGGTCGACGTTTTTGCCGATCGGCAATTCCATCTGAAGAGAAATGGGCTGGCCTTCGAGTGCCCCGGCAAATCGGGTCAGTTGAATTCGCCCTT
This sequence comes from Limisphaerales bacterium, assembly GCA_046597605.1. GTDB lineage: Bacteria > Verrucomicrobiota > Verrucomicrobiia > Limisphaerales > JACDHS01 > JACDHS01. The sequence continues at coordinate 5,588 of JBKJKE010000175.1, read as the reverse complement.
CGGAAAGGTTTAAGTCAGCCCTGATATCTGTGAGGTCCGGAAATCGCACGCCTCCTGCCTTGGCCCAACGCGCGCTCGTAGCCTCGAACTTCACATATCCCCGCGGATCCCCCAGTGAACCGGATATTTCCAACTGCAAGTCTGGATCCTTCACCCGGATGTTGGTGAGTCGTGCAATCTCATCCCAGAGTTGTTCGTTCGGGAGAGTCCTGGCATGGAAGTCGATGGGATCCGTGCGTGAAAGTTGAAACGTATTTGTTTCATTGCCCGGAACAATGCGGAGGGGTAACCGGCCTTTCCCGGACAAGACGGGACCGATTTTAGCGAGAACTTCGAACTGCTGGAGATCTACGCCGTTTTCATCGCTCGCCGCATCCAGCCGGGCCAGAAAGGTATTGGTCTTTTCGTAGCTAAATCGGGCATCGCCGGCGGCTTTGAATTCGACCGGTCCATTACTCCAGGCGGCCTGGAGCGCTAAATGGTTCAAATTAATCTGCGGTGTATTGGGCCCCAGGTAATCTTCAATCAATGCAGAGTTTACATTGGTTCCGAACAGTTGGATGGAACCGCGACGCGGCCAATTGATATCGGCGCTCAGGAGCAGCTGCGCCGCACCTCCCAATGCGAGTTCGTCTACCTTAAGATTCCAGGCCTCGTTCTTTTCAACCCGAAGGTCGGTAGGATGCAGCAACTCAAAGATGTTCTCAGCTCCCTTCCGCAAAGCAGCATGCTCCAGATGGAGTGCGATGCTGTTCGTTTTTATGCTCCCGGCTCCCGCAACCGAGATCAGCGTGTCCCGCACCTCTGCTTCGGCCGAGAGTTTCGTAAATTGCATGAGCTTGCCTTCCCATGCGGAGGCAAGTCGGAACGGGCCCGTTTCTTTGTGCCGTACTCCAGACACTTCTATTTCTCCGGAATGAAGTGGTGCAACGAGCGGTCCATTGAAGGAGGCCGATAGCGCAATATTCGTATAGGTTAGATCGGGGGGAAGAAACTCGTGGCCGACCTGTCCATTCAGTTTGATCGTGCTGGGGGCGAACGTCCGATCAATCATTTGGTAACGACCGGCGGCATGAGCGACGCCGCCATCGGCGAAAACGATATGGGCAGATTCGAGAGTCAGCCATGGCCAATCCAGTTCGCCTGAAATCTGCACTGCATCCAGACGCACATCGTAACCGGAAAAACCTTCGCTGTTCAGTCGGAAGCGGGCATAGGGATACTTTCCATCGCTCCGTTGCAGGAACGCGTCGCCGTTAAACTTTCCTACTGCTTCGATAACCGATTGCTTGCTGAGATCCAGTGCGACGTGAAGCGCAGCCTCCGGCGAAATCAGTTCCCCTGAGAAGTTAAAGACGACATTGGTCGAGAGACGCGCGTTGAGCCACGCTGCGGACAAGCTGGCCTCTTCAACTGTAATCAGGTTTGTGTCTCCGGTGGCATGAACGTCCAGCGTTACCGGAGGCAAATTTGTTTCATCCAGGGGCGCAGCGTTTGCCTTGAGATCCAACGCAAAACGATTGGTCTCCCAATGAGCGGAGATGGAGCTCCGCACATCTCCATAGCCCTGGAGTCGAAGTAGTTCCGCTGGAAAGCGAAGGTGTTCGGCACTAACCGAAGCGCGCAATGGAATCAGTGAATCTTCCCCGAAGGTCGCGGTCAGCTGCGCTGCATTGGTCTTCCACCGAATTTCTCCGGTGACATCCGTGGCAGCGTTTATTTCCGATGTGATGCGAAAATTTGCTTCTGCCTCCAGCGCTGGAATCTGGAGTTTTACTGTTTTCGGAGAGGTGGAGAGTTGTGCGCTGAGGAATATCGGTTGAGGGAAGTTTGTCGCGGTCAGGTCTGTGGAAATGGCGCCGCGATTCCAAACGGAGTGCAGCAATGAAATCTGTTGCCCTTTAACCGTGATGGACCCTGATTTCAAGGTAGCGGTCGGGACCCACGGAATGATTTGTTCGAGGCTGTGGTCGGTTCTTTCAAGTATCTCGTGAACGGGGGGCTTCTTTCGACTGGTCCTTTTTTCAGATTCAATGATTGCGAGGTGCCACTCCTGGACGATGACATCTTCCGGCGTGAAATGATTAGACCAGTGGCGCCAAAGCCAGACAGTGGGTTGATGGATGTCCACGGTTTTGGCAGTGAACGTGGCATTGGATGCAGCACAGGAAACCCCGTGGAGACGTAGCCGACTATAGCCGACGCGTTCGTAGCTGTTGAACGTCACGTGGAATTTCGCGAGGACCGGTTTGAGCAGCCAGGGAATCCAAAGTGGCGCTATCAATACCAACACGATCAGCCCCGCAAAGAGGATTCCAAGCCCGACTAAATATTTCCGGCGTTTGCCCACTGCTGTTATCTCTGCTCAATTTACTGCGAAGGCAGCGGCCAACCATCAGGGTGCAGCTGAAAAAGCTTCAATAAAAACTCGAAAAGCCACGTCTAACTAAACACATTTCAAAACAACGCAATGTCCGTCATCGAACGAACTATTCAGGTCAGCTATCGGCACCAGGTGCATTTTACGCAGCATGTGTTCGATTCTGCCAACCTGGTCCTCCGCAATATTCTGGCCAACGATAAGCCAGAGAAAAAGCGCAAGGCACTTGTTGTTGTAGACGAAATGCTTTCTGCCGCGCAACCGGATCTTCTGGGCGCGATCGAAGCCTACTTCACGCTTCATGCGGATTGCCTGGATCTCGTCTGTGCGCCACTGATCCTCGAAGGGGGAGAGCGCTCCAAGAATTCCTACTTTCATGTGAGCGAGATTCATTCCCTCGTCGAAAAGCACCATGTTGATCGCCATTCCTACATTATTGGGGTAGGTGGTGGGGCGTTGCTGGACGTCGTGGGACTCGCAGCGGCTACCGCCCACCGTGGGGTTCGCCATATTCGCATTCCTACTACCACTTTGAGCCAGGACGATTCGGGTGTCGGTGTGAAAAATGGGATTAATGCTTTCGGTAAAAAGAATTTCATTGGCACCTTTGCGCCCCCGTTCGCCGTCATCAACGACTTTCAGTTGCTTGCGTCGTTACCGCCTCGTGATAAACGAGCGGGTTACGTCGAAGCCGTCAAAGTGGCGTTGATCCGCGACCGGAAGTTCTTCGAGGACATTGAACGCGATGCGGAAGCATTGTCGCAGTTTGATCCTGCCGCCATGCAACGGTTGATCCATCGTTCCGCAGAGTTGCACCTGAACCACATCGCCAATTCCGGGGATCCATTCGAATTTGGTTCCGCGCGTCCACTGGATTTTGGTCATTGGGCCGCGCACAAGCTGGAACAAATATCGGATTACAACATTCGGCATGGCGAAGCAGTGGCCGTGGGCATCGCCCTGGATGTGATCTATGCGAGGAGCATCGGTCTCCTCGATGCGAACTCCGCAGAGCGCATTCTTTTTCTGCTCGAACGTCTCGGCTTCGAGTTATTCGTGAACGAACTATTGAACATCGATGCAGAGAATCATTTGCTGGTGTTGAAAGGCCTGGAAGAATTTCGGGAACACCTCGGCGGACAATTGACTATTACGCTCTTGCAAGGGGTGGGGCAGGGGATTGAGGTGCATGAAATGAATCACGCGAAGGTTATCTCCGCCATCTACGAATTGCAGGAGCGCCACTCCGGTAAGGTCAAGCAAGTGGTGCAATTTCGCCGCTGATGAAACGCACTGTCGTTCTCAACGTGGTCGGATTGACGGAATCGTTGATCGGAGAGCACACCCCGCAGATCAAATCGTTTGCCATGGCGCATTCTGTTGCGCCCATCAAACCCGCTTTCCCTGCTGTTACTTGCGCCGCCCAATCAAGCTATCTCACGGGCCACTCCGCCAATGGACACGGCATCGTTGCCAATGGCTGGTACAATCGTGAGTTGGCTGAAGTGCAGTTCTGGAAGCAGTCCAATCATGTGGTCCACGGGAAAAAGATTTGGGATGAATTGAAGGAACTGGATCCCAAATTCACCTGCGCAAAACTTTTCTGGTGGTATAACATGTATTCCACCGCGGATTATTCCATCACTCCGCGCCCGATGTATCCCGCGGATGGTCGGAAGGTGTTCGATGTTTACTCCTGGCCCTATTCCATTCGTCCGGAGATCAAGAAAGAGCTCGGCGACTTTCCGTTTCCCGGTTTTTGGGGACCAGCCGCAGGACGGAAGACGCCCCAGGGCAAACGCGATGCCGCTTCGCGCTGGATTGCGGATTCAGCGAAGTGGATTGAGAAAAAGTATCAACCCACGCTCAACCTCGTTTACCTGCCGCACCTCGATTATAACCTGCAACGTCTCGGGCCACAGCACCCCGACATCAAAATCGATCTGCAGGAAATCGATGCGATCGTCGGCGACCTTATTTCTTTTTTCAAAACGCAGGGCGTCCGGGTCCTGCTGCTGTCGGAGTATGGCATTACCCAGGTGGATACGCCGATTCACCTGAACCGCCTCTTCCGCGAAAAGGGATGGATCACGGTAAAGGAAGAACTCGGACTGGAGCTGCTTGATTGCGGCGCCAGTAAAGTTTTCGCAGTAGCCGATCACCAGGTGGCGCATATTTATGTGAACGATCGTTCAATCGAACGAGAGGTTCAGAATCTGTTGAAGAATGTTCCGGGTGTTGCGCACGTGCTCGGGGCGGCAGAAAAGAAAGAGTGGGGAATCGACCATGCCCGCGCGGGAGACCTCATTGCGGTGAGCAAAGAGAACGCCTGGTTTACTTATTATTATTGGATGGATGACGCCGTAGCGCCCGACTTTGCCCGGTGCGTCGATATCCATCGCAAGCCGGGTTATGATCCGGTTGAGCTTTTTCTGGATCCAAAGATCTCTGCGGTGAAACTTAAGATTGCCTGGCGTTTGTTGAAGAAGAAACTCGGCTTCCGGATGCTGATGGATTTGATTCCACTCGATGCCACCCTCGTAAAAGGATCCCACGGATGCTGCCCACGAGACCGTAAAGATTGGCCGGTTTTGATTGGAGCAAGTGCCAGTGGTGAATTTCTCGAAGCGACGGAAGTTTACGGAAAAATCAAAGAAGTGGTTTTGTCTTAGCCCGTTGCTTGCGAGCTGACCCGAGATCGCCAAGCCGCGACCCTTTTACATTGCCTCTTCGGGCTGTTGAACTTTCGTTTAACTCGGGAACTCCCTGCACCGCTCCACACTGCCGTTTAGTTAAGGGGATTGCTTTCTTGAGGGCCAACGGCCCGTTTTATACCAGCCTGGGTCGGAGCGCGAGCGGAGGCCCAGGAATAAGTGAGAAAAAGCGCTGAAGGCGCGGCTTATTTTCCTGCGATGTGGAATGTTCATTAGCAGAATAGACCAGGCCTTCAGCCCTCGTTCTTTTTTCAGCTTTCCTGGGGCGTTGCCCCACTGCCATTTAGTTAAGCTACAAAAATGCGAAAAACTTGAGCATACCGGCGACAAACCCCCTCTCCTCGCTCAACGAGGAGAGGGTTGGGGAGAGGAGTTCGTTGATCTTGCTTCGAAAATGCGGTGAGGGCTTTCAAGGATTTGTTAATTTAGTATTAGAGGTTTGTTTTTCAAAATCCACAGGTGATTTGTAGCCCAGAGAGCTGTGGAGGCGCTTT
>JBKJKE010000051.1:0-11693 GCA_046597605.1 Limisphaerales bacterium | reverse complement strand
TCGTGCGGAGACGTGAAATAATTATTTGAGTAGTCCGCCGATCCGTCGGAGAGGCCAAATAATTATTTCACCACTCCGCCGATTCGTTTTTGACGCCAAATAATTATTTGGCTACTCCGCCGATCCTGCCGAGACGACAGATAATTATTTGAGTACTTTTCCCATCCGGCGGAGACGTGAGATAATTATTTGAGCACTCCGCCGAACCGTCGGAGTAGCCAAATAATTATTTGGCGTCTCCGCCCATCGGTTTTTCACGCCAAATAATTATTTGAGCAACCCGGAATATGGAGGGAAATGGGCAGCGAATGGTTCTCTCTCTCGAAAAGCTTCATCTTCGTCTCCAACATTCACTTCCCTCAATCCTCATCCCAATCATCCCAGTCAACTTCAAATTAGTTTCCGGACAGCCACTACGTAGTCGATTCACAGTGAATTTGTAGTATAGCAAGCTTGCTGGGGGGGGCGCTTCAGACTGAATCGATAGCGAAGCAAGGGATATGGGAAGGATCTGGGAAGAAAATTGTGTGACTGGCTTTTTTGCTTTTCGGTATGGACTCAAAACTAGAACTAGCAGGGGAGGAGCGACGAACTGATGCTGGCATTTCGGTGTTCTGCCAGGGAGGGTGCTTGAAACACCCGCTTTTCCCTGAGTTCTGGAATCGGGATTTCGAAATTGACAATATGCAGCGAAAATCTAGGCTTAGAGCGCTGGTTTATCGCCAGCGCCCGTCTTATGAGATCATTTGTTATTACTAAATTTGCAGCTTTGTCCTTAGCGCTGGCAGCAGCCTCTATCGTCACTGTTCAGGCGCAGGAGAACTCTGTCACCGCGAAAGTCCGGTCTGTCCGGGGTTCCGCAAAATACGCCGAAAACGGCACGTGGGAGAACTTGAAGGTGAATCAAGTGCTTCGCGTTGGGAGTGTAATCGAAACTGGTGCCGATTCGACGGTTGACCTTTTCCTTAACAATTCTGTTATCCGCATTACGCCGGAGACCACTTTCGGTCTAACAAAGGCCATTGCTACGAACACCGGCAATGAAACCGCCACAGAGACTGAAGTTTATCTGAAATCCGGCCGTATCCTCGGCAACGTCAAGAAACTGGCCTCCACTTCGAAGTATCAGATTAAGACGCCAAACGGTGTTACGGGAATCCGAGGCACAGCGGTTGACGTCAGCTATCTACCGGCACCAACGGGCATGAAACTCACCATCACCAGCATCGAAGGAACAGTGCTCGGCTCCGCTGCCAATTCTCAGGGAGTGATCAAGACCGCAGTGATCAATACTGGTGAATCCTGGTCTCCTGAAGAAGATGTGACCAAGATCCCAGAAGATCTCCACGCCGCTCTCCGTCGCGAGGTTCCTCCGTTTGATGTTCCGCCCGGCCAAGGAGGAGAGATTCCGCAGCCCGATCCACAGATTCCGTATGTGTCTCCTTCGACACCTGGGAATAATAACACTCCTGGAAACTCTGGAAATCCCGGACGAGGAAATACTCCTAATTAATTAGAAGACCGATTTTCGCAAACCAGCCGATAACCTCGGCTGGTTTTTTTATGCATTTATACGTTTTTCCATATTAACTTTGACATCTGCGCCTTCCGTAATTAGAAATACTACAGTCCGAAGCTTGATTATTGGAGAGCGAATGAAGAAGGGCCAATAAAACGACCGGAGAGGCAATTTTAGTCAACTCAGGAGGGCTGAGTTGACTTGGGAACCAGGGGAAGGGGACAAAAACTGCATGCGCGGTGTTTCGGTTGATGAAAGGATGGGGGTCCTCGCATTAGCCAAAGGGTTCACTGCGCATGCAGTATTTTTGGTGTCATCTCATAAAGCCGACGAGGGCTTGGATGTCACAGCCGTTTTGAAATTCCTTCCTTTCGGGCCGTCCTCAAGATGGGCGGAGTTGCGACACGCAAAACCAAGGGCTCGAACTCCAGGGCGCTTTGACCAAACTCGACGCCTTGACAGGTTGCCGTTTTTTGCCGGAATTGGGCTGGAAATGGTTTAGAAACAAGAGGTTTTGTCCGCGGTGATGACCTCGTGGACCCGCCAAAAGACTGTTTCTTCCCGAGAGAGGTTCTCTTCTCCTCGGGAAAAATGAACGGGGTGCTGACCCCTTCTTCAGGCGACTATTTCTTGAGTTGGGGCGGGGTGGGAGCAAACACGCTAAAGGTTAGACCATTCGCGTCCGCAGTGCCGGTGTATACCGAGAAATGGAAATATTTGGAAACGGCATCGAAAGCAGGCAGTAGACCGAAGTCCGCCCACTGCTTTGTCTTGCTCTCGCCTTCCTCTCCTTCTGAGCTGATTGCGCTGAGACCTAAGATGCTATCTGCGGCGGAAGGATCTTTCTTCAAAGCATCAAATGCCACTCGAGCCGCCTCTTTTTGGTTTTCGTACCCAAATAAACCGGTGCTCACGCCGCCAACTTTCTGGATCGCTTCAGTGAGACCGGCTGTTTCGGACAACGGTTTCCCCTTGAATTCGCTGCTACGCAAGAACTCTTCAAGGATCGCCACGTCCGTGGAACTCGCGAAATAGCTCGCAGTGGAGGAGAAATGCAAGGCCTTGGGAACGGTGGTCGAGCCGAAAGCTCCCGCCGGCATGTTTAAAGTAAATACCTTCCGGCCAAGGAATTCGCGCTCCTTGAAAGTGTCCTGGCCGAGCGAGGAAAGGGCGACTTTCAAGGCGTGGGCCAACTTCTCTGCATTGGGCGAACCGATCATGTACAAGGTGGGCGGCGATGCGACATCTTCCAGAGAAGCAGTTCGGGCCGGCTTTTGGATTGCGATCAAGTCGTCGCCGAGGTTGCCGATTAACTCTTTTCGCAGGTCAAAATTGGGATCCTGATCTTTTCCGGCGCTATCGAGCACCAATTTGAAAACACCCGCGGCAGCGGGCGACATTTCGGTAACCATTGTTTCAACAGCATTAAAGGTTTTCTGCAGGTTGATGCGCCACCGATTGAACTTCGCGACATCGGCGGGAAGATAAGGGAGCGGCCCAGCGTCTTTTGTTTCTGGAATGAGCATCTTGAGCAATCCCTGCCGAGTGGCTTCCGGAGCGCCGATGACAAACTTAGCCGATCCACCCTCCGGCGTATCCGTATAGGAAAAAGCCAGGCTTTTCAGGCCATTTAACCCAACTGCGGACAAAATTTTATCGGGCTTCGGTGCTAAACCATCTTCTTCTGCGACCGGCGCTGCTTTCCAGGCATCAAAGAGAGGCTTTGGATTCGCCCAGGCAAACAGGTGAGCACCGCGAAAATGGGCATTATGACTGGTCTCGTAAATCGCTTCTTCGGCGAGTCCTGGAACAAGCCCTCCGGATAGTTTGCTCAAGATCTTTTCGATGACCTTGGGAGAATTTGCCACCAGCAAGAGCGAATCTGCCTGACCGACCGTGATCTCGATCTTGTTGGTTTCGCCGGCTGGTTGCTCGCGACCTGGAAAGATCTTTGCCACACTTTTGCCCAATTCTTCGTCTGTGGTGGTGATCGTCGTAAATTCAAAATTCTGAATCTTTTCCGTTTTGATCTGTTTGCCCGAATCGAGCCAACGTTTCTTCAGCGCTTCCAGATTCTTCTTGAGCAAATCATTCTTCGTTCCTGAATCGATCAGCAAAACTATCCCTAGTTTCGCGTCGGAATTGCCGTTCCACCCATTTTGGGTCACAGCAAAGGTAACCTGGCCTTGCGCCATCTCCTTGTAATCCGCGATCTTGATGCCCAATTCCTTTTCGAAGGATTCAACGAAGTTCGTGCTGAAACGCTTATTGAAGTCCTCGCGAAATGGGCGCATCGCTGGATCCTGCCAGAGTTGCCCCTGGGGAGAGGTATCAAATACCGCCTTTAATTTCATGGCGTCTGGGGCGCTCAACATGAAAATAGTGTCGCTTGGGAGAAGCTTCTCTGCGGAAGGAACGGCGGCTTGTGATGTTGCGCAAAACAGCCCAAGCGCTAACAGAACCAGATATTTTTTCATTATATAAAAGAAACCAACTAAGCAAAAAACCATTATTGAGTCACTGCTGCCGAAGTAGTGGGGTTCTGCACCCGGCTCGGGGGTTGCAGATAACGATAGGCGTTACTTGGATTGTCGTTGTCGTATGCAAACGCGTCGCGACGATTAAGGAAATTCTTCACTTCTTCAATCGGAATCGCGAATCCCAGTCCTTCCCCAAAGGTGATTTTCATGTTGGTCACGCCGACCACTTCGCCACGCATATTGAAGAGTGGTCCACCGCTGTTACCCGGATTAATCTGTGCGGTGGTCTGCATATAGAGTTCGCCCTGAAAAGGCCGGGTTTTCGTGCTGACAATCCCTTCGGTCACGGTGCGTTCGAGGCCCAAAGGACTGCCAATAGCGAAGACCCGCTCCCCGACACCGAGAATGTCGGCGTTGCCGAGGGACACCCGCTTGAATTTGGGCGCATCCTTGTCTTCCACTTTTAGTAACGCCAGATCAGCAAACTTGTTCATCGCGACAATACGGACCTGTCGATAGCTGCGGCGATCTAATTGGCCGTTGCTGACGTGATATACTTCGATGGAAATCTGAGTCTCCCCTTCGATCACGTGGAAGTTGGTGATCAGGAACCCCTCTTCATTCAGAAAGAATCCAGAACCAAGTCCGCCCGGTGTGCGCACCTGCACAACTCCTTCGCCGAGTTGCTGCACCAGGTCGCGGACGGACCGCTCCGGCGGAGGAGTCTTCTCCATGTTATAAAAGCTGTTCTTTGTCTCGGCCACTGCTGGTGTCGGTTCAGACACGGGTTCTTTTTTCCTGGAGGTGTTCGCCACCTTCATTGGGGTGGCATCAGCGGAAACGATCTTCGCAATTTGGTTCCGAGGAATCACCAGTGTCGTGAATCCAACATCTACGATTACCTGATCTTTTTTCTCGGCCAGCAATTTGCCGGTAATGGACGATCCTTTTTCTTTAAGCTCAATCGTGACAGCACTTTGGTCTGTCGATTGGGCAGTCCCAGAGAACGTTGGAGCCGCGCCCAAAAGGATAGCCAAGGAAAGGGACCGAGATAACATAGGGTGGATTTTACCGCACTGATGGAAAATGACAAGTGACGCCTACGGTTCTGTCTGCGCCACGAGATCCTGGCAAATATCCGGCTTAACCATTGGTTCTGTTCCTCGGGGCTTTCCGAATGAAGAAATAGAGAACCGCACCAATCAGGCTCGCGAACAGGATAATCAAAATCCAAGCGATCTTGTTTCCGGTGTCAGTTTCATTGTTGGCACAGTCAATAAGCATCCAAATCCAAAAGGCGAAACAAGCGATCGCCACAGGTACAAAGAGCAGAAGCAAAAGCTCTGTTGCGCCCAGACCCAACAGACCAAATTGAGGAAACATAGACATAATCTTCAGATATCGAAATTAAGCGGCGTTCGCATACTCCTCCTGGAAACCCAGCCCCTCCCCGACTTCGTTGCAATCCAAACCCATTGCATAGTCTTCCGCGAACGCCGCGTTGGGGCCCACGACAAGTTTTTACCCAATTTCGACAATCGAAACCCGAATGCCGTAGTCGGAGACCTGTCTCCCAACGAGCAGAGCAAACATTCCGCCACTCATTGCAGCAATTATAAATCAGCCGCCATTTTCTAATGAACCGCCCCGCAGGCTATTTTTGGCGCGTCACGAAGTTTCGGTGCTGCGTGAAAACTTCCCGCAACGCCAATGAGGCGTTGTCCTGGATGGATTGCAGTTCGCGATAAACTTCCACCTGTTTCGCATCGGGCTTTGCAGTCTCTGCTTTGTTCACCTGGACAAATTGATCGGTGATTGCGTTGATCGAAATCTTTTCACCTTGCTGCAAACGCCAGCACCACAACGCCTGCAACGCCGCACCGTAAGCAGCGCCTTCGCTCACTTTGAGCGTCACCACTTCCGCATTAAAAATATTCGCCATGATTTGGCGCCACAGCTTGGATTTCGCTCCGCCACCCGTCGCGCGAATCTGGGTGGGCTTCACGCCGAGTTCACCAAGGCGTCGCAACCCATAGTTCATCCCCAGCGTGACGCCTTCCATTGCTGCGCGGCAAAAGTGCGGTCCGGTAAAAGTTTTTTGATTGGCCCCAACCCACACTCCAGTGCCGTGCGGTATATTGGGAGTGCGCTCGCCTTCCAGGTAAGGAAGAAGGAGCAGGCCATCCGATCCGGCGCGGACTTTGGCTGCTTCTGCTGCAAACTTTTCGTGTGTGAATCCAAAATCCTCACGGACCATTTCCGTCGCTACCGTCACGTTCATCGTGCAGAGCAGCGGTAGCCATTGATTGGTGGAATCGCAGAAGGCTGCGATCTCCCCTTTCGGATCGATGATTGGTTTGCTGGAACAGGCGTAGATCGTTCCGCTGGTTCCGAAACTTGCGGTGATCACACCCGATTGGGTATTTCCGGTGCCGATGGCGCCCATCATGTTGTCGCCGCCTCCCGCGCTTACTAAGATTCCTTCAGGCAGCCCAAGCTCTCGGGCCGTACTTGCTTGCAACGTTCCTGCGGGTTTGTCGCTGGATTGTAATTTGGGAAGCTTGCCTGCCAACTCGGGATCAATTGCCTTCAGGATAGCCTCCGACCATCTACGGGTTTTCACATTTAACAAGGCACTGCCCGAAGCATCGCCGAACTCCATTGTCTTCTCGCCGGTCAGCCAGAAGTTGAGGTAATCATGCGGAAGCAGAACAGTGGCAAGTTTGGCAAAGTTGTTCGGTTCGTTTTTCTTCAACCAAAGAATTTTTGGAGCGGTAAAGCCGGGGAGCACCGCGTTCCCCAATTCTTTAATTGTCGCTTTTACGCCACCGAGTTTGGCGGTGATTTCTTCGCACTCCGCGGAGGTGGTGGTATCGCACCAAAGTTTGGCAGGACGAATTACTTCGCCATTTTTGTCGAGCGGAACGAAACCATGTTGCTGCCCACTGACGCCGATCGCTTTCACTTCGCTCCCTTTTGCTTTGGCAGCCTTGAGGGCCTGCTTGATTGCTTTCGCAGTCGCATCGACCCAGGTTTTTGGATGCTGCTCTTTGGCTCCGGGTGGCAGTCCGGGAATCAGGTCGTAGCCCTGAGAGGCGGCGCCGAGGACCTTGCCTGTTTTTGCGTCAACAACGAGGGCTTTGGTGGACTGAGTGCCACTGTCGATACCGAGCAGAAGAGTTCGCATAGTGAATTGCGCCGGAGAATGACTAAGCAAAAATTTGCTGTCCACCTTTTTGAATCTGTCGCGACACAAAAGAAGCAGCCGTGGATCGCTCCAGGCTGCTCTTATTCCGAAATGAAATCCTTAGAACTTTGCGAAAAGCTGCAAACGCTTCGCGCGGTCGTCGATCAGTTGTTTTGTGATTCCACTGGTAACTTTCACGCCGAATCCTTCGCAGCAAAAGGACGCCACGACGCTGCCATAAACCATCGCTTTGCGAATGTTCTGTTCGACTCCTCCGCGAGCCGTGGACAGATACCCCATCATACCGCCCACGAAAGAATCGCCAGCTCCAGTGGGGTCAACCACCCTGGCGAGCGGGTAGGCAGGGCACATAAATAAATTACCGTCTTTGATGGAAAGCATCGCGCCGTGTTCACCTCGTTTGATGATGACGTATTTGGGGCCCAGCTTATGAATCGCCTTCAACGCCGCTAAAATATTGGTTTCCTGCGTCAATTGATGCGCTTCGCTGTCGTTCAACACAAACCCGTCGACGCGTTTTAAGAGTTTCAGAAGATCTGGCAGAGCGATGTTCAGCCAGAGATCCATGGTGTCGGCCACCACGAACTTGGGCTTCGTCATTTGATCCAATACATGGTGCTGCAGGGAGGGGGCAATGTTCGCCAGCAAAACGTATTCAGCTTCGCGATAAGAAGCGGGGAGGTGTGGGCTAAATGTTTCAAACACGCCGAGCTCAGTTTCGAGGGTGCGTCGATTGTTCATGTTGGTCTCGTATTCGCCCGACCAATGGAACGTCTTGCCGTCAGCAACCTGTAAACCTTCCAGGTCAATGCGGTGCTTCTTGAAGAGCTCAATGTACTTTTTCGGGAAATCTTTGCCCACGATGCCAACCAATTTCACGGGAGCGAAATAGCTCGCAGCAACGGCGGCATGACTGGCCGATCCTCCCAGCAGGCGGGGGTTTTCCGCTTTCGGAGTTTTGATGGAATCGAGGGCAGTGGAACCGACAATTAATACGCTCATGTTCTTATTTCAAAGGGACGGAATCTATCTGCTTGCGGAATTCAGAGCAAGTTCTGGCCACGTCCGCAGAATTCAATATGGCAGAAACGACACAAATGCGACGAGCACCTGCTTCCAGCACCGCACCAATCGTTGAAAGATTGATGCCCCCAATTGCATACCAGGGGATCCTGACATTTTTATCCGCCCAACGCACATAGTTGAGAGTCACCGGGCGAGCGCTCGGCTTTGTGCCGGTCGCGTAAATGGGACCGATCGCAACATAATCGGCGCCCGCGGCAATGGCCCGCTCTGCCTGTTCGGGGGCGTGGGTGCTCAAACCGATCTTCAGGGCAGAATTGGACCGCGGAAGCTGGGAAATGTGACTGAACCCCGCGTCAAAGAAATCTTCCTGCCCGAGGTGGCAGATTTGCGCGTCTACGGTTTCGGCGATCTGGAGAAAGTCATTAATGACGAGGTAAACTCCAGCCTGGCGAATGATTGGGGCAATCTGTTGCGCGAGTTTCTGAATTTCTTCAGCTGAAGCGCCTTTTGCCCGCAGTTGAATGAGATCGGAACCACCATCGCACAACTGCTTTGCGATCTCTGCCGGTGAACGACCGTTCAGATAAGCCGTGTCAACAAAGGTGTAGAGACGGCAATCGTGCAGCGCTTTCATGGAAGGCGATTACGCCTTTTCTTCGATCAATTCCCGGCGAGCACCCGTCAGCAATTGTTCCACAAAGTTGGTGGAATAAACACCACGACGGAAGTTCGGGTCCTGGAGAATGGCTTGTTCGAATGAAATGGTCGTTTTGATCCCAGTGATCATGTACTCGCCGAGAGCACGACTCATCTTGTCCATGGCTTCGCGACGATCTTTTCCGTAAGTGATCAACTTGCCGATCATCGAGTCGTAGTGGGAAGGAATGGTGTAGCCGGCGTAAGCGTGGCTATCCACCCGGACCCCGCGACCACCCGGGGCATAATACATTTCGATACGACCCGGGCTCGGGCGGAAATCATCAAAAGGATCTTCGGCATTGATGCGGCATTCAATGGCGTGACCTTTGAATTGCACGTCGCTTTGCGAAATCTTGAGAGGTTCGCCCATCGCGATCATGATCTGCTGCTTCACCAGGTCGATACCCGTGACTTCTTCCGTAATAGGATGTTCCACCTGGATACGCTTATTTACCTCCAGGAAGTAAAAGTCGCCTTTGTCGTCGACGATGAATTCGACGGTTCCTGCGTTCGTGTAATGAGCTACTTCGGCAATCCGCACCGCCGCCTTGCCCATCTTCTTGCGCAAATCCTTGAATTTGCCTTCGATCAGCGGAGAAGGAGTTTCTTCAACGAGCTTCTGGTTGCGGCGTTGGATGGAGCAATCGCGCTCCCCGAGATGAATGATGTTTCCTTTGTTGTCTCCGAGGATCTGAAATTCGATGTGATGCGGGTTTTCGATGAACTTCTCGATATAGACACCGGAGTTACCGAATGCTTTTTCCGCTTCCATACGGGCGGTATGATAACCCTTGATCAAAGAGATATCGTTATGCGCCACCCTCATTCCGCGACCGCCGCCGCCGGCGACAGCCTTGATCATGATCGGATAGCCAATTCGTTTGGCGACGACCAGGGCTTCCTGCTCGTTTTCGACAAGACCCTCTGAACCAGGAGGGAGAGGCACACCCGCTTTTTTGGCCAAAGCACGACTGACTGCTTTGTCTTCCAATGCGGTCATCGCGCGGGAACTTGGCCCAATGAAGCGGATATTGCAGCTCTCACAGACATCTGCAAAGTGGGCGTTCTCCGAAAGAAAGCCGTAACCGGGATGAATTGCATCCACATCCGCGATTTCGGCTGCAGAAATAATGCGATCAATGCGGAGATAGCTTTCCGAGCTCGCTGCTTTACCGATACAGATTGCCTCATCGGCCATCTGAACGTGCATGGAATTGGCGTCGGCTTCGGAATAGACGGCAACCGTCCGGACGTTCAGTTCTTTACAAGCCCGAATAATGCGGACGGCGATTTCGCCTCGGTTCGCTACGAGAATTTTTTCAAACATGGGGCAAGAAGACGCTTAAACCGGCTTGATTTTGAACAACGGCTGGCCAAACTCCACTGGTTTAGCGTTATCGAGAAGGACTTCTGTAACGATTCCGCGAACTTCCGCTTTAATTTCGTTCATCACCTTCATCGCTTCAATGATGCAAACCACAGTCTCCGGATTTACTTCAGTTCCGATCTCACAATAGTTACCTGATTCGGGCGAAGGAGCACGGTAGAAAGTTCCGATCATCGGCGACTTGATTTCGATTCCCGTCGGAACCGGAGCGCCAGCAGATCCCGGAGCACCCAGCGCAGGAGCAGGTCCTCCGACCGTGGTAATTTGGCTCGGAAGTGTGTAAGTGACAGGGAATTCTTCCCCACCTACTCCCGGCGAACGCTTCAGCTTGATTTTAAAATCCTGTTTTTCCAACTCGAACTCCGAGAGGGAGTTCTTCTTCATCAAATCGATGATAGCCTTGATATCTTTCAGATCCACGACAGCTCCTGGTTAAATTCGATCATTGCTTCATTAAGCAAAAAAGCAGAAGTCGATGCCGACCCTGCTTTGGGATGCGTTTTCAAATGCGGCGTGACAGTAATCAGGTGAAGTTAGAGCGTCAATATCAATCTTTCCAGCCCAACCCGCCCCTAAAAATACATAAAAAAACCCGTTCTTTCCTCAATCTACTTCGTTGATTTGCCAGCTTTAACGCTAATGGCGGCGTTAACCGCTAAAATATACGATTCAGCGCCGAATCCGCAAATTTGGCCGACGCAGACTGCTGCGATATGGGAATGGTGACGAAATTCTTCTCGTGCATGGATGTTGGAAAGGTGAATTTCGATGGCGGGAACACCAGCTGCTGAGATCGCATCTCGCAACGCTACGCTTGTATGGGTGTAGGCTGCCGCATTTAAAACGAGGACGTCGGCGGTCCCTTTGGCCTGCTGAATCCAGGTAACTAATTCGCCTTCGCTGTTGGATTGGCGAAAGTCTATGGTCGCTCCCAGCTTGGCACCCCGCTCACGCACGAGCTTTTCAATGTCAGCCAGGGTGGTCTTCCCATAAATCTCCGGTTCTCTCTGTCCCAGCATATTGAGGTTGGGACCATTCAAAAAGAGGATGTTCATCCGGGGCCGAGAGTAAATCGGCACTTAGAACCTGTCCAACGGTTTCGTGGGAAGGGCAAGTTGATCTTTTTTGGTTCCTGTTTGAAGCCGAGTCCGGTGGCTCGATTACACTAGGTTTTGCTCTGCAACATTGATTGATGTGCCAGTTCAGAAGGCTTTTGAACTTATTTCTACGCGGAACACATCAACGTGCCAGAATGTGGGGTCGAACCAATCGTGTTCGCCATACCATTCTCGGGAATGTGGGGTCGAACCAATCGCGTTTGCCATACCATTCCCGGGAATGTGGGGTCGATCCAATCGTGTTTGCCATACCATT
>JBKJKE010000038.1:0-140345 GCA_046597605.1 Limisphaerales bacterium | reverse complement strand
GGCCAGGCAGACTGCGCTGAAAACAGCGAGGTCTTTGTGAACCGCCGGATACGGAACCGTACGTCCGGTGGTGTGGGAGGACGGTGAGGTTTTATTCCTCACCTCCTACCCGATATTATTTTCGCGCAGCCCGAGGTGATGGTATCGCGGGCTGACGTTGCTTCTGTTTGAAGCTGGAACGATTCAGTGGGAAGGGACTTAACCACGGATAGGCACGGATTCTGAACGTCGCCATTTCGCTATTTGCTTGTTTGATTGAGCTACCGAATAGTTCACAGGAAAAATGCGATGGAAAGCATCTCCGATCCGTGCGTATCCGTGTCCATCCGTGGTTAAACTTTTCCGATTGAATTGTTCCGGTTGAGAGAGAGGCTCTATCACTTACCTACCATTTTAGGGGTAAGATATTTTTTCCAAAAATTGCGATTGAGGCGAGAATTGAACTGCTGGAATCTGAGGGCGGTTGCACCCTCCAGCAAACGACGAGACCCATATAAAAGCTCATAACATGAAAAAGAACACTATTTGCCTGTGGTATAACCATGACGCGGAGGAGGCCGCCCGTTTTTACGCCCTGACCTTTCCCGAAAGCGCGGTGGGCGCGGTGCAACGGGCACCATCTGATTTTCCCGGGGGCAAGGCAGGCGACGTCCTGGTCGTTGAGTTCACCGTCTGCGGAGTGCCGTGCATTGGACTGAATGGCGGAGATCTTTTTAAGCATAGCGAGGCATTCTCGTTTCAGATTTCCACCGACGATCAGGCGGAAACTGACCGTTACTGGAACGCGATCGTCGGCAACGGCGGGGAAGAGAGCGCTTGCGGTTGGTGCAAGGACAAATGGGGTCTGTCATGGCAGATCACGCCGCGCATTCTGCTCGAGGCAATGGCAAAAGGCGGGGATGTGGCCAAACGCGCATTTGAAGCAATGTTGGAAATGGAAAAGATCGATGTTGCTACCATTGAGGCGGCCGTACGAGGCAAGGGCGCTTGAGATCGACTCAAGTGTCCTGGTAAACAAGAGAATCATCCGCGTAGCTACGGGGCTCATAGTTTCGTAGCCGCGGTGGTGAAACCGGTGGGCTAACTTTGCTTTCGGACAAGAGTGGATGAGTGGGCAGGGGAAATAGTCAGCCCACGGTGTAACCACCGTGGCTACGGGGGAAACGACCAAACGCTTTCTTGTCAGTGGCCGTTTCCCTGTTAACGTCCCGCGCCGACCAATTTCTCCCCGATGTCCTGCCAGCATCAGCTCGCGAACATAAGAAAAGGGCATCTTTTGGGTTCGGCCTACAAACAATCGAACAACCAACGCCACGGGGGCGTGAAATACTGAATGAAAATCAAATCGTTATCCTTCTGGGCGGGGCTGATCCTTACTGTCTTCTCTTTGAACCTCTACGGACAGGCAACGTTTACCTACCAGGGGCAACTCGATGATGCAGGAGTGCCGGCCACCGGGACCAATTACGGCATCGTCTTTGATCTTTATTCTGCTTCCACCGCCGGCACGTTGCTAGGTAGCCAGACCAATGCCGTCGTGAACGTCAACAGCGGTTTGTTCAATGTCGCATTGGATTTCGGCAACGTTTTCGATGGCAGTCCGCTCTGGTTGGAAATGCGAGTGCAAAAGAATGGTGGGGCATTCACCACGCTTGCTCCGCGTCAGCAAATACGAGCCACCCCATACGCACTCTTCGCCAACAACGCTGGTAATGTGACCGGTCCGATTTCTGCGGGGCAACTGTATGGAACGCTTCCTCCCTCGGTTCTTTCCGGCTCTTATTCGGGAACCATCAATCTGACGAATGCGTTTAATTCGTTCATGGGAAGCTATTTCGGCAATGGCGGGGGACTAACCAATATCAATCTTTCTTCCGTAGGCCCGACCGGAACGTTCACTCTCATCTCCAACCAAACAGCCAGTGTTTCGGGCGGTTTTGGCCTCACTACTAACGCGGTTATCGGAGTGGGTTTCAATCCTAACTGGCTTGCATCCGCCGATCTGAATGCCGACGGCAAGAGAGATCTGGTAACTGCGAACATCAGCGGTGGATCCTTGTCGGTCATTCTCAATAACGGCAATGGAACCTTTGCCACCTCTGTCTCCTATGATTCTTTTGGTGACAATCCTTCTCCCTACTCAGTGGTGGCGGTCGACGTCAATAATGATGGCGTGGCGGATCTCGTCGCCGCCAACCAGGGTGCCAATAACATTGAAGTCTTTTTGAACAATGGCAGCGGCAGCTTCACCGCATCCAGCCAGGCATCCGTGGGTAACTATCCGAACGCGCTTGCCTCCGGCGATTTTAACAATGACGGCCGGATGGATATCGTCACACCCAATGGTGGCGATAATACGTTGTCCGTTCTCACTAATAGCCCTTCGGGAGTTTTTGTTATTTCGACGAATGTCCCGGTCGGTGTTGTTCCCAACTTCGTCGTTGCGGCTGATATTAATAATGATTCCAGGATCGATCTGATCTCCGCCGATTCGCAGGGAAACACCATTACGATCGTTACAAACAATGGGTCGGGTAAATTCATTGTAGTCGGAACAATGGCCGTTGGCTCGGGGCCCTGCAGTATTGCGGCGGCGGATGTCAGTAACGATGGGAAAGTAGACCTCCTGGTGGCGAACCAATATGACTCGGCAATTGTTGTTCTCACCAATGCTGGCAATGCCACTTTCATCAGCAGCGGTTCGCTTGTCCTGACAAATTTGCCTGTTTCCGTTTCGGTGGGGGATGTGAACGGCGACGCCAAACTGGATATTGTATGCGGGGCATTCAAGCAGGGCTCACCATTCCCACCCAGCACTCCGGATCGCGCCTACATCACGGTCCTGACCAACAACGGGTCCGGTGGATTTGCCCAGGCTTTCACACTTCCATCGGGTAACGGTCGCCCGTTTTTGACTCTGGCATCTTTCAACAATGACGCGAGCCTCGATGTAGCGTGCAGCGCTTCGCAGGGCAACTCCGTCGTTGTGTTTACGAATTCCAGCTCCGTGGGATTCACCAACTATGCAACGACCCTGGCCATTTCGACTCCGATCATCGGCAATGGCGCGTATCTCACCAACCTCAATGTCTCTAATCTCGTCGGCACCATTCCTCTCAGTAATCTCCCGTCTAACCTGGCCACTACCGATTATGTGACTGCTGCGACCAGTTCTTTCGCCACGCTAACTTACGTAAATACTGCGGTCACCTCGGCCACCAACCGTCAGCTCTCCAATCTGAATGGGACGGCGACAAACCTGACTGTTACTTCGGGAACATTCAGCGGCGACGGTGGAGGCCTGACCAACCTTCCGACAGCCGGTAACTACCTCTATGTCTACGACACCACCACGCAGAGGCAGACGAATACTTTCCAGGCCGTGAAGTTCAATTCACCTTCGCAAGTAAACGGTTGGACACGTTCTGCCAATGGCGACAGCTACACCTGCAAGCAAACGGGTATTTATGTCGTCCAATATGATTGCAGCCTGGTCGGTCTGAACTTGTTTAGTTCCGGTTCCACCTCGTTTTCATCCATAATCACCGTCAACAACATCGAACGCCCCGGATCCGAAGCTTCGATGACTTTTATCAGCACCAATAACTTCACCTCGATTTTGCCCTTGTCGAAGACCTTCATTGCCAGCCTTCAATCGAACGACGTGGTGCAGCTGGCGGCCCGGGATACCAGCGGAAAAACGGAGTTGGTGCCGACCGGCTATGGCACGACCGCTCCGAGCGTTTCTCTGACGATCTTTCGATTGAAATAACCAGGTGGGCAGGAAGGGATTTTGTTCGTGGCAGTCGAAGAGGCGTTGTCAACTTTAACGCAATAGAGTTTGGCCAACTGGAGGAGTTTCGAGTGTAGTTACATCGATAAATGGAAGTGTTGCGTCCGGGAAGAATTACCCTGTAGAACCAAGCCATGAACGAAACAACAACTACCTCTGAATACCTTGTCCTCTCCCGTGGCAAATGGGACCCAACCGCATCGGCGGAAGACATCCAGAAAGCTATCGATGAGTTCTATGTCTGGCTCAATCTCATGATCCAGGAGGGTAAAATGAAGACCGGCCAGCGCCTGGGGTGCGACGGCAAAACAGTTTCCCGGAACAAGGCGGCTACCGATGGTCCTTATGGAGAATCAAAGGAAATTGTCGGAGGCTACTGGTTCATTCTGGCCGGGAATCTCGATGAGGCGGCGAAGATCGCCAGCGGCAACCCTTGTCTGAAATATGGTTTGCTTTACGAGATCCGGCCAATTGATCCGGAGCGCGCGAGTGCCTTCGCGGTGACAAATGAAACGCCCCGCCGCTAGGCTTAGCCGAAAGGATGCAGTAAAGAAACCACCGATAGACAGCTTTACACAGATAAGGGCCGAAAGGATAAACTTCACTGAGCGAAAGGCTGCATCAAAGAGTGACGCTGCTAAGACTACGTTTTTCTGCTGGTTCCATCGGTGTTCATCTGAGTGCATCTGTGGTTTCCATTCTTTTCATCTGCATGGTTCCGTGTTAGGATGAGCCGTTCCAGATCGCCTTCATCGAAAATTCTCATTGCGGTTTGCGCATCGCCCCTTTCAAATCTGTTTCGAAACGGAATCCGAAAATCGCTTATGCCAAATCCATGGACCGGAAAAGGTAATCCTTACACCCGCAAGGAAGTTGTCGAACGCTTGCGCGCCACTTTAAAAAAGGGACAGCCCATCATCGCCGCCGGCGCCGGCACAGGAATTTCCGCCAAATTTATCGAAAAAGGCGGAGCGGACCTGGTTATCATTTATAATTCCGGGCGCTTCCGCATGGCGGGACATGGCTCCACCTGCGGCTTGATGGCTTATGGAGATGCCAACGCCATCGCCATGGAAATCGGCGAGCATGAAGTGTTGCCCATCGTGGAAGAAGTGCCGGTGATATGTGGTGTGCATGCCACGGATCCGCGTCGTCGCATGTGGCATTGGTTGCTCAAGGTGAAAGACATGGGTTTCAGCGGAGTAAACAATTTTCCGACCCACACAATTGTTGATGGGCAATTCCGGCAGGTGTTGGAAGAAACCGGAATGAGCGTGAAGAAGGAATTCGAGATGGTGGCGATTGCCCGCAAGATGGATCTATTCACCTGTGTCTATGTGGCGACGCCGGACGAAGCGAAATCGATGGCAGAGGCGGGAGCGGATTGTATCATCGCTCATGTTGGTACCACGGTTGGTGGTTCCATCGGAGTCACAGGAGCGGTTTGCACGATGGACGACGCTGTGAAACGGACTCAGTCCATTATCGATGGAGCCAAGAAGGTGCGCAAAGATGTGATCTTCCTTTCGCACGGGGGGCCAATCGCGACACCAGAAGATGCTGCCTATATCAACGAGCATACGGACTGCGTTGGCTTTGTCGGCGCTTCCAGCCTGGAACGTTTGGGTGTCGAGCAATCGCTCGTGGATCTCACGAAGAAGTTCAAAAAGATCCCGGTCACTGCGCAGGCATTGAAACCGTTCAAAAAGAAGTGAACCTTCTCCTGAACTAAATGGCTGCACCAATCTCATCCGCACCGGCTCCAAGCAAAGCGCAAATCTTCGTCAAACGCCTTTCCAGCACGGTGGTGCTATGGGCGATTGTGCTCGGGGGACTTTTCTTCGGAAACAGAACCATCTCCGATTACCTGTTCCTGCTTTCAATGCTGTTGCTGGCGGGAGTGGGCTTGCGGGAATTCTACGGGTTGGTCGAAAAGAAAAATTTCTTCTGTTTCAAATGGTGTGGATTGCTTGGCGGATTATTGCTGATGATCGGCACGTTCGCCCACTTTCAAGACCATCTTGGGATATCGGATGTGCCATCGCGGGTAAATGATTTCGAAACCAGTTTTCTTATCTTGTTCGTTCTTGGTCTTTGTGTTCGGCAATTTGTTTCCAAAAGCAACACCGGCGGAATTCTTGCCATCTCCACCACCCTGTTCGGTTTGATGTATGTGCCGTGGCTTTTGAATTTCATCCAGAAGATCAATTACTTCCCGGATGTCAGAGGCGTGGACGTGCAGGGTAATTGGTATGTTCTCTATTTCATCCTCGTGACAAAGTTTAGCGATGTCGGTGCTTATGTAACCGGTTCCTTGATCGGTAAGCACAAGATGATTCCACGCGTCAGCCCGGGTAAGACGTGGGAAGGCTTTGGCGGAGCGATCGTGATTTCTACATGTGTGAGCGTCGGATTTGCACATTTGGCGGGCGACAGGTTGTTTGGGATGACTTGGTATCATGCTGCGATTCTGGGGGTGGTGATGAGTGTGTCTGCCGTGATCGGTGATCTGATTGAATCGATCTTTAAACGCGAGGCTGGGGTGAAAGATTCGGGCAGTTTCTTTCCGGGAATTGGCGGCATCCTGGATCTGCTTGATAGTTTGCTCTTCAATGCGCCGCTCATGTATCTCTATCTCCGTCACGTTTTGACGCACTAAATGAAGAAGGTTGTTTTGCTAGGATCGACTGGTTCCATTGGCACCAGTACCATCAAAGTCGTCGAAGATTTTCCCGAGGGCTTGCGCCTGGTCGGACTGGCTGCAGGTAATAACTCCGAACTGTTGCTGGAGCAAACCGCCAAACATCAGCCGGAGGCCGTATCAATCTCGGATCCGCTGAAAGCTGCTGAGTTGCAGAAACGGATCAGTCCCAACATCAAGGTCTACTCCGGAGACGAGGGTTTACTGAAACTCGCTACGCACCCTTCCGCAGATGTTGTGTTAATTGCAATCGTCGGCACGGCGGGATTGCAGCCGGCGTTGGCTGCGATTCGCGCAGGGAAAGATATCGCCGTCGCTTCGAAAGAAATCCTGGTGATGGCAGGCGAAATCGTGATGAACGAAGCGCGCAAGCATGGCGTAAAAGTTCTGGCGGTGGACAGCGAGCACTCTGCTATCTTCCAATGCCTCGATGGCAAACCGGGACACTCTGTCCGCAATCTGTGGCTCACTGCTTCCGGCGGGCCCTTTCGCAAGACACCGAAGGTAGAGTTCGCAGACATCACCGTTGAGAAAGCGTTGAAGCATCCATCCTGGGTGATGGGACAGAAGATCACGATCGATTCCGCAACCCTCTTCAACAAAGGGTTGGAGATGATCGAAGCACGTTGGTTGTTCGACATAGAGATGCAACGCGTGCAGGTCGTGGTGCATCCCCAAAGCATCATTCATTCGATGGTCGAGTTCGTTGATGGATCACTTCTGGCTCAGCTCTCCACGCCGGATATGTGTTTGCCGATTCAGTATGCGCTGACCTATCCGGAACGGGTGGCGAGTAACCGGGTACAGACGAATTTTGCAAAGATTGGGCAGTTCACTTTCGAAGAGCCGGATACTGATCGTTTCCCCGCCATCAATCTTGCGCGCAGAGCAGGGGAGATCGGTGGAACTTTGCCTGCCGTCTTGAACGCTGCCAACGAAGTCGCCGTGGATTTGTTCGTGAAACGGAAGCGCAGTTTCCTCGATATCTCCAGCACTGTCTCGCGGGTCATGGATTGCCACAAAGTGGTTGCGCATCCGACGCTTGAGCAGATTCTGGAAGCAGATAGGTGGGCCCGCCAGGAAGCTGGTTTATAGTTCGATGAATTAGTTATTAGTCAAAAAGGGGGAAACGACCTCTAGGACCTCCGGGCGCAATTACCCGTAATCTCTTCGCATCGAGCGAAAAGGTGGCGGGCAATTCGCCCACATTTTCTCCATCCAATTGCAGGAATGTCTGGGTTGATGCCGATACGGTGAGCGAGGCAGCTTGAATTTGTTGGACGTTGCAGAGTTGATGGAATCGATTCGTTGCAAGGCCGATGCCAGCGCGTGCCAGTATTTGCCAATTGATCTTTGGGAAAATACAAATTTCCAGTGCGCCATCCTGCAGATTCGCGCCCGGAAAAAGGACGAAGTCTCCGCCGTAAAGACGACCGTTGCCAATCAACACCAGCTCTCCCGTGAAAGTCTTGCCCGGGATCGTTACCGTCATGCTCGATTGCGCGGACGTGAGCGCTTTTAAGCCGGCCACCACGTAGGCAAACGGCCCTACTTTCTTTTTCAATTCCCAACTCACCATGTGAACCGCCCGCGAGTCGAGGCCGGCTCCTGCGAGTTGTGCGAAGTGACGTTTCTCCCGTTTTCCTTCCCGGGTAAATTCGACCACCGGAATGTCGATCGCGATTGTGGTTCCGGTAATAATGGTTTTCCACGCCGATTCGATGTTCGTCCCGATCTTTAGTTCGCGTGCAAATACATTGATAGTCCCGAGCGGGAGAATGCCCAGTTTCACTTTATCGAAACCATTTGGCGCATCTGCGATTCCATTGAGGACCTCGTTGAGGGTTCCGTCTCCTCCTGCAGCCACGATTGTTTCGTAACCTTCCTTCACCGCTTCGGTAGCCAATCGCCGCCCGTCGCCGGCGCAGGTCGTTGGTTTCTGATCGCACGCCCCCGTGATCTTATGCAAAAACGTTTTGAGCTTAGTGGCCTTTTCTCCGCGGGCCTTCGGATTGAAGATGACGCAGATGCGATCCCGGGATTTCGGGGAGTCGCCGGTTGAACTCTGAGTATGGAGAGAAGAACTCACTTCAGTTTCCATTTTATTTGCACGAAACGAAGCCAATGTCACGAACCAGATAGAGGGGATGGGAATGACGTCGTCCGGGCGGGGCAAACCCATGCAGATTCGCCCACCGCAAAATCTTCACTTCGGAATCAGTCGCTCCGCTCTATTCTGCGCACTCATACTGAAAGCGGCAAAAGTCGGTAGACTTTATTCACATTGGAAACTACGAGCCCAATTTTACTCTGTGAGCCCCCCCCCTTTACCAAATCAGCGCCACCCTCATCACTCTTTCTTGAACCGGAAAAAGCAGTGTCTCCCAGCTGAGGGTGTTTGGCCACGAAAGCGCCACCGTGCCGCTCGTGCGCAGCGTTTCCAGCTTCAACGGCACGAGCCGCCAGCTCGCGAGGTTATTACAGCCGTTCGTTCCAGCCCTGAAGAATGCTCCTCCCACGAGAACTTCATTCCCGACGAGGGCGAAACTATTGGCGGTGCCGATTTCTGCCCCCGGTAAACTACTCCCCAGGGCATACCAATTCGTGCCGTCCCAACGCGCTAATCCATCGAACGGAACGCCGCCTGCGGCGTCGCACTGAAAAAGTGCGGAAAGGCGCAGCATCCAGCAGTCTTACAGTCCTTAAGCCAGTCATTTAAAGCTCGTGAATGGTTTGAACTGATTGGCCGACCTCCCTTGCCCGCGTGGAAGCGTTGGCTAAAAGGTTTTGCCAGCTTTTGCCGTCCTATGGGTTAAACGTTTAATCGTTAAAACGATCACATCACAATTTAAACAGCTTCTTCGAATTGTCGTGGAGCAATTTGCGTTCGACTTCTTTGCTGGGCGAGAGGCGACGGAGAACGGTGATAGTGCGGGCTCCCTGGCAGCCGGGACCGCGGCCGATGGTGTCGTTGCAATCGCTGCCGTAGAGAAGTTTATCCTGGTGCCGCTTCAAAAATGCTGTGGTGTGTTCTTCGTCCCGAGTCAATGCGCCCAGACCTGAGCCGGCGGAGAGATCACCGAACATGTTCGGGTAATCGCGAAGGTAACGATCGGTGATGCCGCCGGGAGTGATTCTTCCTTTGGGATAGAGGACGCGTTGATCATTATGATCCGCGTCGATATTGGCCCACCAGGTCTGGGCATGACCGATGAAGTTCACCTTCGGATACTTCTCCAGCATCTTGCCGAAACGTTCGAAACCGTAGTTATATCGATTGTGCTGCCAGTGGAGCAGGATGGGAACGTCGTAGCTTTGGGCTAGTTGATAGAGCTTCTGCATCTCGTCGGAATCGCATTCGACGCCGAACTTCGATTCACCAATGCAAACGGCACCGAGCTTTAAATATTTTTCGATTTCCTCAACGGCTTCGGGAATGTCGGGGACCTCGTTGGCACCGAACACAAATTCTTTATTGGCCGAATGTTCTTTGGCGAAGGCGTAGCAAACGTCGTTACCGGTTGCCTTGGCTTCCAATCCGTTTCCAGGACCATTGTGAGTGGATGGGCGGATGACCGGACGACCAGCGGGTAAAAGAATGGTAGTAGTAATTCCCATCGCCCGTTGATGCGCGAGCAGTTGCTGATGTTTGCGCCCGGAATAATCCGTGTGCTGATGAATGTCGATGATCGGCTCCGCGGAGTTATCCTGGGCGGACAAATTGAATGGCAACGTGGAGGCGGCAAGTGTGGCGGTGGAAAGGGTGAGGAAATTGCGACGATTCATCTCACGATGCGGATTCATGATAAGAACCTGTCTGATGCTGAGGGTCTGTTTCAATCATTTTCTGAATATGCGCGTGGGGGGCAAAGTCGTTACTGCCGACTTTAGCCTTGAACTCAATGCAGAGAACTTGTGATGTCTTTTCAGCTTATGCGCCATTTCCCCGTTCAGATCCTTTGCACCTGTATCGCTTTCAGTGCTGCGGTGGCCGCGCCCCCTGTGCTGGATCCCGCCAAAGATTTACCGCGGTTTCCTGCAATCGAAGCGACTAACGCGGTCAGTTCGTTTGCGATCAAGGCGGGCTTTCGGCTGGAACTGGTGGCATCGGAACCAAATGTGGTGGATCCAATCGCACTTTCCTTTGACGAGGATGGACGAATGTACGTGATCGAAATGCGGGACTACTCGGAGCGTCGCGATGAGCGATTGGGCCGCGTTCGATTGCTGGAGGATACAGATGGCGATGGGGTGTTCGATAAAAGCACGATCTTCGTAGAAGGGTTGCCGTGGCCCACAGCGATCATTTGCTACGCGGGCGGGGTGTTTGTTGGATCGACGCCGGATCTGTATTATTTCAAAGACCGGGATGGTGATGGCAGGGCTGACGCGAAGCAGCTCATTTACACTGGTTTTGGCAACACCAAGGATCGCTTGAACGTTCAAGCGTTGATGAACAGTTTCAACTGGAGCCTGGATAACCGCATTCATGGGTTGTCCGCGCCAAATGGCGGCATTGTCACCAATATGGTGCGGAAGTCGGATAAACCGCTGGATCTGAATAATCGCAATTTCTCTTTCAACCCACGGACGTTCGAAATGACCGCGGAGAATGGCGGCGGACAGTATGGCATGAGCTTCGATTCTCGTGGTCGTAAGTACACCTCCAGCAACAGCGATCATTTGATGGCCTGGATGTACGAAGCGCGCTACGCGGATCGAAATCCTTATTATGCCATGCCCAAGTCTTTGGTCTCCATCGCGGTGGATGGCGGAGCGGCCGAAGTTTATCGGCTTAGTCCGGAAGAACCGTGGCGGGTGATCCGCACGAAGTGGCGCAAGGACGGGACAGTAAAGGGAGTGGTGGAGGGGGGCGGTCGCGCGTCGGGATATTTTACCGGGGCCACGGGCGCCACCATTTATCGCGGTAGCGTGTTTCCACAGGAGTTTTTGGACAACGCGTTCACAGGTGATGCCGGTGGGAACCTGGTGCATCGCAAGATCGTCTACCAGGAAGGACTTGAACTCAAAGCGGCACGTCCGAAAGACGAACAGAAAGTGGAATTCCTGGCATCGCGTGATACCTGGTTCCGACCCACCCAATTTGCGAACGCTCCGGACGGCACATTTTATGTGATCGATATGTACCGTGAAATTATCGAGCACCCATGGTCGCTCCCCGAAGAGATTAAAAAACATCTGGACCTGAATAACGGAAGTGATCGGGGACGCATCTATCGAATTGTTCCAGAAGGATTTAAGCAACCGAAGATTCCTCGTTTGAGCAAAGCAAATACGGCGCAACTGGTTGGCATTTTAGAAAATGCCAATGGATGGTATCGCGACACTGCAGCACGACTATTGTTTGAACGGCAGGATCGAAGCGCTGAACCGGCCCTCAAAGCCCTACTGCAGAATTCAAAATCTCATTATTCCCGGATGCATGCACTCTATGTTCTGGATGGGTTGGCGGTCTTGCGCGAGGAAGAAGTTCTCCTTGGGCTGAAGGATGGAAACGAATTGGTCCGTCAACACGCGGTGCGCTTGAGCGAAAAGATAATCGCGAAGGGAGTGGCTTCTCCTGATTTGTGGACGCAATTAAGCCAAATGCCGGCAGATGACTCGACCAACGTTGTCTATCAACTGGCATTTACGCTGGGACAGATTCAGCACCCCGAACGAAATGCTGCGTTGGCCCAGTGTCTCGGACGCGATGTGCAAAGTCAGTGGATGCGAGCAGCGGTCTTGAGTTCATTAGGAACCGGGGCAGGTGAGATGTTCAAACTTGTCGTGACCGATGCGCCGCTCATGGGAATGGAAACCGGCCAATCTTTTGTCTCGGAACTGGCCAGGATTATTGGGGCGAAGAACGATCGCGCGGAGGTAAATGCCGTCACCGAGTTTCTGGGAAAAATGGAAGATCCGAAGTTGATGTTTAAACTGGTGCGTTCCCTGGGTGAGGGTTTGGAGCACTCGAAAGGTTCCTTGAGTCAGCTGCCCCAGGCCGGTCTGAACAACCTCGCACAAATTGCAGTGCAGACTGTGACGAATTCGGCGGAAGATCAGGTGGCTCGACTCGAAGGCATCAAGCTTCTGGCGGTCCTGCCGCAAGACCGGTCCCCAACGCTTCTTTCATTATTGGCACCAAATCAGCCGCAGGAAATCCAGGTGGCAGCTGTGACCGCCCTTGGCAAATCGGAGCAGCCTGTCGTCGCAAATGAGCTGGTGCAGCGATGGAATGTTTTGACCCCTCGCGTGCGCACGGAAGCGGTTGCAGTGATGTTGAGCCGTCCTCCGCGGGCAACGATTCTGTTGAATGCAATCCAGGGTGGTAAAATTGGACGCATTGAATTGAACAGCACGCAGGTTAAGTTTCTGAAGAATCATCGCGATGGCGGTTTGCGCACCCTTGCCAGTTCCGTCTTAACCGAAGTGGCCTCCAAACGGCAGGATGTGGTGAGTTCTTATAAAACGGCCATGGATTTGCGGGGCGATATAGCTAAAGGCAAAACGGTTTTTATGGAACGCTGTTTGTCTTGTCACCAATTTGATGGAAACGGTTTTGTGCTCGGTCCCGATCTCGTCACGGTGCAGAACAGTGGCAAGGAGAAGTTGTTAATTAATATCATCGATCCAAACATCGAGGTGGCACCTCAGTTTCAGGCGTATGAAATCGAAACCGCTGACGGTGAGAGCTACATTGGCTTGATTGCCAATGAGACGGCCCAGAACGTCACGATCCGGCAGGCGTTTGGGAAAGAGGATGTGATTGCGCGCAAGAATATCAAGAAGATGCAAAGCCAGGGCCAATCGCTGATGCCTGAAGGTTTGGAAAGTGGATTAAGCCCACAGCAGTTTGCTGACTTGCTCGAGTACCTTTCTGCGCCGGTGAAGGGAAAATAAGATAAACCACGGATGTACACGGATTAACACTGATAAGGAACAAGCCAATGCGCCTGTTGCGCTGCCGATAGGTTCAATTCTACTGATCCCTGGGTGGAAATGAGCTTTGCGGAAGCCATTCCAATCTGTGTTCATCGGTGCGGATCCGTGGTTAGGTTCTGGTTTTCGCCGAATTCCATATCATAAAGGAGCATTTCACCGTCTTGACACTGCTTTGCTCAAACCTCATTTTCGTTTGCCCGCTTTCTTAAGCGAAAAACTATGAACGCTCATAACACTTTCGATTCACTGCAAAAATTTGATCTCGGTAACGGCCAACAGGGAAACTTTTACTCTCTTCCTGCTTTAGAGAAAGCAGGCCTCGGAAAGATTTCTCGCCTGCCGGTTTCCATCCGCATCGTATTGGAATCTATCCTGCGTAATTGCGATGGCAAGAAAGTGACCGAGCAGAGCATTCGTAATTTAGCGGCGTGGGACGCGATGTCGGCTCGAACGGAAGAAATTCCGTTTGTGGTGGCGCGGATTGTTTTGCAGGACTTCACGGGAGTTCCGCTGTTGGTGGATCTGGCGGCGATGCGTTCCGCCGTGGCGCGCATGGGCAAGAATCCGAAGATGATCGAGCCGCTCGTTCCAGTGGATCTCGTGGTGGATCACTCCGTCCAGGTGGATTTCGCCGGGACACCGGAATCTTATCAGCAGAATCTTGAAATTGAATTCAAACGGAATCGTGAGCGTTACCAGCTGTTGAAGTGGGGGATGCAGGCGTTTGAAACTTTCAAGGTAGTGCCGCCGGGCATCGGGATTGTGCACCAGGTCAATTTGGAATTCCTGGCCAAGGGAGTGTTGTTCGACAAACGCGGAGTTTATTATCCGGACACGCTGGTCGGAACTGATTCGCATACCACCATGATCAACGGTTTGGGTGTGGTGGGATGGGGTGTCGGTGGGATTGAGGCGGAAGCAGGTATGCTGGGGCAACCTGTGTATTTCCTGACGCCTGATGTCGTAGGGGTGCATCTGACCGGCGCGTTGAGCGAAGGAGTAACTGCGACCGATCTCGCCCTCACGATTACGCAAATCCTGCGCAAGGCCAAGGTGGTCGGTAAGTTTGTTGAATTTTATGGTCCGGGTGCAACGGCGTTGGCCGTCGTTGATCGTGCGACAATCGCAAACATGGCACCTGAGTATGGTGCGACGATGGGCTTCTTTCCGGTGGACCACGAAACCGTGGCTTATTTGCGCGCAACCGGCCGCACGGACGAGCAATGCAACGCATTCCAGAACTACTACAAAGCGCAATGTCTCTTCGGCATTCCGCAAAAAGGTCAGATCGATTACTCGGTGAACCTGGAATTGGATCTTTCAACGGTGACCCCCAGTGTGGCTGGACCAAAGCGTCCGCAGGACCGAATCGAACTTGCCAGGGTGAAGGAAGAATTTACCAAAACGTTTTCCCGATCGGTGACCGAGAGTGGTTTTGGAAAACCTGCGGAGGAACTGAACCGCGTGTTCCCGATAGACTGCAAAGGCACGGTACTTCCCGGCGGGGGCAGTCAGGAGCCAGTTTCCTTGCAGCGCTCTGCGCAACAGAACACCAGCCCCACGACCGAGTTGGAAATGGCGAATAATCGTCCAACGCCTGATCGCGTGAAGGTTGTCGCGGACATCTGCGCTGGAGATATTGCCCATGGAAGTGTCTTGATTGCTGCGATCACCAGCTGCACCAACACGAGTAACCCGGGTGTTATGCTGGCAGCTGGGTTGTTGGCTAAGAAAGCGGTCGAAGCCGGACTTACTCCGAATCCATTGGTGAAAGCCTCCCTGGCGCCTGGCTCGAGAGTGGTCAGTGATTATCTGGATCGCACCGGCTTACAGCCTTATTTGGATCAGCTTGGATTCAACCTGGTGGGCTACGGATGCACGACCTGCATCGGAAACTCCGGGCCTCTGGCTGCTCAAATCGAAGATGCAGTGGTGAAGAATGATGTCGTAGCAGCTTCGGTCCTTTCCGGGAATCGAAATTTCGAGGCCCGCGTGCATCAGAGCATTAAAGCCAATTTCCTGATGTCTCCGCCTCTGGTTGTTGCATTCGCGTTGGCTGGTCGGATCAACATCGACATGGCCCTCGAGCCGATTGGCAAAGGCACCGGCGGAAAAGATGTTTTCCTGAAAGATATCTGGCCCAGCAGCAGCGAAGTGCGGGATTTTCTTGCCACGGCTCTAAAAGCTGAATCCTTCCGTACGCTGTATAAAGATTTCGAAAAACAGAATCCGAAGTGGAACGAAATTCCTTCCAGTGTTGGAAACGTTTATGATTGGGATGCAAAGAGCACTTACATCCAGGAGCCGCCGTTCTTTGTGAACTTCGGTTTGCAACCTGGCCAGATCACGGGAATTCAGGGCGCTCGCGCACTCGGTATCTTTGGCGACAGCGTGACAACGGATCACATTTCTCCCGCGGGCAGTATCAAGAAAACTTCGCCCGCTGGAAAATACCTCGTTGAAGAAGGTGTTAACTACGTCGACTACAACAGCTATGGGGCGCGTCGTGGAAATGATCGCGTAATGACCCGTGGCACCTTTGCCAATGTGCGGATCAAGAACCTGATGGTTCCGGGTGTGGAAGGGGGCGTGACTGCTTTCCAACCCACCGGCGAACAGATGTCGATTTTTGATGCAGCGGCCAAGTATGCCGAAGTCGGCACCCCGCTGGTTGTTCTGGCAGGACACGAATACGGCACCGGCAGCTCACGAGATTGGGCGGCAAAAGGGACAAAATTGCTGGGAGTTCGCGCCGTGGTTGCACAAAGCTTTGAACGTATCCATCGTTCGAACCTGGTTGGGATGGGTGTGTTGCCTCTGCAATTTAAAGAAGGCACTTCCGCAACCGACCTGAAGCTCGACGGAACGGAGACTTACGACATCGTTGGCCTGGATTCAAAACTGAAGCCGCAACAGGATTTAAGTTTACGAATTACTCGCGCCAATGGGCAGGTGCAGGACGTCCCGGTGATCTGCCGGATCGATACTCCTATCGAGATTGATTATTACCAGCATGGCGGGATCTTGCCGTTCGTTTTGCGGCAATTGGTCGCTCAAGCGTAAGGAGTGTAGCTTGCTTTTAAGGGCGCAAAGTAAGTCTTTGCGCCTTTCTTTTTTATGAACCAATCCTTGTTGAACGTTGCGGAATCCATAATTGCAAAAGCCGAAACAGGTGTGCCGGCAGACTCTGTCTTGAGAGAAGAATTGCGCAAACAACGAGGGTTGTCGCGCGATGACAGTTGGGAAATCAGCCGCGCTGTCTTTGCCTATTATCGATGGTTTGGCTGGCTGGAGCCAATTGAGGGATTGGAGCAAAACATTCTTGCTGCTGTGTCGCTGGCAGAAGACTTCAGAAAGTCTCCTCAAGGGTTACCAAACGCGGAATTGATCGCCAGGTGCGTTCCCGACTGGATTCGTGAAGAAGTAGAAATTACACCAGGTTTTGCGCGCTCCCTTCAGGCTGAACCCAGGTTGTGGCTGCGTGTAAAACGCGGACAGCGGGAGTATGTGGAAGACATGCTTCGGCGTTGTTCACTCCCCGAAACTGAATTGATGCCCGATACCCTGGAGTACACCGGGGCGTTGGATCTTTTTCGCACGCCCGAGTTTCACGAAGGTCTTTTCGAACTGCAGGATATTTCGTCGCAGGCTGTTTCGGTAATCTGTGCGCCCAAGCCGGGTGAAACCTGGTGGGATGCTTGCGCCGGGGAGGGTGGCAAGACGTTGCATCTCTCTGAATTGATGGAAAATAAAGGCCTGATTTGGGCGAGCGATCGGGCGGATTGGCGATTAAAGAAACTAAAACAACGGACCGGACGGGCAAAGGTTTTCAATTATCGCGCGGCACTTTGGGAGGGTGGTGAAAAGCTTCCGACCAAAGGCAAGTTTGATGGCGTTCTAGTCGATGCCCCGTGCAGTGGAGTGGGAACATGGACCCGCAATCCCCATGCTCGTTGGACGACCCGGATTGAAGATGTTCGTGAGCTTGCGGAGGTTCAGATCCGATTGCTGAGTAACGTGGCAAAGTCGGTCAAGCCAGGAGGCAAATTGATCTATTCCGTCTGCACATTGACTCGTTCGGAAGGGATTGCTGTGGCAGAGAAATTTGAAACGCAGTTTGCAGAGTTTCGTCCGCTTCCGTTTACAAACCCGATTCGTCCGAGTGCTGAAGTGGCTTCAAAACTGACTATCTGGCCGCAGGATTGTGGCGGGAACGGGATGTTCGTGGCCGCCTGGCAAAAGGCTTAAGCGCCTAACTTGGTTTCGGATGGCGCTCCCGTGCTTTTGCGGATCAGTAATTCCGCGGGCAATCGTTTTGTCTCTGGGCGTTCCCCGCGAATGACCTTCATCAACGAATCCATTGCCGCGACGCCGAGACGCGCTTTGGGCTGTCGCACCGTCGTCAGGGGAACCCGGAAATGCTCTGAAGTTAAGATATTACCGAAGCCAGCAATCGAAATGTCCTTCGGAATCTTGACTCCCTGGTTGAGCAAGACATTCGCCGCACCGATTGCCACTAAATCATTGAACGCCTGGATTGCTGTGGCATTGGACGTTTCATTAAGAAACTGTAATGCGGCTTTTTCGCCTTCATCAATCGTGGTGCCTGCGTTGAATACCAGTTTGTCGTCCGGTTCGAGTTTTACCTCCCTTAAAGCCCGCTTATAGCCTTCATAACGTTCCTGTGCGAACGGCGATGCGACCGGGCCGGAGAAGTAGGCGATGTGACGATGTCCTAGTTGCAGGAGATGGCGCGTGACGTTGTAGCTCCCTGCGATGTCATCGGTTTCGACATTCGGAAATTGAGCGCAGAACGTCGCCAGATGACCTAGAATGACCACCGGAGTTTGACGACGTTTCAACTCTTCATAAATCGGCGCAGTCGGGGCCAGGCGGTAGACAGGAGAAATGAGAATTCCATCCACCCGTCGGGACAATAAACGTCTGATCTGGACATCTTCCCGCTCCGGGGTGTTTCTGCTTTGGGCCAGGATAAGTTCGTAACCAAGCTCATAGGCTTGATCTTCAATGGACATGACCATTCGGGCGTAAACCGGATTGGTCGTGGACGAAATCACCATGCCAAGGAGCTTCGTCCTTTTATTCCGCAATCCCTGTGCAACCGAGTCGGGGACGTAGCCCAATTGTTCAGCCAGCAGCTTGATGCGTGCTTTGGTGGTAGCGGAGATGTCGGTTTCGTCACGCAGTGCTTTGGACACTGTCATCACGGAAACTCCGGCACATTGGGCGATGTCTTTGAGGCGAACCATATTTAAACGTTTGAGCCGCTCCAGTGCAGCTTGCGGCGAACTGTATCGAAAAAAGAAGTTCCCGCGAGGTGCAATAAACGGACCGACCGCCGATTTCTCTTGATGGTCACTGAATCGCCAGCGTCGAGATCGATCTGAACCTGTCCGTCTGCGCTGATCGTTGTGTCCACCTTTTCGCTGAGCACTTTTACCTGGATCTTGCTTTCCAGACTTACGATGACCGAGCGATTGGTTAAGGTATGGGGGCAGATTGGCGTAATCGCGAAAACATTAGCGTCAGGGCTGATGATCGCACCACCTGCGGATAGAGAATACGCAGTTGAACCTGTCGGGGAGCTAACGATCAGTCCGTCGCAGCGATACCGTGTCATGGCAGCGTCGTTGATGCTTACTTCCAGTTCAATCATCCGCGGTATCGCCCCACGACTAATTACGAAATCGTTGAGTGCCGGCTGTCTGATTTTTGCTCCCTGGGCCACCCCAAATGCCTCAATCAGAGGACGGGTCTCCACCTGGTAATCCCCTGCGAAAATTTTCGTAAAGGCATCTTTCAACTGATGGGACGGCACAGCGGTCAAAAATCCAAGCCGACCGACGTTGATTCCAAACACCGGGGTGGTTGAACCTTCGATCTCTCGAACGACGCGAAGCATGGTCCCGTCGCCCCCACAAACCACGAGCAGGTCCACATTGCGAGCAAGGGAGGCGGCACTGTCAAAGGTTTCCCCCTTCATACCTGAGAGTTCTGCCGTCGCTGCATCACTTGCCAGTATACCGCCTTTTTTAGCAATGAGGCGGGCAGCTTCGCGAACCACCGCACGACTCGAAGCTTTCTCAGAGTTCGCAATGATTCCGATTCTTTCAATTTTCTCAGGTGCCTTTTTCAAGCAAAACCAAAAATTCTTTGTTTCCTGCTGGTCCCAACAGGGGCGACTCCGTCTGCCCGAGCCAATTCAGCTTCATTTCTACTTCGCAGAACTGTTTAAGTTCTGCCAGCACGCGGGCGTGAATTTCGGGATCTTTTATTACCCCCGCTCCCCGATCTGCTTCTTCCTTTCCCGCTTCAAACTGCGGCTTCACAAGGGCCGCGATTTTACCTTGAGAACGCAGCAATGCAATTGCAGGTGGAAGAATTTTTTTAAGAGAAATAAAGGAACAATCGGCGACAATCAGGTCAACGGATGTAAAGGGCTGCGGAAATTTTGTGGGAGTCAGATGCCTTGCGTTGGTCCGCTCCATGACCACGACTCGTGGATCGTTCCGCAACTTCCACGCTAATTGTCCGTGCCCAACATCAACGGCATAGACCTTGGTAGCTCCATGCTGGAGGAGACAGTCAGTAAACCCTCCGGTGGAGGCACCAAGATCCAGGGCAGTAAGGTTCGCTACATCGATCTTGAAGTGCTGCAAGGCATGTTCGATTTTATGGCCTCCACGGCTAACGAACTTATCCTGGGCTTCGAGGATGATTTCATCGTTGGCCTTGATGGAGTCACTTGGCTTCTGCGCAACCTGCTGGTTTACTCGCACCTGTCCTGCCAGGATGGAACGTTTAGCTTTCTCGCGGCTCTCTGAAATGCCTCGTTCCACCATCGCCTGGTCCAATCGCAACATGGCTGCGATTTATATACCCAGGTTTTGCGTCCTGCTGTGCGCTACGAGGTTTGCGGTCTCGCGATAAGCTTTCAGGAAAATCTCATTATCGTTGATTGCCTTTTGGACAAGTTGGCCAAGGAGGCTGATTTCCGAATAGTTTACGACGACATGCACACTGTTCTGGAATGCCTGCATCGCGTTCAGACTTTCCACGGATCCACCGAGTAGCAAAATGATGGCGTGGCGTCGCTGGGCCATCGGCATTTGTTGGAGGGTCTGCAATGTGGGGTTTGCCAGGGAGCCTCCGAATGATTCATCGATCAGGACGATGTGATACTGGATCTCTGAAAATTTCTGCGTGAATTCTTCGTGGGAATCCACTGCATGCACTTTATATCCCAGTCCGACCAATACGGATTTGGTATAATCAACCCACTCCGGATTATTGATGAGAATCAATGCGGGCTTGTCAAAAGGACTGATAAAATCGAATTCGGTAGCCATAACTGCTTATTTAAGTTTTAGCCTGTTCGGGATCTGGGGGGGGGCACCGGCACTCGGGTTGGCATCCAACAGCGACTTCATACGCAAATCGTTTGAATTCATTGCTGCCTCACCTCGAGCCTTCTTGACGTAATCGATCTTGCGGACGACGACACCTTTTTTGCTGGAATAGAGTTCGGCGGTTTCTTCTGTGATGGCACCGTTTTCATACGCTTCGATGCAGGAAGCATCAAAAGTGCGCCAGCCAAACGGGTAGCTCGCTTCTACGATTTCATAGAAGCTCTTACCTTCGCTTTCGCCCTGCATGATGGTTTCCTGGGTTCGCATGTTCGATCCCATGATTTCCAGGAGTGCGAGACGGCCCCCGCCGATTTTTGGCACGAGACGTTGGCTAATAACCCAACGCAAGGTATCTGACAACCGGCGCCTCACCTGTTCCTGTTCCGATTGATCAAAGAGACCAAGAACACGATTGATCGTTTGTCCCGCGTCGATTGTGTGCAATGTGCTCATCACCAGATGGCCCGTTTCCGCAGCACTCAAAGCAATTTCAACCGTTTCACGATCACGCATTTCCCCAACCAGAATGATTTTGGGTGCCTGACGCAACGCGGCCCTTAGCCCCGCAACAAAAGTACTAAAGTCATTGCCGAGTTCGCGTTGATTGAAAGTCGCCAAACGCTGTTCATGAATGAATTCTACCGGATCCTCCAGAGTAATGATGTGAACGGCGCGCGTATCGTTTACCTCGTCCAGCAACGCAGCGAGCGTTGTTGATTTACCAGAACCAGTTGCTCCAGTGACCAGCACCAGCCCGGTTTTCTCTTTCGCAACCTCACGGAAGATTTGCGGCATCTCCAAATCCTGCAGTGAGGGAATCTTGGTGTTCAACTTACGCAAGACGATAGAGTAGTTTCCGCGTTGAGAAAAAATGTTTACGCGAAACCGGGCGAGGCCAGTCAAGGTATAAGCACAGTCGCAGGATCCAAACCGCAGGAGGTCTTCCAGCAACCGGAAGTTTGCCCCGACCAGATTGAGAGCAACCATCTCTGTCTGATAAGGGGTCAACTTCTCAATCGGAGGTGCCGATTGAATCACAACCAACTCGCCCATGTGTTCCACTTGCAGTGGTTTATCCACCGTAAAGTTTAGATCGGAGATATCCTTCTTGGTTGCAGAATCGATGGCTGGGCCTTCCAGCATCGTTTTCAGGATATGATCGAGTTCGTTTCTGCGCATATTATTTCAAAAAGTGACTGGTCCGACAAAATCTTATTCTTCGTCCTCAGGAGGGTGCGCCAGGAAGGGACGGAATTTTTTCTTATCAAGGCACTTATCGTAAGCTTCTTCCGGGGAAATACGCTTCATGCGGAGATGTTCCATGATGCTGTCATCCAACGGCATGTTGCCGAGCTTCTTACCGACCTGAATCATACCGGGAATTTGATGTGTTTTTCCTTCGCGAACCAGGTTGGCGACAGCCGTGGTAAAGACCAGGATCTCAAGGGCTGCGACACGGCCTTTCTTATCAATGCGCTTGAACAAGTTCTGCGCGACGATGCCCTTGAGTGATTCAGAAAGGGTGGCTCGGATTTTGTTCTGCTGTTCAGCAGGGAAAACGTCGATGATACGATCCACGGTTTTCGCAGCACTCTGAGTGTGCAGTGTGCCGAAGACCAAATGCCCTGTGCTCGCAGCCGTCAGCGCGAGTTCGATGGTTTCCAAATCCCGCAACTCACCGACCAGCACGATATCCGGATCTTCACGGAGAGCACCTTTGAGTGCCGCCGCGAATGACTTGGTGTGAACGCCGACTTCACGATGGTTCACGAGGCAATTCTTGCTCTCGTGCACAAATTCGATCGGGTCTTCAACCGTGATAATGTGATCTTTGCGGTTCTTGTTCGAGTAGTCGACCATCGCAGCGAGCGTCGTGGACTTACCGGAACCGGTAGGCCCGGTGACGACAACCAGCCCACGATGCAACATGCAGAATTTCTTCAGAACACCTGGCATCGGAGCATCGAATTTTTCAAAGTCATCAAAGGACAACACCTTCGAAGGAATCTGGCGGAAGACGGCGGCGATGCCGTACTTCTGGTTGAAGAAGTTTGCGCGAAAGCGAGACACTCCCGGAATTTCATAACCGAAGTCAACATCGCCGGTTTCTTCGAAATGTTTGATCTTATATTCCGGAGAAATTTCGTAGAGCATCGTCTTCAACTGGTCGTTTTCCAGCGGAGGATAATCCACGCGTTGCAACTCACCGTTGATCCGCAGGATAGGCGGATTTCCTGAAGACATGTGCAAGTCTGAAGCTTTTTGCTCCAGCATCAGGTTGAAAAAGGCGTCAATTTTGGCCATAACTACTAAGCAAAGAGATGGGAGTTTTACCTATACCCCATTAAACCGCAAGTTAATGAATCTGAAACAAAGCATCGTTCGCGATATTGAGAACAATGGACCCATTTCTTTTGCTCGTTTCATGGAACTAGCACTTTACGCGCCAGCACTTGGTTATTACGAACAAAAGGGCAGAGTCGGGCGCGCGGGAGACTTTTACACCAGTGTCAGCGTTGGATGTCTATTCGGCGAACTGCTGGCTGCTCAATTCTCTCAATGCCTGGCTCAATACGAAGCAACAACCCCGTTGCATATTGTTGAATGCGGAGCAAACGACGGTCAACTTGCGTTGGATATTCTTGAAGCGTTGCGGCGGTGCGATCCGAAACTCGGGGAGAGAATTCGCTATGGAATCATTGAACCGTCGCCCACTCACCAGGCTTGGCAGCAAGAGAAGCTCCAGAACTTCCCACACGCCTGGTGGGCGGAAAGTTGGGATGACGTAGAAGCGTTCACCGGGATCGTCTTTTCCAATGAGTTGCTCGATGCGATGCCGTTCCATCGCATCTCCTGGAATAAACAATTGAATCAATGGATGGAGTTGAAAGTGTCTTGGACTGTGAATCGGGAATTCTTCTGGGTGATGGATCACTTTTCAGGCGACCGACTCGAACTTCCTTTCGTGCCGAGCGAACTAGCCGAAGTATTGCCTGACGGTTTCACCACCGAGATTTCACCCGCTGCCTCTCTCTGGTGGCAGTCCGCTGCCGAAAAACTGAAGCAAGGCAAGTTAGTGGCAATCGATTACGGGAT
The DNA here is from genome assembly GCA_046597605.1 of Limisphaerales bacterium. GTDB lineage: Bacteria > Verrucomicrobiota > Verrucomicrobiia > Limisphaerales > JACDHS01 > JACDHS01. Next base: position 116,380 of record JBKJKE010000038.1, on the reverse strand, counting down.
CACAGGTGAACAACTCCTTTCGCCAGAACGGAGCAGGGGAACCGCCCGCGCTTATTTCAAACATCATCTTGTCGAGGACCTTTTAGCCAATCCCGGAGATCAGGATATCACTTCCCATATTAATTTTTCTGCCATCATCGCGGCGGGAGAAGCCGCTGGACTGAAAACAGAGTTCTTCGATTCCCAGGCAAAATTCTTAACCCAGTTGTTGAGTAATACTTCCATGTCAGCGGCGCAGTGGGATCGAAAACGACTGGCACAGTTCCAGACTCTGACTCATCCAAGTCATCTTGGCACCAGGTTCAAGGTGGTTGTGCAAAGCCGATGACCCAAAGGGGCAGGAAGGCAGGAGTCTTAACCCGGAAAGGGTCCTTTTCCTCGTTTTTCACCCTTTTGGAATCTGTATAAGCACCCGTAACGCGCGTTATCGCCCGTTGCGGCTCCCGCGACGACTAGTAACGCGTGTTTTCGACTGCTGCGGCTCCCGCGACGGCCAGTAACGCGTGTTTTCGACCGTTGCGGCTCCCGCGACGACCAGTAACGGTAGCCGAACTGCAAGGTTGATGCCGCGAGGCGGCGGCTGAAAAAAGCAGCAGGCAAACCTGCGACCGCAGGAATACGAACGGACAGAGAGGCCGGGTGTGGGCGGCGAGTTGGCTAGCAACGGCGAAGCCCAAAGACCATCAAGACACATCAGGTAGAGTCCGGCGGCGCGCAGGGAAACTTCATGCACTTAATGGGAGTGTTATTTGGGATGGTGAGTCGTCGCTGGTCAGCCGGTCCCTGAATGATGCGGATGAGGGATGGGTTGATTTCGCCGTAGAGAACGGGGTAGCCACAAAGTGCAACCATTCGCGGGAAAAAAGGTGGTGCTCCGGTTCACGCTATTGGGGCGGTAGTGCAGATAAAAGGTATTGGATGTGCATAGTGCGTATTCGGAAGGGGAAGATTTCCCAGGAAATTCTTCCAGCTAGCAAATTGGACCCTGAACAACAGTTCCGATCGCTCGACCGGTTCTTCTACACAAACAACGTGCCCTATTGGAGGGAATCGAACGGCCAAATTAGTCGTGTCCGTGCTTTGGCAGAGCACAACGAAGAACTTAGAAAGGCCAATGAGGATCAGAAGTGATTCACTCCTGTCCTTCAGTGCACCTCTCTTCTCACGCCCGTTTCGAAAGATCCGGCATCTTCTTGAAACGATCGAGTGCGCTTACTTTCGCTCCGCTGGTTTCGACCACTTTTTTATCCCAGTGCGTGGACGAGGTGAAAGCGGATGGTTTTGCTTCGGCGCTGGACGGTGCATAGGGCAAAGCCGTCTGCGCGGAACTGGGGGCCTTCTGTTCAAAGAACGAACCCGAGCCGTAGGCAGCAGATGACTGCGGAACCGCTGCCGATACTGACGGAACCGTGGATACGAATTGCTGGGCCGGCTCTGCTGTGACTTGTTCAACAAACGTGTCGCTCCTCCAGCACATCCGAATAATCGGAATGGCGCCCACATGAATGATCACACCATCCAGCTTCAGATGCGTGAGTTCGATATTCGCAGCAGTTTCTTCTGCTTTGATAATTCCGGAGAGGACGGACTTGATTGTTTCCCCGGTCTGTTGCGCGAGCAAGGTTTGTAACGTCGTGTGAGGAACATCTTCGAACTTTTGCAGCTGCGCGGACAGGCGTTGAGCCAGGGCGAGGTCGAGATCCATCCCAGTAAGTTCATAGCCAGCTTCCTCGAAGATATCCGTGGCATCATTGATCTCGCGCATGGCCTGGAGCAGCCCATTCTCGCTGGTGGCGCGCAAGCCGTTCAGGCTCGTTTGAACATCGCTCCGGATTTGTTGGAGTTCTCCCGCGCTCATCACGATCGCCTGGCGCGCCTCCGCCGCTTTCCCGGGTAAACCTTGTAAAGCCTGGTTCAGTTCAACGGCTTTTTTGCTTAGATCCTGAATTTTGTGGATGAACTTTCTCATGTGCTTTTTCTCCGATTACCGAACACTGCGATTGCTACTTTGTCTTTCCGGGCTTCTTTATTGGTTCAGGTTCAGCCGGTTTTTCCGTCTGTGAGAGTGCCTGCTGAAACTTGTCCAGAAACGCCTGTTCGTTCTGCAACATTTCTTGAGTCAGCGCGAACTCCACGACGCCATCTTTTGCCTGTGCCGTCAGCTTTTCTTCAACGTTCCGCAAATGGTCCCGCTGTTGGGAAGTAACGTCCTTCAGAGTAGCCAGCGTGCTGTGCATGATCTTCATTTCATGCAACACGTTGGAAAGGCGTTCTGCCACGGTGCTGGCGCGGTCTGCCGCAATTGCGCGACTTAATTCCTCGCGCAATGAATTCATTGCTTCGGTGAATTGTTCCGAGATAACGATTTCATTTCGCGTGATGGCTCCGTCGCCGCTTTGCTTTGCTGAATTCGATGACTGACTCTCGATTGCAGCGCGTAAGGACTCAAGACCTGGCTGGAGCGGGGAGAAATCCACCACGAACTGCGGCTGCGGTTTTGAAAGCTGCTTCTCCATCGTAGCCTGGATTGCTTCAAGACCAGCTTGAACGCTGGATAGCTGCGCTACGACTCGCCCAGCGGCATCGCTTTGATCCACCCCACGGGTGAGTTGGTTGCGTTTGAACGTCCTCTTGATGTCGTCCCATCGCACTTTTTCTTCAGGGGTGGCCCAGCCCATCATTTCTTTAAATTTGAGGAAGTTGCCTTCGGCTCCCGTCGTCAGCGTTTGTGATTCACTTCGGTAATGATCAATCAAAAGCGCCTTCACTTCGTCTTCGTTCATAATCGGCACAACCTTTTCGGTAAGCCGATTCATGTTACGATACGAACCCTGGAGTCGGAACGGGGGTTCCGTGCGGAACTCGTCCGACTGTGCGGCGGAATGGATGTATTCGAGGTTTACCTTGAAAACGACTTCTCGGATTGTGACCAACTTCTTAACCACCGAGAGAATCTCTTCAACTTCCTGGGCGGAGTAACTTCCTTCGAACCCGGCTGTGTCCCGGTCACCTTGCTGCGCCATCCGAATGAAATTGCGCACGTCTTTCTGACTTTTGTTCGCAAGCTGCGCCAGGATGGCATTGGAAGTGACCGCATTCTCGATGTAGCTCGATTTGAAGTAGTCGATTTTTCCACCAATGATATCGCCGAGATTGTAGGTGTCCGCGCGGTTCGCGAGCATGTCGGGCAATTTGAATTTTTGACCGCTCTCGGTGTAAGGATTGCCGGCCATTACAACCACCACTTTGCGTCCGCGTAGGTCGTAAGTGCGCGGTTTGCCACGCCACACGCCTTCGATCTTGCGTTGGCCGTCGCACAGGGAGATAAACTTCTGGAGGAACTCCGGATTGGTGTGCTGAATGTCGTCTACACAAATTAGGACGTTGTCTCCCATTTCCAACGCGAGGTTCAGCTTCTGCACTTCTTCACGCGCTGCCGCGTTCGGTGCTTCTTCCGGATCGAGAGAAGTCACCTCATGACCGAGGGCAGGGCCGTTGATCTTAACGAAAACGATCCCGAGACGGCTGGCGACATACTCCATCAACGTGGTTTTGCCGTAACCGGGAGGAGAAATCAGCAGGAGCAGTCCCATCAAGTCGGTCCGCTTCTGCGCACCTGCGGCACCAATCTGCTTGGCCAGATTGTCGCCGACCATCGGCAGATAAACTTCGTCCAACAACTGGCTGCGCATGAAGGAACCAAGCACGCGCGGTTTGAATTCATCCAACCGCAAGCGACGACGCTCGCGTTCCACCAGTTGTTGTTTCAGTTCGTGATACCGCAGGAAGGGTGGCACAACTTCCTTCTCAAATCGTTTTAGCTTCGCCTGGAAGGACAGGTAATCGAAATGATAGGTGCTCCCATTGATCAGATTGTGGCTGGCGCGAATTCCTTCGATCGTTGCAGTCGTTTCGGTGCGGACTACATTGCGTTGCACTTTGTCGCCACAGAAAAGCAGGGCGCTGACTTCTTCCAAGTAAGTATTGAGTCCGTCCTGCTTCAGAAGAAACCCACGCGACCAATCGCGGATCAGTTCCAATCGGCTGGCCGGGTGTTCCGTTAATGCTTCATTTGCTTTGGTAAAAGCATCCTCACAGCCTTTGGAGGCGAGATGCTTTTTAAAATCTGCAACCAGTTTGTCCGCCTCGTAACTCACCACGATGGAATCACTGCTGATGAGTTGTTGAAAGAGGTATTCCCCAGCCGCCTCGGCGTGCTCTTTCCCGTAAAGCTGAGTTTCTTCAATGAAACTTCCAATCAGCTTTTGCAGCGCCGTAACGTAAGTCTGTTGTGTGGTGTCACCGGGGAAGAATTTATTCTTCTCAGCGAAGCCTTTGAGCTTGGAAGTCCAGAGCGCTCGCGCCTCTGCCGGACAGAATTGGAACCAGAACACCACGGCACAGGCACGTATCGTTGGATGAAAGCGCGCGAGTTGAAGCGCCTGGTGAGTGGTTAGTAACGCATGGAAAATCCTGGCTCCATCAAGATCATGAATCCCCTTGGTGTAACTCTCCTGATAACGGGAGGTCATGAAGTTCTGCAACAGGGCGAGCCGATCCGACTCGGACATGGCCAGAACCTCTGCGCTCTTGTTTTCGGCTTCAAGGGATTGCAGCAGCTTATAGGCAAGATACTCGCCCCGGTAGACCAGTTGGTTTTCGGAAATGACTTCCTGGTTCCATACCTCGCGCGTTGCAAGAAATTCTGGATCGGTGATCTCTTCGAAATACTTCGTGCTGGTAAGGTGAATGTTCTGGACCCCGTCCCGATTCACCACCGTGAGGTCGAGCGGTTGGGTGTTGATGTTGAAGCGATGTTTCCCCAACTGGATGACGTTCTCACCGCCCACGAACAGTTCGTTGCGATCCTTCAGCTGTCGCACCGCATCCTGGTGAACACTTTTGATGCGGCCCTGCAAATCGTCGGCTTTAACTGCATCGTCCAGTGCGAGCAACTGGACGATCGTTTCGCGCACCTTCGCGGCCATCATATCCGAGGCCATGTAGGTGTTGATGTCTTCGATCGTCCCGAATCCAGCCAAACGATTCTGGATTACCTTCAAGATGCGTTCCGCTGCGGTCAGAAGACCGTTGGCCTTGCGATTGCGTTGTTCGACTAAAGCGATCTTCCTTTGTTCAAACGCTTCGTAGAGTTCTGTCCGGCGATCGGACAGTTGAACCGTGTATTCTTCGAAATCTGCAAAAGTGCCTTCAAGTTCTTCCAGTTGCACTGTGATGCGATTGAGGTATTCATCACATTTCGCCGGTGAATCGCACAGGTCCAGGTAACTTGCCGCGGCCTGGCTTAGTAACTTAATTTGAGCACTGAACTGGGCGGCACCTTCGGCGGCAGCAAGACTCTGCAACTGTTTCTTCAACGCCGCTTTAATCTGGTTCAGCGTTGAATATACCGTGGTGATCGCATCAATAATACGCGTCGTTTCGGTGGCATCCTCAATCTTAAGACTGTTTACGATCTCGATCAGCATCTCGAGTTCGGCACCCGCCTCGGACACAGCTTTCTCGATCTTTTTACCTTCGGCTGTCCTCGTGACCTTTTCGACTGCCGCAGATTGTTCGGCGGCTTGCTTGCGATACGGCTCAAGAGCTTCCGGCTTGAGCAGGAACTGGACGCATGAGGTGGAAAGTTGCTCTGTCTGTTCGGTAACTTGTTTCTCGATCGTTTCAAGCAGAGCGACGTCCACGTATCGAAGTTCCTTGAGGGTGATGAGTTCACCGCGGAGATGGCGCAATGCTGAAAGATTATGAACGAAGTCTTCGAGCTTATTGAAACTGGCTCGGCGCAATAAGTTGAAGCGTTCTTCGGTCCGTTCTCGAACCTCTTTCACCTTCTGGACTGCCTCGCGTTGCATCCGACGAACCTTGTCGAATTCGTCGACGGCTTTGTCGGCAACTTCCCGCACCTGGCGCAACGCCTCGTTGATTCCGAATGCGTGTTCCGTATTGAGCCAGGGATACGCATCCAGCATCGAACTACAGCGCTTCACCAGGTCGGAATAGAGTTCTGCGTATGGATTTTCTTTCCGGACGAGCGTCAGGACTTCGTTGCATTCGGCCAGGGCGCGAACGACATCCTTGTTTCCAACCTGGTAAAGGAAAGCGTCTTTCTTACCGCTTGGCTCGTGGCCCGCTTGATAGAACGGGGTTTGCCGAAGCTGAATCATGTGATGCTTCTGCGCTTCTGGTTCGCTGCGGAAGGAAACCAGGTGACCGTTGGGAAAAAGGGAGTAACCGTGGCAACTGATTCGCTCTTCGACCTTCTGTGAGATCAACCGATAGGGCATGAGCGAATACTCGCCTTTCTCGCGACCATAAAAGACGTAGAGAGAATCTTCGCCGTTGGGCGAATTGATGACGCGCTCAATTGTCATCCCTTTTTCTTTGCTCTCGAACTGTTTCAGTTCGCCAGTGCCCAGATAATATCCGTCCGGAAAAATAAGTCCGTGATCTTCCGGGAGGAGCACGCACGATTGCCCTAGTGAATCCACGCGCACGGCCTGGTTCAGCTTCTCGTTGAAGATGAAAAAACGCGGGTTCGTTTCCTTGTACGGGCGAATCTTGAGAAGGATCAAATGCTCAATGATCGCATAAGCGATCTCTGCATCATCGACTTTCTGGTTCTTGTCCTCAACCGGTTCACTAAAAACACCTTCCCCAGTCTTCGTGTTGTCTTCGACTTTGATCGTGAGATCGCCGCCGACGCATTCTACGAATACGCGGTCTTCGATCGAGATATGAGGATGGTCTCCATAACGAAATGATTCGCGATTCGGAGTTTGCCAACGGAACTCGAACGGTGGCGGAAAACCAACTTTGCGGTATTCGCTTTCGGCGCGGCCATCGACATAACGCAATGCATCTCCCAGGAATGCCCATTTAAAAACCGCATGGTCATTTGCTCCGCTGCCGGTGTTGAACACCATGTAGAGGCAGCCTTCGATCACGGAAAACTTGCTGAACGAAGCTTTGGTATAAACGTTGTAAAGACGCTTGAAGTCGGTGAGAAAGTTTTTGTCTCCCAATGATTCGAGATCCGATTCCTTGAATGTGCCGGCCTCCTGATCACGATGGTAAATTGCGAAGACATCGGTGAGCTCAATTTCCTTCTTCAGGCCGAACTGGATATTGAATCCAAAGAGAAAGCGTCCGTGACCGAGTTGCACCATGTCCTGCGGAATGCAGTTGTGGGATGTGGTGATGCGATCTGCCTGGAGAAGCTTGAACTCAACATTGCCAAAGACCTCTTGTCGCGCGCCATCCAGCTTGGACATACGTTCGCGCAGCAGGTTGCCCTGGCTTTGCAAACGCTGACGAATGATTTCATACGTCGCATTGCCCAGGACAGACGATGCCCCCGGTGTTTGCTCTGGAGCAGGGGTGGTGGTCTGCTCTTTCGGTAAGTTGTCGGCCATTGTTACCTCAAACAAAAGGATACTGACGAATCACGGAATTCCTAAAACGACGAACACTCAACAGTGATGAACCAGGGCTCGAAGTCCGAGCAACCTGCCGGGAGTTCGAGGCTCGCAATTCATTCCTGCTCAAGCGTTCGCATGCTTCGCATTCGATTAGTTACGCACGAGGGTCTGGGTGATCACGGACGATGCCGGAGCGTCTGCCATTCCGCTGCTCTTCGCTGCGGACAGGGCAGAGCTGAGAACCGAGAGCATCGACGAATCGCTCGTGCTCGACATCAACTTCGCGATCAAAGCAGAGATCGTGAGGTTCTTCACGTCTTCGCTTGTGACTCCGAACTGATCCACCCATTGGCGCAACTGAGTCTTGAAATGCTCGGAGTCGCCGTTGAAGAACGTGTTCTTGATATCCTTAAGCGTGTCGCTGTTATTGACGAGGCGGTCCACAGACTTGCCGTTGCCAACCGCACGCACGATCTTCTCGAAGAAGTCGTTTTCGCCGCCGACGATGTCGATCTTGGCGCTCTTGAGCGCTTCGCCAACGAGTGTGGAGTGCGACTGCGCGATATCCCGCTGCACGTTGATGTGCGCGAGTTCGACGTCGCGTTCCTTGGCCAGTCGGAGGCGGAACTCTTCGTGTTGCTGACCTGCGTCGTGCAACAACTTCATTGCGCCGGCCTTTTGTTCGATTGCCTTTGCTTCCGCAACACCTCTTGCTTCGATACCAGCAGCAATGGCCAACTCTTTGTTCTTAACGCCTTCTGCTTCGGCCTCGGTCTTCTGTTCGATAACTTCTGCGTCGATTGCTCCGCGCGCTTTGACGACATCCGCTTCGGCCAGCCCCATCTCCTTGATGGAAGCTGCTTCGATCGTGCGTGCGCCCGATTTGGCAATGATCACGCGGGCTTCGGCCAATCCGGTCGCAGCTTCCCGTGCCGCCAAACCTTCGGCCTCCTGCTCCATGGCGTGGCGGCGTTTGTCTGAAACCTTTGCTTCGGCGTCTGCCATCGTTTGAATTCTCTCTGCGTCGCGGACTGCGGCATCGCGTCCCGCTTCGGCGGCCGTGATCATCTTGATCTTTTCGCCTTCAGCGATATTCCGTTCGACTTCCTTTTGAGCTTCGGCAGCAACGACCTTTTCGACCTGGCCTTTTTTGGCGTTCATCTCCGCTTCAATCAGAGTGACCTCGCGAACGCGTTCAGCGGTCATGCGAGCTTCGATGTTCAGCTTTTCTTCCTGCTGTTGAACCACCGCTTTTTGTTCGGCAACGACCGTGGCGCGTTTCCGTTCCACGTCCACCGCGGATTCAGCAAGCTTGGTTTCCTTGTCCATCTCGGCAAGAGCAACGGTGCGCTCGCGACGGACGCGTGCTTCTTCGCCTTCCTGCTGCGCTTCCTGTTCGAGCCGTTGTTTCTCTTTTTTGACCGTGAATTCCCGTTCCTGGACGGCGCGGTTCATATCTTCCGTGCGCAGACGAATCGATTCTTCGGCTTCGAGGCGCTTGCCTTCCACTTCCTGGCGGCGGGCTTCGATGATCTTGCGGGCTTCTGCTTCTTCGTTCGCACGGATCTCGGTGATCACGCGATGCTGCTTGGCCATGTCTTCTTCGTTGCGCCGTTTCTGTTCGCGCTTGGCGATATCAGCATCGGCATTCTCTTTTTCGATCTGAACAGAGGTGCGTTGGGAAAATTCGTTGGCGCTGACGCGTTCGCGCTGGGTGATCTGGGTGATCTTCTTGATACCTTCGGCATCGAGCACATTGTTCGGGTCATGTTGATCAAGCGGAGTTTGTTCGAGGTAATCGATCGCCACGTCCTGCAAAAAGAACCCGTCCAAATCTTTTCCGATTGTGCCCTGAATCTGATCGCGGAACTTGGTGCGTTCGGTGAAGAGTTCATGGAACTCCATCTGTTTGCCCGCGGTCTTCAATGCCTCGGAGAATTTGGCTTCAAACAACTCGCGCAGCTGTTCCATATCCGCGACACGTTCGGGTGTCAGCATCATGGCAACTTTGCGGACACTGTCTTCGGTGGCCTCAACCCGGATGTAAAAGGCAACGGTGATATCAGCCCGGATGTTGTCTTTGCAGACGAGACCGTCCTTAGCTTTACGGGAGATCTCCAGCTTCTTCACGGAGATGTCGACGATGTGGTAATTCTGGAAGAATGGAATTCTCACCATATAGTCAAATGAGACTCGGACTCCCCGCAATCCAGTGGTAATTCCTGCCCGACCGGGCTGGATTTTTCGAATGCAAAATGCGAATGTTCCAAACGCGATGAGGATCACGATTACTACAATCGCGGCTATTGTGAATTGAAGCAGAGTCATAGTTTGACTGAGTATTATATCTTGTTGCTGGTTCCCTTCCGTGTCTACACCTCTAACTTATTGGCACCTTCGCCGAAAGCCGGAGGAAGGCGTTACGTCCGGGACGATGTTTAGGTATCAGAATTTTCCCTGATGCGGCGAGTATAAATGAACGACATATTTGTAACGAATTGTGCCTGATTGTCTCAGGTTTGCTTTCGGGGTTAATTGGAATGTGTTCTTGCTGCGAAAGACGAGAAGCTCCAATGACGGTGTTTTGGTCAGGTGGAGGGGATGGCTTATGTCAAAAGACGCTAAAGCTCGACCTTGTTTGCCTGATTTTTATCCCTTCGGGCCGACAGTGTTTTGGAAATTCATTGTGAATTAGTCTAAAACCCGACCGTACACGCGTTCGCCTGGATTTTAGAATCTAGAAATTGGTCGGATGAGAGCTATATTTTCCCGGAAGCCCGTTTTTTGATTTTGATCGTTTTGGGTGCGGGTTTTCGCAGCAATGCGCGCAATTCCTGCACAATCTTCGAAAATTCAGGATTTTCGGCAAGATTGTTCAGTTCTTTAGGGTCCCGCTTGCGATCGTAAAGTTGTTTTCCCCCATCGCCGTTGCTCCATTCAATATAGGTCCATTGTTCAGTTCGCACCGACCGTCCCTGGCGTTCGGAACCTGGATTGCCGACCTGCGTGAAGGCTGGACGATTCCATATTGCTTTTGGGTTTTGGAGCAAGGGGACCAGGCTTTTGCCATCCAGTTTGGTCGGGACGGTGAAGCCACAAGCTTCTACTGCTGTAGGGTAAAGATCGATGAGTTCAACATTGCGCGCGGTGGAGCGTCCATTTCCTTTTGCTCCTGGAACACGAATCATCAAAGGAACACGTGCGCTTTCCTCAAAGAGAGACATCTTCTGCCAAAGACCATGTTCCCCTAAGTGCCATCCATGATCACTGGCGAAGATCACCACGGTATCGTCAGCCAGCTTTAATCGATCGATTGCATCCAGCACCTTGCCGACCTGGGCATCCATGAAAGTAACACTGGCGAGATAGGCTTGGATGAACTGACGTTGTTGTTGATCAGTCAGGGCATCGTAGCTGTCACGGCAATCGCCAAATGCCATGGGTGGAATTGCTTTGAGATGTTCGGCTGGATACTTCACCGGTTTGATTTTATCGAGCGGATAGAGATCGAAATATTTTCTGGGCGCCACACAGGGGACGTGCGGACGATAGAAGCCTGCGGCAATGAAGAAGGGTTTGTCTTTATTCGCTTCCAGTAGACGAATTGTTTCCTCGGCTACTTTGCCATCGGTCTGTTCTTCGTCTGTTCCTTTCGACTTAAACCAGGTCAACGCTCCGCCGATGTTTTTCATTCCGGGAGTGAAATTAACGAGATCGTCGGCATCGGTCTTATCGATACCCATAGGGTTGATCACTTTGTTCCAGGAAACAGGATCATCCACTCCATCGGTGCCAATCTGACCGGGGACGCCGTAATGATAGATTTTTCCTACGCGTGCGGCGAAGTATCCTTGCTTCTGGAAGAATTGCGGCATGGTGACGGCATCGGGCAACGCTGTGCGAAAGTGCCCGCTGTTGCCGAGAAGCTGGGTGATATCCGGACGCCGGCCAGTCATGAACGATGCACGGCTGGGTGCGCAGAGTGGATACTGGCAATACGCGCGCTCAAATCGGACGCCACTCTTCGCAAACGCATCTATCCGGGGAGTTTTGGCGATCGGATGATCGTAGCTGCCAAGAGCGCACGTTAAATCATCGGATAGGATCAGGAGGACATTCGGATGTTTTTTCTGCTCTTTGGCAAGGAGAGGAATTGCAGCCAGCAGAATGGCTCCGATTAGCAACAGCGAGCGTTTCATTAATGTGTCCCTTTGAAGAACCTGGTTTGCTCAGCCTTTAATTTTGCGAGTGCTTTGTCCGCTTTCGGATCCTTTATCAGGTTCTTCATTTCGTAAGGATCCTGTTTGAGATCATAGAACTCATCCATTCCATCGAGAGCCGTGTAGTGAATGTATTTATATCGATCCGATCGAACCGCTTGCCAGCCTGGGTGTTTCACGTAAGCAGATTCGGCAAAATATTCCAGGAAGGCGTATTCCCGTAGATCGGTGCGTTTATTTTTGAACAGCGGCAGTAGCGATTTGCCGGCGACCTCTTTGGGAATAGTTGCGCCACCGAGCTCGAGAAGGGTTGGAGCGATGTCGATGTTCAGTGCGAGTTGATCTAGTTTAGTGCCGCTCTTGATCAGCTTCGGATAACGAATGAGCAGGGGAACTCGAATCGATTCTTCGTAAGCCCATCGTTTATCGCCGAGCCCGTGTTCACCCCAGAAATAGCCGTTGTCACTGGTGAAGATGATTAGGGTATTATCCAGTTGTTTACTTTCCTCCAAGGCTTTCAAAACTTTTCCAACCCCTTCATCAATGGAAATTAAACACTCTAATTGATTACAAACTGTTCCTTCGGGGAGCTTTGGCCCTACCAACTCTTTGCGTGCGCGCCGTGCCGCGTTCATTCCGGGTCGCTTTTCTTCTACTTCGCGAGTCACCGCAGGTTTGCCTTCGAGTGAATCTTTGATGCTGGGAGCGAATGTGATTTTGTTATCGGCATAGGCTCCTTTGTGGCGAGGGGCTGGAGTGAATGGCCCGTGAACCGCTTTGTGGGCGAAATAAAGCACGAACGGTTTTTGATGGTCTTGTTTCAGGTATTCAACAGCGCGTTCGTTCAAGATGTCGGTAATGTAGCCCGTCACTTTCTCTGATTTGCCGTTTACATTAAGGGCAGGGTTTTCGTAAACGCCTTGTCCCTTGAAGCTGACCCAATGATCGAACCCAGGACGTGCTGAATCGTCATTACCCATGTGCCACTTCCCGACATAAGCGGTTTCATATCCGACATCGCGCAAGAGTTTCGGGAAGGTGACCAGTTCATGGCTCGGTTTTGAATATTCCTGGCCATTTCCCCGAATCCCGTTTTGATGGACATAGGTCCCGGTCAGAAAGCTGGCGCGTGCTGGAGAACAAAGTGGTGTGGTGACAAACGCGTTTTTGAACAGGGCACCTTCCTTCCCGATGCGATCAATGTTCGGAGTCCTGGAAAAAGGATGTCCGCTGATGCTAAGGGTGTCCCAGCGAAGATCGTCCACAATGATGAAAACAATATTGGGTCGATCTGTTTTCCCAAAAGCGGTGGTGACGATGGAAAGAAAAAGACAGATGGAGATCCCAATCCGGGACACTGCCTTTGCACACAGAAGTTTTCTAGTCATGTTACGTTGATGAGATAAGAGGCTGGACGACAGCGTGGCGACAAGAGTTACGGACAATCGCGCTATGAGCTTCATTCTTCCTGACGGATAATATCAAAAAAGCCGCGTTCCTTTCGAAACGCGGCTTGGTGTAATTCAATGTCAGGCGGTTATTCCACTTCTTCTGCAAGGAACCCTTGCAATTGGCGGATACGCGTCGGGTGACGCAGTTTACGCAATGCTTTCGCTTCGATCTGACGAATACGTTCGCGGGTAACCTGGTACATCTGACCGATTTCTTCCAGGGTCCGTTCTTCGCCATCGGTTAAGCCGAAGCGCATTTCGACCACGCGACGTTCGCGTTCCGTGAGGGTCGTGAGAACTTCGCCGAGACGTTCTTTCAGCAAATGGAAGCTGGTGGTTTCCCACGGGTTCTCGATCGACTTATCTTCGATCAAGTCACCGAAGGTTGCTTCACCTTCTTCGCCGACAGGGGTCTGGAGCGAGATCGGTTGCTGGGCCATGCGTTGCAGCGCGAAAACGCGTTGCGCGGACATTTCCAATTCGTCAGCCAGTTCTTCGTTCGTGGCTTCACGACCAAGTTCCTGCAGCAAATGTTTTTCAGCGCGCCAGAGCTTGTTCAGGATTTCGATCATGTGCACCGGGATACGGATGGTGCGGCCTTGATCGGCAATGGAACGGGTGATCGCCTGGCGAATCCACCAGATGGCGTAGGTCGAGAATTTGTAACCGCGCTGGTATTCAAACTTCTCGATCGCTTTCATCAGGCCGATATTGCCTTCCTGAATCAAGTCGAGCAGCGATTGACCGCGGTTCAGATACTTCTTGGCGACAGAGACGACCAAGCGAAGGTTCGCTTCAGCCATGTGAGTCTTGGCTTTTTGACCGTTCTCTTCGGCCTGGCGCAATTGGCGGAAAGCAGCGACGTAAACTTCCGGTGTCATCCGGATCAGTTTTTCGATCTCTTTCAGCTTTTGCTCTTCATTCGCAATGATCGCCTGTTGCTGGGCCGACTTGCGGTGCTGTTTAAATTCTTCGATGTGCCGCATGGACGTCTGAATCGCTTCGAAGATGTTTGAACCAACCTGGGTCATCTCTTCGAGGATACGACGGTGATAGCAAAATTCCGGAAGGGTCTTTGCTACTTTGGCGTTGAGCTTGGTGTATTCCTTTTGCAGGAGCGGGAGACGCGCCTTGGCAGCGCGTTGCAAACCGGAGTACTTCTTATCAAGCGTTTCATCCAGGAGGCCAGCGCGTTTCATCAAGCGCTTCATTTCCTTCAGATGGAGTTCGCGATTGCCGACCTTTTTGTCAGCGACAACGCGGTCATAGCGTTCGCGTGGAGGATCGGAGAGTAACTTCTCCGCAATAGCGATGTGCTCCTTGACGATGAAGCCGAAGCTGTAGAGAAGCTTTTCTGCTTCTTCTTCAGCGGTTTCAATGCGTTGGCAGATCTCTACTTCCTGTTCGCGGTTGAGCAATGGGACCTTGCCCATTTCACTCATGTACATCTGGACCGGATCATCGAGGAAATCGAGACGGCCGGGTTGGACATCTTCTTCTTCTTCGTCCTTGTCTACGGCCGGCTTGGGCTTGGCGGCTTCCGCAGAGTCAACGATCTTGACGTTTAACTGGCGGAGCTTGGCGTAGATTTCTTCCAATTTTTCCGGGGAAATGATTTCCTCGGGCAAACTGTCATTTATGTCATCGTAGGTGATGTACCCTTGCTGTTGAGAGAGCCGAATCAAATCTTTCAATTTTTCGGCCAACTCTTTCTCTCCAGCAGCCACATTGGTCCGCGTATTCGGCGGCTCTGTGACAAGCGATGAGTGTTGAGGTTCTAGGTCAGAAGACTGGACGGAATCGTCCAGACGGTTAATCGACTTTCTTGACTTGCGAGCGAGCATAGTTCAGTGCGTCTTCTGTAAGAAAGAGTGGTGCCAAAGCCATCTATTCGGCATACACTTTTTCATCCGGTCTTTCCTTTATGCGAGACCATCATCAGAAGTTGGCGTTACAATACATCAACTTACGTCTACGGCAAATGGCTGAGTCCCTCATCAGGGATATTTTGTGAGTTCCAGACAAGGCTTCTACGCTCCAAATTCAGCGATAGATTCCGGTAATTCACGATTCATTTTTTCGAGCCGATAACCAAAGCCTGTTCCGCAAATCGTGGCAAGTGTAATCTCACCTTTTTTTCTGCGATAGATTCCGGGGTGTACCTGCGCTTCGATCGACGAAGCCTCGGGATAGAACTGCATTGCATTCGTTTCCACCCCCTTGATTGTGCCTACGTTGGCAGCGAGTAATACATGCGGAATCTGAGCAAGCATCGGGTTGGTTAAATCCTGCACCATCAACGGCATGCCATGGGCTTTCGACCAGCACGCGGAGAGCAGGGCACCGGTCTGGGTTTTGCAGGTCTTTAAAGCTACGCCGGACCAGCCTAATTCCCTCCCGAGTTTGATCACTTTCCAGTCGTGTGCGCTCTCGTCGAGGAACAGCGGCAAACGTTTCGAAACACTGCTTACATCAATGCGATTTGCCTCTAAATCATAAGGAAACGGCTGTTCCACGTAGGAGAGTAAATCAAAAATTTCCGGGCGGTCTTTTTTCAACCGATCCAGAATGTCGTTCACATACGCAGGGTCTGTGACGGTGCAATTGAAGTCTGCGGAAAGGGCTTCCACCTGGTGATCTAAAGACATCTGCCCAACCTTCAAAAGCCGTCCGTAATCCCACCCGGAATCGTTCCCACGAAGTTTGATTTTCAAGCACTTGAGACCATCGGTTTTGATCCACTCCAGGAGGGTCACCGGATACCCGTCGCGCGGCTCGGTTCCATTCAACTCAGTTTCATCCAGTGGATCCAAACCTCCGACGAGGTGCCAGGCAGCAAGGGTGGACGGAACATTCTTCGAAAGGAAATCGATCGGGTATTTTCTCGCGAAATCCACCTTCATTTCAGGTGCGGGAACCAGGAAGTCTGCGAGGTCCCGATTCATGAACTCAGGGCCGTAAGTTTTGTAAACCGGAACCCCATGAAAATTTCCGTAAGCGTCATGCAGAGCGATGTCAAAAAGTGAGCAACAGACCAGGGCGGCCAGCCTCGGCATCGGTTCATTTATTTCTCCACGAGCCCCGAATTTTTTCACCAAATCGGGTAAAATAGTTTCCTGAAAGCCATATCCGAGCTCGATCGGATGCCCCGATTCGTCAAAGTCTGTCCATTTTTGTGCCAGTTCGATGCAGAACTGCTTCAGAATAGTGTGCCGGGTTTCATAGGGAACTTTGCTGGGCCAGACCCATTGCACGCTTAGTGGGGTTTCTCCCCATCCTGTGGCGCGTCGCCCCGTTCGATCTTCGACCGTGAGACATACTCGTGCGCAGGTGACGTAGGTAACTGTTTCGGCGCCGAATTTGAGCGGAACCCGGGTGTGGACCGGTAAGAAGAATAATTTCGCTCCTACGCAGCGGATATCGGTCGAACGTGACATGCGGCAGAGACTTTCAGGAAATTGGGCTGCGTTGAATAGTTAAATTGTGAATTGTTGAATGGTGGAACGGCGTTCTGCCTTCCCACCATGTAACAATGTAACCATACACAATTCACCCCCCGTTCCCAGACTTGCAGCCGTCTTTGGTACGTTTACTCTTCCCCTGTGAGTAAACTCTTGATCGGACTGCTGAGCGCGCTTGTTTCTACTAATGAACCTGCTGCCGTCAGTAATCTTGTGGAGAACACAACCGGGATTTCCATTGACGTTGCTAATCCCAAAGATCCAGTTGAACGCGAATACAAGGCAATCATGCGCCAGGACGATGAGGCTCGGACAGAGATCGACAAATGGATCCGGGACGCCAAGCAATTTGAGGAAAAAGGGGTTGGTACTTCCGAAGCCACCCTCAACCTGAAAATCGAACAGCGCCTGGATGTGGTAAAAAAAGCTTACGAAGATTTTCTCGAACGTAATCCCAAACATTCCAGGGCGCATGTGGCGTACGGCAGTTTCCTGAATGAACGCGGGGATGAATTTGGAGCAAAGGTCGCCTGGGAAAAAGCGCGGGAGCTCGACCCTAAGAATCCGGCCATCTACAACAATTTAGCGAATTATTACGGGCACCGCAGTCCGGTGAAGAAATCGTTCGAGTATTACGCCAAAGCCATCGAGTTGGACCCGGACGAACCGGTTTACTTTCAAAACTTTGCCACCACCGTTTACCTCTTTCGACCGGACGCCATGGAATATTATGGCATCTCGGAAACCGAGGTCTTCGACAAAGCCCTAGGACTTTATCGTCAGGCCATGAAGTTGGCTCCGAATGATTTCATCCTGGCGACGGATTATGCCCAAAGTTTTTATGGCACCAAACCTCCACGCTACGATGAAGGGCTCAAAGCGTGGGAAGGGGTGTTGCCACTGGCGCGTGATGAAATCGAACGCGAAGGAATCGTAATTCACCTCGCCCGTTGCAAACTCAATCTCGGCAGGTTTGATGAGGCGAGGAAAGATCTGACCTCGCTGACGAACCAGATGTATGCCGGGATCAAAGACAAGCTCGCTCGCAGGGCTGATGAGTTGGAAAAAGGCAAGAAGCCGGATGGTGCAACAGAAACGGCTCCCGTGGATTCAAAGAGCAAGGCGTCGGATTCGTCCCCTTAACGATGGTTGTTTGGATGCAACAGCGGAGTGATGGGGCAAATTGAATCGGTTTACTGTCTTTTGAAGAGGCCGACCGCCGAATGGCGCAGGATCAAAAAAGACGTTGTTTCCCAGTCTGCTGAAACAGCGGTTAAATCCCATGGTGGTTGTTGTAAGCCACGCATTCTCAGGCATTTACAACGATTCGAACCCCAGAACAGAGGTGAATATTAGGCTTAAAACGGGGCCTGTTCTGGAACAGGAACCGGAAAAAGTCTTAAATCCGCCCCTGTTCTGGAACAAGGACCGAAATTAGTCTTAAATCCGCCTCTGTTCTGGAACAAGGACCGAAAAAAGTCTCAAATCCACCTCTGTTCTGGAACAGGGACCGAAAAAAGTCTCAAATCCGCCTCTGTTCTGGAACAGGGACCGAAAAAAGTCTTAAATCCGCCTCCGTTCTCGAACAGGGGCCGAAAAAAGTCTTAAATCCGTCTCTGTTCTGGAAACAAGGGCCGAAATTTTCCTGGAATCCACCTCTGTTCGAGCAAATCCCTCGCTGGGGGGCGGTCCGCAGCATTGACACAAAGTGGGTGGGCATCTAGGGCATCGGGAGCGGATGCCATGGGCGTTGAGGATTGAATATCTGCGGACGGTGTGTGATTACGTTCACTTGCGCTGTCCGCATCCTGCCAAATTTTTTCCAAAAAAGGTTGTCCTAAATAGATGAGAAATTTGAAGACTATTTTTCAAATCCTCCGGGTGTTTTTCTGCTGTTTGGCAGGCTTCTTCGGCGGGGTAGACATGGGATTCCAAGGGAACAGTTTTATTTTTATCGGCTTTTTCGTTGGCATTGTTTTCGGTTTAGGGTGGTCCACCCTTCTTCTATTTGTACCGCTTAGAATGATGAAAGGGTTGTGCCCGACAGCTAGAAGGAGAGCTGAGGCAATATGCGACGTCTCCGCATTTGTTTTTATACTAATCGTCTGTTTCAATATTTGGAAAGACCCTTGGAATTGAGCAGGAATGAGCAGGACTTGTATCAGCCACCATGCACGCTATGTGTGAAGACTTGAGATGCGTAAGAGACAGCTGCTCGGCTACGAACGCTCCCAGAGGGAGTAAAGCTTTCCTACTAAGCATTCCCATTCTTGAATCCGACGCTGCAGAACATTTTCACGCATTCTGACCTATTTGAGAAGAGTCTGTACACCTTTACGCCGTCCCTCATCATTGCTAGCGTTCCTTCAAGATGAACGAAATTCCCCCGGCTTGGCCCGCATTAGACACTCCGGCGATTTCGGTTTCAGGGCTTAAGAAGGTTTATGACGATTTTCCAGCGGTCAACGATCTCTCTTTCCAAGTCAGAGCGGGAGAGGTTCTTGGGCTCGTTGGTCCAAACGGGGCGGGCAAAACAACGACACTACGTTGTCTTTGTGGAATTATCCCTCCTTCGGGCGGTACCGTCCGGATTTGCGGCCACGATATTGTCGCGGAACCAGTCAAAGCCAAACAGCAGCTCGCGTTTTTTTCCGATGAACCGCGGCTTTTCGATTATCTCACCGTAAACCAGCATCTCGAGTTCATCGCCCGCGTTTACAACGTCGAAAATGCAGGGGAAAAAGGAGCGCAACTGCTGGCGGAGCTGGAACTCCGCGAAAAAGCGAATTCATTGCCGGGTGAACTTTCTCGCGGGATGAAGCAGAAGCTCGCGATTGCTTGCGGTTTGCTCCATTCCCCAAGAGTCATTTTCTTCGATGAGCCTTTGACGGGGCTCGATCCGATCGGCATCCGGCGGATGAAAGATTCGATTGTCCGTCGCGCCCGCGAAGGAGCAGCGATCGTGATCAGTTCTCATCTCCTTCACCTGCTGGAGGAAGTCTGCTCCCATGTGTTGATCGTCAAAAATGGTCAGAAAGTCGTGGACGGGACTCTCGCAGAAATCCGCCAGAAGTATTCTGCGGACGCCAATCTCGAAGAAGTCTTTTTCCGCGTTACAGGTGAGGTTAAGGAAACAGTATGATTGCAGCGCTCGCTTTCCTGCAACTGCACAGCTGGAAGAATCATCTGCTGGTTCGAGTGCGTCGCCTGCGTCAGCCCAAATATCTCTTTGGCGCGATCGTGGGCGCCCTTTATTTCTACGCCTATTTTGTTCGGCACTTATTTTCTTCGCGTCCCGGCCCCGAAATAGGCAACTACCTGAATGCCGAGCAGATCGCAGGATTTCAGCTATTAGGCGCATTTGTTTTGTTCCTGGTGGTGCTGATGGCGTGGGCGCTTCCGAAAAAACGAGCCGCCCTTAATTTTAACGAAGCGGAAGTGGCCTTCCTGTTTACTGCACCGATTTCCCGCAAGAATCTGATCCATTACAAGCTGATTACTGGCCAGGTCGGTCTGCTGCTCACCTCGATATTTGTCACACTCATTTCCGGCCGCTTCAAGAGTAGCGCCTACTTCTGGATGCCACTAATTGCCTACTGGCTTCTCTTTGCGACGATGAGCTTACATTTTCTGGCTGCGTCCTTCCTTCGAACCATGTTGTTGGATCGAGGCTTGTCCCCAAAGCGTTGGAAAATCGCTGCAATTCTCGTGGTTGTCGCAATCGTGACAGCGGTCGCCCTCAGCGCAAAGCACGCCATGGAGACGTTCAATCCGTATGCCATCAGTGACATTCGCGATTTGTCGACCGAACTGGCCAACGTTTTCGAGAGCGGCATCACTCCCTACCTCCTCATGCCGTTCCGCATGTTGATTCAACCACTCTTCGCCAAAGATCCCCTTTCCTTCGGGTTAGCAGTGCTGCCGGTGTTGTGCGTTTACTTTCTGCAATATTTTTGGGTGCTGCGCATGAACGTGGCGTTCGAAGAAGCCAGTGCTGAACATTCGAAGAAACGTGCAGAATTGGTTTCCGCAGCCAGGAACGGCAATTGGAAAGTCACCATCACCAAACCAAGGCGGGCCTGGTTTAAATTGTTACCGCACGGGACGCCCTTGATCGCGATTTTCTGGAAAAATTTGATCAGCATGGGCCATCCCTTTCAAAAGCGAACAATGTTTATTCTCGGATTTGGGGTGCTGGTTCCGATGCTGATTTTCGCCAATGCCGCGCGCGGCAGTGGCAGCAGCATCATCGGTTTCATGGCGCTGATGTTCCTGGGGTGGTCAGTGTTCATTGGGCCAGCCCTGATGCGACGCGATTTCCGCCAGGATTTTCCAAATGCGGAAATGCTGAAACTTTTGCCGATGCGAGGTTGGCAAATAGCGCTGGGTCAACTGCTCACTCCGTGCACCGTGCTTACCGCTGTCCAATGGGTGCTTATTGTTGTGGCGGCGTTGTTCTTCGACCTTCGAGGGATGGACGCACTCTCCATTCCCACTCGGCTCCTGGCGGTGCTGGGATTGGGACTTCTCTTGCCACTGTTGACCCTGGTCACCATGACCATTCCAAATCTTGCCGTGCTACTTTTCCCAGCATGGTTCCAGACGGGGCGCGATGCACCTGCCGGAATCGAGGCGACCGGACAGCGGCTTATTTTGATGCTCGGACAATTCCTCGGGTTGACGCTCATGGTGCTTCCGGTAGCTGGTATTGGAGGGGTGACCGCGGCCGTTGCTTACTATGTTGGAGGATTGGGGGTCGCGGTGGTGGCGACCACTGCGGTCGGCGCGGTGTTATTGGCAATGGAGGCCGCCCTGATGATTTGGTGGCTTGGCAAAACGTTTGAAAAGCTGGATCTCTCGAAAGAGAGTTCCAGCTGAGTAGTTTCGCTCAATCCGGCGGCTGAATCACACCGGACCGAATCATTTGCAATAAGATGCATCCATCCGGAGCCAAAGATCAGGCCAGAACACGACCCTCCGTGGGCGGCATGCTTCAGGGATCTTTCCGGTCTGCACCCATTGTATACGTAATATTTCAGTTGGAAGTTCCCAGGTTCGCTCCAGTGAGTGAACAATTTATTATGAAAATGCCAACTAACTCAGCGGGCAGTCGCCCGCGCAGCAAAGCCAAGGCCACAGCTAAAGCACCCGCCCGCAAAAACACACTGACTCGCAGTGTCAAACCAGCGGGCAGCTCCAACTCCAAGGGCAAGGCAGCTGTCAAAGCCGGCCGCAAGGCGGCCCCAAAAGCGCAAAAAATTGCGAAAGCCAAACCTGCACCGAAAACTGCACAAGCAACCGGGGCAGCGCAGACCACCACGAACCACGCGAAGATTCAGAAATGGGCAGAAGCTCGTAAAGGCGTGCCCTCGACGGTTAAAATTACCCGGACGAAAAAGGAACCGGGTATTCTCCGGATCGACTTCCCTGGATTCAGTGGCAAGGACACCCTTCAGAAAATATCGTGGAATGAATGGTTTGAGAAATTCGACGAAAGCGGACTCGCCTTTTTGTATCAGGACAAGATGAAAGACGGAAAGCAGAGCCGCTTCTTTAAGCTTGTTAAAAAGTAACCATCTCACTTCACGCGCTGTTTCGCATGGTCGAAACAGCGCTTCTCCACTGATCACTTCCTCGGGGGCCGCCCTCACATCAAACCAGGCTCCGTTCAAGGGGTTTGTCTCAACGCAGAATAGGGACCCCTGCCCGTTGTTAGGAGCTGCTCCGTTGGTGCATGTTGTTTCCGTTACGCAACCCGCGAAAGACGCGCATGAGAAAAAGAATACTTATTACCGGTGGAGCAGGTTTTATCGGATCACATCTGGCGGATGAATTGCTCGAAAACGGCTACAGCGTGCGGGTCCTCGACAACCTCTCAGAACAGGTGCATGGCACCCAGGCCGCTCGCCCTTCCTATCTGAATCCCGAAGTGGAATTCATGAAAGGAGACGTGCGCAACGAGTATTCGATTCGCCACGCCCTGAAGGAAGTCGACGCGGTATATCATTTTGCGGCGATGGTTGGAGTTGGGCAAAGCATGTATCAAATTGCCGACTACACGGAGGTTAATAACGATGGGACCGCTCTCCTGCTTGAGGCATTGGTCGATAAACCGGTGGAACGATTAATCGTCGCTTCCAGCATGAGCCTGTATGGCGAGGGACTTTACCAAAAACAGGACGGTGGCCTCATCGAAGGTTGCGAGCGGACGGTCGAGCAGTTGAAGAACCACGATTGGGAGCTGCGGGATGAAAAAGGCGAGGTGCCCGCTCCCGTCCCCACACCCGAAAGCAAGCAACCTTCGCTCGCTTCCGTCTACGCCCTTTCAAAATACGATCAGGAACGTCTCTGCATGATCATTGGTCGAGCCTACAATATTCCGACCGTGTCTATGCGCTTTTTCAACGTCTACGGTACTCGTCAGGCGTTATCGAATCCCTACACGGGTGTCCTCGCCATTTTCGCATCACGCCTCCTAAACAACAATTCACCTCTTATCTTCGAAGACGGCAATCAGCGACGCGACTTCGTGAGTGTTTACGATGTCGTTCATGCCTGCCGCCTGGCACTCGAAGTTCCAGGGGCGGCCAGCCAGGTGTTCAATATCGGAAGCGGCCAGAATTTTACAGTGGGCCAGGTGGCGGAGCGGATGGCAGCGGCGGTGAACAAGGAGAACATCGGACCAGAGGTCACAGGAAAGTATCGGACGGGGGATATCCGGCATTGTTTTGCCGACATATCGCTTGCCAGGAAAGTATTGGGCTACGAGCCCGTTGTGACATTCGACGAAGGACTCGAGGAACTCGCGGCATGGCTCGAAGGACAGGTTGCAGTGGATCATGTGGAAAAAGCCAAAGCCGAACTCGCCTCCCGGGGACTCACTGTATGAAACGATTTAAATCCAACGGCGCGACGCATTTCCAAACATCCCAGGGACAACCACTGAACGGTTCCGGCAAAGCAGAAGATTATGCTATCTCAAGATTGGACCTGGATAATGGCACTCCGTCCAACTCTCGCGTTCCTGGAAAGTACAATCGGGATGCGATGCGATCATTCGCGCCTCGTTCTACGGCGGCAACGGAGGGATTGAGTTCCGCAATGTCAACGGGTCCTTTTACGAGTTTGTCGTCGAACGCTTTTACGGGATGCAACGGGTAACAATCGCGAAACTACCTGATGCCTGGGGCGGACGGACCGCGGTAAATTGGGTGAACCGAATTGCGGCCAACCCTTCCTACGACCCGGGAAGAGAAGGAGTCATTCAGGTTGCCGAGACGCTGGACGGAATCTACGAACGTTAAAGATGATGATTTTGCCACCACCGAAGCCGAAGCGACTTCTGCTCACTACAGACACTGTGGGCGGCGTGTGGACTTATGCCCTTGAGTTGACGCACGCGCTTGCCGAACACAACGTTCAGGTTGTGCTCGCGACCATGGGCAATCCTCTTTCCAGGGATCAGCGCCGCGAAACAAACGCACTGAGCAACGTGGAGGTTTACGAGAGTAGTTACAAATTAGAATGGATGGAGAACCCGTGGAAAGATGTCTCCCGCGCGGGCAACTGGTTGCTCGAATTAGAATGGCGCACCAAACCGGATGTGGTTCACCTAAACGGGTTCGCCCATGGCGCCCTACCCTTTCGATCCCCCAAGATCGTGGTGGGACACTCCTGCGTTTCCTCCTGGTGGAGCGCGGTGAAAAATGAAGAGGCACCCAGGCACTGGGACGCCTATCGCGAAGTTGTACGCGCCGGCCTCCAGGCTGCGCACGTTGTTGTGGCTCCTTCCAAGGCAATGCTCGATTGCCTCAACCGATATTATGGACCGCTGACTGGACGGGTCATCTACAATGGACGCGACCCCTCGTTGTTCCATCCCGGCATCAAAGAAGAGGTGATCCTTGCTGCGGGCAGGCTCTGGGATGAAGGGAAAAATGTCGCCGCGCTTTCGAAGGTTGCGCCGGACTTGCCCTGGAAGATTTATTTGGCGGGCGACGTCAGACGGGCCGACGGAACCACCGTGCGGGACAAACATCTTACTTTTCTAGGGAAGCTACCGCCGGAAATGCTGGCCTGTTGGTTTAGCAAAGCTTCCATCTACGCCTTCCCCGCCCGCTACGAACCATTTGGATTGTCCGTGCTGGAAGCAGGCATGTCGGGTTGTGCATTGGTGCTCGGCGATATTCCCAGTCTTCGCGAGATTTGGAATGGAGCCGCTTTGTTCGTTGACCCGGATGACACCGATCAATTGAAACACACTCTTTTAACTTTGATTCAAAATCTTTTCCGCCGAAAAGAGCTGGCCTCTTTTGCCCAGTGCCGCGCGATCCAGCTGAATCCAAAACATATGGCCGCAGAATATCTTTCCGCTTACACGGAGGCGCTATCCCGTTTTACCCCTCCTGTTTCTAATATCCAGCCGATCGAGGCGTTGTGCGGATCCTGATGTTTTATCACAGCTTTTTGTCCGACTGGAATCACGGGAATGCACATTTCCTCCGGGGAGTTGCAACCGAATTGATTTCGCGTGGACACGATATTTGTGTTTTCGAGCCGGAGAATTCGTGGAGCTTTACCAACCTGCTGGCTGAATATGGAACTTCGATTCAATATAGCGGCTGGCTGCCCAACTTCGAAGCCCCCCGGACTTTCGCAGAACACAAAGTAACAGTCCACGTTCGCCGACGCCCCTACGTAAAAGCACTTCCAGGAATTCCAACTATCCGTCCTTTTGAGGCGCTCGCCTCCGGCATCCCCCTGATATCTTCGCCATGGGATGATGTGGAAGGATTGTTCCGACCCGGACGCGATTTCCTCTTTGCCCACATTGGAACGAAAATGAAGCGTTATCTACGTCTCGTCTTGAATGAAAGCGAAGTCGCCCAGTCTCTCGCACGCTCTGGACTCGAAACCATTCGCGCGCGGCATACCTGCGCGCATCGTGTCGATGAGTTGTTGGCCATCCATGAGGAACTCGCTGGCAAGGGGATGCCCGCGGTGGCACCCACCGATGCGCAACTGGTGAATGCATAGATTTTATGAAAAACGGAATGAATATCGCCTTCTTTGGCTCAAGCCTGGTTTCTGCTTACTGGAATGGCGCGGCTACCTACTACCGGGGAATCATACGGGCGCTGCACGAGCGAGGACATCGCGTCACATTCTATGAACCAGACGCCTATAGCCGACAGCAACATCGCGATATCCCGGATCCGGATTGGGCGGAAGTCGTTGTCTACCCCAATGACGAGAAATCCGCTCTGAAGATGGTGGAGCGAGCGAGAGGAGCCGATCTTGTTGTAAAAGCAAGCGGAGTCGGCGTGTTTGATGAATTGTTAGAACGCGCCGTAATCGATTTGCAACGGCCCGAAACCCTGGTGGCGTTTTGGGATGTTGATGCTCCCGCCACTCTCGAGCGGGTGCAGAAGAATCAGCGGGATCCATTTCGAAAATGCATCCCGTGCTACGATTTGATTCTAACCTATGGAGGAGGCGAACCCGTCATAGCCGCCTATAAAGCCCTCAAAGCGTTGGAATGTGTTCCCATCTACAACGCACTCGATCCGAGCACCCATTTTCCCGTTCCGCCGGAAAAGAGATTCGATGCTGACCTTGGTTTTCTTGGAAACCGTTTGCCCGATCGCGAAGCGCGGGTGGAGGAATTCTTTCTTGATGTCGCGGCGCGTGTTCCAAAGAAGACCTTCCTGCTGGGAGGAAGCGGATGGGAGGACAAGCCTAAAAGCGGTAACATAAACTCCCTCGGCCACGTTTATACGAAAGATCATAACGCCTTCAACTGCACACCACGAGCAGTCTTAAACATCAGCAGGGAAAGCATGGCTCGCAATGGCTTCTCGCCAGCCACTCAAGTCTTTGAAGCAGCAGGCGCGGAAGCATGCCTGATCACTGACTACTGGGTCGGAATCGAACAATTCCTTGAACCGGAAAAAGAAGTTCTCGTCGCAAAAAACGGCGAGGAAGTCGCTGAACACATCCGCACGCTTACTAATGGTCGAGCCAAAGAGATCGGCAAAGCAGCCTGCCAAAGAGTCCTTTCAGAACACACCTATGCTCACCGTGCAGAACAACTTGAGGCCCTACTCGAGGGCAAAATGAAGGAGATGGCAGCATGAACGAAGAATCACTCAAAATTGTTTTCCTGGGATTATCCATCACTTCCTCCTGGGGTAATGGTCATGCCACCACCTATCGCGGTCTTGTCAAAGAGCTCACAACAAGGGGGCACGATGTCCTCTTCCTCGAAAGAGATGTGGAATTGTATGCGTCCAATCGCGATATGCCCCGCCCCCCTCACGGGCGTACTGAACTTTACGCCAATCTGAAACAGTTAAAGGAGCGTTTCGATAGTGAGATCCGCAACGCGGATTGCGTTATTGTCGGATCGTATGCTCCTGAAGGTGCCGCTATTGGAGAATGGGTCACCAAAACCGCACAGAAGGTAAAGGCCTTCTATGATATCGATACACCAGTTACGCTGGCTAACCTGGAAAAGGAAGATCTCGATTACCTGACCAAAAGCCTGATTCCACGCTACGATCTGTATCTCTCGTTCACCGGCGGACCCACCCTGGATCGACTGGAAAAGCAGTTTGGCTCACCCATGGCGCGAGCTCTTTATTGTTCAGTCGATCCTAAGATTTACTATCCGGAAGATCACCCCCGTCCGTGGGACCTGGGCTATCTCGGAACTTATAGCGCCGACCGGCAACCAACCGTTCACCGTCTCTTGATCGAACCCGCGGTTCAACTTCCACACTCGAAATTTGTGGCTGCCGGCCCCCAGTATCCTAAAGAAGTGCAATGGCCTGAGAATGTGGAACGCATTGAGCACCTGGCCCCATCTGAGCATCGCAAGTTCTACAATGAGCAATGTTTCACACTTAATGTCACACGAGCAGACATGATTACTGCTGGGTTTTCTCCCAGCGTACGCCTGTTTGAGGCAGCCGCCTGCGCCACCCCAATTATTACCGATCCATGGGAAGGGCTGGAAACGATTTTTGAATTAGGCGAAGAGATCCTCATTGCTCGCTCGAAAGAAGATGTTCTCAACTATTTGTTGCGGCTCTCCAAGGCAGATCGGATTGAGATCGGGGATCGTGCCCGTGAGCGCATTTTGAAAGAGCACACTTCCGCTCATCGTGCGGCGGAGCTCGAAAGTTATATCCTGGAACTCCTGCGCAAGCCCACTCCGGCGAGCGCGGCCCCAGACAACTAATTCGTTTATTGGCCCGCCATCAAAAGAGACAGGTCTATTGCTCTGGCGAGCTGGTGGAGGCGGGGGGCGTTGCATAGTTGAATCGTTACATCGTGCGTCGCGGGCATAACCATTCAACACCTCCAGCCACTTTTCCCTTGAGCGTTCCCGCGTGTAACGCAATCTTCCGGCAGAATGAGCATTCATGAAGAATTGCAGTGGCGGGGATTGATCGCAGATTGCACCGATACCGAAACTCTCGTCAAACGACTGGCCACACCAACAACGCTCTATTGCGGCTTCGACCCGACAGCCGATTCTCTGCACGTTGGTAATCTCGTCCCACTCATCGCCCTCCGACGCTTCCAGAACGCTGGGCACCATCCCATAGCCCTGGCTGGTGGCGCCACCGGCTCAATTGGTGACCCAAGTGGCAAAACGCAGGAACGGCAACTCCTGACCAAGGATATCCTCGACCACAACATTGCCTGCGTGAAAGGTCAACTGACCCGACTCCTTGACTTCGAAAGCAAAACCAATCCAGCCCGTCTTTTCGACAACGCAACCTGGACAGCCAATGTCAGCTTCCTGGATTTCCTCCGGGATATTGGAAAACATTTTTCCGTGAACCAGATGGTGGCCAAGGAAAGTGTTCGCGCCCGCATGGAAGATCGCGAGGTGGGAATCAGCTACACCGAGTTCAGTTACATGCTTCTCCAGGCATTCGACTTCTACGTGCTAAATCGAGACTTCAACTGCGAATTGCAAATCGGCGGCAGCGATCAATGGGGAAACATCACCGCTGGCATCGAGCTGACACGCAAGAAATTAAGCCACACCGTGTTCGGGTTGACCTTGCCGCTCATCACCAATTCGGACGGCACCAAGTTCGGCAAAAGTGTCGGTGGAGCCATCTACCTCGATCCGAAAAGGACGAGCGTTTACAAGTTCTACCAATTCTGGGTTCGAACGGACGACCGCGACGTCCTTCGCTACCTGAAGTTTTTCACCTTCCTCACCCGCGACGAAATTGAAGCACTCGAAAAGGCGCATGCCGAAAATCCTGGCGCTCGTGTCGCGCACAAGGCGCTTGCTAAAGCTGCCACCGACATGATCCACGGCGAACACGCCACCGCTGAAGCGGTGCGCGCCAGTGAGATCCTTTTCGGTGGCGGTCTGGAAGGCATCTCTGAAACCACCTTCAATGAAATTGTCGGCGAGGTTCCAACGAAAGAAATCGAAAAATCGAAGCTTGAAGGAGAGGGGCTTCCGCTGGTGGAAGCACTGGCTCATTCGGCTCTGTGTCCTTCCAAGGGACAAGCCCGTAAAGACATTGAGCAAGGCGGTGTCAACGTGAACAACATCAGGGAAGGCAATCCTCTGCGGCAACTGACGCCAGTCGATCTGCTGTTCGGAAAATACATCCTGCTGCGCAAGGGCAAGAAGAACTATACGGTCCTGAATGCAAAGTGACGTTCCCGTAGCTGCGTTCGTGAGAACGCGGGCCGACTGAATCGCAAGCATGCCCGCGTTGTCACCAACGCAGCTACAATAATTCAAAAGCCATGAACCCTGACCTGCTGCTCGCGTTGATCGGCGTTTCGTTCGCGCTTTACTATTCTGCAGTCTGGCTTCGCTACCTGCCTCCTCCGGGTGTTCCGACGTTACTGAAAATTCGCGGAACGAACATAGATGTTGTTCGGGGAGTCCTGCGCTCCCACTCACGGGATCACCTAAAAGGGATCCTCTCTGAGTCTAACGTATCGAAAGGTTTTATCACCATGAGCAGAGCCAATCGCGTGACATTTTCCAGGCACATCCCCGATAGCGTTCATCAGCGACTAAGAAACGTTTTACTCAACCAGTAGCGTTATCCTTTGGTTTGTAGCTGCCCTCGAAATCTGTAGACTACTGCTGATGAACCCGTTCTCTCGCCCAAGGTTGTTGTTGATCGCCTTGGTTGTTTGTTTTGCCTGGCAGGATGGCGGAGCACAGGTGAGCAGCAGCAAACTAAGCGCTCATCTAATCGGAGGATACACCCCCGGTTCATCCAATATTGTTTCCGGCAAGCCACGCCTCCTCAAGGTTCTGGATTTCCCGCCCGGAATGGTAGCGGCCATGCGCGACTACAAAGCCAAAGCTCCTGAAGGCAAGATAGTCGTCCGTATTTACTCCCCGCAAATGTATGACATGTCCAGCAATGCGACGGCCAGCGCGACTCATTTCTGGAACACCATCCTGCAGCCAGCGCTCAACTCTATCTCCGCTTCTGACAGGGCCTTGATCGATTACCTGGAAGGTCCCAACGAAGGACAGACTCCTACTCTCGGCTATCCCTGGGACCAGCGGACAAATGCAGCAATATGGTTTAATCAATTTTGGACGAACCTCACCCCGCAGATGGTCAGTGCGGGCTACAAACCTTGTATTGGGAGCATCGCCGTCGGTAATCCCGGCGGTAATCCTTCCGATTGGCAGCCGCTGCTCTCGCAATTTGTGCCCGCCTTGCGACAAGCCAAAGCTGCGGGCGGCAGCTGGAGCTACCATTCCTATACCCTGCAATACACCACCGATCTGAACGTGGAGATTCATGACTCCCTGCGCTATCGCCAGTTCTACAGTTTTTTCGCGCAACAATTTCCGGATATCACAGACATCCCACTGGTGATAACGGAGGGCGGCGTCGATCAGGTGGGTGATCGCCTTTCATCCGGATGGCAGGCGCGCGGTTCAGCTGCTAATTACCAGCGTTGGCTCAATTGGTTTGATTACCAAATGCAACAGGACCCCTATGTGGTGGGTTGCACATTGTTCCAAAACGGTGACACCTGGTGGGCTTCGTTCGATCTGGAAACAATTATGCCGGGCGCACAACCGGGGGTGGTGCCTATTGCCGGTTGGTTCGGAAATTATCTCAAGATGCCAACTGCCGTTCCACCCGCACCGACGGGTCTCTCCATTACAACCAACAATCCGATTCGTCTTAGTTGGACCAACCTGCCAGCCAATCCCACGACCTACGCAATTCGACGCTCCACCAACAGCGGGGGCCCTTACACTCTGCTGGCGGACAAGATCAGCGAAGGCCTTCAGGGGACCAGTTACACAGATGCCGCCGTGACCAGCGGTGTCACCTACTACTACGTCGTGAGTGCGGTGAATTCGGTGGGAGAAGGAACGACTTCGGTCGAGGTATCGACGACTCCCGGATTGCCAAAGATCAATTGCGGAGGTCTGGCGGCTGGAAACTTTAGCGATGATATCTTCTTCAATGCCGGTCAGGGGTTCAGTGTTACAAATACGGTGGATATGAGCGGAGCTGCGAACCCGGCCCCAATGCCCGTGTATCAAGCGCAACGCTACGGAAACTTGACCTACACAATCCCCAACCTTGTGCCCGCGACCTCCTACAAAATGCGCCTCCATTTTTGCGAGATGTACATCTATTTCAATGGACCCGGCATGCGGATTTTCAATGTGTATCTCAACGGCGCGAAGGCCCTGAACAATTTTGACATCTACGCAGCCGCCGGGGGACAATTCAAAGCCAACATTCAGGAGTTCAACGCCATTGCAGATAGTAACGGAAAAATTACCGTACGGTTGGAAACCGTGATCGATAATGCTTCGATGAACGGCATTGAGGTGCTGGCGAATCCTAACAATTCCCTTCCCGCAGCCCCTGCTAATCTCACTGCCAACATTAGCTCCGGGGCGGTCTCACTAAACTGGTTCGCACCCGTTGACGCGACCAGCTTCAAAGT
This sequence comes from Limisphaerales bacterium, assembly GCA_046597605.1. Taxonomy (GTDB): domain Bacteria; phylum Verrucomicrobiota; class Verrucomicrobiia; order Limisphaerales; family JACDHS01; genus JACDHS01. Next base: position 84,824 of record JBKJKE010000038.1, on the reverse strand, counting down.
GAAACGAGGAACAGGCGGCCCTCTCACAGTCATCGCGACAGACCTCACGAGGGCTGCCTTTACGGATGTGTCGTTTGTTCCCAATACGACTTACTTCTATGCCGTCTCGGCGGCGAACGCTTTTGGTGAGAGCCTCGATTCCAACCAGGTTTCTGCGCGGCCCACGAACGGGCTCCCGGATGCGGTGGCGACCGCGCTGACCTGGACCAACAGTGCGATCTTTTCCGGCAACACCGTTTACTTCCGCACGACCGTGAAAAACCAGGGCTCGGCCACGATTGCTGCCAACACGCTGGGCATTGGATTGCTCGTGGATGGAGTTCAGATCGGTTATGTCGGCGCTGGGAATTCTGCGTTGGCTGCCGGGGCATCCGCTACTTACATCGCGAATGGAGGACCGAACAATGGCGCATGGATTGCCACTCCCGGAACGCACACGATCACCGCAGTGGTGGACGACCTCAATCGCTTCGCGGAAGGCAATGAAGGCAACAACCTCTTCGAAGTCCCACTCACAACCAGCCTCACTGGGCATGCGATCAATGTGGGCGGTAGCGGAGTGGGCATTTTCACGGTCGACAATTTTTATGATGGCTCGCTCAGTACTTTTACCACCACCAACAGCATTGACCTGAATGGGGCTTTTGGCGCCGCCCCTGCGGCCGTTTATCAGAGCGAGCGCTGGGGAAGTTTCTCTTATACGATGCCGAACCTTGTTCCCGGCCGACTCTACAAAACGCGCCTTCATTTTGCCGAGATATCGCCGTCGGTCACGGCAGTTGGCCAAAGGCAATTCAACGTTTCCATCAACGGCTCTCAAGTTCTCACCAATTTAGATATTGTTTTGGTGGCAGGAGGCAAGTTCAAGGCAGTAACCCGCCAGTTCAATACCACTGCGGATGGCTCCGGGAAAATCACGGTGCAATTCTCGACCGGAGCTGCCAACGCCCCGAAATGCAATGGCATCGAAGTTTTCGCTTACACCAATACCGCACCAGTGCTCGCGGCGATTCCAAACAAAACGGTGAATACCGGAGCCACTCTCTCTTTTACCAATTTCATGACCGACTCCGACCTCCCTGCTGACTCACTCAGCTTCACCATTGTGAGTGGACCGGCAGGTGCGACTGTCTCCACCAGCGGAATATTTTCATGGACCGCTCCGCAGGTAACCTCCGGACAGACCAACGCGGTCACCCTCCGGGTCACTGACAGCGGGACTCCAGCCCTTACCGATTCAAAGACATTCAGCATCATAGTGATCGCCCCGCCCAGGATTTCTTTGATGACAGTGACGGCAGGGAACGCGAACCTCACCTGGCAAACCTTCCCAGGCAAAACCTATCGAGTGGAGTTCAAGGACGACTTAACCAATGCGAGTTGGACTCAACTGGGAAGCGATACCTTCGCCTCGGGAAACTCGCTTTCGATATCCGAACCGGCTAGTGGCCAACGATTTTACCGAATCGTGCAGGTGGACTGATGGAAGCCGACAATAAAAGAGCCGCCCGATTGCCCGGGCAGCTTGGCTGTTTTCCTCATCTGTGCGTCAGTGTTATGGCGTCACAACAATCACCACTTCACTGCGTGCGCTTTCACCACCGTTGTTGACTGCGGAACCGAGACTTCCGCCTGCGAAGCCGGAGGCAGGCTCTCGATCAGGAAATCGAGATCTGCCGGGCTGCCCACCGGGATCGGATCCAGGTGCAATCCAATCACCTTGAGCCAAATCCGGTAATACTCGGCCCGAGGCACCTTTCATTTCACAGCCGCACTCGACCCCTGCAACGTGACATTCACCTTTGTTGGACGATCCGGCGTTTCTTGTAGCCCGGGTTTGTTCAAGCCGAAGGCTATCCAGCGATCATCCAGCGGATCCATCGCCCGACCAAGTTCTTCAATCAATCCGCGCAACCGACGGCGCATGGCCTTTTCTTTCTGTTTACGACTCGTAAGCAACGTGCCTGCCGTCGATTTCTTCAGGGCGACCGGCGCCAACATGCCAAAGGCCGAAACCCAATGCCATTTAGTTAAGATGAAAAATCGAAGAAACGTAGTAAAACCAGCGGCAAACCTCTTCTCCTCACACTTCATGGAGGAGAAGGGGTTCACCGCGTTCACCGCTGGTTTCCGTAAGATTTTCCGGATCTTTTCCCTACTAAATGGCAGTGTCCTTCTTTCCAAGGAGACAAAGAAAAAAGCATCTCCCAGTGAAGGGAGATGCTTTGTGAAATGCCTCAAAAACTTATGGAACAGGATCCGCTGGCTTGGCCGGTTCCTTTGCATCCGGAGCTGGAGAGACAGGCGGTGCTGCGTCCGGTGTGGCTGCGTCGGGATTGGTTCCGTCCGGAGCCGGGGTGACGGGCGCGGCATCGGGTGCTGTGTCCGGAGCGGGCGTCAACGGCGGCGCTGCGTCAGGGGCAGGGTCAGAAGCTGGGGTTAAGTTTGGCGCTGGTGCAGAACCTGCTGGAGGCGGTTCTTGTCCTGCCGGTGTTTCTTTTCCAGGGACACCAGGGGGAATGTTGTCTTTGCCGAGAATCTTGCCGTCACCGAGGGTGGAATCGGCGAGATACATACGCAGTCTGGAAACAACCAGGCTGGAAGCGAAGGAACCGTCCGGGAGGCGATATTCTTTGTCATCGCAACCTTCGGCCGCGAGGGTGAACCGATAACGGGTAAAGGCAGCCAGGTCGAGACCGGTGGAAATATACGCACCCGGAACGTGACCGTAGTTGGGATTCGGTGTGCCGTCAGGATAGAGAGGGCTGATATCATCGCCGGTGTCATCCAAAGGATACCATGGGCTCCAGTGTTGATTGTCACCGCTGATCGCCATTTCCACTTTCACGCAGGAACCTTTGGGCACTTCCTGTTTCCACAAAGGGGCCACCATGTTCGCGGCGATTGTCGTGGTGATAACGGGAGATTCAAACGAACCTTCTTTGGCGCCGGGGGCGAGTTCGATACCACGTGCTGTGACCTGCACGTTCTTCATCTTGTATTTATCCCAGTTACGTTTGGGATCGGTAAAATCTTCGATCATCCAGGTGGTCTCAGCATTTTTGTCCGGTTCTTTCGGTTCTGCATTTGTCGCCGGTTCCTCGGCGGATACCGGTCTGGTGGGGACTTTACTGGAAGCGACCCTGGCCGTCGCCGCATTGGTATCGTCCGGTGTTGCTATAGGCTTTGGACCTTTAGACTTAAAAAGGAAGAATGCTCCGATGACAGCAATGATCGCGACAACTGCGAGGATTCCTTTATTTGAGCCGTTCTTGGGTTTGTTCACTTCGTTAGGCATAGTATTGAGCAGCGATTTCGAATGGGAAGATGGGCAAATAAAACAAGCTGCCCATCGGTTTTCAATCAAATAGTGTTTTTCAGGGGTTTCAACTACTGCTAACACCGCAGTTTTGAAATCGATTCAAAAATCTAACTTCCCGCCTTATTCACTACCCAGCCCTAGGTGCATCTCCGCGGATCTGTGGTTTGCCGATGGCAACGGTCTAAATATCCTTAAGTGCAACCCTGAAGAATCAAAGCACTCCCACCCTGATTGAAGTTTTTGAGGAGCTCTCTACCATGGGCACGTCTATGAAAAAAGAAGATACAATTTGCAATGACGCAACCTTCGTTGGTAACCGCTCTTCTCAATGCCTGGACCTCGTCGGCCCGGACAAAAAGACGCTGCGCGAAAAGTATATCGTTGGTGAACCTCACGATTGCCCGATCGGTTCCGCCGCAGAGATGAAGCGCCGCGGGTTCGTTGGGATCTATACCAAACATGCCCCCGCCATGAGATTTCGTTTGCCGAACTCAAATATGGTCGTAGCACGTAGCTGGTAAGCCGTGCCCCCGAACGAGCCGGGCAGTTAGCCTGAGAAACGGCATTGACTGCCTATCGTTTCGCAACAAAGTTACCTCGCAGGTTTTGAACACGCCCATTTGGCGTGTCTTTTGTTTTAAAATGAAGAAACATCTTTTCCCACTGCTGATCCTTTTTCTCCTTACTTCAGCAACTTCCATTTGGGCGCAGCAGGTTCCAGTCATCGAAACGAATCTTTCCAACGGCATGCGCGTTCTCATGCTGCCACGAAAGGATGAGCCGATGATTTCCGGAGGTTGGGTCGCCCATGTCGGAAGCGCGAACGAGCGACCCGGCATTACCGGGATCGCCCATCTATTCGAACACATGATGTTCAAAGGAACGCCCACCATCGGCACTAAAGATTTCAAAAAGGATCTGGAGATCATTGCCGAACAGGAGCGGGTGCGGGAATTAATGCGGGGTGAAGAGAAGAAGATGCGAGAGATGTATCGTCGCGGTGAGCTGGACGATATCCAAAAGCCGGAGAACTTCACTCCACGCTACCGTGAATTGGAGAAGGAGTTTGCCGATCTGATCAAGCAACAGCGCGAAGTCCTGGTAAAGAATGAGTTTGATAAAATCTACACCGGCAACGGTGGTTCGGGGATGAACGCGTTCACCAGCTCGGACATGACCGCCTACTTCATCACGGTGCCGGCCAACAAGTTGGAACTCTGGATGTGGATGGAATCAGAACGTCTGCTGCGTCCTGTCTTCCGGGAATTTTACGCCGAACGCGATGTGGTTTTTGAAGAACGTCGCATGCGCACCGATTCGACTCCACTTGGCAAGTTTTCCGAGAGTTTTGAATCCATTTTCTGGGAATCCCATCCTTATCAGTGGCCGGTGATAGGATGGCCTTCAGACATTGCTGCCATTTCCAAAGCTCAGGCGGATGAGTTTTATGCCACTTACTACGCTCCCCAAAATCTAACGGCTATCCTCGTCGGCGATTTCGATCCGAAGAAAGCAGTTGACCTGGCGGAGACGTATTTCGGACGCATTCCGCAGGGAAAAAAAGAAGCGCCGGATGTCGTGACATTGGAAGTAAACCAAACGGCGGAAAAGCGGATGTATGCGGAAGCGGAAGCGAATCCGCAGGTGGATATCATGTGGCACACGGTTCCTTTTGGGCACAAGGATTCGTATCCGCTACAAGTGCTGGCGCAGATTCTTTCCACCCGGACCGGTCGCTTTTACAAAGGGCTGATTTTGGGTTCACAGATCGCGACGGAAACCTGGTCTCATCCGGATCATCGCAAGTGGGCTGGATTGTTTAACGTGGGTGGCGAAGCGAAAGAAAAGATGACTCCAGAACAGGTCGAGCAAGCGCTCTACAAAGAGCTCGCAAAGATCAATACCGAAGAGATTCCAGTAGAAGAGCTGCAGAAGGTTAAAAACAATTTCGCCGCCGGAGAATTTCGTAAGCTCTCTTCAAACACCTCGATCCTGATGCAGTTGATTTTTTACGATGGTCTCGGGAATTGGCGGGAGATCAATGAAGCAGCTGCGAAGATCCAGGCAGTCACTGCCGAAGATGTGAAACGGGTCGCTAAGGCATATTTCACCAAGGAGAACCGGGCGGTTGCTGTTTATACACGCAAAGCAGCCAGCACCGAAAAGAAGCCGACCGCTCCTCAAGCCAGCGAAACCACCGCGCAACCATGAAAAGAACCTTTCTTCAATTCGCTACCATTTTTTGTTCCGCATTTCTGATCGTTGGCCACGGAACACTTTCCGCACAGCAAACTACCGCCGCTGAAAAAGGGAAGAAACCAGGAGCCCGGAGCACCAATGGACCTACCGCAAAGCCAGCAGCTGCAGCCAAAGCTGCGGCGGGTGGCATCACGAGCGGACGCGCTGCTGAAAAAGAAACTGCTGCGATCGACAAGATTCCCGCTCGTCCGGACCAATTGAAATATCCGGAGCTGCAATATGATCCCCCGAATCCGGCGGATTACCGGGTGCAGCTTAAGTCCGGGCCAGTCGCCTATGTCGTCACGAATCGTGAACTGCCGCTGATTAATATCGCGATATTGGTTCGTACCGGCCAATACGTGGAACCGGATGGCAAACAAGGTCTCTCCAGTCTCGCTGGCTACTTGCTCGCACGCGGTGGAACCAAGTCGAAAACCGCGGAAGAACTCGAGGAACGCCTCGCCTTTCTTGCTGCTCAACTCAGTTCTGGCGTGGGCGAGACGCAAGGGAGCGTTAGCCTCAATCTTCTTTCCAAAGACCTGGATGAAGGTCTTGGAATCCTGCGCGAGGTTTTGACGGCTCCGCGTTTTCAGGATGATAAAATTGCATTGATCAAGTCGCAGACATTGCAATCCATTCGCCAGCGCAACGACGATTCTTCGGATATCGAAGAACGGGAGCGCGGCTTTCTCGCCCAGGGAGAAAAATTTTGGGCGAATCGCTATACAACTGCTGCTTCCCTCGAAAGCATCACTAAGAAAGATCTCCAGGAGTTTCACCAACGCTGGTTTCATCCCACGAACTTTGTCGTGGCGGTCAGCGGCGATTTCGAGCCTGCCAAGATGACAGCCAAGCTTGAGCAGTTGTTCGCGAAATGGCCGTTCACCGGTGATGTCCCGCCAGAAATTCCGACGAACACCGAATTGGCCAAGCCGGGCATTTACGTCGTGAATAAGGATGTGAACCAGGGACGTGTCGCCATTATGTTACCGGGAATTCATCGCGAAGATCCGGATTACTTCCCGGCTATCCTGATGAACGACATTTTGGGCGGTGGTGGTTTCACATCGCACATCATGAACCGCGTTCGTTCCGATGAAGGCCTTGCCTACTCTGCGAGTTCGAGCCTTCCGGGCGGTGTCTATTATCCGCTGACGTTTAACGCCTCCTTTCAATCGAAGTCACGCACCGTTCCCTATGCCATTTCCATCGTGTTGGATGAAATGAAGAAGATGGCGCAACAGCCGCCTGCCAAAGACGAATTGCACATCAGCAAACGTTCTTTCATAGATCGTTTCCCGCGCACCTTTGCTACCAAGACACAGGTGGCAACCACATTTGCCCAGGAAGAGTTTACGGGTCGCTACAAGAAAGACCCTTTGTTCTGGGATAAGTATCGCGATCGCATTGACGGCGTCACCCAGGAGGATGTTCAGCGTGTGGCGAAACAGTTCCTTACTTCGACTAACCTGGTGGTTCTGATCGTGGGACAAAAAGAAGAAATCCTTAAAGGCCATCCGAATCATCCAGTGAAGATCGAAGAGATTGGTAATGGCAAGGTAACGGAATTGCCGTTGCGTGACCCGCTCACGATGCAGCCGATGAAGAATTAGTCCAACTTCAGCCAGGTGGAGCGGAAGCTCCTAGTCAAAATAGGTGGGGCACAACCTGCTGGTTTGCCCTGACATTGCCCCTTCTGTGGCTAGGGGCATTCCCAAAGCAGAGCAAAACGCCGGAAGTGCAGAACTGGGTCACAGACTTCCCGCGAAGAATATTCATATATCTGGATGGCAGCCGCAAAGGCAGAAATCAGGGCAAAAAGTCAGAACTAGAGAGTCACTGCCCGCGTTGCGGCCTGGCAGGTTTGCCCCACCACCTTTTGACTAGGAGCTTCCGCTCCACCTTTTTCACTCCGGTGCTTCGCAATTACAAACGAACACTCGCGTAACGCGCGCGTCCGTCTGCCCATTGACGCAGGCGCGTGATCTGTTCGTCCATCGTTCGCGAGAGCGGAACGGTTTGCCGAAGCGATTCGAGGATGTGCTCGGTCGTTACTTCTCCCCCGGCCGCGAACGCATCATACAACGCGCTCGTGATCGCTTCCTCAATCTCCGCACCACTGAATCCTTCACTGCAAGCGGCGAGCGCGGGCAATTCGAAATTCTGCGGGTCCCTCTTACGCTTCCCCAAATGAATCGCAAAGATATCGGAGCGCTCCTCCGGTCCGGGCAGATCGACGAAGAAGATTTCATCGAGGCGCCCTTTGCGCATGAGTTCTGGCGGGAGATGGGAAATATCATTCGCCGTAGCGACCACGAAGACCGGCGCAGTCTTTTCCGAAAGCCAGGTGAGAAACGTGCCAAACACCCGTGCCGTCGTTCCTCCATCGCTGGTGCCCGATCCCTGCGACCCCGCGAAGGCCTTGTCGATTTCATCCACCCAAAGAATCGCTGGCGCAACCGATTCCGCCACCGCAATGGCTCGGCGCACGTTCTCTTCCGACGAACCGACCATGCTGCCAAACATTCGGCCCATATCGAACCGCAGCAAAGGCAACTGCCACAAGCTTGATACCGCTTTGGCCGAAAGACTTTTGCCGCATCCCTGCACACCCAGGATTAAAATACCTTTGGGAGCAGAGAGACCGAACTGTTGTGCCTCGTCACTGAACGCCACGGCCCGCTTCTGCAACCATTCCTTCAATACACTTAACCCTCCCACATTTCCAAAAGTCTCTTCGGTGGAGTAGTAGTCGAGCAACCCGCTCTTGCGAATGATCTGCTGTTTCTCGGCAAACACTTCGTTCACATCATCGCCGCTAAGCCGCTCGTCCTTGACGATGATCTTCGCGAAAACGTTCTCAGCCTCGCCGAGGGTTAGACCAAGCGCCGCCTGCAGCAACCGCTCCCGGCCCGCGGTATCCAGGTCTATCTTCACCCGTTCAAACTGACGCACCTCCTCGATGATTTCAGTCAACAACTCGTCGAGCACTTCGCGCGTCGGCAGGGGAAAGTTGAGGACGGTAATCTCCTTCTCCAGTTCCGTCGGAATCTCCATGGAGGGCGCGACCAACACGACGGTCTTCAGACTGTTTTTCAGCTGAAGTGCAATCTCCTTCAGCTTACGAATGACGGTGAAGTTGTTGCGGGAGAGGAACGGATGAAAATCTTTGAAAAGGAATATGGCGGGTTCCACCTGCTCGATCACCTGGTCCAATGCCGCGAGCGGATCTTTCGTGGTGGAGGTGCGCCCTTTCTGAGACTGAATGGAAGTGCCGGCAGCCACAATCCCGGTCGTGCAACTCCATTCGAAGAGCTTCTTCTGTCTCCTTTGCGCGATCTCCATCAGCGCCTTCTGCACGCGCGTCTCTTCACTGGAAACGATATATAGAATGGGATAACGGGCCCGGATTAAGGTCTCGATCTCAGTGTGAACGTTCATGACAGCAGTAAGCGAACGCGGATCACTTTTTAAACAAACGTTTCCACCAGGCCTTTTCAGAATCGCCCATTTGCCCGATCGATCGGTTCAACTTCTCGGCAACCCTGCGCGGAACTTCGATCTGCGCAGCATCCGCTTTCAACATCTCTTCCACCGTATCAAACTGTTGAGCGTTGGAAACCTGCTCCTCCTGTTTCTGGTGGATCTCCTGTTTCTGTTCCTGACGGAGCTTGGAAAACTTTTCATTCATAATCAGGCGGTTTTCTGAAAGTGCTGTTGAAACGCTTTGCGGGCTCGATGCAGTTTTCCGCGGACGGCATCGGGACTTTGAACGGTCAATTCCGCCACCTCGTCATAACTCATCTTCTCATCTGCGATCAGCAATAGCAAAAGTCGATATTCATCCGGCAAGGCATCCATTGTTTGCTGGATACGTTGCCCCAGCTCTTTTCTTTCCAACACTTTCAACGGGTTCTCATCGTGCGACATCGTCTCCCAGACCGCGTCATCGGCGTTGCTGAACATGTGCCGCTCATGCCAGCTTTGTTTGATATTGCGGCAATGATTGATGGCAATGCGATAGAGCCAGGTGCGGAGATTGGCTTCCCCGCGGAAGTCTTTCATCCCGCGGAATGCTTTGATGAAAACATCGTGCGTGGCGTCTTCGGCCGCGCTCGGTTCGCCCAGGATCCGCAGGGCCAGATAGAAGACCGCCTTGGAATGTTCCTCGTAAATAGCGCCGAGTTCAGGCGATTGCCAGGCGATGGGTTCAGTTGTGTGCGTTTCGTCTTGCACGTTCTCGGCGATGGATTCCATCGCTATTTGGACAGAGACAATGCGCAATCGTCACGGAGAATCTCTCAGAAAGTAGAGTTGCGTCGATGAATGGTTGCATTGTTGCATGGGAGGTGGTCTGCCCAATGTAACGATGCAACAATTCAACTATTTAACTCTTCCCCTGATTCCGCTAGGTTTTCGAAATGCAATCACACGAACTCCTACGGGAGGTCATGCAGAAGACGAGCGCCAAGCAAATTTCTGCAGAGCTCGGGCTCTCCCTCTCCATGATTTATAAATGGGCGGAATCCGACGATGGCGGCGGCAGTGGCGCAGCCAATCCGCTCGATCGCATTGAAGCGTTGCTGAAATGCACTGATGACCCGCGCATTGTGCAATGGATCTGTGAGCGCGCCGGCGGCTTTTTTATCCGGAACCCTGCGACCCACCAACCTCATCCCTACTATCTGATTCCCGCGACCAATGAGATCGTGCAGGAGTTCGCTGATCTGCTTGCAGTCATCGCGACTGCCTCCGCTGACAACCATGTGTGCGGAAAAGAAGCCACCAACATCCGGGGGCGCTGGGAAGAACTCAAGTCGGTGACCGAATCGTTCGTCTGCTGCTGTGAGAAGGGTGACTTCACCCCGCCGCCGAAGCTGCATCACGCGGAAGACGACAAGAGCGCACCTAAGTAGAATGGTTGCTCCCACGGAAGTCGCAGCATCGCTATGAACCGCCGGTTAAGAATCTGTTTTATGATCGGCTTCGCACTTCTCTTAGTGGTTGCCGCTTTAAAAAACAAACCACGAGAACGGACGAAAGAGAACGGGCGACTGTCCTGCATCACCGTATTAAAACTGCTGGATGGGGCGACGGACCAATGGGTTCTGGAAACAGGACAGAACGAAAATGCCGTCCCTTCCTGGAATGATGTGCGGGGATACATCTCCTCGAATTGGATAGATCGAATCTGGTCCAACGGTCACGCAATATGCCCGGAGGGGGGAACTTACATTTTACAGCCAATAAATCTTGGCCCCAGGTGTTCGATCGGTGGAGAGGAACATTCCTTGCCGGCGTCCCAGTAACCATCCGCCCGCCACGCGCCATCGGCGACTCGCTTTTAGTTTTTGCCTATTAGAGTTCCCTTTTCGCGTATTTTGCGTTTTTCGCGGTTCAAACTTCTTTCCTTCATTCTTTGGTGTTTATTCCCAATCCTACCGCAAAACGTCATTTTTGATCAAAACCGGTCAAACCGAACGCATTTTATTGGTTTTTGCGGAGGAAGGCCTCTCTGCAGACCCTGCAACGGAACCTTCCACGTTTTCCGGGCACTCTGCAGACCCTGTGACGAGGCCGCGCAACTGCGCGGGCACTCCGCAGCCCCTGCGACGGGCCGCGTAACGGCGCGGGCACTCCGTAGACCCTGTGACGAAGCCGCGCAACGGCGCGGGCACTCCGCAGACCCTGTGACGAGGCCGCGCAACGGCGCGGGCACTCTGCAGACCCTGCAACGAGGCCGTGCAACGGCGCGGCACCTCTGCGGACCGTGGGCCGAGACCTTCCGCGTTTACCGGTATCTCTGCCCAAAGAGAGTTCCAGGGCGTCCCAGGAGAAACATCAGTTTCCCAGGATTTCGGAGGCTGTACAAGTGAAATTTCACGCGTCTCGCCCCCCAGAGTTGCCCGTCAACTTAAGAAAACCTTGAAACCGACCGCATAATCGGATGCACTCTGCTAGCCCGACTCCGGCCAACATGAAAAGTTCGATGTCTCAAACAACGGTAATGATGAAAGTTTGCACTGCAGCCTTCTGTCTTCTTGGAACGGTTTTTGTCTCGCCCGCCTCCGCGCAGACGAATGCTCCCGCTCCCGCCCTTCGCCCGAATGTCGTGATGATTCTGGTCGATGATCAGCGATGGGATGACTTTGGCTATATGGGCCATCCCTTCATCCGGACGCCCCACATTGACCGGGTCGCACGCGAAGGTGTCCGATTCAATAATGCTTTTGTGACCACTCCGCTCTCCTCCCCGAGCCGCGGCAGTTTCATGACCGGCCAGTATGCCCACACCCATGGGGTGTTGGACAATGTGCCACGCAACGAGTTAAGCCATCAACTCGTCACCTTTCCGCGCATGTTGAAAGATGCGGGCTACACCACCGCTTTTGTCGGGAAATGGCACATGGGCAACGATGACACCGCCCGTCCCGGCTTTGATCATTGGGTAAGTTCCAGCGTGCAGGGCGATTCTTTTAACCTTGATTTGAACGTGGACGGAAAGCGTAAACGGGTAAACGACTATGTGACCGATGTCTTCACCGACTATGCTGTCGATTTCCTGAAGCGGGACTACGATCGTCCCCTTTGCCTCGTTCTTTCTCATAGAGCGATTCAACCGGATCTTGCACAGAATCCAGATGGCAGTTTGACCGATGCTACTGATGGCAAGTTCGCGATCGCGCAACGCCACGAGAAGCTCTACACCAACAAACCCATTCTCCGCCGTCCGAATTTCGGCAATCCTCTCGGCAAACCTGCTTTGCTCCGTCCGCTTCCTGGTCTGCCCCCGTTGAGTGAAAAAACCGCCACCGATGACGAAACCGTTCGCAACCGTCTCCGCATGCTCGCGTCGGTCGATGAAAGCGTTCAGCGCGTTCTCGAAATCCTGGAAGACACCGGCAAACTCGACAACACGTTGTTCATTTTCAGCAGTGACCAGGGTTATTTTTATGGCGAACACGGCCTGGGTGCAGAACGTCGCCTGGCGTATGAAGAATCGATTCGCATCCCTTTGCTGATGCGCTTGCCGAAAGTATTTAAGCCGGGCACAGCCATGGACGGCATTGTCCTGAATATCGATATCGCACCGACGGTATCGGAATTGGCCGGGGTCACTCCAGTGGTGCCGTTGCAGGGTCGCTCCCTGGTTCCAGCAGCAGTGGGGAGCAAGGCACTCTGGCGCAATTCGGCTTTGATCGAATACTTCTCAAAGAACGACAAGCTGTTCCTTCGCACGCAAAACCTGAGCTACCAGGCGGTTCGCACCGATGGATGGAAATACATTCACTACACTGAAATTGATAATTCCGATGAGTTGTATGACTTGCGCGCCGATCCTTATGAACAGAAGAACCTCTTCTGGGAACCGGGTGCGCAAGGTCCGCTCATGAAGATGCAGTTGGAGCTGGTGCGCCAGGTGAAGGAAACGAACTAAGCGTTAGAATACTTTAGAAAAAAGCCCGAACAGAAACGTTCGGGCTTTTTTAATTGTCATGGAGATTGTCAGTATCCATTCGTCGGATGCCGTTTAGTTAAGGGGAGCGCGAAAGCGTCAGGAAGGTAGCGGCTGGGCGCGCTCAACCGAGAATCGGTTCGTTCGGCCTATAGTTCATACTCGCCGGCCCCGACCGCGTACCAGCGGTCGGAACAGCCAACGAAGCCTACGAGTGTGGGTGAACAGCGCGCGTTCTATCGGCTTAAAACGCCTCTTTCAGTTCGCAACACGCACTCTATGCTCCGATTCCGAACGCTGGTACGCGGTCGGGGCCGGCGCAGCGCGCCCAGCCGCTACCATCGGCGGCCTCGCCGCCGTTTTCGTTAACTAAACGGCAGTGGGGAGAAGGTTAGGATAAGGGCGAGCCCATTCTGAAAAAACACTTTTGACAACAGACTCACTTCAACGACCGCACACTCACTTCCTTGAAATGCACTTCAGCTCCCGCTCCGTGATTCTGTAGGCCGATATACCCCTTGTCCGGACGACGTCCGCGGTTGGGTTCATACGGGAGCTTCTTAAGCGGGATCGGCTGGCTTTCGGTAAACACGGTGACCAGTTTTCCGTTTACCTGCACCAGTGTTTTATTTCCATCAAGCGTGATCACCATCGTGTTCCATTCCCCCACCTTAGCGTCCACGATACTCTGCGCCCTGGAGAAACTGTAGAGACATCCGGTGCGATGGGTGATGTCGCCCATATTGGCAATCTGCACTTCGTAGCCATGATGCACCGCATCCCACGGATCCACCGGTGGGGTAGGCATCCGAATAAAAACGCCGGAATTGTCATTGGTGGCGGTTGGCATGAACACCACGCGGATCTGACAATCGGCAAACTGCTCGCGGGTATACCAAAAGAGGCCCATCCCGCCGTGCGTCACCAATTCACCCTTTTCGAGCCGGAGTGAGCCCGGTCCGACCATCTTCCAGTCTTTGATGGTGCTGCCGTCGAAGAGAGCGCGCCATTGCGGCTTGACGTTTTCTGGAGGTGTCGTTTTGCACCCGGCAAACAGGCCGACTAACCCGGTGAGAAAAAGCGTTGCGAGAAACCGCACAGTCAAATGCATGGCGACTAGGTATCAGCAAACCTGAGGCGCGGAAACGAAAATTCCAATCTGTTGAGTGACCCCGCCCGTAGACGGCAAGCAACCGACACGCTACTTTCCTCGAATGAACAAATATGTCGGTGTGCTTACCTCGGGTGGGGATTGTCCTGGACTCAATGCGGCAATTCGTGGACTGGGCAAAGCCGCGCAGAGCGCTTTTGGGATGCAGGTGATCGGATTCAAGGATGGGTTTCGCGGCTTGCTGGAGAACCGCACCATGCGTCTGGAAAGCTCTGACCTGTCAGGAATTCTCACGCTCGGCGGCACCATTCTTGGCACCAGTCGCGATAAGCCGCACAAGATGCCAATCGGGGACAAGGTAATGGATGTCACAAAGGCCATTGTGGAAACCTATGAACGTCATCACCTCGACGCACTCGTTTGTATCGGCGGCGGCGGCACCCAAAAGAACGCCCTCGTCCTCAAAGAGAAGGGGCTGAACATTCTCACGCTTCCCAAGACCATTGATAACGATGTGGCGATGACCGACGTAACATTTGGTTTCGATACCGCGCTCGGCATTGCCACCGAAGCGATCGATCGTTTGCACAGCACGGCGCACAGTCACCATCGCATTGTGGTGGTCGAGATCATGGGACATCGCGCGGGATGGCTCGCGCTCGGAGCAGGCATCGCAGGCGGTGCTGACGTGATCTTAACTCCCGAGATTCCCTACGACATTGAGAAAGTGGCCAAAGCCATTCGTCATCGCAGTCGAACGGGAAAACCATTCAGCATTGTGGCTGTCGCGGAAGGCGCGATGAACGTGAACGACGCAAAGGAATTGCGGGCGCTTGAAAAGAAAAAGGCCAACGTCAAAAACAAAGCCGACAAAACGAAGGTGAAGCAACAGCTCGTGGATTTCTACGCGCGCCATTCCGGCAACACCCTGCGCCTGGCGAAAGAATTGGAAACACTCACCCGACTCGAGTCCCGCCTCACCATTCTCGGATACGTGCAACGCGGAGGAATCCCCTCCTGCGCCGACCGCCTGCTTGCAACGAGGCTCGGCACGGCTTGTGCCGATTTGATCAATCAGGGAAAATTCGGCGTGATGGTGGCTGCCCGCGGCGAAGGGTTCGAAGCGGTGCCTTTGGAGGATGTAGCAGGGAAGCGGAAGTGTGTTCCCTTAAATCATCCCTGGTTAAACAGCGCCCGGCATGTTGGGACAGCGATGGGGGATTGAGTTTGTTACATGGTTGAATCGTTGCATCGTTACATAGGGGAAGGCTGTTCCCGACTATGTAACCATTCACTATTCAACCATTCACTACTCTTCACTTAGCCTTCGCCGCTTTTCGTAATCCCTCAATCCATACCGTGTTGGCACCACCGTTCGGCTTGCCGATATTGTTGTCCTTGAGATAAGGCTCGGAGTAGGCCAGCCAGCTTGCCGGATAATCATTTAGTTCGGGTTCATTCCCGAGAAAACGGATCCCAGTGTTGTCCTGAACCTTTCCGATCGGGATATGACGCTCTTCGCCGCCATCCCACCCCAGTGAGCCCGACGTCGCATGGCTGCGTTCCTCCTTGGGATTGGATGCACGATATTTGAGGAAATCGACCTGCTTGCCGTGATGCAGCACATGAAGATTGTCGTCATGATTGCTCAACTCGAATGAGTTTGTGGTGGGAGCGGTGTTACAGAACCGACTCGATCTTGCGTAGAACCGAAGCACGAAATCGCTCCCATCCGTATCGTCCTTACCCTCGCCTCGATGAATGACAATGAGGGTGCCACTTCGCACTGATTTCAAAAAACCCTGTCCTAAATCCTGCAACGTGCATTGACCTTCGGTCGCTTTGTCCCAGACATCTCGATCCGACACCTGCAAGCCGTTTACGTTGATTTGATCCGCCACCACCAGAAGTTCCACCGTTTCGTTATGCCCAGGGACGACAGGGCCTTTTGGCCAATAATAAACTTCGTTGATAATAACTTCTTCTGGTTCCACGGCAGAAAGTGAGAACACTGCGAGAAGCAGGAACCAAAATAGGAGGTTGGATCGATGGATTTGAATAACTACCCAACTTTGTAATATATCCATCCACGGGAGTCCAATTTGTTTTAGACAGGTTTGATTCGGACTTTCACACTTTTCGCACTGTGGCCGCAGAGTTGCTAGAGAGCATTCAGGGTGGGCCCCAGGGCCAACCACAATGTCCTAAATCCAACACACATGAAATCCTCTGCACCCAAACCCATCGCCCCCTCCCGCCGAGGCCAAGGTTATCTCATTGATATGGACGGGGTCGTCTATCGCGGTTCGAAACTGATTCCCGGCGCAGCAGAGTTCATCCACCAGCTGCAAACCGCCAATATCCCGTTCATGTTTCTGACGAACAATTCAGAACGTTCTCCCCGCGATCTCGTCGCGAAGCTTGGCCATCTTGGAATCAAGGTTTCCTGGCGTAATTTCTATACCGCCGCCCATTGCACCGCCGATTTTTTGATCCGTCAAAGACCCAGGTCGAGCGCCTTTGTCATCGGCGAAGGCGGACTCCTCCTGGCCCTGCAGGAAGCGGGGATTGCGTTTGATTCGATCAAGCCGGATTACGTCGTTGTGGGTGAGGGGCGACTTTTCAATTTCGAGCTGATGGAGAAGGCGATGCGTTTCATGGAGAAAGGCAGCCAACTCGTTGCCACCAACCCGGATACTTGGTGCCCGACCGATGCCGGCCCGCGGCCAGGCACCGGCGCACTCGCCGCCTTGCTGGAGAGCGCCACGGGTAAGAAAGCCTATTACCTCGGCAAGCCGAATCCGTTCATGTTTCTGATGGCGCGCAGTCGTCTCGGCCTCCATACGGCAGAGACGATTATGATCGGCGACACCATGGAAACAGACATCCGAGGCGCAGTGGAGCTCGGTCTCCAGGCGTATCTCGTCCTGACCGGCTCGACGACGAAAGAAATGCTCGTGAACTATCCTTACAGCCCGACGCAGGTGTTTGGCTCAATAAACGAACTGGTTGAGAAGACGATTTCGAAGAAAAAAGCTCCTGCGAAATCGACTCCAGTTCGAAGACAGTCGGCAGAGTTGGTCGCTGCGTAGACAGCCGAATTCAACAAACGGCTCTGCGTGTCACACGCGGAAGAACCGCAGGATGAGGTGGTATCTCAGTCGTACCCATCTCGTTCTGCGGGTTTTCCTATTTCCACTGTGGTCAGAACCCAGCCCTCCGTCCCATTCTGTCGTTGCGCGACCGCAGATACACATGACCAACAAAGTTTCCTGGGATAATTGGCCCGAAACTAGCATATGCATTTCGTCCCCGAAAACTCACGGTCCCGCACAAACGTCTGCTGTTTTTTACGCAGGCGAGATGACCCCTTTTGTTCAAACAGAGCGATTCCGCGCAGAGGGAAATACCTGTGAAAATAAAATCTTGCAGGACTTGAATCTCCATATCGGTTTCTCTGTATCAGATATCGAGCATTCGTTCTAAAAGTTCACTTCACCACCCGCAACGCCAATACCCAATCATGACCGTGTCTGGGATTCTCGAAGACCATCGAGTCAGTTTGACCGGTGCGGATATTTCGATTAATCACTTCACCAGAGACAGGATCAAAGATCTGCACGGTGTATCTGGCGTTCCGACGTAAGCCACTGACAACCACCGACTGAGGCGAGATCGCATACACCAGGCGCAGTTCATCACCGATACCCAAGGCGAACGGAGCGCTCAATGGATCGGACTCAATCTTGCCCCACGGGCCCGAACCATATGCTGCGAGCACCTTCGCCATTCCCCACTCTGAATCATTGAACTTCAACGATTGCCAACCGTCGCTCCCCGCTTGAGCGGCCCGCCATTGTTCATCTGTCTGAATCAGAGTCTTTCCATTCTCTGTTTCCAATTCCAGCACGGCATTCAATCCAGCAGGATTCGGGGCGACTGGCGGAGCGAAATTCTCTGCTTCCAAGGCAATTATGTTTTTCTCGTTGAGCAACGAAGTAACATCAAAAGATTGGGGGGATTGCCAGTCGCTTGCTTCACCCACCATTTTGCCATTTATCCAGGCGGCGGCTCGATTGTCGGCTGACACGTGTAACGTGGCGCGCTTCAATTTGGAATCTTTGGTCAACGCAAAGGTGCGTCGAAAATAGCGTTTTGCCAAAGGCGCCGTGACTGAAGGTTCACCTTCGGGATACCAGATCCAATTGCCCCATTCTTTCCCCTGCCCTGTTTCCGCCCATGTGACCGTCTCTGGCTGTGGCAAACATTTGTGCAGGGGAAATTGATCGAGAAATTTCTTACCCATCGCAACCTGCTTACCCCCGGGATAGTGCATCGCCTCGTCCCAGGGCGTCGTTCCATAGTTACCTCCGTGCGGCGAAGCACCGTGCGGCATATCGCGTCGGTTCACCTGCCAGATTCCATTTCCACCGTAGGTATGGCCAGCCGCGCCGTTTATCATGCAGAGCCAGAACATTGCGCGCGGCCATTGTGCGGCGATCACACCGTTCAAATTCTCGTAACTTGGTTCGCCATTCACCACCGGCATCTTCGGCTTGAGATTGTAGGCGTGTTGAAACGCACCAATGGTCGGAGCAACCGCTTCGCGCTGGCCGTGCGGAGTCTGCAACATGTCGAAATCGATGAGCGATGCGTCGTTGATGGTCCATCGGGAATTCAGTTTACCAATGCCGGTTGGATGAATGGTCGCAGGGCGTTTGAAAGGATCTGTCGCACGGACGTAGCGAGCCACTTCGGTCCAGCCTTTGACCAATTCACGATCATCGTAGGGAAACCCGGGAGCAAGATACCAGGGCAGATTGGCTTCCCCAGCAATACACCAAACAACCGGCGACGATCCGTAACGGGCAATCAATTCACGCCAATGTTGTTTGGCGCGTTCTTCACCCATCCACGGCAGGAAATAGCCCCAGGCGCCAACGATGCAGGGTGTGAAACCTTCGTCGATGAGATAGCGCAAGCGCTGGTCCACCGCATCGAAGTATTCCGGACGGATCGCTGTATAGTTGGTCTGCCAGGGGAAGCCGGCTTCGTTCGCACCGCGCGGATCGAAGGGATGCATGTCCGGATATAAACCGGCCACTATCTGAATGACGTTGAAGCCTTTTTCTTTGCGATCTGTCGCCAGCTTTTTGAAGTCTTCGGGCCAATGCAGGCGATGGCACAATCCCATCCACCAGGTGTCACCAAGCCAAACAAACGGCGTTCCGTCCGCGTGCTCGAAATGACGTAGATCGGATGCGACTTTGATCGGTCCGTGTTTGAAGAGCGGATTAGCACCGCGATATTCGGTTATCAGGATCTTGCCTCCGACGCCTTCCAACCCGGGATCTGTCGTGACGTTGCTCTTTGAGACGAACCGGTAGTTACCGGGCGTGGGGGAAGCGTAGCGAACTTTCCAGTTTTTCCCTCCACCCCAGAACGCAGGAACAACTTGCTCGACACCGGATTCACTTGTGAACAGGACATCGAGTTGAACGGTGTTGAATGGATCAGTGTGGGTTTGCTCCGCAGTGAACAGAATTTCGACCGGAACGTTTGCTTCGGTTTTGATCAACGTTTCTTTCGCGAGTGCTTCGATCGCAAGGAACGAGGCGAATAGAAAAAGGACAATGGTTCTCATCGAGTAAATTTATCGCGCGACTTCGGCAACCGGATTTTGGCTAGATATATGTCCGAGCTGGTTTCGTGCGATGAGTAATAACTTAGCCAAAGCATCCCCTTGTGCCAGACCATTCCGGCATAGCTGGTATCTCCGCCGCTCGGGAGAATTACTTCGGGAGAAACGGATGTGAAGTTCATCGATCCAACGAAGGTCTTGGCATCGCTCTTCGTCTCGCCGTATTTACGTCCACTGGCAAACAATTGATCATCTGGCAAAACAACAAAGTTGGGCCCACCTATTTGCATCCCCGCCGTGGTCCACTTCCAATCTCTATAAGGAGCTGAGCTCACCCCAATCCACGCTTGTTTGTCGTTGGCTTCCCGACGGACCAACGCGACGCACTTACCGTTTTTCAAGAATCGAACGGTCGCTTCATTCGGGCGACCCGGAACCTTCAGGTCGGTGACGAGCCTCCATTCAATTCCGTCCGTGCTCTCCACGAGTTTGATTGTCCAATCCGGCGTTGCGGAAGAATTGTAGCTGATGCCATAGGCTTTTCCTTTGTGCCAGGTGACGCGCCATAGCCAATCTTCTTTGGCCAGCACTCGTTGCGTCGCACTCCATTTTTTCCCGTCCTTTGAGAAAGCGACACGGGATTGGCGCTCCAACAGTTTCTTTCCTTCGTAGACGGACCCGCCCATGACAAGCATGAGGCGGTTATCCGGCGTGATGGAAAGCTTCGGGTCGCGCAGGTCGATTCCAGATTCCGTCAGTGATGCGACAGGTTCCCATTTTTCGCCTTTGGAGGAACTCAAGACCCGGATCACACCGTTTCCTCCTACGTGATGTTCGCTCTCCCGAAAAGTGCAGAACCATTTATTTTTGAAACGAATCAAATCGGTGAAGGCGTCGTGCCTGGGCCCGCTCCATATCTTCTTCACTGATTCAATTTCTTCCTCTTCACGAATACGAGAGTTGGCGACAGTGTTTTGTAGAGAAAAAAGGAGGAGAGTCAGCAAACTGACTACCCCAAGGAAGTTTCGTTTCATGGAAGCCGTTTGGACGTGTCTCAATAAAAAAAATTCAGCAGGCACTGTGCGCTTCTGGGCGCTGGCACCTGCTGAATTCAAAATGCGAAAGTTAGCGGTTAATGTTCGATTGTAGCGATCGCCGGTTCGCTGATGTTACCAAAGCGATTCACCGCGCGCACCACCACGAGGTCCGGCGCTGAAGCGACCGCCCTGGAGACTGCGAGGGACCGTTTTTGCGGAGGGAGCACCTGGGTGGACCATTTTCCATTAATGCGCTGTTGCACCACCCAAACACTTATCTTTTGGGAAGACGCCATGGAATTCCAGGTAACCTTCAGATCTTCGCTGGCGCGCTTCACATTAAGCGAGGGCTTTGACGGGACGGCACGACTCATCCATGGAGAAGCGGGAATGATGGCAGGTTCTTTGTAGAGATCCTTTTTCAGCACCTCAGCCATGGCGGCGTTGCGGACCAGGGTTTTGGAACTCCAATGGATGTTACCGGATGTCCCGGGTTCTTTTTGAGTAAGTAGGATTTGATTCCGAATCTCATCGACGGGGCGCGTTGGCCCCAGGCGGGCGATGCTGATCCCAGGCCAGATATGACGTTTGAGGGTATTTTGACCGACCCACCATGTTTGCAGGGCGGGATAGCTTTGTTGTTTAGCTGCGATATCCCAATAGAGCTGGGGGGCGAAATAATCGACCCAACCTTCGACCAGCCACTTCCGTGAATCCGCGTAAAGACTGGAATAAGAATCCAGACCCGCGATGCCGGCAGGATTACCTGGACGCCAGATTCCGAAGGGACTGATACCAAATTTCACATTCGGCTTTGTCTTTTTGATGTCCTGGGAAAGGCGCTGAATGAAAACGTTAACACTGTGCCGCCGCCAATCGTCACGCTTCAGTTGCCCGCCTGCCTTGGTGTATTTTGCCCAGCTTTGATCATCGGGAAAGTCCATCGGTTTGCCCTTGGCATCATTTTCTTTATAGGGATAGAAATAGTCGTCGAAGTGAACACCATCGATGTCGTAGCGTTTCACCACGTCCATGATGACATTCAGAGAATGTTGCTGAACCTCAATTTCACCTGGATCCATCCAAAGATATTTTCCATAGGTTCGGACGAGGTCGGGACGGGTCTTGCTGATATGGTTCGGTGCAAACGTTTTCCCGCTGGAGAGGCCGGCCCGGTAAGGATTAAACCAGGCATGCAGTTCCAAGCCCCGCTTGTGCGCTTCTTCCACAGCAAACTGCAACGGATCATAGTATGGAGAAGGTGCTTTCCCCTGTTTGCCAGTCAGATACTCGGACCAGGGTTCGAATTTGGAAGGGAAGATTGCATCTGCCATGGGACGCACCTGAAGAATGACTGCGTTCATCTTCAACTGTTCCAAAGTATCCAGGTACGTAATCAACTCCTTCTTTTGCTGGGCAGGAGTGAGCGTCTTGGCCGAAGGCCAGTCGATGTTGCCAACCGTAGCAATCCATCCTCCGCGAAATTCGCGTTTGACGTCTGGAACCGTGACCTGCCCATTCTTCTGGGCGGTAAGGTCACTTGGAAAAAGAACCGTTGTGGTGAGGAGGGATGCGGCTAGAGCCGACTTAAACCATTTTATTTGTATCATGCACGCGAAGCCCTCGGGCAAGCTTACTGCACATTTTGTGCAACCGAAGGACTGAGCAAACCGTAGCGATTCACTCCCGTGATAGCAACAAAATCGGGCAATGCGGCGAGATTCGCTTCAGCGAAAGTGATGGAATTCGCTGTCCCTGGCAATACTTGTAGAACCCACTCCCCTTTCACCCGCTTCTGCAACGCCCATTGCGCTACCTTTTCGTTGTCAGCGGCCTCCCATGTCACATTGATTTTGCCTCCCTCCTTCGTGATCTTAACGGTCGGCTTGCCCAGAGGTGTCGACTTCGCCCAGGTCATTTCAGGGATCAAAGCCTGGTGACCGTAAACCTCCTTCATCAACAAATCGCTCAGGTTGCCATGGCGCTGAAGAGCTTTCATGCTGAAGTGGATATTCCCGGTCGCCCCAACCTGCTCTCGGGTCGCCTTGATCTGATTAACAATTTCAAGAGGCTGCCATTCAGCGTTCACACGACTGGTAAAATTCCCCACCCAAATGTGGCGGCCATGGGTATTTTGATCCACCCACCACTTGAGCAGCACCGGATAGCTCTGGGCAGGCGCTTCAATCTTCCAGTAGAGTTGCGGAGCGACATAATCCAGCCACCCTTCGGTCAGCCATTTTTTGGAATCACAATAAATCTGTTCATAGGCATTAAATCCCTGGATCTGACGAGGATTACCAGGTTGCCAGATACCGAACGGGCTGACCCCGAATTTCACCCAGGGCTTGGCGGCCTTGATTGATTTGTAACTGCGTTCGATGAAATTGTTGACGTTCTGGCGGCGCCAGTCGTCACGGCTGATTGTGCCGCCTTCGCCCACGAATTCCATCCAGCTGGTTTCATCTCCAAATTCGATCATGTGGCCATTCGCGTCCTTCTCGCGATAGGGATAGAAGTAATCATCGAGGTGAATGCCATCGACGTCATAACGTTTCACAATATCCATCACCACACTGTTACAGAAGTCCTGCACGGTCTTGTTGCCGGGATCGAGCCAGATGTGTTTTCCATACGGCACCGCCATTTCAGGATTGGTCTTGGTGATGTGCTTCTCGGAAAGTGCCCCTTTGGTGCTTGGATGAAAAGCGCGATACGGATTCACCCACGCATGCAGTTCCATTCCCCGGTTGTGACACTCTTGAATTATGAACTCTAAAGGATCATAGAATGGAACCGGGGCTTTGCCTTGTTCGCCGGTCAAAAAGTCTGACCACGGTTCAATCTCTGAAGCATAAAAAGTGTCACAGGCGGGACGCGCCTGGAAAACAATGGCGTTGAGGTTCAGCTCTTTCGCCTTCTCCAGGATCTCGATCATCTCCTTCTTCTGGGTCGCCACCGGCAAGCCGGGTCGGGAAGGCCAATCAATGTTGGCGACAGTGGCTATCCAGGCGGCGCGAAATTCCCGCGCAGGCGCTGGAGGAGAATTTGTGGCAGAATGGGCAGAGCTAACGAAGGAAATGATGCTGAGAAGTATGCCAGCGTGGGCCATGAGTTTAGAAAACATACGGAACGACAAATTGCGAAAAGGAGGAAAGTAGCGGTCTCCCTGACACGGGACAAGGGGATTGTCTCATAGATTCTTACATCTCGACGGCTTGTGAGATCTGAAATCACAAATTCAGATGTAGAAACCCGCGGTTCGCGTGAATCGTGACTTCCGATTTAAAAACACCTTACCAGAACCGGTGTCAATCGACTAGGCCGCGGCCGGCTCCCCGAGTTTGCGCAGGCTGGTCTTTAGGATTTTGCCAGTGGCGTTGCGAGGCAACACCGGCAACGCGGTCACCCGTTTGGGGATCTTATAATCGGCTAGTTTTTCCCGAAGAAACTGCAACAAAGCCTTTTCATCCAGGATCACCCCTTCGTTCATTGAAACAAACGCGACCGGCATTTCCCCTCGGCGGGAGTCCGGCACCCCGATCACAGCGGCTTCCTTAATCCCGGGGAACTGATAGATGCGTTCCTCGATTTCACGGGGATAAACATTAATTCCATTCACCAGGAGCATGTCCTTCTTGCGATCGGTGATGTAAAAGTAGCCTTCGTCATCCTGGTGCCCGATATCGCCCGTCAACAGCCATCCATCCCGAATCGCCTGGGCGGTCTCTTCTTCTTTATTCCAGTAACCCGCCATCACGTTGCCGCCACGCACGCAAATTTCACCGGTCTCTCCGACCGGCACCACTTTCCCGGAATCATCCTGCACACTCACTTCAACATCAAAAACCGGTTGGCCAATGGAACCCGGTTTTTGTTTCAGGATAGGATTGAAGGTGACCACCGGGCTCGCTTCGCTCAGTCCATACCCTTCCAGGAGCGGGAACGGGAACTTCGCGGTAAACTCTTTCAAGATCTCTCCCGGCAACGGTGCTCCACCGCTGATGCAGAGGCGCATCGGGATCTGGGCTGGAACACTGGGATGCATCAGTGTCCGGAAAAACTGTGGAACGGCCGGAAGGATGGTAGCCCGGCGTCTGAGCACCTCCTCGATGATGTTCTTGGGAGGATGCAAAGATTTGATCAGAACAATCGAACCGCCCACGCATACCGGCAAAAGAATACCTACCGTCAGCATGAAGCTGTGAAACATTGGAAGCACTACCACAAAACGGTCATCCCCCACCGCTTTCAACACTTGCTTACAGCTATGTACATTATGCAAAAGGTTACCATGGGTCAGCATCGCTCCCTTGGGACGACCCGTCGTGCCGGAGGTGTAAATAATAACAGCGAGATCGGACTCTTTGCGATCGCTGGTAGAAGCTGCTGTCACGGCAGGCGCATTACTGGAATCCACCGCTGTGGCCGAGGAGCTGTTGGGGATCTCTTCGATCTTCACAAAACGGGTTTGAGGCAACAAAATTCTCACCTTCTCACATACCTCAGCCATCGATTCATCCGTGATGACTGTGGTGATGCCAGCATCGGATAAAATGAAAGCCACTTCGTCCGGTTTTAGGAAATTGTTGATGGGCGCGACCACTGCATCCGCTTCGAGAACCGCGAAAAGAGCCGGAACAAACTGGGGGCAATTCTTCAGCCAGAGCCCGACGCGGTCGCCGGGTTTGATGCCGAGCATTTTCAAACGTTGACTGAGCCAGACCGTCTGAGTCCAAAGATCACCGTACGAATATTCTTCATCTCCCCAGAAAATCGTGGGCTTGTTGAAATAGTTTTTTGCCGATTCAGCAAATGCTCGCGCCAGATTCATTTGTGAAACATAGAAACGGAATCAAATTTCTCAATGCTCGATTTAATGTTTTAGAGTAAGAAATAGGGGTGCACCGGCTTGCAAAAAGCGGTTTACGAATCTAAGACTGGTGCGAAAGCTATTTTTCTGTTGGGCTATTTCCAACGATTAGATTTTTTATTTTACGTGATTGATACGGACGAGCAACTGGCAGATTTCCTTTCGCGACTGAAAAACGCGAATTGGATCTCTGTAGATACCGAAGCTGACAGCTTGCACGCGTATCCGGAAAAGTTGTGCCTCCTGCAAATCAGTATCGAGGGTGAAGATCAGTTGGTGGATCCACTTTCAAAGATGGATTTGTCCCCGCTCTGGCCGGAACTGCAAAAGCACGAATTGATTTTCAATGCTGCCGATTACGATCTGAGATTGCTCCGCAAAGGTCCCAAGTTCGTTCCAACGAGGATCTTTGACACGATGTTGGCGGCCCGGTTGCTGGGGGATCGCCAATTCGGGCTGCACAATCTTGTATCCAACTATCTCGGGGTCCAGTTGGAGAAAGGTTCGCAGACGGCGGATTGGGCCCGTCGCCCTCTCACCCCAAAGATGGAGGCGTACGCACGGAACGACACCCATCATCTGAAACCGCTCGCCGATATCATCCGCAATCACCTCGTGGAAAAGGGCAGGCTCGGCTGGCATGACGAAAGTGCCGCGCGAATGGTTGCTGAATGTTCAGAAGTCCCGCCGCCGGATGATGAGCCATGGCGGATCCGGGGTTCCAATCGATTAACTCCTCTCGGATTAGCCGTGTTGCGGGAACTTTGGCACTGGCGCGAAGAGGAAGCCATTGCAGCCAACAAGCCGCCCTATTTTATCCTGGCTCACGAAGTCCTGCTGGATATCGCCAACTCCGCCGGCAGTGAACGCACGTTGAATGAGCTATTTCCGCGACATCTCAGTCCGCGGCGCAGAGGTGAATTAATAAAAGCCGTCGACCGTGGACTTTCCGTTTCCCGGGAGAAACATCCACACATCCTGCGCTTCTACCCACCGCGTCCATCCCAGGCCGAAAAACGACGCTTCGAAGAACTCCGGAAGAAGCGCGATGAAATAGCGCTGAAGGTTGAATTGGATCCAACCTTGATTGCCAGTCGGGCGATGATCGGTTTGCTCGCCCAGGATTGGGATCTTCACTCCAAAGAATTGATGAGCTGGCAGCGTGAACTTCTCACGCAGGCTTGATTCGCGCAGGCTCAGCTAATCACTTTTGGTTAGATTGCTGACCCAGGCCCCCGAACTCTGCGTGTAATTCGAAAGAACCTTCGGCCCAAGGATTTGAAGAAGATCCTTTTCCGCACTCTCCTGGAGCTCAACCAGCGCAACGACCCGCTCTTGTTCAGAGAGTGTCGAGTTCGCAAGGATCTGATCACGGGTTGCGGTCGTAAAAGCCTTAATGTCAAACAATGCGGTGGTCGTAGAGGCTGGCAATTCATACAACTGCGTGAAGAGCGCTGCATTGTGAAACTCCGCGTTCCGGGAGCGCTGATATTCGGCATAACGGGCCTCGCCCATTTTCTCGCGAAGCGCATCTTCGATCTCTTGCAACTCCTGTTGCCTGGCCCGGGCTATCAACGGATGTTCCAAATCGACGTAAGCATACTTTTGGTCATGCTCCTTCATTGCGTTATAGATTTCCCGAAATTCATCTTCGCTGGGTTCGAATCCGATCAACTCAGAGCGCAAACGCTCCGCGGTAGGCGACGTAGTGAGCTCCAATTGATCGATCTCAGCAGGGGACAGAACTTGTGCCAGGATCTCCCGACGGTGCTCTTCTATTTTCTGCAATGCTTCAAGATCTGCCGGAGAAAACTTCCCATTGGATCGCGCGAGAATCTTTTCGCGCATTCCCTCAGTTTCCTCCCGCAATGAAAGGACCCGGGCACGTTTGTCTTCCGATATGAAACTCAGCCGCCGCTCATCCTCGTTCGCATCAACAAAGTATTTATCAATCTCCCGCTCGTAATTCACCCCCAACAGTTCACGTAAAACCTTGGGGATTTCTTTGTCTATCACCGCTAATTGTTTCTCCCGTTCCTCAAGCTGAGTTGCCTTCAACTTGCGTTTTTCATCCGTTTCCCAAAATTTAAATTCCCGCCCGTTGTGATAAAACTGTCCGCGCCGCGCCGCGTAAAGCCGCATGATGTCAGTAATGATTATATCTTTGATCGTGGCTTCCGGGCATCCGATCGAGCGAAGCTTCCCAATGTATTCCCGGTAATCGGACGACTCTAATTGGCTCCAGTGGAAATCGTTCGTGACGTAGACCGTGCTCGCCTGCCCTCCCTTGCTCCCCCCTTTTTTTCGCAGTGTCTCCACGTGAGCCCGTACCCGCTCCACTTCTTCCGGAGACGATTCAGGCTTGGCAGGTGGCTTTGAAACTGTCTGCAGGAAATAAAAACCAAGCGCGACCAGCAGCACGTTTAGCACGAGCACAATAGCCGTTAGCTTTCTTTTCATCCGGAAGGAGAGTTTATGAAACGCCGATTCCAGCGTCCAGTTCAGTGTTCAGTTTGGTTCTGAACACTGCAAACTGAACACTGAATACTTCCCCCTACCTCACCAACTCGAACGCAAAGCCCTTCAGATATTCCGTTTCCGGCATCGAAGGAATGATCGGATGATCTGGAGACTGTGAGTAGGTCGCCACGCGGCGAAGGACCCGGCGGGTATCGAAAGCCGCCGAAAGGATGACATCCTGGAAGGTACCGATATCCACGTGATGCGAGCAGCAGAAGGTAGCCAAAACGCCTCCCGGCTTCAGAAGCTTCAGCGCACGAAGATGAATTTCTTTATAGCCACGTAACGCTTCCTGCACAGCAGAGCGAGTCCGGGTGAAGGACGGCGGATCCAGAATGATAAAATCAAATTTCGGAATCAGCTTTTCATTCGGCGCCGTCGCCGTGTGACCCTTCAGCCAATCGAAAACGTTCGTTACTTCGAATGTACATTTGTCGGCGAGCCCGTTGTTCTGGGCATTCTTTTTAGCAGCAGCGATCGCCGCTTCGCTTTGGTCCAGCATGTGAACCTGCTGGGCTTTGCCTCGTGCCGCATGCAGACCGAATCCTCCGAGGAAGGTAAAACAGTCGAGCACTTTTCCACCGGTCACCAGATCGGCTACCTGCTGGTAATTCGACTGTTGATCGAGATAAAGACCGGTCTTGTGCCCGCCCATAACATCCACATCGAATTTCAGGCCGTTTAATTGAATCTGCACCGGGCCATCGATCTTTCCAGAGATCACACCATTCACCTCTTCCATCCCCTCGAACTTGCGGAACGAGCTTTCGCTACGTTCGACGATTGCCCTCGGGGAAAAAATCTTTTGCAGCGCGGCGATTATGAGGTCCTTGCGCTTTTCCATGCCCAATGCAGAAAGCTGGATGACAAGAACATCTTCGTATTTGTCGATGATCAATCCGCTCATGAAATCACTCTCCGCATTCACTACCCGGAAGGAGGTCGCGGTCGGGATGAACCGTTTCCGAATGGCAAGGGCTTCACGAATGCGCATCTCGAAAAAGGCTGCATCGAGGGTGACGCGTTCAGGCGACAACATGCGCACCTGGATCTTGGATTTCGAATTGAAAAAGCCGGATCCGATCAGGCGCTGGCGATGGTCTTTAACCTGCACAACTTCGCCATCCGGAGTTTCTTTTGTGATTCGCGAAACCGCGCCGGAGTAAATCCAAAGATGACCTGCAATGATGCGATCCGATTCGCCGGGTTTGAGATAAACAGTAGGTAGAGTGTCCATAATTTTTGTAAACAGAGGGCGGAACATCTTACACTTAGGCCGAACCTTCAAGTATCGATCCGTTCTTTCGGGTCCTCTTCAACCTCCTCTGGCGGAATGTTAAGATGCACAAGGCTCTCTCCCACCAAAAGCTCGCAACTTAAATTACCCTCATTACAGTCCCGAACACTATGGCTGAGCCGTTCAAACTCGTTCGCATTCCTACTCTGAAGACGGTGGAGGATTTTCGTAAGCATACCGATGCCCTCGGGATCAAACTCCCGCTTGAAGATCAAATAGAGACGGGAACAAATTCTCCCCTTACCACTGCGGTTGAGCACACCACAATCAATGGCAAAAAGGTCGGGAACCGTGTCGCAATACAACCGATGGAAGGATGGGATGGAACCACCAGCGGAGGCATCAGCGAGGAAATGGTCCGCCGCTGGCAACGATTCGGTGAAAGCGGGGCCAAACTGATCTTCGGCGGTGAAGCCATGGCCGTGCGAGCCGACGGACGAGCGAATCCAAATCAGCTGATCATCAACGAAGAGAACAAAGCTGGCATCGCCAAACTGCGCGAGACGTTGATCAACGCGCACCAGGAACGCTACGGCCGCACAGATGACCTCGTCATCGGCTTTCAATTGACCCACTCAGGGCGGTTTTGCCGTCCTAATGACAAAAAACGTTGGGAATCCCGTATCGCCTACCGTCATCCCGTGCTTGATCAAAAATTTAACGTCACGAGCGATGCTCAGATTTTATCGGATGGCGAAATAGAAGAGCTTATCCAGGCTTACATCCAGGGAGCGAAGATCGCTGCTGAGATCGGCGCTGACTTCGTCGATATCAAACATTGCCACGGTTATTTGCTCCACGAATTCCTCAGCGCTTTCACCCGCCCCGGTAAATATGGCGGCTCCTTTGAGAACAGGACTCGCATCCTGCGTGAGATCGTCAGCGGGATTCGCGCGAGCGGTAATAACATCGATATCGGCGTCCGCCTGAGCGCTTTCGATTTCGTTCCATTCAAGCCGGATCCTTCCCTTTCAAAACCGGGCAAATTGGGTCCGGGCATTCCAGAAGAGTATCCTCTGCCCTATCCGTATGCATTTGGGACAAACCAAAACAATCCCCTCGACTATGACCTGACCGAGACGCTGAAGTTCGCCGAACTTTGCGTGGAACTCGGGGTGAAGATTCTTAACCTCAGCGCCGGTTCGCCTTACTATAATCCACACATTCAACGTCCGGCAGCCTATCCGCCTTCGGATGGGTATCAACCTGCCCACGATCCGTTGATTGATGTTGCACGCCAACTCGATGTGGTCCGTCAACTCAAAGCGCGATCACCTGCCGGATTAATCTTCATCGGTTCGGCCTATAGCTACTTACAGGAATATTTGCCCCACGTCGCACAGTACGTGGTTCGCCATAGTTGGACCGATATGGTGGGACTGGGACGAATGGTTCTGAGCTATCCCAACATGCTGGCGGAAGCCGCAGAAAAAGGCGTATTAACGCCCAAAGTAATCTGCCGAACGTTCAGCGATTGCACCACCGCGCCGCGCAACGGCCTCATCAGCGGTTGTTATCCGTTAGACAAATATTACAGTGCCAAGCCGGAGTTTCAGAAGCTCAAGGAGATAAAACGGGCAACGGGTGCTTAGCCGGAACGATGCAGAAGTCGATTGCAGAACTCGCAACGAGTCGCTCCAAAGGCTGTAAGCCTGCCATGTGTATGGCGACTTTCATCCAAACGGCAGTGGGAGAAGGATCAGTCCGGCGACAAGCCAACGACCTTCCCACTATGCAACCATGCAACGATTCCGCCATGTAACTAATCCCAGACTGTTATCGTTAACGTAATCGAGCGTTCCCAGTGGCTCCGCTCGTCCACCGCCGCCCATTTTTCCTCCAAAAATGCAAAAACCCTTCAAAAGCCACCATTCCGGGTTACTCAGATAATTATTTGGCGTCTCCGCCCATCGGTTTTTCACGACAAATAATTATTTGAGTAGTTCGGAATATGGAGGGAAAAGGGCAGCGAATGGTTCTCTCTCTCGAAAAGCTTCATCTTCGTGTCCAACATTCACTTCCCTCAATCCTCATCCCAATCATCCCAGTCAACTTCAAATTAGTTTCCGGCCAGCCACTACTTACGAGGATTTCCCGGAAATTTAGGGCTCCGTTCGCGCACAGAGACCGATTTCCAGGAAATTTTCACGTCTGTACCGGTACAGCCTCCGTTTTCCGCGGGAATTTCACCTCTGTAACGGGGTTCCCTTCGTTGTAAATTGTTGCTGCCAGCGGCGCTAGCATTGACGTCCAAAGGGTTTCCAATTTTTAAACGAGTCTGATTTGGCGTCACTCTTTTCCTGTGTTACAACAACTCCGCATGACGCCGACATCACAGGGTTCGATAAAGCTGTTCCGGTTTTCCGGAATCGATGTCTTCGTCCATTGGTCCTGGTTCCTGATCGCTGTTTACCAGGTGCAGGGACGCCAGGGCGTCTACCATTCGTACGTTTGGAATGTCTACGAATACCTATTTCTTTTTGGAATCGTCCTGTTGCACGAGTTCGGTCACGCCCTTGCCTGCAGACAGGTTGGGGGACAAGCTCATCAGATCGTTCTGTGGCCACTCGGAGGTGTTGCGTATGTCTCGCCTCCACCCAGACCGGGGGCGACTTTGTGGAGCATCGCGGCTGGGCCATTGGTAAACGTGGTTTTGATGCCCGTCCTGCTGGGGCTGTCCTACCTGGCAAAAAAGCAAGGCTGGGAGTACAGCCTGCCCGATATCTACCAGCTGATTAAAACAGTGCTGTTTATCAATACCGGTCTTTTAGTTTTCAACCTTTTGCCCGTTTATCCGCTGGATGGCGGGCAAATTCTGCGCTCTCTGCTTTGGTATAAGTTCGGACCGGGCAAGAGCCTGCTGATCACGACGATCATTGGATTTGTCGGTGTCGCTGGACTGATCGCTCTCGCTCTGTATATGCGATCCATCTGGAGCGGGATCATGTGCTTCTTTGTTGCGATGAGTTGCTGGAGAGGGTTTCAGCAAGCTCGCGGCTTGATGGCGGTGGAGCGTCAGCCTAAACATTTTGGGTTTCAATGTCCGAGTTGCCGGGCTTTTCCTGCTGCGGGCGAATACTGGGGATGCGGCAGTTGCCGGCGAGCTTTCGACACGTTTGCTTCGCAGTCATTTTGTCCCGGATGCGGGACACGGTTTGATTTGACGCAATGTCTGAACTGCGGGAATGCCACGCCCTTTCGGGAGTGGATGGTTACGCAACCTGTGCCTCCACCGGTGCGCTACTGAGAATGGGATAGAATCGAAGATCTCGAGATTTGAAATTTGAGATCAGATGCGAGTGGCACAGGGATCCCACTCAAAAAATGTAGCACTCCGGCACGAGAAAAGTTGCATTCCGTTTGTCTTTCCACACAACTATCCGCCACAGAATTTAATTTATGGCGAAACAAAACCCGGAAGAGCAATTGTTGGATTTATTAAAGAGTGTCCTGCCCAAAGCCGTGCCCGATGCTAAGATGGCAGATAAGATATTTTCTGCCTTTCAAAAGGAATTCAGCGCCAAGGAACGCGCGAAAGCATTTGAAAAATTCTGCAAGCAATCGGCCCTGCCTGATCTCGAGAAGAAGAGCATTGCCGAAGTGAAGAAGCAGTTCGAAGAATCCTTCGGCGCAGGGTCGGTGTCGGTGGTGCCACATCCGCAGAAAGAAGCTTTGACTGTGGAAGTCGAAACCCCCAATGGGATCTTTGAAGGAATCGTTCGGGTTGGCGAGAAGTCGGTCATTGATGGAGAACCAGGCGATGACGAGATCAAGCCGACGTTTGTGCCGTTCCCGATCGCGATGCCGAGTGATCCAGAATTGGTTTGGATGCTGGGACGTGATGAGCGCCTGGGACCCCAGGAAGCAGATATGGCATTGTCGAAAGTTCAGGAACTGTTTTGGGAATCCAAGGCCGGTCAACAACATCTGCGTAAGCGCGTGGAACGGACCTTTCCCGAATTTATCGCCAAAGTGCCTTCCAAAATGCTTTTAGAAGTGGGATTGAAACGTCACTACAAAGATCCGGAGCCTGTGAAACAGATCAAGTTGTTGAAGGTGCGCAAACAGGATAAGGAGTAGCCCTGATGTGCGTTCCCGCAGGGTTGATGCTATTTTGTTGGCATGAAATCACGCAAACAGCCAGTCGGTACTGAAACATCAAACGCAAATAATCCTAATCCTACGAAGCCGAGCCGGGAACAGCTTCGCACCACCACACCGCGCGTGACGGCACCAAGGCAATCGGCGCGGCCAGTTGAACGTAGTGGTCAGAAGCGAGCTCATTGAAGAGTCGCATCGCCGTCTCGAACTCCTTTCACAACCGCCACAAAGTTAACCCTTGTGGCGGTTTTGCTTTCAGAAGCCGATCCTTTGCAGTAAGAGAAGCCAGTTCAACGCAGAGGAAATGCAATCGCTACTCGAAATCAAGAACCTACAGCTCGAGTTTGGAACG
This sequence comes from Limisphaerales bacterium, assembly GCA_046597605.1. Classification (GTDB taxonomy): domain Bacteria; phylum Verrucomicrobiota; class Verrucomicrobiia; order Limisphaerales; family JACDHS01; genus JACDHS01. The sequence continues at coordinate 50,873 of JBKJKE010000038.1, read as the reverse complement.
GGCGAAGACGCCGTGCGCGTGGTAGATGGAGTATCGTTTGATATTGCTGCCGGGGAAACCGTTTGCGTGGTGGGCGAAAGCGGTTGCGGGAAAAGTGTCACGGCTCTTTCCATTGCCAAACTGATTTCCACACCGCCTGCCAACTATGTCGGTGGGGAGATTCTCTTGAATGGACGCGACGTGCTGAAGATGCCGAATAACGAATTGCGCAGAATTCGGGGGAAGGTTGTCAGCTACATTTTTCAGGAGCCAAGCGCATCGCTCAATCCCGTCTATCGCGTCGGACGTCAGATAAAAGAATCACTTAAACTGCATCGACCTGAAGCTGCGACTGATGAAGAAGTTATTCGCCTACTGAAGTTGGTGGGGATTCCGGCGCCAGAATCGCGCATCCAAAATTATCCTTTCGAAATGTCGGGCGGAATGCAGCAGCGCATTATGATCGCCATGGCTTTGGCTTCTCAGCCTAAGCTCCTGATTGCAGATGAGCCGACAACCGCTTTGGATGTTACGATTCAGGCGCAAATTTTGGATTTGCTGAAAGATCTGAAGCAACGTTTTCAGATGAGCATCCTGTTGATTACCCACAATCTTGGGATCGTGGGAGATATCGCCGACAAAGTCGTGGTGATGTATGCAGGGCAAGTGGTCGAAATGGCGCCAGCGCGGAAACTGTTGCAGCGACCGCTTCATCCCTATACCCGAGCCCTCATGAATTCGGTTCCCCAACTCACCGGAGGACCGCAACGGCTGCAAGCGATTGGTGGAAGCGTTCCTGCCCCGGGGAACTATCCAATGGGTTGCCGATTCTTTCCGCGGTGTCCGACTGCTCACGCCGAATGTGAAAAGACATCTCCGCCGCTCAGGGAGATCGAGCCTGGACATTGGGTCCGGAGCTTATATGCAGCTGAATTAGCGGGAGGCAAATTATGAGCCTGCTCAAGGTGGAAAACTTGAAAGTTCATTTTCCGGTGAAGCCGGGAGTGTTTAGTGCGGTGAAGGCGCATGTAAAGGCAGTGGATGGCGTTAGTTTTTCGATTGAAGCGGGTGAAACCCTCGGCCTGGTGGGGGAAAGCGGTTGTGGAAAGAGCACATTAGGTCGGGCGATTGTGAACCTCGTTACGCCCATTGCTGGGAACATTGTGTTTGACGGTAAGGATATCGCTCATTTACGGGGTGCTGAGTTGCTGACGGTCCGGCGTGGGTTGCAGATGATTTTTCAGGATCCGATAGGATCGTTGAACCCTCGCATGACGGTGGAGGAGATCATCGGCGAAGCGTTGGACATTCATAGTCTGGTGGATAGTACCTCGGCCCGAGCGAAGCGCGTTCGTGAGCTGCTGAAGGACGTTGGCCTGAACGAAGCATACGCCCAGCGTTATCCACACGAGTTTTCCGGCGGACAGCGTCAGCGTATTGGGATTGCGCGCGCTTTGGCGGTCGAGCCGAAGCTGATTGTCTGCGACGAGCCAGTTTCGGCCCTTGATGTATCTGTGCAGGCGCAGATCATTAACCTGTTGCAGGATCTGCAGCAGCAACGCGGATTGGCCTACCTGTTCATTGCCCACGATCTCTCGGTCGTAAAACATATCAGTCGCCGGGTGGTTGTTATGTACCTGGGAAAGATCGTGGAGCTTGGATCCGCCCGCGCCGTAGTAGAAGAGCCGAAACATCCTTATACCCAGGCGCTTATTTCCGCCGTGCCGGTGGTGAATCCTGATCTGAAGCGGCAGAGAACTATTTTAAGCGGGGATGTGCCATCTCCGATCAATCCGCCACCCGGTTGTCCCTTTCATCCGCGCTGCCCGATAGCGCAGTTGGATATTTGTGCTGTAGACATTCCGCCGCTCCGTGAAATTACACCCGGTCACTGGGCCGCGTGTCACTTCGCCAAATAAATTTGAATCCTCGCGTTCGGTGTTAACGTCTAAGTCAACAATGATGCGGACGAATGCAGGCAGACAGAGGGGGCTGGGGGGATTTACTTTAATTGAGCTCCTGGTAGTGATTGCAATTATCGCGATCCTTGCGGGTATGCTGTTGCCGAGTTTAAGCAAGGCCAAGGAAGCGGGTCGTCGCATTTCGTGCGTCAACAATTTCAAACAGCTTACTTTGTCGCTGTCCATGTACACCGACGAGAATGCAGGGGTGCTCCCGACTCCCTCCAACACGAATCGCTGGACAACCTTGTTGCAATCCGGATACCGCAATTTCACGGTCCTCAAATGCCCCAGTGACATTCCGAATCCTTATTCCATCGGTATGGATGAGTCGGGTGCAACTGAGGCGGATAAAGCGCCTCGCAGTTATATTATCAATGCCATGGATGATTACTATCGCCCCGGGATGGCAACTGGAGTGAGCTCACTCATTCTGAAAGAGAATGGAATATTTTTTCCATCTGACACAGTGATGTTCGGGGAGAAAGAAGGGGAAACTGCGGGCGAATCCGAAACAGAGCGTCGCAGGCATGGGCACTTCTACATGAACTACAATTCCCAGGATGACATTGATCAGTTGCATCAGACACGTCATGCGGGGAAGGGTTCAAATTACTCGTTTGCAGATGGCAGCGTCCGCTTTATCAAGTTTGGTGGAACGTTCGCTCCCGTAAATCTTTGGGCCGTCACTCCCGCAATGCGTGAAGCGTTGGCCGGTTTTTCCCAGTAATTTGAGGGGAAAGCAATTCTTGTAACATTTTCCAATCGGGTTAACGTCTGATCTCTCCATGAAAGCAACTGACAAGGCATTTACGTTGATCGAATTGTTGGTTGTGATTGCGATCATTGCCATCTTGGCCGGGATGCTGTTACCGGCGCTGGGTAAAGCAAAAGAAACAGCGAAGAGAATCGCCTCTTTAAATAACGAGAAGCAGTTGGGTCTTTCGTTAGTCATGTATGCGGACGAAAATGAGGGGCGCTACACTCCCAGGGGGTTCACACCGCGTTGGCCAAATCTTCTCAAAAGCAGCTATCGGGATGTTAAAGTCCTGAAGTGTCCAAGCGATATCGATCCCAAATCGTCCGGGGCTAATCAGAACCTTCCAGCCTACATTGATGCTGATATTGCACCTCGCTCCTACATCATCAATGGTTGGAATGAATTCTTCAAATCGACTCTGTCGGCTGCAGATTTCCAGGATTACATGTCAGGCAACCGGAAGTATTCGATCAAAGAAAACAACATTCTTAGGCCTTCTGAGACAATTCTGTTCGGTGAGAAAGAACAGACCTCTGGACATTTCTACATGGATTGGGAGCAAAAGGACGACTACCAGCAATTAGATGAAATCAAGCATGGTCGTGGCTCAAATTACACGTTTGTCGATGGCAGCGTTCGTTTCCTGCTGTTCGATCGTTCCATTCGTCCTGTGAACATGTGGTCCGTCTTCGATACTAACCGTGTTTTTTGAGTGTCCCGCAATTCGTTGAAGGTGTCCTGTACTCAGGCAACAGTTTGTTTCGAGGTCATGAACTGATCAAAGGGAAGCTCGTTTAGCAGCCGGAACTTCGAAGTCGATCTGTCCTCTTCTATCCCCGGCTTCGATCAGTAGGCGATATTTGTTACCGGGTTGAAGAGGTTCCGCTTTCATCTTGGGAATTTTTGGTTTCATCCCTTTCACATTGTCACCATAGATCAGTCCTTTGACTGGTGCAGAATTCGTATCAGAGATTAAGTGCCAATAGGCGCGAGCATATTTGTTGGTTTCAAGTTCCGTAACTGCCACCACCTTGACCTGGGTAAGCTCACATCTGGAGTCGAAATTGAAGGATACAGCATAACGGGGCGGGGCGTCCTTGGCTCCGCGTTCCAGTCGTGGGCGCGCAGAGATACTTATGATCGGTTTGTTGAAAAATTCAGTGAAGAAATAGATGTAAACCGCCCCTAAAATCAGAAGAGTGAGAAACAGGAAGATGTTCTTTTTAGACATAAGACAAGGGATTGGACGAAGATGAGAATTACTTTGTTACGATGAACTATCATTTCAGGTCGAAGTCCCGCTCTCCTTTAAGCTTTCCCGATTCCACGAAAATTCGATAACCGGTATTTTTATTCAGCGTTGCGGGAGCGGTCCCTGGGATCGCTGGCTTCATGCCAGCAAGGGTTTGCCCATAAACGAAGTCTGCAATTGGAGCTGCACCTTTGACTGGATCTTCAGAAACGAGGTGCCAAACCGGCAAGGCATACTTGTTCGTGCTGAATTCATCCACTTTGACAACTTTGATCAACGTGAGATTGTATTCTTTATTTTCCAAACCGAAAAAGGGTTGCGAGTTACGGGAGCGATATAAGATCTGAATATTCTTTTCCGCGAACCAGTCAGTGAACTTGAACACGTAAACCGCTCCGAGGATCAAGGCAATGGCAACAAGGGATAAGTTCTTTTTGTTCATGCAAACAATAAACTGTGACCGCATTAGCGCCTGACTTATTCGAAGTAGTTGTTCTTCGGCATGGAAAATGATCCAGCCTGTTTGAAAAGAAAGTGATGAAGACTGTAAAACATAAAAGCTTGGGAGCATTCACTCTGATTGAATTGCTCGTGGTCATTGCGATTATTGCCATCCTTGCCGGGATGCTTCTACCGAGCCTCGGTAAAGCGAAAGAAGCAGGGCGCCGCATTGCCAGCATGAACAATTTAAAGCAACTGACATTGTCGGCTACGATGTATGCGGACGAGAATCAGGGCTTCTTTCCGCCACGCGCTATCGGTAGCCTGGCAGGGGGGACCGATCCCTCTTTACCGGGATACAATCCTCGCTGGCCAGGGAGGTTGCGTTCAGGATATCGCGATTTGAAAATTCTTCGTTGTCCGAGTGACGGTCCCGAGACCCCCGCAAGTTATCCAAGTGTTGATCCCGCCGACAACGCTCCCCGCACTTACATGATGAACGGATGGAATGACTTCTTTAAAGAAGGCAACCCGAGTTTCACGATGGACGGGATCACTGAAAAGAGCATGCCTGAGAACGGGGTGAAAAATCCAAGTGACACGATTATGTTCGGAGAAAAGAAAACTCTTTCGCAGCACTTCTTTATGGATTTGGAAGAAGGCAAAGGGAATGACTACGAGGAGCTGAACCAGACCCGCCATGCGACCGGTTCCAACTACCTTTTCGTAGATGGTAGCGCACGGTTCCTCAAACTGTGGCGATCCGTTGGGCCGCAATTCAATCTTTGGGCCGTTACGGCCGCGGGGCGCACAAACTACGCATTCAGCTTCTGATTCCAAAAGGATTTTGATCTGTAAAAAGCAGTAGCATTCGTTGCTACTGCTTTTTAGTTTGTTCCGCTCGTTCTTCATGAAATACCTCAGCATAGGCATTGGATTATTCGTTTGGTGTGTCGTCGGATCGCAAGAGATACAGAGCCAGACCCTGGTTTCCAGCAACTCGGCAGCTATCGGAAAGAAGCAGTCATCGGTCGCATCGCCGTGGTCGTCTGTGGTGGAACCTGATTTTCCGTTCTTCTCTTCCGTTTTAGATGCGCGAAAACTCGGAAAAGGTTGGCCGACCGAAAACCTTACCCCGCGCGGAATTATCCTGAACCTGGGAAATGATTGTTGGGCTTGTTTCGACGTGGATCTGTTGCGGGTCTCTGCCATCTGGCAAGGGAAAGGGATTACGCCGACTGGTATGGCGCAAGGATCCTATCATGTGCAAGGCGCGAAAGCGCCGGAAGGGCAGGGGAAGCTGCCACAAATTGTTGGAACCCCATGGATTGCCAACGGTCTCTATCCGGGGTGGCAAGCCGGCGAAAAGATTTCTCGCGAAGATCCTCGCGAACAAGGACGTGATACCAACGAAATCGGACGCGGTCCCCTGCCTGCTGATCTCGGCAAATTCAAAGCGGCACGACTTCTCGCGCACGGCGTCTGCCTGGAGTATGAGGTAAACGGGACATCCATTCGTGAAAGGATCGAATCACGTTTTGAAGGTGGGAAAGCAAGGGTGCAGCGAACGTTTGAACTTGGTTCGCGCAAACAAACGTTGACTCTCCTGCTTGGAAATCGCCCGGCCGGCGTGGCTGGTGATTTAATGGTTTTAATCACCTCCAACCAGAAAAAGCCACCTGCGGTTGCAGAGTTGGTCCAAATATCTGACCTGTGGTCGGTTCGTGTTCCGCCTTCTAAAAAGGTGGTGAATTTTTCGGTAGTGATCGGATTTGGTCTGGATCCAGTTCGGTGGCAGAAAACAGAGGAGGAATTACCTCCGAAACGCTGGACAGAGGCGGTCACGACAGCGGGTGAATTGTCCGGAAAGGATGAGGCGTTTGTGGTTGATAATATTCCGTTGCCGACGGCAAACCCATGGAAACGAAACGTTCGGTTTTCCGATGTCACCTTTCTTAAAAATGGCCAGGCGGCAGCTGTCACATTCGACGGAGACGTCTGGCTGATTTCCGGGCTTAAGAACAATCTCGAACGAGTGACATGGCAGAGGTTTGCATCAGGACTGCACGAACCGCTTGGAATCTGTTCCCGCGACGAACAGATTTTTGTCTTTGATCGCAATGGTATTTGGAAATTGCGCGACACAGACAACAATGGCGAAGCGGATGTTCACGAACTTTTCTCAAACGCCTTTACCCAAACCGCTGAAACGCGTGAATACGCCAATGGCATTCGCGTCGCTCCGGACGGTTCTTTCGTCATTGCCAAAGGAGGCCAACAAGGGACTTCTCTCGGCAAAGACAATGGCACGGTGTTGCGGGTCTCCCCGGATGGCACGAGTGTCGCGGTGTTGGGTTGGGGATTGCGTCAGCCTTTTATTGGCGTCGATCCGAAGACCGGAACGGTCACCGCCAGTGATCAACAGGGGCATTATACTCCGGCAACGCCTCTCCATTTTATTGGCGGCAGGCAGTACTACGGCTTTTTGACGGGCATCGAACCGAAAGAAAAATATCCCGCAAGGATTGCCGAACCACTCACCTGGATTCCTCACTCGATAAATCCTTCCGGAGCAGGGCAGGCATGGATGAGAAACGCGAAGATGGGCCCTTTAAACGATTCTTTAATTCACATTGGCTATTACCGACCCGAATTGTTTCTTGTTCTTTTGAATGATCGCACTCCACGCCGGCAGGCAGTTGTGGTCAGTCTGACGCGTGATTTTGTTTTTCCTCCTTTTGCCGGTGCGATGAACCCGGGTGATGGTAATTTTTACGTGGCTGGCTTCCAAATCTGGGGAACCCAGGCCAAAGAAGTCAGTGGGCTCGCGCGCCTTCGTTACAGTGGGGCTCCGAGCACTTTGCCGCGAGAGATCGTGCCGATGCAGCAAGGGATGCTTCTGCGCTTTGATCATCCGCTCGATGCATCCAGCGCGACAAATTCCGCAAATTTCTCAGGGGAACGATGGAATTATAAACGCACCGCCGAATACGGTTCTCCCCATTTCAAAATGGACGGCAGTAAAGGGCAGGACGTGATGTTTCCCAGCAGCGTCTACCTTTCCGAAAATCGTAAAACAGTCTTTGTGGGAATTCCGGAGATGGGACCTGCGATGCAGATGCGCTTTGGTTGGTCGCTGCGGATGCAGAACGGAAGGTCCTCTCAACATAACGCCTATTTTACACCGGCGGAGCTGTCGGGCTTTGATCCGATGGCCGAAGGTTTCCAGCCGCTGGTGGTTGATCTCACAATGAAAAGCTCTGCCGTGATTGCAACCGCCACTCCGATCAGTGTGGAGGAAGGCAAAAGGGTGGTTGAATTGGTAGGGTGTGTCGCTTGTCATTCAATTGACGGAAGTGTCCTGGGAAAAGTGGGACCCACATGGAAAGGCCTCTTTGGCAGCGAACGTTCCTTAACCGCAGGAAAAAAGGTGCTGGCGGATGAAACTTATCTGCGTGAATCAATTCTTAACCCATCCACGAAGGTGGTACTCGGCTTCGACAAGGCGGACACCGGGATGCCCAGTTACGAAGGGGTTGTGACGGATGCCCAACTCGATTCAGTCCTTCTCTACATCAAAAGTCTGAAGTGAGCGCGACCCAGCAGTGTGTTCGTTGTGACAAATACCGTGGAGAGAGACTCCTTCAGAACATCTCGTAGATCCATTCGCAAAGAACCGATGAGCAAAGTGGGAGCACCATTTAGGCCTACAGCGATTGCCAGGAAGTAATCTCTGGATAGATCCCGAGGAAAGCCAATTGAGACGCGGATTCACCTTAGTCCCCTTTTTGGTCACGAGCTCGCTGGGTGGATCTCCGCCTAAAACGTTCTCTTGCCAAAGCCTGAATATGCGTAAAACCATTGGAAATCAATGACTTGGGTGGCGGGAAATCCGAAAATCGAAGAGGAAATCAGACTGAAAAAGGTCTCGGTTCCAGAACCTGGGACCTCGACAGAAAGGAAAACTCTGATCAAATCCTATCCCGAAATTACTTTTGGCAATCGCATAATGGAATCAATGTGCCTCAAGCCAGTTGTTGCCGGTTCCAACTTCCACTTCCACCGGCACGGAAAGCGTCATGGCTGATTGCATCTTTTCTTCCACCATCGAAAGCACTTCTTCTCGTTCGGCAATGTGAACGTCGAAAACGAGCTCGTCATGCACTTGAAGCAGCATGCGGGTACGCAATCGGCGGTGTTCCAGTTCACGATGGATATTCACCATCGCCAGCTTGATCATGTCGGCCGCTGTTCCCTGGATGGGAGCGTTGATTGCGTTGCGTTCGGCAGAAGAGCGAATAGTTGCGTTGCGCGATCTGATGTCGCGGAGATAGCGGCGACGTCCCGTCACTGTCTCCACGTATCCATGCTCCCGGGCAAACTCAATGGTATCGTTCATGTAACGTTGAACTCCGGGAAATTTCTTAAAATATTCCCCGATTATCGAATTCGCTTCAGCCCTTCGAATCGCAAGCCGCTGCGCCAGGCCGAAGTCAGATATTCCGTAGGCGATTCCATAGTTTACCATCTTTGCCTTGCGCCGCATCTCTGGGGTGACCGCTTCCAGCGCGACCCCGAAGACTTTGGCGGCGGTCGCGGTATGAACATCGACGCCTGCTTCAAACGCCTCAATCAAACCTCTCTCGTTGCCAAGCGCAGCGATGATGCGTAATTCGATCTGGGAATAATCTGCAGAGAGCAGGATAAACTCCTCGTTCCTGGGCACAAACGCTTTCCGGATTTCCTGTCCGCGCTCACTGCGAATGGGAATGTTTTGGAGATTCGGGTTTTGTGAATTAATCCGACCGGTGGCGGTGGCCATCTGATTATACGTTGTGTGAACGCGCCCGGTCTTGCTCCAGATGGAAGTGGGCAAAGCATCTGTGTAGGTAGACTTAAGCTTTGTCATCATCCGATGATCGAGCAATTGCTTCACCACCTCGTGTTCCGAAGAGAGGGCAAGGAGCGTTTGTTCGTCGGTGGCGTATTGCCCGGTCTTTGTCTTTTTTGGTTTTTCGGAAATTTTAAGATGCTCGAATAAGAGCTCACCAAGTTGCCGGGGTGAATTGATGTTAAAAGGCTTGCCTGCTGTGCGGTAGATGTTCTCTTCGTTTTCCGACAGGCTTTTGGAAAGTTGCAGGGAGATTTCTGCCAAAACCGTCGCGTCCACCCGAATCCCCTCGAACTCCATATCCACCAGGACCGGCACCAGCGGCATCTCAACTTCGTAGAAAACGCGCTCCTGCTTTTGCTCTTTTAACTTTGCTTCGAGAGGGCCGCGAAACCTCCAGGTAACATCTGCGGATTCTGCTCCGAATTCAGGATGCGATTCATCAGAGCCCAGGCGATATCCGAGCAGTGTCGCGGCCACGTCGCTTTTCTGATGCCGCATATCTGGTTCAATGATGGCGTGAGCAATTATCGAATCGAACAATCGGCCGCGCACTGAGATGCCGTGCCAGCGCAAAGCAGAGATCGCGAACTTCAAGTCGTGTCCGATCTTTTCGATATCCTCGGCTTCAAGCAGTTCCTTGAAGAGTGCCAGAGATGAAGCATCGTTTAGCGGAAAGCAGATCCCTGAATGTTCTGCGGAAGAAAAAGAAATGCTTTTGATCGCGGCACTCTTCGGCTCAGTTCCGTCGGTTTGAATGAACAACGAAAGGATCGGCTTTTGTTTGAGTTCCTGGATCGCGGTGATTTGGTCCCTGGGATCTGTGACAATTCGATACACGTGCGGAATCTCATCGCGAGTTTTTAGCGTGGTTTCGGGCGGTTGTATCACCGGAATCTCACCCATCTCCAGCGACTGTTGCTGCTCTCCTGGGACTGTTGGCTTTGACTCTCCAAAGAGCCGCAGTGCAATCGACTTGAATTCGAACTCCGTGAGCAGATCCCGGAGTTTTCGTTCGTTCGGCGGTTGAATCTGCAAACGTTCCAGGTCGAACTCACACGGCACATCGCAGATGATTGTTGTCAGCTTTTTAGAGAGAAGCGCCTGCTCTTTATACGTTTCAAGATTTGCACGTAATTTGCCTTTCAGCTCTGCCGTGCGAGCCAGGACATTTTCGACGGTTCCGAATTCGGAGATTAACTTACTTGCGGTTTTTTCCCCAATGCCCGGCACGCCTGGAATGTTGTCCGAAGTGTCCCCCCAGAGTGCGAGCACATCGATGACTTGCTCGGGTTTTTGAATTCCCCACTTGCTGAGAATTTCAGGGACGCCATAGATCTCCACGGCATCACCCATGCGCGATGGTCGGTAAATGAAAACATTCTCCGTAACCAACTGCCCAAAGTCTTTGTCAGGTGTGACCATGTAAGAGGTGAAACCGTTAGCTTTAGCCCGGCATACCACCGTCCCGATAATGTCGTCTGCTTCATACCCTTCGCACTCGAGAATGGGAATGTTGAAAGCTTCGACCATTCTTCGCACATGGGGAATCGCCGCGCTCAGATCCTCCGGCATCGCCTGTCGTTGGATCTTATAATCAGGAAAGTCGCGATGCCTCTGGGTGGGAGCAGAACTCTCGAAAGCGATCGCCAGGTGCGTCGGCTTTTGATTCTTGATTACATCGAGCAGAGTCTGGGTAAAAACGTAGAGCGCTGACGTGTTTATCCCTTTGGAATTGTAGATCGGACGGCTGATCAACGCGAAATGTGAACGATAAACCAGTGCCATTCCATCGAGGAGGAATAATCGTTTGTCCATATCGAACACTGCCTCGGCTTTCGGGAATTTGCGCCTGAAAAATTTCGAATAACAAACCCCGGGTCACAAGTTGGCTAAGGGGAGCCATCGTGGCAGCGGGGGCTTGGACCAAACTAAGGTCCCTTGCTCGAAGGTCGCCGCGTGGCGAAAGGGATGCGCCAGGTCTCCGTTATCGAAAATCAAAACGAAGGGCAGTTTCTGGAGGGCGCCATGCAGGTTAGTCATCGTTCGTGGAAAGCGATCTCTCAGCTTTTCCCAGGGCACATCATGCCCGCCTTGAGAGACTCGCATGGCCACTCTTTCGTCTGAAACCTGCAAACTTTCGATTCCGATGAAACAGAGAACCACGCTATAGCCCGATGTTGCGGCGCTTAGAAGGAAATCCAATTTCTCGCCGACCGGATCAGAGAAAACAGTTTCAAACACAAAACTCTCCCGCATCTTCACAAGGCTATTCCGGATAGCGGTTGCGGTCTCAGCCGCTTTGTAAGCATCAATTTGTAACTCTCTCGCCAGTATATCCGCATTAATGAAGCGGAGTCCGGTCGTTCTTAAATGCGAATGGAAGAAGGTGCTTTTGCCAGCGCCGTTTGGCCCAGCGATCGCGACGATCAATGGGCGTTTATCCAGAACTGAAAAATCGTAGACGCGTGGCAGAGGATTAAACTCCCGCTTTGGTTTTGAGCCGAGGCGTTTTCTTCATAACCTTTTCGATCTGAAATTGCCGATTGACGAACCGCCCGAGTGAGCGCTTTCCGTTTTCTTCAATTCGCATCAGCAGGCCGGGTGTTTCCGAAGGTTCATAATGCGGAAAGGGTTGGCTTTTCAGATGGTCTGTCACCCGTTGTATCCCCCGCGGTGTATCTACTTCCGCAAGGCACTGCGACAATGGGCGTGATGTCCCAGCGCGGCAAAGAGCCATGACCTTGTCACCCTGGAGAAGAGGCTCAATCGCTCGACCCAGTTTTGCCCAAAACTCGATCTGGCCGGCAATAGATCTCTCAACCGCCTCGCCCATTAAACGAGCGTCAAGTACCAGATCATCGGACACTTTTACGGGCTGACTCATAGAGAACGGTAGCAAAATGCTACCCAGTTGTAAAGCCACACTAAAAACCTAAGGTCTGCGAATTTATAGCTGATAACGCTACAAACCACCTGGAACGGAAGGATGGAGCTTTGCGCGCCTTGTTGGAAGTGCGTGCCGATTTGGCTTCTGGTACATTTCTTGCCCCTATTGTTCCTACACTATTATTTGGCTGAAAACAACATTTGTGCCTGTCCAATACCGATACACGCGCTCAATTAATGGGCGGTCCTTGCTCCGATTTTGGCAGGCCGCTCTTTTTCTCGTGCTTGCATCTTTGTGCATAGTGCAGGCGGCTGGAGCCCAGAAGAAATCGACGGCTCTTTTCGACAATCACTACCTTCATCGCACCTGGCATTCTGAAGATGGTCTTCCCCAGAATACCGTGCAGGCAGTGCTTCAACACAACGGCGGCTATCTTTGGGTAGGAACTCAACGGGGCCTGGCGCGATTCGATGGGGTTCATTTCACCGTTTTGAACCCAGCCAATACGCCCGCACTGAAGAGCGCCAATATCATGGCGCTGGCCCAGACCAGGGATGGATCTTTGTGGATCGGTACGGAAAATGGCGGATTGGTAAGGATGAAGGACGGAACGTTTACGCACTTTTCGAAAGCAGACGGATTGGCTGGCGACAACGTCAAATGTCTCTTCGTTGACCGGGATGGAATTCTTTGGGTCGGGACGCTCACTGGTCTTTCCAGTTATGCAGACGGCAAGTTCCGGAGCTTTGATAAGGAGTGGGGAAGCCGGATGGTGCGTTCCATCGCCCAGAATCCGGATGGTAGCCTGTGGCTGATTGGTCCGGCTGACGGGGTCACTCGCTTCCAGGATGGGGTTCGTGGGAGATTTCATCAGGAGAACAGTTTAGTTCCTAGCAATGTGCGAGGCGCTTTCGTTCAGCGGAATGGGGCCGTCCTATTACTCACTATGGATGGTTTGATGCGCTGGGAGGATGAGAGCTTCGCGTGGTATCTCACCAGGACAAATGGTGTTGCTGACAGTGTGATCAGCAGTTGTTTCGAAGACGCAGTGGGGGATCTATGGATTGGGACCTACGGGGGGCTGAATCGGTTGCATGAAGGACGACTTTTCACGGTGCTCAATAGCGATGGGAAACCATATGATTCCGTTTTTTCGATGTGCGAGGACCGCGAAGGGAATATGTGGATTGGAACAAAAGAAGGGCTTAGCCAGTTAAAACCGCGCGTATTCGAAGCTTTCGGAACTCAGGAGGGGCTTGGGCACAACAACATCATGTCTATTCTGCAGGATAGGCGAGGCAGGGTTTGGGTCAACTCATGGGGTGGTGGATTGGAACAATTTGAAAACGGAACGGTAGTTTTGGATCTTTCAAAGGACAACACCAGGGTCTTTGGCGAAACCAATCAAATGAGAAGTGATCTGGTGCTTGCCGCGCATGAAACGAGGGATGGAAGTTTATGGTTTGGGTTGGATTACAATGCCGGGTTGTATCAATACAAAGACAACGAATTGATTCGTCATGATCCCGCCTGGAAGGTTATCGAAAGCGCTGTTCGCGTTATCTACGAAGATACCCAGGGTAATCTTTGGGTGGGAACAAGAGCAGCATTGTTTCTTTTGAAAGATGGTGTCTTTACCAAATTTACAACGGCTGATGGACTGGGCGATAACCTGGTCCGCGCCATTCATGAGGATCGTTCTGGGAATCTCTGGTTTGGCACCTCTGCCGGTTTAACCCTGCGCAAAGATGGAAAGTTCGTTAACTACACGAAGGCTCAGGGCCTTCCCAGCAACGTGATCACTGCACTTTATGAGGACAAGAAGGATACGTTGTGGATTGGAACGGTGGGTGGTGGCCTGGTTCGATACCGTGACGGCAAGTTCACCTCCTACGGCACCAGTCAAGGCCTCTTCAACGATGATGTTTTTGAAATCCTTGAAGATGATTTTGAAAATCTCTGGATGAGTTGCCGCTTCGGTGTCTACCGGGTGAGTAAAAAACAGCTGGACGCATTGGATCGCGGCGAGATCCGACTTCTTACCAGCGCTTCCTTTGGGAAACGGGCTGGATTGCCAAGCTTAGAGTGCAATGCGGTGGCAAAGCCATCTGCGTGGAAGACCAGGGATGGCAAGCTTTGGTTTGCCACCACCAAAGGTGTCGCGGTGGTGAATCCATCGGCAACTCTAAAGCAGCACGACGCACCTCCGGCGGTCCTGATCGAAAAAGTTATCATAGATAATGAAGTCTTTTCGCCCTCCACAGTTTCAAGGCTTTCGCCGGGGCGTCGTCATATCGAATTTCATTACACCGCCTTGAGCTTTTCTGCGGCGGAGAAGAATCGTTTTAGATACAAGCTCGAAGGATTTGATTCGAGTTGGGTTGATGCTGGTTCGCGAAGAATGGCCCACTATTCAAATCTGCGCCCGGGAGATTACACCTTCAAAGTGATGGCATGTGACAGCGACGGCGTGTGGAACGAGGCGGGCTCATCGTTGACGTTTTATCTCTCGCCGTACTTTTATGAGACTTCATGGTTCCTTATCAGCTCCATCGCCACTGGAGCATTTTTGATTTTTGGAACCTACAACTGGCGGTTGCGTCGATGGAAGAAGCACCAGACCGAATTAAAAGCTCTCGTAGAAGAACGAACACAGCACCTGAAGGCGGAGATTGCAGAGCGACAACGGATTCAGGCAGAAAAAGAAGATGTCTACAAACAGTTGGTGGAGACATCTCGCAAAGCAGGAATGGCGGAGGTTGCGAGCGGAGTGCTTCACAACGTGGGGAATGTCCTTAATAGCGTGAATGTATCTGCCAACCTGCTATTGAATTCTCTGCGCAACTCACGCGCTGGAAATATCAGGAAAGTCGCCTGCCTCCTCCGCGAGGAGAGTGAACGGTTGCCAGAATTCTTCGCGCGCGATGAACGGGCCAAGCAGTTGCCGGATTACTTGATGAAGTTGTCAGAACACATCGCGGATGAGCAGGCTACCGCTCTCAGGGAACTGGGGGGGCTCAGCAAAAATGTGGACCACATCAAAGACATCGTTTCCATGCAGCAGACTTACGCGAAGTTCTCCGGGCTTGTAGAGGAACTTCCGGTGGCAGATCTGATTGAAGATGCCTTGCGAATGAATGCGGCTTCGCTGTCGCGGCACAGCGTGGAAATCGTGAAGGATTATTCAGTCAACCCGGTCATTGCCACGGAGAAACACAAAGTCATTCAAATCCTGGTGAATCTCATCAGCAACGCCAAACACGCGTGCGACGCTTCAGAGCGCAGCGACAAACGAATCACCATCCGCATTGCATGGGCCGTCCCGGGTCGAATCCGAATCAGTGTCCGCGATAACGGGATTGGAATTGCCGCCGATAATTTGGTCCGGATTTTCTCGCATGGTTTCACCACGAAGAAAGAGGGTCACGGTTTTGGACTCCACAGTTCAGCTTTAGACGCAAAGGGGCTGGGGGGAATGTTATCCGTGCACAGTGACGGCCTGGGCCAGGGCACCGTTTTCGAA
The DNA here is from genome assembly GCA_046597605.1 of Limisphaerales bacterium. Lineage (GTDB taxonomy): Bacteria > Verrucomicrobiota > Verrucomicrobiia > Limisphaerales > JACDHS01 > JACDHS01. The sequence continues at coordinate 35,176 of JBKJKE010000038.1, read as the reverse complement.
CTGGAGTTTGCGGTGGAGGGTGGAACGGCGACAAAAAACGCCGCTTTATAAACAAAAAAGCCGGCTTCCCGAAGGAAGCCGGCGGAAAAGGGATGGTGGAGCCTACAGGGTTCGAACCTGCGACCCCCACAATGCCATTGTGGTGCTCTACCAACTGAGCTAAGACCCCATCCAACTGCGCGTGAAATGTAAATCTGCCGCTTTAGATGTCAAAACCTTTTGTCATCTTCAGCAATTATTAAAGACCGATCACTTTCATGACCGCTTCTTTTTTGGCTTCAACCACATACGGTTCGAACCCAGCTGTTTTGATCGCGTTATCCGGATCTTTTAATCCATGACCCGTCATGGTGGCGGTGATCACGCTGCCTTCGGGAATTTTGTTCGCCTTCACACAGTTGATCAAACCAGCGAGACAAGCAGCTGACGCGGGCTCCACGAAGATACCATCCGTGCGAGCGATTAGTTTGTAAGCCGCGAGGATTTCGTCATCGGTTACCTTGTCGATAAATCCATTCGATTCCTTCAACGCGCAGTTGGCGCCTTCCCAACTCGCCGGGTTGCCGATGCGAATCGCGGTGGCAACAGTGTTCGGATTTTCAACAGGAGCGCCGTCGACAATAGGGGAGGATCCTGCCGCCTGAAAACCAAACATCCTGGGCAAACGATCGATTCTTCCGGCATCTTTGAATTCTTTGAATCCGCGCCAGTAAGCGGTAATGTTCCCCGCATTGCCGACAGGGAGGAAATGGAAGTCAGGAGCGCGACCGAGCTGGTCACAGATCTCAAACGACGCCGTCTTCTGGCCTTCAATCCGAACCGGGTTAATGCTGTTCACCACCTCTACTTTGCCTGTTTCTCCAAGTTCACGGACGATGCGAAGCGCTTCGTCGAAGTTGCCTTCCACCGCGATGGTCGTTGCGCCGTACATCAAAGCCTGGGCTAACTTCCCGAGCGCAATTTTTCCATTCGGCAGCAGCACGACGCACTTCATCTTCGCCCGGGCGGCGTAAGCGGCGGCAGCAGCGGAGGTGTTGCCAGTGCTGGCACAGATCACAATCTGGGCGCCACGTTCAGCGGCCTTCGAGACCGCCATGGTCATCCCGCGATCTTTGAAAGAGCAGGTGGGGTTAAGCCCTTCATACTTCAACCACAGTTCGAACTCACCACCAATGGCCTTCACGAAATTATCAGCGCGCACAAGGGGAGTGTTCCCTTCATTAAGCGAGATAATCGGGGTGGCGTCGGAAACGGGCAGGTGAGCACGGTATGCGTGAATCACACCGCGCCAACGATTGCCTGAGCTGGGATTGATAGAGTTCATTAATCGAAATTTTCGACACGGATCATTACCGGCGGTGCTTTCACCACCGGCATCTTTTTAATCTTGGCCAACGCTTTGGTCATTGCTGCATTCGGCGCTTCGTGCGTCATCAAAATCAGCGGAACGCTTCCGCCTTCGTGGCCTTCCGGTTGTATTACCGACGAAATGCCAATCTTCGACTCCGCTAAAATGGCCGCGATTCTGGCCAGCGTTCCCGGCTTGTCAACGACGCTTAAGCGCAGGTAATAGCGGGAACTCGTATCATCCACCGACAAAACCGCACCCGCACGTTCATGCGGGACGAAGGGTGGAACACGATTGCGCACTTTGCACTTGGCATCCAACGCGGCGTCCGCCAGGTCACTCAACACTGCACTCGCCGTCGCGTCCTGGCCAGCCCCGCGACCGTAATAGAGTGTATCACCGACCACATCACCGCGCACAAGCACTGCATTGAAAACATGATTCACGCTCGCGAGAACGTGGGAGTTCGGAACGAGCACGGGATAAACCGATACCTGGATCGACTTGCGGGACGCTGCCTTTGATTTCGCACCTTTTGCCGACCCTTTGCCCGCTGGAGTCTCCAGCGACTTCACGATCCCGAGCAGCTTGATCGTGTAACCGAGCTGCGTGGCAAATTGGATATCCACCTTCGTGATGCTTCGAATGCCTTCCACATAAATCTGTTTCGGGCTGATCCAGAAGCCGTGGGCGAGAGAAGCGAGAATGCCTGTCTTGTGAGCGGCATCATGTCCATCGACATCCAGGCTCGGTTCAGCTTCGGCATAGCCGAGACGTTGGGCGTCGGCGAGAATGGCTCCGAAATCGCCCCCTTCAAGTTTCATCCGGGTCAAGATGTAGTTGCAGGTCCCGTTCACGATTCCGTAAAGGCGGGTGATGCGATTGCCCACCATTCCTTCACGCAACACTTTAATGATCGGAATCCCACCCGCCACACTCGCTTCGTAATAAAGGTTGGCGCAATTCTGCCGGGCTACTTCAAACAGCTCTTCGCCATGAGCAGAGAGCAGCGCTTTGTTGGCAGTGACGACTGCTTTGCCGAGCTTCAATGCCGCCAGGACCACTTCTTTGGCAGTGGTGGTGCCGCCCATCAATTCCGCGACCACCTCGACATTGGGATCGTTCACGACCGAACGCCAATCCGTGGTGATAATTTCCGCGGGGATTTTGACGTTGCGAGCCTTCTTCAGGTCGCGGACGGCGACCTTTACGATATTGATCTGCGCGCCCAGGCGGGACGCGATCAAAGAGCCGTTACGTTGGATGGCTTGATAAACACCGCCGCCAACGGTTCCGCCGCCGATGATGCCTACATTTATTTGCTGCATTGGGGGGCAAAGATTGCCGGTTAACCGCGGAGCGGACAATTTTATTTTTTTCAACCCGGTTTTCTCCGGATTGAGGGGCTTATCGGGGCAAAAAGCAATCTAGCGATAATCTGAGCTGAAACCGTCCCTTTTCGCGTATTTAGCGTATTTCGCGGTTATTTCTTCCCGTTTTTGTCATTTTTAGCGTAAAAGGCCCCCCCCGTACGCCACGAAAATGGACCCTCGCAGATTTTTCGGTGTCTCCGCAGCCCCTGCAACGACCCCGCGCAGTTGCGCGGGCACTCCGCAGACCCTGCAACGAGGCCGCGCAACTGCGCAGGCACTCCGTAGACCCTACGACGAGGCCGCGCAACTGCGCGGTCACTCCGTAGACCCTACGACGAGGCCGCGCAACTGCGCGGGCAGTCCGTAGACCCTACGACGAGCCCGCGCAACTGCGCGGGCAGTCCGTAGACCCTGCGACGAGGCCGCGCAACTGCGCGGGCACTCCGTAGACTCTACGACGAGGCCGGGCAACTGCGCGGGCACTCCATAGACTCTATGACGAGGCCGCGCAACTGCGCGGGCAGTCCGTAGACCCTGCGACGAGGCCGGGCAACTGCGCGGGCACTCCGTAGACCCTGCGACGAGGCCGGGCAACTGCGCGGGCACTCCGTAGACTCTAAGGCGAGGCCGCGCAACTGCGCGGGCATCTCTAAAGGGTCATCGGCGAGGCAACACAAGTGCGCGGGGGAATCTCCGGAAGCTCTGAGTCAAAAAACACGCAACTCCGCAGCCCCCATTTCTTTGAGATGAATTTTGTTGTGAAAAAGGATGTAGCGGCGGATCCAATTCCAATACGTTTCCTCCCTGCGGAGAGAGTAGTGTTTAAAACGCATGTCCTCCCCAATTGTTCGTGGAGTTTTAGCTTGGGATTGGGCGGAAAAGTGTCCATGCGGGAGCGATTAAGGCTGAGACATTTGTCCAGGTAACAAAAAGCCGAAACCACGGCGAAAAGCTATCGACAGGGCAGATGGTGAAGGCTTACGGTGCCTTGCATGAACCATGATATGTCCAACTTCCGAGGCAGACTCAACTGTTCGGCAAGAAAACGTTTGTTCAACTCAGTAAGCCCATAAAGCTCATCAAGATATGCTAGATCCCGAGAAGATTCACTGTGTGACCTATTCCATTTCCTCCGACGTCTATGAAGCCACAAAGTTTTCAGCTTGGTTGAAAGTGGAACTGAACCTGTTTTTAAAGCGCGAGATTCGGCCACGCGATCACTTACTTCTTTCTCTGCATGAATCCGCAGATGAGGCGGAAGCAGAAAGCAAGAGGTGGACGCAACGAAATGCGGAGCGCGACGAAGAATCCGCTTGAGTCTTAAAATGCCGAACAAAGCGTCGAGCCCAACCGCCTCTGGCACTTTCTGTTTTGATCTTGATTCATCAGCCGGCGGTGGCTCACGCTGGCGTTAGGCGGCGACGCGATCGTATGAAAATTCGCGCAGACAAGATTGACGACGGTCCCCCGCACAGACTTAATGCACAGGACGTGCGATTGATTCTGGCGACAGTTCCGCCGGAATGGGTTGAAGGGCTTGTCGAAGTTCGTCTCGCCAATGCGCCCGGACCGCGAGCATACCTGATGCATAGCGAACGCCGCCTTATCATTTATTCACGTTACTCAACGGAGAGACAGATTTTGACGGAAATTCTGTCGGCCCTCGCCGCGCCCTCGCTGAACATTACGAATGTCGTATCCCGTAGCCCTTCCAAGCCCGAGCAGCGTCGACTTGATCGCTTTATTCAGCCCATCCTTGATAAGCTTTTAGCTGTGATGACAAATCCCCCCTTCGAATGACTCCAGCTAAAAAGTGCGTGGATCCAAGCGCCGATAGCGCGCGCTGTTTGCCAATAAACTTTTTGATTCGCGTGAGTCGCAGGCCGGCGCTGGCTCACGCAAATCTTTAGGCCATTCGACACACTTGGAAGACATCGCCGGTTACTGTTCTTTTCATCACACTCGGCGCGTTGTTGGTCGGATTGCCCGTTGTTGGTCATCTGCATCTCCGCACTCAGCGACAGTATCTTGTTTCAGCAGTGACCCGCCAGCTGGATGCGCATTCTGCCAACATTGCGACTTTACTTTCAGATGAGGACAAACGAACTGTTTCTCAACGCGAGGACGCAGTGTTCGAGGAGTTGCAGCGTGCCCCCTCGACCTCCCTTATCACCCGTGAGATGGTGTCGGTCCGTCAGTCGACCGGCAGCGTTTTGGAGTGCGTCATCGACACCGCGTCACTTGGGATAAAAACTCGACGGATTCAGGAAGCGAGTGTAACGACACGATGAAGCATTGGTCCAATAAGTGCGTGGATCCAAGCGCCGATAGCGCTTTCTCTTTGTCGGTAAACTTTTTGATTCGCGTGAGTCGCTGTTCGGCGCTGGCTCTCGCAAATCGTTAGCTCCCAAGCCATGGCTTACGCGCGATATGGACGAGAGTCGAAGTATTACGTCTTTTGGCAGACATCCGAAGCGTTAGCCAAAGGGCAGGAAGTATTGGCTGTTTTGCACAAGGATCACCGCTCCAAAAAGGAAGGCACCGAGTTTTCTTATGACCAGGTCGTAAGGATGCTGGAGCTCGGAGATTTCAGTGCGATCGCAGGATTCCAACCTGACGACAAAGCCTTTTTACGGGTGCTACTAGAGGAATTTATCTGCGATGTGGATACTGAATACAGGACCGAGAGCTAACAAGACGGTGGAGGACAACGGCTGCTCCGCGTTTGCAGATTGTATGTTATCGGACTTTAGAACAGTTTTGTTGCAGGCGACACGGCGCTTACAGCAGCCGTGCCTCACCTGATCGTTCGTTAGGCCTCGCGATGGAATCTTCATCACAATGTGCAGCGAAGCTCATCCGAGAGTTGTCGGAGCTTACCGATTGTCTGGTCGTGCGGGATATCGTGGTCGAGTCACTCCGTGCGGACTATTCGGCATTTGGGTCGTGGGTGCTTATCGCACAAAAGCATCACGAGGCTGTGCGTTTTACTTGGGACGGCCGCGACGGTTTTCTCACGGTCGAAGGTTCTCCTATGCCAGATAGCAGAGTACCCCACGAGTGGAGGGAAGAGATTTTGAAGGGATTCGACAGAGTGTCTGGCGCTGACCCAGTTCGGTTTGTTGACGAGTATTTGAAGAAGCGATTTCCAGTATGACGACGCCGCCCGAACAAACCGGATGCATCGATGCTGCTTAGAATTTTCATCCGACTTGTAGCTGATGCAGCATTGGTGGCGATACTCTTGTTTCTTTCAGCCGGGACCTTCTCGTGGTGGCGCGCCTGGGTGCTGCTCGCAGTCCTTCTTCTCGTCCGGTCCATTAGTGCGGTCGCCGTTTTCCGGGTGAATCCCGCCCTGGCTCAAGAGCGGGCCAAGCTGCCGATTCACCGGGGTCAACCCTGGACCGACAAGTTGCTATTGATGGGCGTCCTGGGGACGGGATTTGTCGGACTGCCAGCCATCTGCGGAGCTGACGTATTCCACTGGCAGGTGCTGCCACGGCCCACGGCACTTTTGGCCAACCTGGGCCTGGTTCTATTTGTGCTCGGCTGGGGAATAAAAGGCATTGCACTTCGAGCAAATGCGTTCGCCACCGCCGCCGTTCGGTTGCAACACGAGCGAAAGCATACCGTTGTGGACACCGGGGTCTACCGGATCGTTCGCCATCCGTTCTACGCCGGGACCCCGTTGGTCCTCGTCGGTCAGTGCTTGTGGTTGGAATCCTACATCGCGGCCATTTGCGCCATCGTCCCGATCCTTTTCATGGTGATCCGGCTCAAGCTGGAAGAACGTTTTCTCGAGCGTGAACTGCCGGGTTACAGCGAGTATGCGGCACGTGTGCGGTATCGGTTGCTGCCGGGTATCTGGTAACACGCGGTGGGGGTTACACTTCGTTTCTGCGCCACGCTTCTCGGTTTACATCCCTGGTTGGCTGTGGCTCAGTAGAGCATGTGATCGCCGAGGGCCCAAAAATTCGGCTATGACTCGCCATTAGAATTTCAAAATGAACATCACAGACTTTACAGACCACCAGAAGCAGGCGCTTCTGGATTTGTCCATGCTTGCCATGTATGCGGATGGCCACCTTGCCGGGGCGGAGGACGAGCGCGTCTATCGTTTGCTCAGGGCAATGGGTTCCGCGACGGACGTCGACCATCGCATGCTTTATGCGGCGTCTATTTCTCGCGTTAGCCGGCATTCCCAGAACGCGGAAAGTGCGCGTGCCTATGCCGCAACGCTGGCCCAGAGTTTCCCAGCGGTTGAGCAGCGGCGATGGGTGCAGGCCACGCTGGATGATGTGGTCACGAGCGATGCAAAGATCTCTTCGCAAGAGAGCGGTTTTTTATCCGTGATCAGAGAGGTTTTAGAGAAATGACAAACTGTTTTGTAACGACGAACGAGCCGGAATGGTAAAACAAACCTATGGGGGTTGAATCCAAATTTTATATTTTGTCAGATTCCAGTGGATATCACCCAGACGCGGTCAGTGTGTGCCAACTCGTGCGCGCACTACGTGCCGCAGGTTTCGTGTGCGATCCGATGTCACCGACCTTTGCAGAGTCCGCCCATCGGACGGGTAATTTGAGTTCTCCGGCAACCTACGAAGGTTTTTTTGGCAGGGGCTTGGCGGTTCGGGGAAACATTCCGGCTCGATAGATGCACTTGAGGTGCTGTTGCTCCATTCCCAGGAGGCAGACGTGCGGATTCGATGGCCGAACTCAGATCTTAAACTGAGTGGGCTGAAGTATCCGCTAACAATGGTCCCTGGGGAAGAGGGTGTGTACTTCGATATCGAGATTCACCTTGTGAAGCAGACCGCCTACCACACATCTGAGATCATTGATCCGTTTGACGAGATTCGCTGCAGTTGCGGAGCCGACATTCATCAGTCCGAGCCTGACAAAGACCTTTTCTATAATTCGCGATTACCCAATCACTGTCCTTCGTGCGGTCGGGTGATGAATTATGGGACGATACCCGGGACCGTCCGAGACGGTTGGACAGGGGTTGAATCCAGAGCTCTTGGCGGTGTTGTATACCGATTTGCACTGGTAATAGACTGCGGAAAATATTGGCCGGAGAAAGATGCCGCGGTAAAACCTGAGTTTGTTGCAGTGGTTGAGCAGGCGCTACAAATCAATACCCGTGTAGTCAGGGATTTTTATTAAGCTGCTGCGCAAAGTGATCAAGCGCGTGTACATGGCCTCAGAGATGCAATGATACACCTATTCAATCCCCACTGAGAACCAGTTCACATTGCAAAACCAACTGAGTGCCGATCAGCACCTTGCAACGTGCATTGATGAGGTTTCCCATTCGTCCATTTATCTCGGCCTCAATAGTGACCGTTTCGCCCGGCTTCGCGGATCCCAGGATCTTGGCGTTGCGCATGGCGGTTAGCTTCATGTTCTTGAGCGGCGCGATTGCTGGGTCGGATTGAGCCACAGTGCCGGCAAGTTGAGCGGCGGCTTCCACGAGCAGAACTCCGGGGAAAAGAGGGAATCCGGGGAAATGCCCTTTCAGAAAAGGTTCGTCACCGCGCACGCGATATTCACCGGTTCCCGTTTTTCCGGGATCTAGCGCGGTGAGTTTATCGACGAAACGGAATTCAGGTCCGTGGGGCAGGGAGGCCAAGGCCTGCGATAGTGGATCGCTCATCGTTTTTGCGCCATGGGTTCGATTACTTTGAAGCCTGGCGGAAGCTCAGGGGCGAAGAGCGAGGGTTCCATCTTTTCATTCACCACCGGATTCCGGAAATCGTTGCGCATGATGGAACCATCAGCGAACTGTAACTCGGTCGCACGCAGTTCGAATGTATCGGTGGCAAAGGCTAGTTTAATCTGGGGCATCATCCGCTTTGCCCCCGCCGACTTCGGTTCCATGGCCAGTTCTGCGACGCCGTTCTTTTCCTGGATTGATGTGATCTTGAACTGAGCATCCAATTCTTTTTGGCTGCGGGGGAAGCCAGCTTCGAGGAGCGACAGGGCATCGCGCCATTGTCCCATCTGATTTCCACTCAATGGATATTTCTCCATTCGCTTCAGCTTGGGGTAAATGACGAGCATCTGTTCGGGCTGACGAATAGCGATGGTCTTGGCGGGTTGCCCTAATTCCCATCGAAACTGGTTCGGTGCTTTAAACCAAACCTGTCCGTTCTCAACAAACGGCTGCGCAAAAGACTTCAGGGTGCGGGTTTGTGTGAAGTCCGCCTTCCATGTTTCCAATGCCCCTTGCTTCTCCAGCCATTTGGAAAGGAGAGGGTGGGTATTGGTTTGGGCGCTGACCGTGGTGGCGAACAATCCGCCACCAAACAAAGCCGCGAGAACCGCGACCGCTGCTGCACGAGCGCGGAGAACGTGTAAGGCGTCCCGGATATTATAGAATTTCATTTTGAGTGTTTGGGTGGTTCCACTGCGCTCCAAAGTGGAACGAAATGATACCATTGATTCAAGTGTGTCCGAATGACGGGTGCAAAAGCATCCATGATTCGTTGCGCAATGGCTTGTCGCGCTTCCATTGGACGTAACGCAGCCCGATCGTACTCAATCTCCGGCAGGGTATGTGCAGCATAGCCTTTTTCCAGCCGAGGCAGATAAACAGGAACGATCTTGCATCCTGTGGCACGAGCCAGTTCAGCGGGAGCAATGGAAGCGGCAAAAGGCTTTCCAAAGAGCTCGACCGTCACTGCATTGGCGGGATGCGGCCGGTCCACCAATAAGGCAACGACTTCACCTCGATCCAGTCGACGGATGACTTCCACGAAAGCAAAGGGATTGCTTCCAATCACGAGCGTTTCGATACCCCATCGTTCGCGGGATTCTTTGCGCATTTGAGTGAGGCGTGGATCGGGTTCCTCCAAAGTAATAACGAGGAGCTTGATTCCGCGCTGGGCGAGGATGGGCGCACCAAATTCCCAATTGCCGAGGTGCGGAGTAACAATCAGGATGCCACGCTTTTCTTGTTTGGCGTTTTCGAAGACATCGAGGCCGCTCCATTCGGAGAACAGATGATCAATGGGAATGCCGCTCTCGTAGCGCCAAAGATCGACGAGCTTCTGCGTGAAATTTTGGAACAGTTCTTTCGTTACCTTTTCTGCTTCGGCGTAATTTCCATTGAGTGCGGGAAGGAGGTTTTCGATGACGATCTCTGGGCGTGTCCGTGCGAGCGCGTAATAAGCGGCTCCAAAAACTCTCGATAAATGGCTGCTCGATCGCGTCGATAAACTACGGGCGGCCCAAAGGCCAGCCTTCCACATTTCAGCGCTATAAAGGGCAGAGGGGGTCATTTCAGCTCAATACTTCCAGTGGGGAAGCTCGTCGTCATCCTAACCTTCTCCCCGGGGAGAAGGAACCAGAGAGCCTTTGACCAAAAAAGCTGTGTTTCGCTCGCAGGACTATCGGAAAAATAACGGTGATTGGAAGCAGCGCAGTCGAGTTTTACGAACTGGTTCGTCGATGCTTCCTTCTCCCTGGGGGAGGCCAGGATGAGGGAGAGCTTTTCTAAAGGATCCGTACGAACCCGATACGCCGCCAACCGATGCAGGATCTGCTCTCGATAAATACTCGTAAATGCTATCACTGCAAGAACCCCTCGATGACTTCACCACTCTGCAGGTTTTCCAAACGCCAGTTTGTCGGGTCTGCTTGCTCGAACTTCCAGGGTGCCAGGAGTTTCTCTCCTTTCAACGCTTTGGCCAGGTGCAGCCATGCCAAACGTTTCGGCGGTTCGCCTCGTCCGGAATAGGTTCGGTTTTCGGTAGGAAATTCAATCTGCCATTTGTCGGCTTGCAGCTGTGCAATAGCCATTGGGAAGGGAGTCTTCGTCATCTGCAAAACAGTGCGGCCGTTCGGATTCGAGGCGAAAGTGAGTTCCCCTGCGATCTCGGGTGCATCCTTCTTTACTTTCCAAATTGCTTGTCCAGATTTGATTTTCCAGCCGGCACGAGTAAAATCCACGGTCGTAAATGGGGGAACGGTCCTACAGGCAGAAGAGGTGATGAGTAGCCCGAAGGTAAGAAGCAATAGCAGAACATTTGATGGGCGGCAATTTTGGCGCACCGGGTAGAACGCTTGGTTCATTGGGTGAACGCTGAAATTTTTTTGGACATTTGGCCAGTGAATTGTCAAAAAAAGCCGAACGGCTTGACAGCCGTTGTAAAACATCGGTGTTCCGTAAGGTTGCTTAGTTTACTTATAAACGGACGTCCACAGCGACGTCAAAGCGGCACTTAGCCGCAATTATGGAGTCACGGAATGATTAAAGTAGAAAACTTAAGTAAAACGTTCGGCCCGAAAGTGGCTGTGAATGGAGTCTCCTTCACAGTAGAGCGGGGCGAGGTTCTAGGGTTCCTTGGACCCAATGGCGCAGGCAAATCCACTTCCATGCGCATGATCACAGGTTTCATCCCACCCACTGACGGCAAAGTGACCGTGGGTGGCTTCGATATGGTGGAGAATCCGATTCCCGCGAAACGGTTGATCGGGTATCTGCCGGAAAACGCACCGTCATATAATGATATGACGGTCTACGGATTCCTCGAATTTACCGCCGAACTGCGCGGGATGCGGGGAGATCAAAAGAAGAAAGCCATTCACCGGGCGGTCGAAATGTGCTTCCTGGAAAACGTTCTTTACCAAAGCGTCGATACCCTCTCGAAAGGTTACCGGCACCGCACTTGTTTTGCGCAATCGATTATTCACGATCCCGAAGTGCTGATCCTCGACGAACCGACCGATGGTCTCGATCCAAATCAAAAGCATGAGGTGCGGACGTTGATCCGACGCATGGGCGAAAAGAAAGCCATCATCTTCTCCACTCATATTCTCGAAGAAGTGGAAGCGGTTTGTTCTCGTGCCATCATTATTGATCGCGGCCAGATCGTTGCCAACGGCACGCCTGCTGAATTGAAGTCAAAGTCGGACGTCGCTGGTTCTGTGACCCTGGCGGTGGGCGGTGTGTCTGTTGCAGAATTAAGCCAGAAGCTTTCGCAAATCGCTGTCGCGAAGCGCACCGCAATTTTGAAGGAAGACTCTTCGCGTATCGTCGCTCGCGTTTTCCCTCGTCCCGACACGGCGAACGGTGAACTGGCGCGACAGGTTGCGGAAGTGGCGCAGCGTGAGAAGTGGCGCCTGGAGGAATTACACACAGAACAAGGTCGTTTGGATGAAGTATTCCGCAGCATCACGCTGCCGGAAACAGTGAAGGAGGAACGGAAATGAATACTGCTTTAGGTAATGTCTGGACGATAACGAAACGCGAGTTGAAGAGTTACTTCACTTCGCCGATTGCTTACGTTTTCATCGTCATCTTCTTATTTCTCACCGGGTTTTTAACATTCATGTTGGGTGGTTTTTTTGAACTACAACAAGCATCGCTCGAGAGACCGTTCTTTAATTGGCATCCGTGGATATATTTGTTCCTCGTGCCGGCGATTGGAATGCGGCTCTGGTCAGAAGAACGCCGTCTCGGAACCCTGGAACTTCTTTTCACGATGCCAATTGCCCCTTGGCAGGCAATCGTCGGAAAGTTTCTGGCCTCGTGGTTGTTCCTGGGCCTGGCGCTGGTGCTCACGCTTCCAATCGTTGCTACGGTCAACTATCTGGGAGATCCGGATAACGGCGTCATCTTCACAGCTTACGTCGGCAGCTTTTTGATGGGTGGCACCTACCTGGCATTGAGCTGCATTACTTCTGCAATGACCCGGAACCAGGTGATTAGCTTTATTGTTTCGGTGGTGTTCTGCTTCATGCTGATCCTGGCAGGGTTGCAGCCGGTTTCGAGTTTCATCATGGAAGTGCTGGGACAGAAGGTTTGGGTGGCTGACATGGTTTCCTACTTCAGCGTTTTGACCCACTTCGAGGGATTTGGAAAAGGTGTGCTGGATTCGCGGAGCATCATCTTCTTCCTCTCAATCATCGCGTTTTCATTGTTCACGACGGGAGTCATCCTGCGAAGCCGTCGTGCCAGTTAATAAAAAGGAGCAATACTCATGAAAAAGAATAATTTCGAAACAGTGCTCTATTCGGTCGGTGGCGTCGCGTTGCTGTTCGTCGCGCTGGTAGCATTCAACTTCATCTCGCGTGGGGTGAAAGTTCGCGCTGATATGACTGCGGATAAGGCTTACACCTTGTCTGCTGGAACGCGGGCCATCTTGTCGAAGCTCGATACCCCCGTCGTCGTGCGTTTGTATGTGACGAGAAATGACAAGGAGATGCCTCCAGTCCTCAAACTCTACGCCAAACGGGTGGAAGATTTGCTGGAGGAGTATCGCCAGGCTTCCAACGGAAAAATCGAGATCGAGAAGTATGATCCGCAACCGGACTCTGATGCCGAAGACTCCGCGAACCTGGATGGAATCGAAGGCCAACCGCTTCGTAGTGGCGACAAGATCTATCTCGGTCTGTCCGTAAACATGTTGAACGAGAAGGTGGCGATGCCATTCCTCGTGCCGGATCGCGAACGTTTGCTGGAGTATGATATCTCCCGTGCAATCTCGCGCGTGTTTAACCCGGAACGTCCGGTGATCGGTGTGATGACTCCGCTGCAGGCATTTGGTCAACCGCAGCAGATGCGTCAGTTCGGTCAGCAACCTTCCGAACCATGGGTGCTGATCAGCGAATTGAAACGCGACTTCACAGTGAAGCAGTTGTTCATTACTGCGGATAAGATCGACGAAGAGATCAAGGTGCTTGTCCTGATTCATCCGAAGGAAATCACCGAAGCGACTCAATACGCCATTGATCAGTTCATTATGCGCGGAGGCAAGCTCATCGCGTTTGTGGACCCGATCTGTTACTTCGATCAACAAGGTCAAAACCCGATGATGGGTGGTGGCCCGAGCAGTTCCACACTGGATAAGCTTTTCAAGGCGTGGGGAGTGGAATTCGATACTACTAAAGTGGTGGCGGATATGACTTACAAGACGCCGCTGCAACAGGGTGAAGCTCTGGGTGTGCTTTCCATGACGGGAGAAGCTGCCAACAAAGATGACATTTTGAGCGGCCAGATTGATAGCGTTCTGCTTCCGTTCGCTGGCACCTTCCAGGGCACTCCGAAAGATGGTTTGAAGAAGACAGTTCTTTTGAGCAGCTCGAAGTCTTCTCAATTGGTTGACGCGTTCCTGGCTTCCATGCCGGGAGATGCGATCAGCAAAGACTTCAAGCCGAGTGGAACCGAGTACCCCGTGGCGATTCGGTTGAGCGGAAAATTCAAGACCGCCTTTCCCGAAGGAAAACCCAAAGGAACTGACGAGCACAAGGAAGGCGAGAAGCACGACGAGGAAAAGGAAAAGAAAGAAGCCGCCGACAATACGCTGAAGGAATCAGTTGCTGAAAACGCCGTGGTGTTAGTGGGAGATTCTGATCTTCTACAGGACCAGGTCGCGGCTCAGATCCAAAACTTCCTCGGTCAACGCATTGTCATGCTGCCGAACGGTAATCTTGCGTTGGCACAAGGCGCCGCGGAACAGTTGTCCGGTGACAATAACCTGATTGCTGTTCGTAGCCGTGCCACCATGAACCGTCCTTTCACCCTGGTGCGCAAAATGGAAATGGAAGCACAAGAAAGCTTCCGCACCCGGATCAAAACCCTGGAAGACAGCCTGCAGGAAACACAACGGAAGTTGAACGAACTCCAGCAGGCCAAATCGAAGGAACAGCGATATATCATGTCTCCCGAACAACAGAAGGAACTTGAGAACTTCCGCAAACAGGAAGTCGCTACGAACAAAGAGCTAAAAGAAATGCGCAAGAATCTGCGTCGGGAAGTGGAATCGTTGGAGACGCGATTGAAGTGGACGAACATCCTGGCCATGCCCGCGGTGGTGGCTATTTCCGGAATTGTTCTAGCAGTAGTGAAACGCAGACGGACCGCTGCAAAATAAGGAGTTTGGAAAGATGAACAGAAAACAATTCATTGTTTTATTAGTGCTGGTGTTGGTGGTCGGAGGTATTGGCCTCGCCCTTTACAACAAGAACAATGCTGAATATCAGGGAGGCACCAGGGCAGGGCAGAAGCTGCTCGGTGAGTTCAATGTTAACGATGTATCGCACGTTGCCATCAAACAAGGTCCCAACGAAGTGAACCTGGTGAAGACTGGTGACATATGGACCGTAAAGGAACGCAATAACTACCCGGCGAACTTCGAGCAGATCAGCGAGTTCGTTCGCAAAGCGCAGGACTTGAAAGTGGTGCAAACGGTAAAGGTTGGGCCCTCGCAACGTTCCAAGTTGGAACTTGCGGAACCGGGGAAGCCATTTGCAGCCACAGTGGTGGAATTCAAGGGCGAGGCTGGCAAGGAAGTGAAAACCTTCTGGCTCGGGGCTAAACACGTCCGCAAGTCACAACAACAGGCATCTCCTTTTGGCGAGGATGCGGGCGGAACTCCGGATGGGCGTTATGTGCTCACCTCTCCTACCGCGGAAACCGTGGCGGTTGTCTCCGATCCTCTGACCGCAGCCGAAGCGAAGCCTGAAAACTGGTTAAACAAAGACTTTCTGAAGGTGGAGAAGATAAAGTCGATCCAGTTGCAGGCGACCGAAGCAACCAACTCCTGGAAGGCTGCGCGGGAAACCGAAACAGGTTCGTGGACGGTGGCGGATGCGAAATCTGAAGAAAACTTCGACACGAACAAGTTGTCCGGTTTCTCTCACGCTCTCAACAACCCGAGCTTCATTGATGTGGCCATCGACAAGCCTGCTGATCAAACGGGTTTAGACAAACCTGCGGTTGTGACGATCCAGACCTTCGATGGGTTTACCTACAGGTTCAGCGTGGGAAAACAATCTCCGGATCAGAATCAATATGTCCAAGTGGCTGTTTCAGCTGAGTTCCCCAAGGAACGTACCCCGGCCGCGGATGAAAAGGCAGAGGATAAAGAAAAGCTGGAAAAAGAATTCAAGGAGAAGCAACAGAAGCTCCAGGAGAAGCTGAAAGAAGAACAAGCCTTTGCCAAGTGGACCTACACGGTTCCCAAGTGGAGTCTCGAACAAGTGCTGAAGAATCGCTCGGAGCTGCTCGTCAGCAAAGAGGAGAAGAAAACAGCAGAGAACGACGGTGCAGGCGAAGCTCCAGGCACCCTCGACGGACCTGGGTTGGGTGCGGACCTTCCTTAATTGACTCAGTCAGCTTTGTACAAGAGAAAGGCGGCCCATGATGGCCGCCTTTCATTTTGCTAAATGGGCCTTACTGCTTAGGCTTTGCAGGTTGCTGATTCGTGAGCTTTTTCACGTCAGATTCTTTCAGAACTTCGATTTTCGCGCCCTTTTTCAATTCGTCTGCGCTCGGCACCTTGATGATTTCGCCGCTCACAGCACTGACTGCTTCATCCGGGGCTTTTTTAACTTCGATCAACTCAACTTCGAAGATCAGCATACCATTCGGGGGAATGCCGGGACGGCCTTGTGGTCCGTAAGCGAGGTCGGGGTGAATGTAAAACTTATACTTTGCACCCGGCTTCATCAATTGAAGACCCGCGGTCCAACCCTTGATCACACCATTCAATGGGAATTCAACCGGTTCATTGCGCTTGTAGGAACTGTCGAACTCAGTGCCGTCCAACAGGGTTCCACGATAATGAACTTTTACAGTATCGGTTGCCTTCGGTGACTCTCCTTTGCCTTCGGTCAGAACTTCGTATTGGAGCTTATCTGTGAAGTTGGTGTCGCTATGTTTCTTAACTCCCGGCTTCTTCGCATTGTCGGCGAGGAACTGTTCCGCTTTCTTCAGATTCGTGCCGCCTTCGCTTTTGCGCTTTTCTTCCATGACGCCCTGTTGCTTGGTTTGCCATTCCTGGATGGCAGCCTGCGCCTGTTGCTCCGTGAGTTTTGTTGTGCCGCCTGTGAGCACGTCCTTCATGGCTTTGGTCATCTGGTCCAGGTCGAAATTGTATTCTGCCCGTTTCAGACGGAAGCCGAAATCCATGCCGACGGCATAGCTGACTTCTTCTTTGATCTGGGCTTCAGTCTTCACCGTGGCGTTGGTGGAAGCTGGCTTGGTTTCTGTTTTCTTATCCTGTGCGACTGCCTGGAATGCCAGGGCAACCGCAAGCAGTGTCACGATTTTTGATTTCATATTTGAATTTAACTCCCGGAGAAATTGCCTCCGTTTGGGAGACGCTTAACACAGCAATTTGAAGTGCGCAAGGGAATGGGGTGCCGCAATTCCAGACAAATGTGTCGATTAGTCGAACGAAAGCCTCGGGGCGAAGGGCCTTTTTCCCTGTAGTCGAGCCATCCAAAAGAAAAGTCTCATTCGCCAGGAGATTTTCCATCCGCCCTCAAGTTCGCCGGCCAGGACTCCAACCACTGCAGAGGGCAGGTTCCATTTCTCTCGAGGATGCATGAACAATTCCATGAAAGGAGTGGTGTAAAAGCCTTCAACCATCTCCCAATAAAAATCCATCGCCCGGTTCACTCGCTTTTCATATGTCTTCAGCAGTCGCCCCGCATTAGCCTTGCCGCTCAGGAGCTCTATAACGGTCTTGGCGGCAAGCCTTCCAGAATACATCGCAATGAAGACGCCAGAGGAGAAAATCGGATCCATGAACCCCGCAGCATCACCCACACGAAACAAGCGATCGCTGACCAGTCGTTTGTTGCGATAGGAGAAATCGGTGGTGGTGATGATTTCACCAAGCAGCTTCGCATTCTTCATGCGCTCGTTGAGCACGGGACTATTTTGCCAAATTTCAGAGAAGAATTCTGCGGCAGGTTTTTTCTTCGCTACGAATTCCTCTTTATCCATCACACAACCGACGGAGATCTTTTCGGCAGAAAGCGGGATGATCCAAAACCACTTGTCTTTCAATCGTACGATGACCGTATCGCCGAATTTTTCACCGGTATCCATTTTGACCCCCGAGAAATGGCCAAAGAAGGCCAACTTTCGAAGTCGCGGATGAAACTCCCGCAGACCTTCCTGGTTTCCCGTCAAATTGCCTCGGCCGCTGGCGTCGATGAGGTAGCGCCCCTGGAATGTATGTGCTGTCCCGTTCGCATCCATCGCATCAATGGAGACCAAATCCGCCTCGCTCGTAAACTTGCTGACCGTCCATCCCTGGCGAACTTCTGCGCCGAGCTTTTCGGCGTGCTTCAGCAGGATGTGGTCGAATGTCGCGCGTTCCACTTGGAATGCTTCGGTTTGGCGCGTGTATTTGCCATTCCTGAAAACCAGGGCGATGGATTTTGAACCGTTTCCAATATGAAATTGTGCGCCCGTCTTTTTGACGAGGCAGGCTGACTGTAGTTCTGCCAGGACGCCCATCTCTTCAAAGATTTCGTGATTATAGGGAAGAAGAGATTCACCAATATGAAATCTAGGAAAAATCGCTTTCTCCAGAACGAGGACGCGCTTGCCCGCTTTCGCCAGGAAAGTGGCGGTTGCACTGCCGCCGGGGCCTCCGCCAATCACAATCGCATCGTAGACCTTGTCAGACACAGCTTTAGGGAAAGTATTGAGTGTTCAGTTTTCAGTATTCGGAACTGCACTAAAGCACTTACTTCTTCAACGCTTCCTTTGTGCTTGTTTGTAGATCGTCCAGTTCGCCACGAAAGTTTTCTTTTTCACTTCTGGGCATGCGATCGATAAAAAGGATTCCGTTGAGATGATCGACTTCGTGCTGGACGCAACGTGCGAGTAGTCCTCCGCAGCGGAAAGAAAATTCCTGTCCTTTGGTATTCAGGGCGGTCACTTCCACAGTTTCGGGGCGAATGACGTCTCCATAGATTTCAGGAAAGCTCAGGCAACCTTCCGGACCGGGAACCTCTTTGCCGGAGAGTTTTAATTTCGGATTAATCAGTGTAAGCGGCATGAACGCATTTACATCGCCCGGTTCGCCGTTCAATTCGAGAGTGGAAGGGCGGTCATCTGCTGCGCTCACATCAATGACGCACAGCTGCAGTGCTTTACCGATTTGCTGGGCGGCGAGGCCGATGCCGTGTGCGGCATACATGGTCTCGAACATCTCTTTAACCAGAAGCTCAACCTCAGGCGTTATTTTCTCAATTGGCACCCCTTTTTGGCGGAGAACAGGGTGACCGTATTTCACAATTTCCAAACTCATTCTGCGTAAATCTGAATTACCGTTAAGGGGAACGCAACTTTCTTCAATATGACGGATCCGGGTTCCAGATCCATCCAAGCTTAAACGATTGCTTTCTCCAGCGCCTTGATCATGCCGTCGATGGTATGAGGCTTGGCTTCAACCGCCGGCTGGAGTCCAAGTGCCACAATGGCTTTGCTGGTTTCTGGACCGATGGAAACGAGCTTTGTATTGGGGTGCTTCTTCAGGAGCTCCGGCAGGTTGAATCGGGAATGAAAATTCTCCACAGTGGAACTGCTGGTGAAAGTGATCCAGTGAGCGCCCCCTTCAGTGAGCTTCGCGGCGGCCCCATTAAGGTCTTCAGTTTCGGGACTGGTTTTGTAACACGCCACGTCATCAACAATTGCCCCCATCTGCTCCAGCTTCTTCGGCAATTCTGGATTTGCGACTTCTGCGCGAAGAAGCAGGATCTTCAAATTCTCGATGCTTTCAAACTTCTCAAAGGCATCTGCAATTTTGCTCGTGACATATTCGGATGGCATTAGATCGACCTTCAGATGCAGCTCCTTCAGTTTTGCTGCCGTGGCGGGCCCGACCGCAGCGATCTTCACTCCTCCAATATCGCGAAGGTCTTCGAAACCCCTGAAGAAGTATTCGAAGAAGCTAGTGACTCCATTGGGACTGGTGAAAACGATCCAGTCGTAGGAGTTGAGTTCCAGCATCCCATCCATGAGACCCTGCACATTAGTTGGAGGCCCTATTTTAATCGTTGGGATTTCCAAAACATCGGCCCCACGTTCCAGCAGTTGGCGGGAAAGTTCGCTCGCCTGGTCGCGCGTGCGGGTCACCACGATGCGTTGCCCAAAGAAGGGGCGGTTCTCGAACCAATTGAGTTTCGACCGGAGCTTAACAACCTCTCCAATGATTGTCACAGCCGGAGCCGAAAACTTCTTCTCTGCAACGATGTCGGCGATGGTTTTTAATGTCCCTTCGATGGTTTGCTGCTGTCCGGTGGTTCCCCACCGAACCATTGCCACTGGCGTTTCGGAACTCATTCCATTCGCCACGAGCGACTCGGAAATCTGGCGGATGCGCTCGACTCCCATCAGAACCACTTTGGTTCCGGGTATCTGCGCAAGCTGCTTCCAATCGATGTTCGTTTCCTCCTTCGTCGGATCTTCGTGGCCAGTAACCACCGTAAAGCTTGAGCAATGATCTCGATGGGTGATCGGAATGCCGGCGTAATTCGGGCCAGCGACGATCGAGGAGATGCCGGGCACGACTTCAAAAGGAATTTTTGCTGTGGCAAGTTCTTCCGCTTCTTCACCCCCGCGACCGAAGATGTAAGGATCGCCGCCTTTTAAGCGGACCACACATTTACCAGACCGGGCTTTCTCGACCAGTAGCTTGTTCAAATCTTCCTGGGGAATGGCGTGTTGGTTGGATCTCTTTCCGCCATAAATAATCTCGGCAGTTTTAGGAGCCAGCCTAAGAAGGTCGGCATTCACCAGGGCATCATAAACAACGACGTCAGCGCGCGAGAGAAGCTCCGCGCCTCGCAGCGTCATCAGGCCAGTATCCCCGGGACCAGCACCGACCAGATAAACCATTCCTTTGCAATTCATTCGGCGAAACATAAGGAAAGGCATTGTTCAGTGCAACGCCGTCCATCGCCGCGCTCAAGGTTTACATTGATTGCCAAATAATTACCGGATCGGTCCTGATCTCAGATATCGCGAGCTCTGGCGGGATCCGACTGGCTGGCATAAGCCACGATCTTTCGACGCATTCCTCCAGGCGCGAGCAGGAAGGTCATTGTTAGCCTTAAAACCGTTGGATCGGTGTTGAATTCCGCACGCTCCCCAGCTCGGCCAGGACGCTCGGCCCACTGCCGTTTTAAAGACGAGAAGTGCCAGAAACGTGATGAAACCAAGCAGCTACAACGCCATTTGGCCCGGAACAGACGTCGCTGCACGAGGCGCAGAGTAGTCTGTACGCGGCTTTTTTAGTTAAAACACCGCGTGCAGCGACCCATGTACCGGTACAGACATCGAAACGCGCCGCGCAGCGACGTCTGTACCGGAACAGCCCACTCCGCGCGAGGCGTTTCGACCCCTGTTCCAGGAAAACCCTCGCTGCGGAGAGCGCAAAACCGGCACGATCGATCGGGTGATTACGAAGATAGTGGGCAGCAGGGTGTAGCCACCGTTTTTGATAGGAGCTTCCGATTTACCTGAAGCGCAAAGGGAATGGGTCTTTTGCGAATGGCGATTGCGTGTTTAAAATGCTAACCTCTGGGAGTTTCGGGGACCACTGGAGGCTTCACTAAAGCCCAGTATCTGAAGAAGGCTTCAAAAAATGTCTCAAGTTCGCCGTGAATACTCGGCTTCGCAAAATAGGAATTGGCGCCGAGTTGATAAGCTTTTTGAATAAACTCAGGATTCAAGTTGCCGGAGCACACAATCACCGGGACGGGCGCTGCCTCAACATGCTCGCGCAGCCAATAGAGAATATCAAAACCGCCTAATTGGGACGGCATGCTGGCATCAGAAACAACGAGCTGGGGATAAGGGAACCGGGTTCTATCAGAAAATTCGCCCTGACCTTCAAGATAACGAATCGAATCCTCAAAGCTTTCCACGTAAACGATCTTTCCATTTGTTTTTGCTTTTTTTATCGCGCGTTCGATCAGGAAGTGATCATCGCTACTATCATCAGCTACCAATATCAGAAAACAGGGCTCCATCGCGCTAATATCGCTCATCACCCCAACCGGTCAATCGGTGTTCACCCCCCTTTTGAATCAGGCATTGATAATGCGAAGACGGTGATTGCACTGAATAACATGGCTCATACTTTCGCGTGCAAAACGAATAATATCACTGAATGAGTTTATTTGAATATTATTATTTGCAACGACGACCGTGATCCTCTAATTAGTTGGGCATGAGCCAGCCATTCCCCTCCGACTCCTCCGAGCTCTCGGAAACATCGACGTTGGCAAACGTCATCTTTGAAGACATTCGTGAAAGGGGTTTGAGGCCTGGTGAACGCTATCTGAATGGACTTGAGGTAGCTGATAAGTATGGGGTGACTTTGATCACGGCGAACAGGGCATTGCAGTCACTTGCCGAACGCAACATCCTCGAACGCCGACGTCGGGCTGGAACCTTTATTTCGCAATCATTTGTTGAAGCGGATCATGAACATTCCCTTCGATGCGTCCATCTGCTCATGCCTGTCGCTTATTTCCGTTTTTCGCGACAGAGCGTGGAGCAAGCCCTCTTTGGCATTAACGCAGAGCTGCCCGATGTGAATATCCAGCACACCTTCCTGCCCGTTTCCGGGGAACTCGGTTTTGCTCGAGAATTACTGGCTCGGGCCGAGAAAAACAAATCGATGGAAGGTGTCGTGCTTTTTGTAAGTTCGGCCGAGATCCAGCAGTACTTTCGGGACTCAAGCATTCCGGCAGTGGTGTTTGGAAGTGTCTTTCCGGAAACCAGCGAATTGCCGTGGATTGACCGGGATCAGAAGCAGATTGGTGAACTGTTGGCGGAGTATCTCATCTCGGAAAAGCACAGCAAGATAGCGGTCCTGATGCGGGAGCGCTGGGGATTCGGCGATAATTTACTATTGGATGGAGCCCAGGAGCGTTTTGCCAAAGCGAAATCCGGGGTCGCGCTCCGTGTTCGAAGCGTTCCTGCTCTGGAGGAGGTAACTCTCAGCACAATCAAATCACTTTTGAAATCTGGTGATGCGCCAACCGCCTTGATTTGCCGTTCTGAAACACTGGCAAAGGCTGCGGCAACGGCTGCGATCGAGTTGAAGATAAAAGTTCCGAAGGACTTACGGATTGTGGTAGCCGAAACCTCCTCCGTGTTTCCGTGTGTTGTTCCGACCATCTCCCAGGAAGAGCAGGGGGCGATAATCGGCCAGATGCTCAAGCAGTTGAGCAAGGGAAAGACCGCTCAACCTCATAGCGTTTCCATACCGGTGAAGTTCCATAACCCCACCTCTTCCTAATCTGAACTTTCCGTTCTGACGAAGCCTTTCATGCGAGCCAGAAAGTCAATATCCCTTGTCCTTCGTGTCTACGCTCATCGCGTCAAAGCGGCGAGGCGCTTGTTCAGTGTGGTCACGAGTTGTGCCGTTTTCCTCCTTTCTTCGGTGACGACCCAGGCGTCCGCAAAAAATTCGAAAGTGATCTCAATCAAGACGCTCACCCCGGACGTCTGCATCTATGGAGGAACTTCGGGTGGAGTCATTGCTGCCGTGCAAACGGTGCGAATGGGAAAATCCGCAGTCATCATCGAACCAGGTCGGCATCTGGGAGGAATGAGCGCCAGTGGACTGAGTTGGACGGACGTGGGAACCAGTGATCGTGTTTGGGCTGTAGGCGGAATGGCCCGGGAGTTCTACGAGAGAGTGGGTGCGAGTTATGGCCAGGAACCGCAATCAGTTTTTGCCACTCAGGCCAGCTCTGATCCCAGTCGTCGTGGCATTGATTTTGCCAAACCGCCCTCCTTGTCGTTCGAACCCAAAGCAGCTGAATCTGTTTTTCAGAAATGGATACAGGAATCGAATGTCCCCATTTACTTCGATCAACAACTCAAATTGGTTCGTAAAGATGGGGCGCGCATCCGCGAAATTGTAACCGAGAACGGGGTGCGTGTTCGCGCCAAAGTTTTCATCGATGCAACCTATGAAGGTGACTTGATGGCGTTGGCAGGTGTTTCTTACACCGCTGGGCGTGAAGCGAATGCCAGGTATGGCGAAACGATAAACGGCGTGCAGGGGCCCGCGATAAATCCACGCGCTGGAGAATTCAAGGTCGCGATAGACCCTTTCAAAATCCCCGGCGATCCTTCCAGCGGTCCGCTTCCATATTTGATGCAGGCGGGATCCATTGGAGAAATCGGAGCGGCAGACAGGTCGGTGCAAAGCTATAATTTCCGCGTTTGCCTGACCGACAATCCGACCAATCGAATTTCGATAACTCCTCCCGCAGACTTTGATTCGGGTAAGTACGAGTTGTTGGCGCGCTGGATTGAGGCGCGCACTGCTGCGGGAGAAAAACTAACGCTGACTGATTTCCTTAAGTTTGATCCGTTGCAGAACGGAAAATTTGATTTCAATAACCGATGGGCGATCTCCACGGACTTTATCGGTGGGGCTCACCGGTATCCCGAATCCAACTGGCGAGAACGGAAGCGCATCGCCAGGGCACATGAAGATTACCTCCGGGGCTTCTTCCACTTTCTTGCGAGCAGTCCGAGGGTGCCGACGGTGGTCCGTTCGGAAATGAACCGTTTCGGCCTTTGTAAAGATGAATTCGTAGACAACGCAGGTTGGCCGCATCAGCTCTATGTGCGCGAGGCCCGTCGGATGGTTTCCGACTTCGTGATGGTCGAACACCATTGTGTGGGCGAGCGTATTGCCGCTGATTCAATTGGCATGGGGGCATACGGCATGGACATGCACGCCGTCCGACGCATCGTGCATAACGGTCAAGCCGTCAACGAAGGCACGAAAGCCCGTCCGGTTCCGGCACCCTATGCGATTGGTTACGGCGCGATCGTACCGAAGAAGTCGGAGTGCATAAATCTACTGGTCCCTTTCGCTCTCTCTGCCAGTCATGTTGCCTTTGG
Source organism: Limisphaerales bacterium (assembly GCA_046597605.1). Taxonomy (GTDB): domain Bacteria; phylum Verrucomicrobiota; class Verrucomicrobiia; order Limisphaerales; family JACDHS01; genus JACDHS01. The sequence goes on along the minus strand of JBKJKE010000038.1, from coordinate 10,767 downwards.
TTCAATCCGAATGGAGCCAGTTTTCATGATCCTGAGTCAGTCGTCCGCTACCGCTGCCTGTCTCGCAATTGAGGGAAAAATCTCAGTGCAGGATGTTAACTACGAACGATTGGCGGTTCGCCTGCGCGCTGACGGGCAGGTGCTTGGCCCTGAACAAAATCCGAAGCCGTCCAGAACCAGAACAAAATCCCCCCCCCAATCCAAACTATGAGAATGAAGCGCTGTTTAGTTTGCCTCGTCGTCTCCTTATTCGTCATCGCTGCTCATGCAGTGACTCAGACGGAAATTTATGTAGCTGGACGAGATGGCTACCATACCTACCGTATTCCTTCGCTGATCGTGGCTCGCAAAGGAGCCATCCTGGCTTTTGCGGAAGGGCGGAAAAATAGCCGTTCTGATACTGGCGACATAGACATCGTCCTGAAACGTTCTTTGGACGGAGGGAAGAGCTGGGAACCTCAGCAGGTCGTTTGGGATGACGCTGGAAATACCTGCGGAAATCCGTGCCCGGTGGTCGATGGCAAGAGTGGTACGATCTGGCTGCTGTTGACGCACAATCTTGGCGAGGACAACGAAAAGGCGATCAAAGCCAAAAGCTCCAAAAGCACCCGAACGGTTTGGGTCTGCAAAAGCACCGATGATGGCAAGACGTGGTCGAAGCCAGTGGAGATCACCAACGACGTGAAGGATCCCGCCTGGGGTTGGTATGCGACAGGCCCAGGAGTTGGAATTCAAATTCGAAATGGCCCACACAAAGGTCGCCTGGTCATTCCGAGCGATCACAGCTTTCAAAATCTGAGCGATCCGGGCGCTCTCCTTGAGTTTAGTTCCCATTCATTCCATAGCGACGATGGTGGAGAGACTTGGAATTTGGGAGGAGTCATTCGTCCAAAAATGAACGAATGTCAGGTGGTAGAGCTTGCAGAAGGAAAAGGAACTCTGCTGATGGATATGCGGTCGTATCTCGGTGAGAGCCGTCGCGCGCATTCCTTTAGTTCCGACGGTGGCACCAGTTGGAGTGCCCCGGTCAGCCATTCGGAATTAATTGAGCCTGTCTGCCAGGCAAGCATCCTTCGTTACACATGGCCTGAGAGAGGTCAGAAAAGCCGGATCCTTTTCTCAAATCCGGCACAGGAAAAGAAGCGAGCAAACATGACTGTGCGTCTCAGTTATGACGAAGCCAAGAGATGGCCTGTCGCGAAAAGTCTTTTTGCCGGACCGAGTGGCTACTCATCTCTCGCAGTGCTGCCAGACCAGACGATTGCATGTCTCTATGAGCGTGGCGAAAGCAACTCCTACGACACAATCACTTACGCAAATTTCACGCTCACTTGGTTAACCGATGGTTCGGACTCAATTGGCTCCCACAAAAACTTGAACAGAAACCCTTCGAAAACAGGAAGACGTTAATGACTTATCCAAAGCTCACTGGCCTCATCGCCGCGCCGCACACTCCGTTCTTCGAGATTGATACCGTAAATTTCGATCTCATTCGAAAGCAGGCCGAATGGCTCTCAAAGAACAACGTCACCGCTGCATTCGTTTGTGGAACCACGGGTGAATGGAGTTCTCTTACGACGGACGAACGCATTGCCATCGCCGAACGATGGATACATGCCGCGCCCCGTGATCTGAAGGTAATTGTCCACGCCGGGCACAATTGCCTGTCTGACGCGCAACTCATCGCGGCACATGCTCACAAGTCCAGGGCTTATGCGGTGGCTGCGATGGCACCGGATTATTTTCGCCCCACCACGCTGAACGGATTGGTGGATATATGCGCAGAGATCGCCTCGGCGGCCCCGGACTTGCCGTTCTATTATTATCACATGCCGAGCATGAACGGGGTGAACTTCGCGGTGCTCGATTTTTTGAAAGCTGCGGCTCCTCGAATTCCCAACCTCGCTGGGGTGAAGTATACATTTGAGAATTTGATGGATTACCGGCAGTGCGTCGCCTTTGAGAACGGTCGCTTCAACATTCTTTTCGGACGTGACGAAATCATGCTGGCGGCGTTGGCGATGGGAGCTGAAGGATTTGTTGGCAGTACTTATAACTTCGGCGCTCCCATCTACCACAAAGTCATCAGTGCCTTTCAGAAAGGTGATATGGCCAGCGCACAAAGGTATCAGACCCAGGCGATCGAAATGATTGCCGCATTATCGAGACACGGGGGAATGAGTGCAGGTAAAGCCGTCATGCAGATGCTCGGGATCGATTGCGGTCCTGTGCGATTGCCATTGCAGAAGGTATCGGAGAGTTCTTACCAGAAACTTCAATGCGAACTCGAAGCTATCGGAGTTCTACCCGCGCCATAATGAAACCGTTTCGCGTCTTTCTCTTGGTTCTAATTGCCACGTTCACGGCGATGCGTGGACAAGCGTTGGATTTCTTGAAATGGGAGCAGTTGCCTCCGCTTCCCGACAAACTAGGGATCGCGGCCCCGTTCGCGGGAGTCAGCGGGGAGGCGTTGATCGTAGCTGGCGGCGCTAATTTTCCGAACGGCATGCCGTGGGATGGTGGTAAAAAAATCTGGCATGATGAGGTTTATGTTCTGACTGAGCCGCAGGGCCAGTGGATAACTGGTTTCAAACTGCCCCGTCCGAACGCCTATGGGGTGGCTGTCACAACCAAGGATGGTTTGGTTTGTATAGGAGGCGGCAACGCGCAGGAACATTTTCCGGATGTCTTCCTGCTTAAGTGGCAGAACGGGGCCATCGTTGTGAAGAATCTTCCTGCTTTACCTATCCCCGTTGCCTTCGCTTCCGGTGCGCTCCTCGGGGAAACGATCTATGTCGCGGGCGGCATCGAAACACCGGATGCCACAAATGCTCTGCAAACTTTCTGGTCGCTGGACACTTCGCAGGCGGGTTCAAAGTGGGAGAAGCTGGAACCGTGGCCCGGCCCGGCGCGGATGCTGGCCGTGGCAGCGGTGCAGGATGGATCTTTCTTTTTGGCAGGCGGGACCGATCTCACCGCAGGCCCGGACGGTAAACCGCAGAGGATCTATCTACGTGATGCCTATCGATTCACGCCGGGGCGTGGCTGGAGGAAAATTGCTGAAATGCCAAGGGCAGCAGTTGCCGCTCCTTCACCGGCACCCGCACTGGGGCAATCACACTTTCTTGTGATCGGAGGGGATGACGGAACCAAGGTGGGATTCCAACCCTTGCAGGAACATCCAGGGTTTACAGCCGAGATTCTTGCCTACCACACCATCACAGATACTTGGGCAAAAATGGGAACGGCGGCAGTTTCTCGTGTGACCGCTCCGGCTGTGTGGTGGAAAAATAGAGTTGTTGTTCCGAGCGGAGAAGTGCGTCCGGGAGTCAGGTCGGCCGAAGTGTGGACTGCCCGACCAATCACGCAGAAGTCGGCGATGGCGAAAGTGGATTACATCATTGTGGCTCTTTACCTGGGCGGGATGGTGGCAATAGGTCTTTACTGTTCGAGACGGCATCAGACTACTTCTGATTTTTTTCTGGGAGGGCAACGAATCCCGTGGTGGGCAGCGGGTGTTTCGATCTTCGGCACTCAACTAAGTGCAATTACATTCCTCGCGATTCCCGCTAAAGTCTACGCAAGCAATTGGACCTATTTCCTGAATAACCTTATGATCCTGGCGATTGCTCCGGTGATTATCTATCTCTACCTGCCATTCTATCGTCGCCTCAATATCACGACGGTTTACGAATATCTGGAGATGCGATTCAACCTGGCCGTTCGCCTCTTCGGTGCCACGGCCTTTTGTATTTTTCAGATTGGAAGGATGGGAATCGTTTTGGTGCTTCCGGCAATGGCATTGTCCGCCGTCACCGGAATCGACACGAAGATTTGTATTCTCGCGATGGGTATCTTGACGACCCTTTACAGCGCCACCGGTGGAATTGAGGCGATCATCTGGACAGATCTGGCCCAGGTAACGGTGCTTTTGCTTGCCGCCGTGGTCTGCCTGATATTGATCGCGCTGCAAGTGGATGGTGGTTTCGGCACGATCGTCTCAATGGGACTTGCGGAAGGAAAGTTCCATATGATCGAATGGAGCTGGGACTTGACGACCACCAGCATCTTCGTAATGACGGTGGGCCCGTTTTTATCCCACCTGGGACCTTACTCAGCGGATCAAGCCGTGGTGCAAAGGTATCTGACTACTGCTGATGAAAAGCAGGCAGCCAAATCGATCTGGACCAATGCTGCCATGGTGGTGCCGGCAACTTTACTGTTTTTTAGCGTCGGAACCGCCCTCTTCATCTTTTACAAGATTCATCCGGAAAAGCTGAACCCTGCTTTGAATACTGATGCAGTATTCCCTTGGTTCATCTCTCACTCGCTTCCCACGGGAGTTTTGGGTTTAGTCATTGCGGGTGTTTTTGCAGCAGCCATGTCCAGTCTGGATAACAGCATGAACAGTGTCTCCACTGTGATCACTACTGATTTCTACAGGCGTTTCAAGCCGCAAACCTCTGACAAAGACTGCCTGCGTTTGGCCCGGTGGATAACAGTCATCCTCGGCGTCGCCGCGACTGCTGCCGCCTTGTTTATGGCTGAGTTCCAGGTGAAGTCATTGTGGGATGCGTTTCTAAAAATGATCGGATTGATCGGCGGTGGTCTCGCCGGTGTTTTCTTCCTGGGAAGATTTACAAAACGTGCGAATTCTTTTGGTGCAATAGCAGGAGCACTGGCCAGTGCCCTTGTCGTTTCCTGGATCACGCAAAACACGAAGATCCATATCCTGCTCTACGGGGGGTGCGGGTTAATCACCTGTATCGTGGTGGGATACGTGGCGAGTTTAGTTCGACCGACGCCGCCCACCTTGGATGGGATGAAGCAAACTGTTTTATCGGTGAAGGAACCTACAACCTGACCTCGCGTGGGAGGACGATAGCGGGGGACTTTTAGCAAATAGCGGGACGTTCACATTCAGAGACTTGTTCATGCGTGCGTCGTCCTGCCAGCCAGGAAAAGAAAACGAAATTTGCGACGAGCATGAAAATCATGAAGGAACTGGGGGTAAACATTGGGTAAAACAATAGTCCAGTTTTCGGATCGTGCAAAAAATTTCATGAGAAAAGTGAGGCAGGCGAGCGCGTGGGGCGATGGAGCGTCCTACAGGGCAGGTCGCCGGAGGATTTTACAATGCCGACCTGAAGCGTTTTAGACGAAGCGCATTGCCCAGAACAAACAGGCTCGAGAGCCCCATCGCGGCCGCGGCCCAGATGGGAGATAGTGTCCATCCGAAGAAAGGATAGAGAGCGCCTGCCGCCAGCGGAATCAAAGCTGCGTTGTAAAAGAATGCCCAAAAAAGATTCTGACGAATATTCCGGAGAGTGGCTTTGGAAAGTGCAATTGCATTGATGACCCCGCGCAGGTCACCTGACATCAGCACGACATCCGCCGCTTCAATCGCGACGTCCGTCCCCGTGCCAATTGCAATGCCCACATCCGCTTTTGCGAGCGCCGGGGCATCGTTGATACCATCTCCCACGTAAGCTACTTGTGCGCCGCTGCTCTGGAGCTTCGTCACTGCATCTACTTTTCCTTCGGGCAAAACTTCCGCCATGACTTCGTCGATACCCAGTTTGCGGGCGATCGCTTCGGCCGTCCGTCGGTTGTCACCTGTGATCATGGCCACACGGAGTCCCAAGCGATGCAGGGCCGCAATCGCTTCTGGTGTGGAATCCTTGATTGGATCGGCGACGGCGAGAACGGCAACGATTTGGTTGTTCACGGCAGCGTAGAGCGGTGTTTTCCCTTCGTCGCCCAGGCGCGATGCCTCTGCGGTAAACTGGTCTGTGCTGAGCCCAATCTTGTGCATGAATCGATCTGCACCGAGGTGGACGGTCTTGCCATTCACGGTGGCCTGCACTCCGTATCCAGAAGTCGATTGAAAATTCTCCGCCGACGTCCGTGCGACCTGACGCTGTTCCGCGTGCTTAACGATGGCCCGTCCCACGGGATGTTCCGATTTGGATTCAACGGCGGCGATGAGGCTGAGAACCTCGTCCTCATCAAATCCGGGGATGATGATCAGATCAGTCAGCACCGGTTGACCCAGCGTCAGCGTTCCTGTTTTGTCGAGGGCCACGATGCTCACCTCCTGCAAGGTTTGAAGCGCATCACCTTTGCGGAAAAGAACACCCAACCCGGCGGCTTTTCCAGTTCCCACCATGATTGATGTGGGGGTTGCAAGGCCCATCGCGCACGGGCATGCAATGATCAGGACGGCTACGGCATTCACCAGCGCGAACGTAAGCGATGGCTCGGGTCCCCAGATCAACCAGACGAAGAAGGTCAACGTGGCGAGTGCAAGAACAACCGGAACGAAGTAGCGCACGACTTTATCTGCCAGAGCCTGAATTGCGGGTTTCGACGCCTGCGCCTGTTCGACGAGTCGGATGATCTGAGCAAGGAGAGTGGCGCTGCCGACCTGAGTTGCTTTGAAGGTGAAAGATCCTTGTTGGTTGATCGTGCCCGCGACCACTTTTGCGGGAGCCGTTTTCTCCACCGGAATCGGTTCTCCCGTGATCATGGATTCATCCACGAATGACCTTCCTGAAGTAAGTTCTCCATCCACCGGTATTTTTTCTCCCGGCCTGACCACAATTGTTTCACCCACAGGCACTTCCGCCACGCTCACGTCCTGTTCTTTTCCCGCACGAACAACGCGTGCCGTTTTCGGCTGAAGCTTCAGTAATTTCTTGATGGCCTCGTTTGTGCCGCTCCTCGCCCGCGCTTCGAAAAATTTCCCAAGCAGTACCAGGGTGATGATGGTGACGGAAGCTTCGTAGTAAACGTGGGTGGCGTTCGCCGGGAGCAGGCGTGGGAGAAATGTGGCGACGACGGAATAAAGATAAGCCGCCCCGGTGCCGATCATGACCAGGCTGTTCATATCGGGAGCGGCGGCGCGTAAAGATTTATAACCGCGCACGAGGAAGCGTCGCCCCGGCCCAAACTGGACGATGGTTGCCAACGCAAAAAAGAAAACGTTCTGCCAAAACACCGGAACGTTCTGTGCGATCCAGTGATGCCCTCCCGGAATGAGCATCGGAAGCATCGACAGCAACACAATCGGAGCCGAGAGCGCAGCAGCCACGAGTACATCTGCCTTCAGTTTCCGGAGTTCTTCGTTTCGCCGCGAATGTTCCTGGTCTTCACCTCCCGCTTCCACGAGCTGCAGTGCTTCATAGCCAGCGGCTGCCACGGCCTTCTGGATGTCTGCAAAAGTGACAGTGCCCTCGGGAAAGGTGAGCGTGGCGCGTTCCGTGGCGAGGTTGACGACCGCGCTGCTCATGGAGGGAATCCTTTTTAACGTCTCCTCCACGTGACGGACACAACTCGCACAAGTCATGCCCCGGATACCAACTACCAGTTCCTTTTGAGCGACAGTATAGCCAGCATTCTGCACCCGGCCGATCAGCGCCTGCGGGGTGGTTTTGGCAGGATCAAATGTGATGGAGGCCTTTTCGGTGGCGAGATTCACTGATGCGGAGAGTACGCCGGGTTCCCCCAGTAAAGCCCGCTCCACGTGGGCTACGCAAGACGCACAGCTCATGCCTTTCACTTGGAGGTGGATCTGGGCGTCATTTCCGCTTTGTTGCGCTCGGGCTTTATTTTGCATATCACTATGAGAGACGCAGCAATGTCCGATCTCTTACACTCGAGGCGCAAGATGAACGAGTTGGAAAAGAATATCCTTAAGAATCTCGACGCTTTCATTGGGTTCGCCCGATCAAAGATAAACGATCCAGAGCTCGCCTCGGATGTGGTTCAGGACAGTCTCTTGAAAGCCCTTCAAGCCGCCAACGCCCCGACTGCGGAGGAAAAGATTGTGCCGTGGTTCTACCAGATATTGCGACGGAGTATTATCGATCTTTATCGCCGAAACGATGCCCGGGGCAGGGCGCTCCAGCGGTTTGAAACGGAAATGAGTACTCATCCGAATCCCGCAGATGAGCGAGTTCTCTGTGGCTGTTTTCGCGGTTTGCTGCCGGATCTTCCCCGGCAATACCGCAGCTTGATTGAACGGGTTGATCTTGAGGGAGAGAATCTCCAGGAAGTCGCAGCTTCCCTGGGCATCAAAACGAACAACCTTAATGTTCGACTTTTTCGCGCGCGAAAGCAGTTGCGAGCGCGGCTGGAGCAAACGTGCAAGGCCTGCAGCAAACATGGTTGCCTGGATTGTACCTGTAAGAAGAACCAAAACGAAAATACAGTTAATCACGAATGAACGCCAATCATCACATATCGCAGTAGGAACCAGGTCTCCGCCTTGGCTTTCAATTCGTTCTGCAGTGTGCGTTCGTGTTATCGAAGCTCTCCCACGTAACATATTTATGATTCTAATCACCCGGTTCGCGAAGGTTCTGCTCGCAATCATTCTTCTGAATGTCTCCCTGGGGCTGCAGTCAGTCACCGCAGCACAGCGACCAAACGTGCTCTTCATCGCCGTCGATGACCTCAATGATTGGGTCGGGGTAATGGGAGGGCATCCCCAGGCGAAGACACCCTTTATGGACCGACTCGCCCGGCGTGGCACATTGTTCAGCAATGCTCATTGCCAGGCCCCCCTCTGCAACCCGTCCAGGGCCAGCCTGCTGACGGGGTTGCGCCCGACCAGCACCGGCATCTATGGACTTGCCCCGGGTATCCGGGCCGTAGAACAAACCAGGGAACGGGTCACCTTGCCGCAAGCGTTCCAGCAAGCGGGGTATTTCACCTATTCCTGCGGTAAAATTTTTCACGATGGCTCGATTGCTCCAAAGAATAGAGAAGGGGAATTTATGGCCTGGGGTCCCTCGCCGAACATTCCAAAGCCCGCGAAGAAATTTGTTATCATCGAGCCCAGTGGCCATCCGGCAATGGATTGGGGAATCTTCCCGGAGAAGGATACGGAGCAGGGGGACTGGAAGATTGCGGATGCCGCGATCGAACAAATCCATGCCTCTCCCAAAGACAAACCTTTCTTCATCGCCGCCGGCTTCCGTTTGCCGCATGTGCCCTGCTTTGCCTCGCAGAAGTGGTTCGATTTACATCCGGAAGACACCCTGGTTCTTCCCCCCGGAAAAGAGAACGATCGCGCCGATGTTCCAGACTTCGCCTGGTATTTGCATTGGAAATTACCAGAGCCGCGCCTCTCCTGGTTAAAAGAGAGTAATCAATGGAAGCCGCTGGTGCGTGCGTATCTCGCCAGTACCAGCTTCGTGGACAGCCAGGTCGGACGTGTAATCGAGGCGCTCGATAAATCCGGTCAAGCCTCGAACACTGTCGTCGTTCTTTGGAGCGATCATGGCTGGCATCTGGGGGAAAAGGGGATCACCGGGAAGAATTCGCTCTGGGAACCTTCCACCCGGGTGCCGCTTATTTTTGTAGGTCCGGGTATTGCGAAGAACGCTGAATGCAAACGACCGGCTGAACTGCTTGATATTTATCCGACGCTCCTGGAGCTCTGCGGACTACCTCCTCGCGAAGGACAGGAAGGCCGTAGTTTATTGCCCCAGTTGAAGAACCGCAAAGCGCGTCGTCCATGGCCCGCCATCACCTCGCACAACCAGGGCAACCACACTGTTCGGACGGAGGACTGGCGGTATATCCGTTATGCCGACGGCTCCGAAGAGCTTTACAATATGAAGCGTGATCCCAATGAATGGACTAACCTCACCGGCGAAAAGAAATACGCTTCGATAAAAAAAGAACTCAGCCAATGGATCCCCCAGGTGGATCTGCCTCCCGCTCCAGGGAGCGCCAGCCGGATTCTGACCTACGACCCGAAGACAAAAGTAGCCACCTGGGAAGGCAAAACCATCGTGCCGAAATCAAAGTAATCGCTTTTTTTGGAGGTCCTGCTTCCACGAGGAGGCAGGCGAAAAGGAAATGACTTTGGAAGAGCTATAAGCCGAGTTTTGTCTTCACTCTTGCGAGCAGAGAGAATCATTTGTCTAAGCAGCCATACCCGGAACCTGGTGGATTGCTCCACCGCGAACGGGCCGTTCATGGGCTCCCTATTTGGCCTTGCACCCGACGGGGTTTTCCATGCCGTTTTGTTTTCACAAAACGCGGTGGTCTCTTACACCACCTTTTCACCCTTACCGAAGGTCGCAGTCCGGATTTCTCCGGGCGGCAAACCCCTGGCGGTATATTCTCTGTGGCACTATCCGTCGAAACGCTTTAAAACGTTCCTCCCACGTGTATCCACTGTAGCGGCGGTCTGTAACCGCAAAACTCTCGGTTAAAGAACGCCGCCACAGGGTTACGCGGCGTCGCGCCCTGCGGTGTTCGGACTTTCCTCCCCCAACTTGCGTCGAGAGCGATTCCCCACTCTTCCAAAGTCAGGTTCAAACTATCGTGTCCATGATCAGATGCAAGCAGCGTCAATGTTTTGGACGGAGTTGCATGGTTGAATCGTTGCATAGTTACATCGGAGGGAAGCGCCTCGGCTCCATCAACTATTCAACTATTCACATCCCTCAGCACTGGCATAAAACCGGTGAATTTCGCCGATTAGGCCGCCGTGGCGGACGAGGAGGGAGTTGAGATTAGTGTGAATCAAGGGCCAACAAGCCGAAATCCCTCAACCCAAGCCATCGGCCCATGGCCATTTTAAGATGAAAGTCGCAGAAAAAACCAGCGGTAAACCTCTTCTCCATGAAACGCCCAGGGCTGCATCAAGCTCGGATCAGGCAATGAGAATAGGGATAGGCTTGTGTTTTCATGAGTGTTTATTTGCGGGGCAGGGGCTGAGTGAGAAGACGGATGGTATGGTTTCGATTG